>JBEKMJ010000048.1:0-62786 GCA_050008575.1 Bryobacteraceae bacterium
GTCCGCGCTTACGCTCGGAAAAGCCGAACAGCAGATCGCCCGCGGCGCCACCCAGCACCGGCGAACTCATATACATGGAAAAGTCTTTGTTCTGCCAGACGGTTTCGGTGGTCCATGCCGCGTCGCGCTTCAGCACCTTGACACCCATCACTGGATTGCCAGTGCCCGAGAAGATCAGGGTGTCGCGATAGAGGACCGGCGTCACGATGTTCTGCGCGTACGCGGTTTTGAAGGGAATCTGCCACAGCAGATCGCCGGTGGCGGCCGAGACTCCGACGATCTTGTCCCGGCTCTGGGTCACCACCTGGCGGGCGCCGCCGAGTTCCACGATGATGGGCGACGCATAACCGGGAGAATCGCCCTTCCAGCTCCACTTTTCGGCGCCGGTCGAGGCATCGAAGGCGGTGAGCGCGCCCTGCGTGTTGCCGCCCACGTAGACGATGACCAGGCCGCGGTCGACCACCGGTGAAGTGGCTACGCCGAAATCGGGTGAGCCGAATTCCTTGCGCCATTGCGGCTTGCCGGTCGCGGCATCGAAACACGAAAGCGTGCCGGTGATTCCGAAGGTGAAGATGCGGCCATCGTCAACCACGGGCGTCGACTTCACGCCTTTGCCGTGGCTGGTGGCCGCGGGATTCATGGTGTAAGGCGCGGCGTACCCTTCCTGCCAGACGGCTTGCCCGCTTTCAGGGCGCAAGGCGGTGACTACTTCGCGATCGCCCTGGCGCGTATGGACGTAAATTTTGCCATCGGCCACCACGGGGGATGCGTGGCCTTCTCCCACGGTGACTTTCCATTTGAGCGTGAGCTTCTCGGGCCAGGCTTTAGGCTCGGGGAAGGCGGCGGCAACCCCGTCGCGATGCGGACCGCGCCACTGCGGCCAGTCTTCGGCGGGCACGGAGATTGCAATGACGGCGAGAGCCAGGGGAAGCGATAGGGACGGACGCAAAGTCTCCTCCAATGAATCGGACGCGGGCCGGGTTCTTTCGGCAGGATACCATTTTGCGAAAAGGCCACGCGCGTTTATCGTTTCTTGGGACTGCGGGTGACGAAGCCAATGGCATGGGTGGTTGGCGGCGCCTTGAGTTTCCGGACGTCTTGGACCACGGAGATCAGGATAGCGGCTTGCTGCTGGATGGCGCGGGCGTGCTGTTTTTGGCTGGCTTCGATGTGTTCGAGTTTGCGGGCGAGGTCTTTGTTAGTGGCCAGCAATTCGCGAAGCTTCACGAATGCGCGCATGATCAAGATGTTCATCTGCACGGCGCGTTCGCTGTTGAGGACTGAAGAGAGCATGGCCACGCCAAGTTCGGTGAAGACCAGGGGCGCGTACTTGGAGTGGCGTCCACGGCCGGTTTCTAAGGTCACAAACTGTGACCTTAAAGCCGTTGCTTCCTCCTCGGCGAGTTGAAACATGAAGTCGGGCGGGAAGCGAGGCGCGTTGCGTCGGACGGCTTGGTTGAGGGCCTTGGTGGGTACCTGGTAGAGCTCAGCCAGGTCGCTGTCGAGCATGATTCTTTGACCGCGGATCAGGTAAATGCGGCGCTCGATGAGTTGTGCGGGCGCGAGGCGTCGAGCGGTGGGGGGTGGCTTTAGGCATCAAAACCAGGGTGGCCGGACGGCGCCAAAAGTCTCACGATTTTGTCCGGGCCGGCTACTCCGATCTGAGCGCTGCGAGCAGCGGCGAGCGCAAAGCGGCGCGCGTGGCGGCAAGCGATGCGCCGACGCCCGTAGCCAGCACCGCGGCCAGCAGCAGACTCAGTGACGCGACGGGAAGCCGCCCGCCGCGCGAGGATATGGCCGGCGCAATCGCCAGCAGCGCGCACACGGTTCCAGTGGCCAAGCCAAGCAGCAGCAGGAGCAGGTTCTCGGCAAGCACGATGGTCGCCAGGTGCGACGGCCGATATCCGATGGCGCGCAAGAGCGCCAGTTCGCGGCGACGCTCCAGCACGTTGCGCAGCAGGATGGCTGCCAGTCCCACGGTGCCCAATACCAGTCCGAGCGCGCCCAGGCTGCGGAAAGTGGAAAGGTAGGTGTTCTCCACTTTGTGGAAGCCGGCTAGCCGCGCCGCGGTGGACTGTATGTCGAATCCATAATCGGACAAGGCTTCTTCCAACGTTCCAGTCACTTGCTGGGCTTTTTGGGGTGAGACTTGGAGCAGAAAGAAGCGGTAGCCTTCGACATCGGGGAACAGGCGCAGGAAGTTCTTCTCGGAGATGAGCAGTTCGCTTTGGAAGAGGCTGTCCTGAAGGGCCGCCACAATGCGGAAGCGGGTCTGGTTCAAGATGAAATCCTCGCCGAGCTTAAGGTGCAGCACGTACGTCATGGAGTTGGCGTCGGCGATGGCCGGGATCGCGCCGCCCGGGAGCTGCGAGTCGAGCGACAGCCAAGGATTCGCGATATGGGGAACGGAATCCTGGAACGTGAAATGGGCGCTGGTTAGAAACGACGCGGGGGGCGCCAGGATGCGCGGATTGCGTGGCTGGTAGAGATTCAGACAGCTTACATCGTCGCCAGGGCGCAGGCGGAAGGGCACGAATCGGAGGCCCGGGACCGGCGGAATGTTGAGGGCGTCGCGTCCAGCGGCGGTGTTGGGATCGTGGATGAGCGGCAGCGCGGACTCGGCCATCAACGGGTACCCGCCCGTTCCCCCGGAGTCGCCGGTTTGGCGGAAGGCGTCCACCGAAACGATGAGGAACGTGGCGCAGGCGATCTGGGCGATACACAGGATGCTGCGGCCGGGGCGGTAGGCGGCGTTGCGGAGGGCCAGAGTTTTCAGGCCGCCGATAAACGCCGATGAACGCCGATTCAGGGCGGCGGATTGGAGGCTTATCGCGGCGATCAGTAGCAGCGCGCCGGCTCCGAAGAATCCGGCGGTTTGATCGAGGATTCGCGCCAGGGCCGCGCCCATCAGCATGAACGCAAGCGCCGCCGCCGCGATTCCGATGAGCAGTGGGCGTTTCGCCGAGGGCCGCTCTTGTTCGCCTGCCAACAGTCCGCGCGGCGTGACTGGCTCCAGCTTGCGCAGCGTCCAGGCGATGGTGCACAGACCCGTGACGATTCCGGCCAGCGCTCCCGTAGCTAACGAAGCCGGCCACGGCCAGCGCTGCGCCTTCCAGCAGGAACACGGCGCGGATCTTTGCGATGGAGAAGCCGAGGGCGCGCAGCACGCCGATTTCGCGCATGCGCTGTTCAATGCCGAGCTTGAAGAAAAGCCCGGTCAGCAGGAGTGCGGAGACCATCAGGAAGAAACTGAAGTAGACGAAGTACTCGCCGAAATCGGTCGCGCCTTGCGATGCCGCCAGGCTGCGGGCTCTGACCGGGATGACGGCGAGTCCCATTTCGGCCGGGTCGATCGCGGCGCGCAACGCATCGGCAAAGGCTGGCGATGGCGGCGAAATCCGAATCGACGTCAGCTTGCCGAAGCGTGTGCCCCAGAGTTGCTGGCCTCGCGCCAGTCCGATGAAGGCTTTCGGCGTCGTGCGGTATTGCTTCCAAAACTGTTCGTCGGCGGGGCGGACGCGGTGCAGATCGAGCGGGAAGGGCGGATCCCAATCGTGCAGGCTGTTCGATTCGGTGATGCCAGGGTATTCGGGCGCGTAGTTGTAATCCGAGACGGTCGGCACGACCTGTGCCAGGCGGAATTGCGCGTTCTCGGTATGCAGGCGGCCGTCCGATTTCCAAACGTAGTATTCGAGCGTGACCGTGTCGCCCAGCTTGGCGTTGAGGTCGTGGGCGGCCCATTGATTGAGAGCGATGCCATCCTGCGTGCCGAGCGCCGTCACGACGGAGTAGGGGATCTCGCGGCCGTTCGCGCGGATGCTGTTGGCGAGGTAGGTAAGCACCGGTTCGGCATTCAGGCCGAGCGATTTCGCGGTGGCGGTGACGCGATCGGCAAGGGCATCGGGGATGAACGTTGAATCGGTTTCCACTGCAGAATTTCGCAGCTTAATGCCGAGGTCGTCTAAAGTGATGAAGCTAAGATCGGGCGGCGGCGGCCCCGCCAGAAGCAGCGTATTCACTTTGCCGGCTTCGCCTAATTCCCGCTGCAATAGAGTCAGGGGAACATATGCGGCGCGCACATCGCCTTGTTGCGGGTTGAGAGAGAAATCGCGCTCGGTGCGGTGGTGGCCGACAGTCAAACGGATCGTCTTCCCAACATCCTCCTTGCGGCCATGCAGCGATTCGAGCGGAATCGCCGAAGGTTTCAAGAGGCGAATTAACAGTGCATCGCCTGGCTTTGCGTCCAGCTCGCGCGCCAGGGCGGCGCTTAGATGCGCCGGCCCGTACTGGTTGTCGACGCCGTAGATTTCGACGCCCAGCGCGCGCCTCCCGCTGGCCTGATGAACGACCATGCCGTTGGTCGCGATCATGGGGGTCGCGGAACCAAACGACCCAGCCAGTCGAGCGCCGAAGAACCCGTTGCGCGAGACCACATACTGGGTGGCGCCAAGCCGCGCCAGCACCAGATCGCGCAGGCTGGCGCGCACGGAATCGCCTACCAGCAGCGCGCCGCCCGACACTGCCGCCGCGGCCGCGACGCCCAGCAGCACGGCCAGGTTGGTGCGCCAATACCAAACGAGGTTACGCGCCAGCAGGGTGGAGGTTCGCATTTCGCAATTCGTACCGCAGGGGGAAGCGGGCGGCCAATTCCGCGCTGTGTGTGACCACGATCAGGATGGTCTCCTGCTGGCGGTGCAGTTCGAGCAGCAGGGAAGCCACCACGTCCGCCGAGGCTTGATCCAGATTCCCAGTGGGCTCGTCGCACAGCAGGAGGAGCGGCTTGTGAATCAAGGCGCGGGCCAACGCGACGCGCTGCTTCTCGCCACCGGAAAGCTCGGCGGGGCGATGGTCGAGGCGGTCGCTTAGGCCGACTTGCGCCAGGAGGCCGCGGGCGCGATCGACGGCGAAGGTGGCTTGCGGAACGCGGCCAGATCTTTCTCGGATAGCGTGAAGGGATTGCGTCCATCGAGCGAGATTGTGCCGGAAGTGGGCTGTTCCAGCCCACCGAGAATATAGAGGAGCGTGCTCTTGCCTGCGCCGGACGGGCCCATGATGGCCGCCGCGTCGCCACGCTGCAGGGTGAAGGAGACGCCCGAAAGGATGGCGAGGGGCCCGCTGGGGGTGGGATAGGATTTGGTTACTTGAGAGACGTCCAGCATGGGCGTGCTGGGACCATTGTCGCATGCGGCGTCGGCCCAGACTGTCTCTAGAGAGGCCGGCGGCGTTGAATGGGCGTGCCGAATCCGCTACGATGAAACCGAGGTCCCGCATGGCTGTCGAGACGGCACTGGTCACTGTCGAAGAATTCCTGCGGCTTCGGCCGCCGCTGGCGGGTCACTATGAGTTGCATCACGGCGAGATCGTGCGTATGACCGCTCCGAAATGGGGTCATCAACGGATACAGGATCGGCTGGCGGCGATTCTGCGGTCCATGGCCGGCGATAGGGCATACGTCTCGAAAGAGATGTCGTTTCGGCCGTCGCCAGAGTACGAAGTGTGGGAAGCCGATGTGGGTCTGGCTCTTTCGGAACGCGCCGATCGGGTTGGAGACGACGAGTACTTGATGGGGGCTCCGGACTTGGCAGTCGAAGTTTTGTCGCCAAGCAACACGGTCGATGAGATCGCCGAGAAGATATCGATCTGCATGGCGAACGGATGTATTAGTTTTTGGGTTGTCGATCCGAAGCGCAAGCGAGTGTCCGTCACCGAAGGCGACATGACGAGACATTATGGCGTATCGGCGGCGATCCAGTGCCATTTGCTTGATGGGAGTGTGCGCGTGGAAGAGATCTTCAGGAACTGACACTCAGCCCATCAACCAGGTTTTTCCCAATAATGGGGCGTCACGCAGCACAGAGCTTTTTACTTCTATCGTTGGCGCAGGGAGGAAGGCGGCATCTACAGCCTTTTGAAGTGATTTTATGGCCCAACTCGGGAATGCTGGCGACACCACGATTTCGTGGATAAGACGCGAAATGTCTACCGGCGCGTCCACGCCGGACGCCTTTCGGGTTCTCTTAGACCGTGCGGAAGAGCCTGCGGATTACCTGTGTTGCGAATGGCTTGTTCTGGGCAGTACGCACCGTATATGACAGCCCGAACTTCCTGTTCATGTGTGTAGCCCTTGTTTTTGCGAAAGACATTCCGCTCAATCTGGACATGTCTACAACCTGCGCATCGTCCATCCTCAAAAAACAAACACATTGGGCGAATGTTCAGAATCGTTAACATCCCGATACCCGACCCGGCCAAGCTTGAGCTCCCTTCCGACGCTCGCAACTTTAACGAGACTGGATACGGTTGTCTTGATTGCCACCCCTTCCTTACCGCTCACGTATAGCTTCCACATGGCCACAGATTCACTCTCATTTTCGTGCCAGCAGCTAACCAGAGGCAACGAAGAAGTGAGATGTGACGCCGCAATCAGCATGTATTTGGGATCTCTCTCGAAGAGGGGATCTGAAGGCGACCACGCGCCCTCCCACGCATCCTCAAGCTCAGGCAACCGTGAGAAGTAGAGTTTCTTCCGATCAATCAGGACAAGAAAACGAGCGAGGTCCATATAGCGCCACAGTGCTGTTTGCAGCTTCAGCTCGTTTTCTGGCTTGCTCATTGTTGCGCCCTAATCGAAAAACATTTTACCGCACATGCGTTTTGCAGTGGCTTGTTTTGAGCACAGCCTTTGTCTTGCGCGGCGGGCGCCGTCCATTGCAGACGCATTAGGATTGCAATGTCTTCTTCGACGTTGGCCCAGACTTCCGCATGCTCCACGAACTCGCCACGCCCGGCGGCTGCGATACCGCGGTTCACACCTTCACGAAACCGCGCCTCGTCCTCTAGAAGCCGCAAGGCGGCGTCCTTCACCGATTGTTCCGCGCCGGTGCCGTTGTGGTTGGCAACTTGCGAAAGCTGCGCTTCCTGCTCGGGAGTGACTTCCATACGACTTCAGGGTAGTGGCTGGGTGCCCTTTCAAGGGGCGGCCTACGAGGCCGCTGCAGGCTGCGAGCCTGCCCCACTAGGACGCGATGGAGCCGTACACTTCCAGGGCGCGCGCGGCCATGCGGGCGGCGCTGTAATGCTGGCGGACACCTTCCACGCCATTCCTCCCGAGCCGATCTAGGAGAGCCGGGTCCTTCCATAGCTGGAAGATGCCTTGCGCCAGACTGGCCGGATCGTCCGGTTCCACCAGAATGCCACCGCCGGTCTTCTCCACGATTTCCGTCAAGCCGCCGCGGCGTGGCTCGACCACCGGCACGCCGTTGGCCATGGCTTCCAGCAGGAACAAACCTTTCGGCTCGTCGTAAGTGGCGGGGACCGACAGGACATCGAGGTTGCGCAGGAAATCGATTTTGTGCGGGCGGTCGAGGACGCCGCGATAGCGGAACTCGTGGTCGAGGCCCGCCTCTTTGACGCGCCGTTCGATGCCGTGCAAATAGGTGCGACGCTCCGGCGCCAGATAGCCGGCGACTTCCAGCGCGCTGCCGCCGAATTCCGTCTCGCGGCGCAGTTTCACATACGCGTCGGCGAGCAGATGCAGGCCTTTTTCCGGCGCGACGCGCGCGAAGTATCCGACGGTGAAGCAGTTACTATGCAGCTTCAGCGTGGCATCGTATCCCTTCAGATTCACGCCCAACGGCACGACGTGCATTTTGCGTTCGGGGATGCCAAGGAAGCGGCACATGTGGCCGGCATAGTATTCGCTGACGGCCGCGAAGCCGTCGACGTGTGCGATGTTCGCGCGGATCAGATCGAGCGACTGCGTGCGGTAGGGCTCCGGAAGCTGGCTGAGGAACAGATCCTCGCCCTGGAGGGTGCAACAGATCGGGCGGCCGGCAGCTTCGCGGATGGGGCCCGCCAGGCCGATCAACAGCGAGTTGGGCAGCGTCACGATATCTGGCGCGGGCTCCGTGCGCAGCCAGGCCGCGAGCTTGTGGATCTCCTTGCGCTGCAGGCCGTCTTCACCGCGCAGCATGGAAACCGTCATCTCGCCCAGCAGGCGCGGGTTCACCGGAATGGAGCGGCGCGCAGCGAGTTTCAGCGCCCACTCGGAATCCCAGAGCTTATCGACCAGCCACGGCGTGTTGCGGAACAGGCCGGAGTGCTGTTCCAGATACACGCTGATACCTCCGAAGAAGACCTTGTGCGCGGACACGTTGGTCTCGTCGGTGACGGTTGGGGTGTAGATGGGCAGCAGGATGATGTCGTGCCCCTGGCTCTTCAGTTCGGCGGCCAGCGCGTTGTCGCGGATGCAGCTTCCGCAGTACATTTGCGCGGCGCCGGCGGTGAAAGCCAGGATTTTCATACTGCGCACTGAAACGCCCGGCGGGCGTAGAGGTGATCGAACAGGTTGCCCTCGTGCGGCTGATCCCAACTGATGCGCTGGGTGGGAATCGCGCCCAGGTTCAGGCGGCCGACGCCGGGGGAAGCGAGCAAGCGTGCGATCAGCTTGCGGTCGTGCGTGATGGCGGTTAACACCAGGCTCGGACCAAGCGCGCGCGGGATGGCGTCGTGCTTCACCGGTACTACGCTGGCGAATGGAAACAAGAATTCGCGGTTGGCCAGGGGATGCGCCGGCGAATCGCACAAGACGATGGTCGGCAGCAGGTAGGCGCAGTCTTGGAAAGTGGCCAGGCGCGGACCTTGCCGATACGCCGCGGTAACGTCGCGCGCGGTTTCGTCGTCCAATTCGCCGTCGATGGTTTGCGAGATGCGCCCGGCCAGCGCGGCGTTGGCGAAAGGCGCGATCTGGGCCCGCTCGTCGGTTGCATCGCGCGGCGCCACGGCGGCCAGGCGCACGGCCAGCGCCTCGGCGATCTCGGCTGCGTGCGAGGGCGTCCATACACCCGACGCATTAATGCAGGAACGGCCGGAGTTTTCCAGGATCGACGAAACCATCACGTCGATGTATTGTTCCCAATCGTCCGCGCAATCTTCGCCGATCACGATCTTGCTGTAGCCCGGGCCATGCACCTCGATGCGCGGATCGCCCTGCCACTGCCGCGTGGACGAGACATCGCCGAACACCATGCCGCGGCCGCACCGGCGCAGAATCTCGGCCGCGCCGGCATGATCGGCCGGGTAATACCCGAAAACCTCCGGCGGCGCACCCGCGTGGATCAGCGCCTGGATCATGCGGTATGGCGTCCACGGCTCGGCGGCGCCGGGCTTCAGCACCAGCGGCGTTTTCAGAGCGAACGCCGGCGCCCACAGCGAATGCACGCCCGGAGAATTGCTGGGCAGCACCACGCCGAGCGACTCGCCGCGCGGGAAATAGCTTAGGCCTTCGGCGTGGCCGGCGTCGAGCGCGCGCAGATCCAGGTTGCGCGTGAGGCCGTTGACTACCGATTCCATCTCGGCCAGCACGGTGCGGATCTTGTGCATGTTGCGCCGCACCATCACATGCGGCAAGCCGGTGGTGGCGGAAACCTGCAGCACGTAATCCTCGGGCGACTGGGTGGTATCGCCGAGAGGGAGCGGGGATGCGGCGAACAGATCGGCCGCGCGGGTACACATGCCGAACAATTCCTGCGTGGTGAATCCCGCCAGAAGGGCGCGCGCCATTTCCTGATCGAGCAAATCGCGCCGGATCAAGCCGACGTTCGCCTGGCTGATTTCGACGAATGGTTCGCCGGTGCGGTAGTGCGGCGTGCGCACGCTATCGAGGCTGCGGTATGGCCGGCCGCGACGCAATAGCGGGATGTGAATTGGCTGCATCAATAGACGCCCTCGACTACGGTCTTCTGAAACCTGGAGAACGGCCGTACATTACGCACGCCGTCCCAAGGGTACTCCGTATATGACGGTTCGCGCTCCGCCTCGTCCCGTTCCAAAAAGCGCGGCATGAAAAATTCGCGCGTGAGAGTGGTCAGGCGCACGCGGCCGGTTTCGCCATATCCCACAACGCGGGTAGGGTCGTCGGGATCGACCACTTCGATCATGGCGCGCGGGGAGGGCGGGTAATAAATGATGGCGAAGTTGTCCGCGGCGAGGCGCGGCTTGTGCACCGCCAGTCCCATCAGGGTGTTGCCGTAGGTGGGCGCGAAGTAGACGCCGTCCAGCAATTCCTCGACGGCGAAGCGGTGGAATTGCGGAGTCATCTCGGTGCCGCCGCAGAACACGCCGCGGATGCCCATTTTCTTGAGCGACACCTTCTCGCAGAGGGCTTCGAGCAGCTTGGGAGTGGTGAACATGCAGCGGATATTGTCGTGCGCGCGCAGCAGCGTGAGGCCCTGCTCGACGACGTGCTGCTTGTAAGCCTCCGCCTCTTCGATTTTGCCGCGCTTCAGCAGCTTGATGACCCAGCGCGGGTCCAGATCCGTCATGAAGCAGATGCCGCCGCGGAATTGCGCGAGGTGTTCGACGGCCAGGCGCAGGCGGCGCGGACCGCTGGGACCGAGCATCAGCCAGTCGGCGCCAGGCGGGAAGGCTTCGTCCGGCAGAGTGGCGCTGAAGGCCTCGTAGTCGATGCGGAAATCGTCGATCGAGATGCGCGACTTGGGCACGCCGGTGCTGCCGCCGGTCTCGAAGACGTAGACGGGCCGGCCGGCGTAGGCTTTGGGCACCCAGCGGCGTACGGGCCCGCCGCGCAGCCACTCGTCCTGGAAGAAGCCGAAGCGGTCCAGGTCGTCGTAGCCGCGGATTTCGGTGCGCGGATCCCAGTCGAGCTTGGCGGCGAAGTCCAGCCAGAAGGGGCAGCCGGTTTCGGGGTTAAAGTGCCATTCGACGATTTCGCGCGTCCAGGCATCCAGCGCGGCGCGCGCGGCGTTGGTTTTTTCGAAGTGATCGGTTTGGATTAGGGTGCCCACGGTTCCTTTAGTTTAGTATGACGGGCGGAAGGGGCGGAGGTGAGGGGGGGGGATGAATGGGCGCGCGAAGACTACTCCGCAGGGGGACAAACGCCCCGCAGAGCACCGCGCGAAACTGAATTCCGCGGACCGCACTCGGGTGGTGATTGGAGCGCCAACAAAGTCCTCATCGCCGAAATCCAACACGACCGCCGCCGGCCGGACCTTCGATCCCAGGCTCTGATGGAAGTGGACTTCGCCAAAGACGACGTCACCGGGTTTGTCGAGCTGCGTCCGGCGGAAGTTCGATTTGATCCCTGCTTGCCACTCGACTCTCGAATTCCGGAGCCCTCATCGTGAACCCGACCCCGCAACCGCGATTTCACATTCTACGTCCAGGCCAGCTATAGTGGCATCATGATGCTCTCAAGAGCGGAAACCAAGGCCTTGTACGACAAGATCGCCAAGGTCTACGATCTCTTGTCGGAGCACACCGAAGGACCGGTGTGCGAGGAGGGACTGCGCATGCTCGCGCCGCAGCCGGGCGAGACGGTCCTCGAAATCGGATACGGCACCGGGCACGCGCTGGTGTGGCTGGCGCGCGCGGTGGGGCCGTCCGGCAAGGTGCATGGGATCGATCTATCCGATGGGATGATGGCGGTTACGGAGAGCCTCATACGGCACGAAGGGGTTGCGGACCGCGCCGAGCTGCGGAGCGGAGACGCCACTGACTTACCGTATCCGGCGGATAGCATGGACGCTGTATTCATGAGCTTCACTCTGGAGTTGTTCGACACACCGGAAATTCCGGTGGTACTGGCGCAATGCCGGCGGGTCCTGAGAGCCGGCGGACGCATCGTGGTGGTGGGTATGTCGAAAGAAGGCGAGCACGGGATGGTCTATGAGGCTTATGAGTGGACGCATCGGCATTTTCCCAATTTTGTCGATTGCCGCCCGATTTTTGTTAGTCGGGTCGTTGCCGAGGCCGGCTTTCGAGTTACACGCAAGCGAAACGTACAGATTTGGGTGCCTATGGAGATCGTGCGGGGCGAGAAGCCGGTGTCGGCACGAGCGGCGGGCGATCCGTAGGCAGGCGGCCTGCGAGGCCGCCGCAGGCTGCGAGCCTGCCCCACTTACTGAGTCAAGAAGCCGGCGATCGTCTTATTGAACAATGCCGGTTGGTCCACGAAGTTCATATGGCCGCTTTGCGGGAAAATGACCAGCTTCGAGCCGGCGATGAGCCGGTGCATTTCCTCGGATAGCGAGGGTGCGCATTCGTCACGATCCCCGGCGGTAATCAGCGTGGGCACCTTGATGGCAGGCAGGCGGCCGGCATATTCCACGGATTTCAGATTGCCGTCGATGACAAATTCGCCGTGCGATCCCCACATCTCGCGGTAAAGATCCCAGGACATGTTGCCGTTGGCGATGGGATCGTAATTCGGGTCCGGCCGCCGCTGGTAGAGATAAGGGAAATAACCTTCGGCCCAGGCCGCGATCATGTAGTCGTTCGGATAACGGTTCTTTTCATAGTCTTTACCTCTGCCGAACAGGCCGGCCTTCTCCAGGGATAGGATGCGATCGCGCAATTCGGGAGTCATATCGGCCAGTATGCGGCGGAAGACATCGTTCATCTTACTGGTGCTATGGAAAGTGCTGCACAGAATCAAGTGAGTGAGATTGGCCTGATACTTCAGCGCGTAGGCCTGCGCCAGCACGCCGCCATAGGAGTGGCCCAGCAGGGCGATGCGGCCCAGTTTGAGCGCTTGCCGGACAGCCTCGGTATCCTCCACCATATTTTCGACGGTGTAGCCGGAGGGGTCGTCGAGCTTTTCCGATTTACCCGACCCGCGCTCGTCGATGAAGATCAGCTTGTGCTGGCGGGCCAGCGGCAACAGGTACGGCAGGAAGTAGTCGTGCGATGCGCCAGGGCCGCCGTGCACGATTAACAGCGGCGCGCCCTGGCCGAGCGTCTGGTAATAAATCAAGACGCCGTGTGCATCTACGAAGCCGTCCTGCAGCGGGTAGTTCGCGGGCGTCTGGGCTTGTGCGGCGGTGAGGGGGAGAAGAAGGAACAGCAGCGTGGCGACTGGTTTCATGAAATGAGGATAGCGCAGCTAACCCGATGTCATGGTCCTCAGGTTACGCCCGCAGATCACGCTGGCTTCGCGCTTGTCGCCGTTGGGCCCCTGCCAATGCGTTTCCAGGCTGATCCAACCTTTGTAACCATCGTCCGCCAGCGCGCGGATTTGTCCCTTCCAATCGATACCGCCTTCGCCCAGCGCACACCAGATGGGACGGTGGCCTTCCACGCGGCAATCCTTGGCGTGCACGTGCGCGATGCGCTCCACGGGCAGACGGCGGTAACCATCCGGAAAGGGCGTCTCGCCGGAGACGTAGGCGTTGGCCGGGTCCCAGACCAGCTTCAGATTCGGGTGCGCGACGGCTTCCAGCACGCGGGCCGTTTCCGCGCCGGTGGCGATGTTGCAGGCATGCTCATTCTCCAGGCCGATAGTTCGCCCGTGCAGCGCGGCTTGCCCGGCAAGGTGTTCGACCGCGCGCGCGACACGTTCGAAGCACGCTTCCGGCCGCACCGCGCGCCAATACGAAAACACGCGAACGATGCGCGCGCCGGTACGCTCCGCGATTTCGAGCGCGCGGTCCGCGAGGCGCAGCTGATCCGCGAAGGTGTAGGTGGCGGCGAATACGTCCTGTTGAAAGCGGGCGTCCACCTCGGGAGAATCCGGGAGGACGCACTTCAGCAAGGGCGACGCGATGGAAACGATTTCAAGGCCGTGGCGGGCCACGATTTCGCGGGCGCGGTCGAGCTCGATATCGGTCAGGTCGATAATGTTTTTCCCGAATACCATGCGCAGCTCGGCGCCGGTCATGCCGATTTCGGCCATGGAGCGGGCGGCGGTTTCGAGATCCGGTGAGAATTCGTCGGTGATGGCCGCGATGGGGAACAGTTGTGGCATTAGCTGCGCATGCGCAATAACAAATACAGGCCCGTGAGCGAGAAGAGCGCGTCCGGGGACCACGCCGCGATGGCCGGCGGCAACTGGTTCACGTCTCCGATCTTCTCGAACAGCAGCCCGATGCCCCAATAGGTGATAGCGATGCCGATGCTCACACCGATTCCGGCCATGGCGCCGCGATTGCCCACCAGGAAGGCGAACGGGATCGAGATCATGGCCATGATCAACACGAACAGCGGCACGGAGAATTTCTGGTAGAACTGCACGCGCAGCTTCACGGTATTGAATCCGCTCTGTTGCAGGTCGCGGATGTAGCTGTCCAGCTCGCGGAAGTTCATCTGGGTATCCTGCTTGACTTCTTTCAGGAAATAGCTGGGCGGCTCGTTCAACTCCGCGAACGTCTGAACCTGGAACGCCGTCAGGGGCACGCTTTGGTTGCCGTGAAACTCCCGCCGCCAGCCGTTTTCAAAAACCCAGGTCTGCAGGGAGGCCTGCCAATGCGCGCGTTCGGCGGAAATCTGCCGCACCAATTGATAAGTGTTTGGCTCGAGCTCATAGACGATCACGCCGCCCATGATATTCTCATCCTTATCGAAGAACTTATAATAATAAATGCGCGGTCCCTTGCCGAAAATCCACTTACGCTCGGGACTCAGATACGTCTGCACGGCGCGGCCCTTGATCTCGTTGCGCAGGGCATCCTGCCGGCGGTTGGCTTCCGGCACGTAATAGTGATCGAACGCGAACAGGCCGCCGCTCAGGAAGCCGCTGGCCACCAGGATGGGAATGGCCAGGCGGTGCAGGCTCACGCCGCAGGCCTTGAACGCGGTCACTTCGTTGTGCTTTGTCAGTACGCCGAAAGTCACCAATACTCCGACCAGCACGCTGATGGGCAGCGTCTTATAAATCAACTGAGGTGTGAGGAAGAAGAGATAAGTAAAAACCTTCGCCAGCGGAATTCTGTTCCGCACGATGTCGCCGAGCAACTCGAAGAAGTTATAGATCTGGCTCATGGATACGAAGCTGGCCAGCAACATCGTAAAATAGAACACGAAGTTAGTGAGGATGTAGGTATCCAGAATCTGAGGCAGCAGGGGCCAGCGGAAGGTCCTGGTGCGCTTGGCCTGTCCGTATTCCGGCACGAAGCGCGCGCGCAGGCGGTTCAAGGCGCCGCCGAACGCGTCTTTCATGCCACCCACGAAGTCGCGGCCGCCGGGCGTTTCCATGCGCGCCACGGCGATCAGCCCGGCCACCAGGAACGCCGCATTCGGCAGCCACAGCGCCACTTCCACGCGCAGCGTTCCAGCGCGGGCCAGGCTGACCAGCGTGATGAACGCCAGATAGTAGCAGAAGAAGGCTAGGAAAACGGCGGTCACGTATCCGCCGGACTTGCCACCCTTGCGCGACGATACGCCCAGCGGAATACCCACCAGCGCCAGCACCAGGCAGGCGATCGGCAGCGCCAGCCGGCGATGCAGCTCGATACGCGCTTCCACCCAGTCCGGGCCGGTGGCGGAGTAGCGCCGCAATTCGCGCGTGTTCATCTCGCTGAAGGGCTTCCGCGCGCCCGGCACGGGAGGCGCCGCATACAGCGCCTGCGATACCACTGGCGAAAAGCTGTCGTAGCCTCGCAGATCCTTCCCCATTTCGTGGTTACCGGCGTTCCGCATGGAAAGCTGCAGCCGGTTGTGGTCCGGATCGGGCACCGCGATGGCTTCCTGGGCCACCGTGATGAGCGGGCCTTGGGCCTTGTCGCCCATGCCGCTAGTGCGCTGCTCCGGAGGCGTCAAATCGGCCAGAAAAACGTTGTGCCACACCACTACGGCGCCGGGTGTGACGTCGCCGACGTACAGAATCGTGTTGGGAAAATCCTCGTCGAAGACGCGCGGCTCGATGTCGGCGCTGACTTGCGATGCGGACAGCTTGTCCAGAACGTCTTTGCTGACGCGGATGGAAAGGGGCGTCAGCCGCAGCGTCATGGCCCCGGCGACCAACATGGCGAGAAAGGCGAACAGCATCACCGGCAACACCACTTTGCGGCTGGAACAGCCGGCCGCGCGCATGGCCGTGACCTCGCCGTCGGTGGCCAGGCGGCCCAACCCAACCAGGATGCCCACCAGCGCGCCGAACGGGATGGTGAGCGGCAGCAGCGGCGGCAGGGACAGCGCGAACAGATAAAGAATCGTTTCGGGCCGCGGCGAACTGCGCACCAGCACCTCAAACAGCTTGCCGACGCCCTGCAGAAAGATGATGGAGGTGGCCAGCGCCATGCCGATCAGGGAGCTGGAGATGATCTCGCGGAAGATGTAGCGGCCCAGGATGCGCATGGGGTTACGGATGTCCGGCCTCCGCGCGCAGCTCCGGGGCCGGCACAATGGGAAGCTTGGGCAACTCCTCTTCGAGCGGATGCAGTTCCACGTCGTCAATGAGCACGGAGGGCGCGATGGTGCAGCTCTCCGCCACATAATTTGCGCCGCCGATCAAGGCAAACGGCACTTGGTTATTCAGGAATTCAAAGACATTATTATCTTCGCCCGCGGCCAGGATATCTTTGAGCGAGCGCGTGTTCAGGCTGCGGAAGCGCAGGCCGCGCACCAGTTCCTCCCGGCCATCCAGGTAGACCTTGTAGACCAGCACGGGCGCGCTCACCGGATGGCCGCCGGCCTGCGCGGAGTTGGTCAGCAGCCGCCGCACTTCTTCGACGGAGGCGGACGACGGGAAATCCATGCGGCGCACGAGTATGCCATACGGTTTGTTGCGCTGCCGGCACATTGCGATCAGTTTACTCTTGAGATCCGCCACCGGCACGGTTTCGGCGGCGCGCACGAAAAGATTGCCGATGGCCGCGCCGTTCGCGCCGTAGCTGCCGGGCAGGCGCGCCCTGCCGTTGGAGCCGGCAAACCCCGGCACCGGCTGGCGGGTGAGCAAGAAAGTCTTGAGCACGCCCTTCTCCACCAGCGGCAGGGGGCGGGGAGCCACGCCTTCGCGATCCACCTCATAGCTGCCGAAAAGCGGACGGCCACGCCACGCTTTCTGCGTGGGATCGTCCACCACGTCGAACCATTCCGGCAGGATGCGCGCGCCTTGGCGGCCTTCCAGCTCGCTGACCTGCGCGAAACTGTTGCGCCCCGGCTCCATCACGGGCCGGCGGGCCACAGCCAGGTTCGCGCCCAGAACCTCGGCGAAAAGCTGCGCGGCGGCCGTGCCTTCAAACAGCACGGGACCGGAATAATCTTCGCCCTTGGGCGCGCCGGCGCGGGCCGTCAGGCTGGCGGCCAACGCCGCCACGCCGCGGCGCAACTCTGGCTCGGCCGGCATGCGGTCAAAATCGAGCGACTGAAAAACTACCGCGTCGTGCAGCACCATTCCGTCGGGCGCCTGCGCTTCGGCGCGCGCCAATACGTAAATCATATTATCGGGTATGCGCACTTCCGCGCCTTCCGAATTCAGGTAGTAGTGCGCGGTCTGGCCCGCGTTCAGTTCCACGGCGGAAGCTTTCACTGCGGGGTAGGCTTCGAAGATGGCGGAAAGCTCGCGCACGCGCGCGGTCCAGGCGTCTTCATCGAGCGGAATGTGGTGAATGTCCGATATCTTTTTCAACGGCTCGGCTTTGGCAAAATCGTCCAGGGGCTGGTTGACGGCGACATTCTTCAGGGCGGCCCGTTTGCGCGAGATGGCCTCCACGGCGGATTTGTAGGCGCTGTCGGTGGCCAGCCACAAAAAGCGGCGCATGACGGCGTAGGAATTTTCGAGTGGAAAGCGTTCGATCTCGTAGCGCGTGCCGGAGTGGTAGCTGCCCGCATAGCCGGTGTTATCGAATTTGTAGTCGCCCACGCGCACCCTGATTTCCGGGAGGCGAAAGCGGTCGTGGCGCACGGATAGGAGGCCGCCGAGGCTGGCGGAGACCGCGAAACTGTCGCCATCCTCGATGGTGTACTCGATGAAGTAAGGCGCTTCCAGAGTGAGGACTTTCAAACCGCGGGAGCGGGTCAGCTCATCGCGCATGGCGCGGAGGAGGGGGTCGGGGGCGGGTTGGGCGAGCGCGATTCCGATCGCGCAAACCGGGAGGAGCAATTCCAACGCCAGAAACCACCGCCGACGCCGGCAAAGGTAAGAGGCAGGCGGCCTGGGAGGCAGCCGCAAGCTACGAGCCTGCCCCACCAGTGCGTGCGCCACGTGGTAGCGTGTCACTGGCCCTCCATGGGGAAGGGCAGGAGGGGCGGGCGGTCCTGCGACTTGTTCTTTTTTTCGATTTCGATTTCGGAAACCAGCAGGGCGGGTGAAACGGCCGAGACCGGCACGCTACCGGATTCGGCGCCGCAGTACCCGTTGAACACCTGCGGCCAGTCCGAGGTGGCCAGTATTTTCGCAAAGCTGGCCAGCGGCGTGCCGACGATGTCCGCGCCGCGGATCAGCTCGTCGGGCCGCCCGTCGGGATAGACTCTGTACACCATGATCGGGATCACCTTGAATGCCTGCGCTCCTTGCCGCGCCGTGTTGGTGACGCCGCCGGTGACATCCTGGAAATAAAGGCCGTAAGGTTTGTTCTGACGCTTGATTTCCTCCACCAGCATTTCGCGCAGGCGCGCCTCGGGAACCGCGCGCGACGATTCCACCAACAGGTTCGACTGCCGCGATACGACTTCCAGACCCGGCTGGCGGCGCCCATGGCCGTTGGAGTGGTCGAAGCCTCGGATGGGCGACCGGGACATCAGGAACGCCTTCAGCACGCCATCCTCGACTACGGTAACCGGGCGCGCGGCGACGCCTTCATCGTCAAATGAGTAAGTGCCATTCAGCTCGATGCCGCCGGCTTTCTTGCGCGTGGGATCGAAGACCACGGACAGGAAATCCGGCAGGACCTTGGCGCCCACGCTCTTGGTGAAAGTCTGCCCTTCTTCTTCGTCTTTCTGGCGATGGCCTTCCACGCGGTGCCCGAAGATTTCGTGAAAGAAGACGCCCGCGGCGCGACCCGAAAAAATAGCCGGGCCGGCGAACGGCTCGGCCTCGGGCGCCACCAGCAGCGCCTCCAAGTCCTTAGCTACGCGCTCGACGGCGGCGGCGATGAGTTCGTCGTGCGGCAAACCTGCCGGATCGGTAGCCTCGAACGTCTCGCTGGTGGAGAGGTCCGTGCCGTCCATGGCCTTGGTCTGGGCGCTAACCACTACGCGCGCAAATCCGCGCCCATGGCGCAGGCGGCTGCCTTCGCTGCTGGCGAAATACTTGGTTTCGTCCTGGCAGGTGACGGTGACGCTGGAGGTGAGGATGCCCTGGTAATCGCTGAATTTTTCGGACAGCTTGCGCACGCGCGCGGCCCATTGATCCATCGCGAATCGGGAGTGCGGAACCGTTTCCAGGCGGACCACCGGCTCCTCGTGCGAAAAATCGCCCGAAGCGTCCTGCTCGGCTACTTTCACCTCGGCATTGGTGCGGATCTTGATCAGCCGCTCGGCGGCCAGCCGGTAAGCGCGGTCGGTTTCCAGCCAGATGCGGTTCTTGATGGCGGCGGGCCGATCCTCGAAAGTGAGCTGCGCGCCGGAGGTGAATTGCGTGCGTTCGCCGCGCACACGGTGGTAATTATCTAGCTTGGGCGAGCCCACCCGCACGCAGACATCCAGGCGGCGGCTCTTGCCGCGGCCGTTGCCGGCGAGGGCCCCGAGGGTGGCGGAGACGGTTTGAAAATCCTCCTCGGTGACCTCATAGGAGAGGAAGTAGGGGGCCGGATCGGCCTTAGATTTGAGCGTGGAAAAGTTGCGATCCAGTTCCGCGGCCATGGTGTCGAGAAGCACGGAGGACTGCGCCGAGGCGGCCGCCGTAACGCAGAGAAAAAGGAGCCCTAAGGCTGGACTGGCCACGAGAAGATCAGAATAGCATGCGTCAGCGGGCGGCCTTGGCGGAACGGGTTGTGCGCGGGGGCCGGATGAAAATGCGGCATATGCAACCAGTGCTCGTAAGTTATTTATTTTGATGGTCTCCGGTGCTGGCCGGTGGGCTCGACGGGGGCTGGCTTGGGGGCGTTCCAACCGCGTTTTCGACGAAACGAAGCCAATAAATCATTTATTTTGTTTTGCATCCGTGGAGACCGTCGTGCTGCCATTGCCGGTCTGCACGCGGGTGGTGCGGCCTAACCCGTCGAGGGTGCTGGCGGTCCAATGGCTGGTGCTGCCGGCGTTAGCGGTGGTGGCGGTGGTCGTCCAGCCGGTCGAGGTGTTATATCCGTAGGAATAATTCGTCTGCGCTCCGGTGGCGCTGGTCCAACTCTGCGAGGGCGCCAGCGTGTAGGCGATGCGGCCGTAGGTGTCGTAGCTGGTGTAAGCGGCCGTGCCATTGGGCGAGTTGTTCGGATCGTAGAGCGTTTGGCCCGGCCCCGCTACCGAGGCGGGAAACAGGTTCGGCGAACTGTAGGCCGCCAGCGTCTGCAGCGAAGTGGTTCCGTTGGGTGTCAGCGAGTCCGGCAGGGTGAAGTTCGTGAGCTCGGAAGTGGTCACGCTAACGGAATGGCCATTGTTGTCATCCTGCTCAACCACCGTCCCCGTAGCGTCATAGGCGGTATTGGTGGTCTTACCAGGAGCGTTCGATTGGGTGACGTTGCCGCGGTAGTTGAACGAGGTGCCGTAGCTGGCTGCGTCCCACTCGCGCGGTATGCCGCCGGGGGAACCCGGCGTGCCGCCATCATACGTGTTCGAAACCAACGTAACGTTGGGCGTGGCGCTGGTCAGCGTGCTGGTCAGCAGCCGGTTGTAGATGTATCGCGAACTGTAGTTGCTATTATTCTGATACTGGTAAGTATTCGAATACGCGCGCGCCGGCGTGTTCAGGTTGCCGTAATCATACACCTGCGCGGTGAGGACGTTGCCATAGGAGTCCTGGGTCTGCACGGTTTGGGTCGTCTCGGTGTAGGCTTGGCCCTCATCCAGCACCGTCTTCAGGGTCCCCAAGTAGAGATTCAGGCTGCTGGGGTCCTGCGCCCAGGTATAGTAATCGTGCCGCACGGCCTGCGTGGTCCCGTGGTAAGGGCGCTCTTGCAGTTCGCTGACCAGCCCGGCATTCGCCCCGCCGCTGGGGTTGAACACCCAGTATTTCTCCGATCCCGAGGCATCATCCAAGGTCATCGTGCCGGCGTTCGGCGAAAGCGTATACGTGCTCTCCGCGCCGCCTAATGCGCTGAGCAGGTACCGGGAGGCGGCGTAGCGGACGGTTTGCGGCCCGGAGGCGAGGTTTGCGTAGCTCCAGCGCAGGTGCCCGCCCTGCGGAAACTGCGCCTGGTCGAGTTCGCCATCGTTGAGGCTGGTGTCGTAGGTAAGGTCGTAGGCGTATCCGAGGCCGTTGGTGGTCACGGCGGCCAGCAGGCTGGTGGTGCCATAGGACACGCCCGTGGGCGAGTACAGCGGCTGGCCCTGATTGATGGTGAAGGTGTAATTTTCGGGCGTGCCGACGTAGCTGGTAATGCCCGAGAGGTAGGACAGGCCGTTGCCGCCGGTCACGTAATTGAACGTATAGGATTCGTATAATTCATCGCCGCCGGTCAGATACCACACGGCGCGGGCGTCTTCAATGATGGTGATGCGCGCGCTGGAATTGATCCAGCTTGCGCCGGCGCCGGCCATATAGGTGACGACGATCTGGTTGCCGTTGCTATCTTCGACTACGGTGGGGTACAGGGTTCCGGCGTCCGGTTCGCCGCCCGCGGAGGCGCAGCCCATCACCCAGAATGTCCAGTTGCGGAAGTGCAGCAGGTTGGCGCTGGCGTCGTACCAGACGTACACGCTTTCGCTGGAACTCCACACGGAGCCGCTATTCTGGTTCAGGTGGTATTGTGCGCCGGTGGAATCCGTGAAAAGGTAGTACTGCACCGGGACGGGGTCCGCGGCGGCGCTATAAACCGGCATCAACGATCCCAGCATAAGCTGCCAGCCGAAGCCGTAGCCGGTGTCCACACCCATAAGCTCCAGTCCCTAGGATCCCGTTACCCAGTTTTGATTTAACGGGAGTCTCCTGCTGGCGAATGCGGAGCGCTTCCTCGGAGCCTGGGAAGTCCGGCACTCGGATTCGACGCAAGGTCGCAATCGAGTTGAAGTGTGTTCCCTTTGCCGCCCGGCGGACAAGGGGATCGGAATACCGCGCGTGAGCCGCACATTTAACTAGCCTAAGGGATCTGTATATCCAAAATAGGCGGCCGAAAAACGATAATACGCTAAAATCGTCGAATCCGTTTGCCGTGATTGCCGCATTTCGCGCTAGCCGTTTGATAGGGAAGGAAATATATTTTTCCGGCCCGCTTGCCGGCGAAACGTGGCCCGCAAACCGATGCACCAGGGTAGCGGGTTGAGCGACTGAGGTTATCTGCGCCGATTCTGCCACCACGCGTTCGCCAGCGTGGCGGACAGAATCAGCATCCCGCCCGCAATGGAGCTCACCGCCGGGCGCTCGCGCTGCACCAGCCAAACCCAAACCGGGTTGAGCGCCGGTTCCAACAGCAAGACGGTAGTAGCCTCGAAAGCGGGCACCTGCCGGATGGCCCGCGTGACAAATAAGTAGGCCAGTCCGATCTGGAATACGCCCAGATAGAACAGTACGCCGAGATTGAGCCAGCCCGCGTGGGGAGGGGGAAGAGCCTTGGGCAGAGTCACTAAGAACGCCAGCAAGTTCCCCATGACCACGGTCGCGGTGGCGGCATTACCCGCGCCTTCGCGCCGTCCGAGCCAGCGCAGTCCGGAAACCGTGAGCGCCCAGCTCAAGCCGGAAGCTGCGCCCAACAGGTTGCCCGTGCGCGGATCGGGAGCCGTGGCCACGGCCGGTTGCACGGCGCCGAAGCACAACACCATGCCCGCGGCCACGCCCCCCAGAAACAGCAGATCGGAGCGGCTAAGAGGTTCCTTGAGGAGCAGCGGACCGATCAACAGCAAATATAGGGGCGCGGTGGATTGCAGAAAGATCGCGTTGGCCGAGGTGGTCAGCTTGGTGGCCAGCGTGAACGCGACCAGCGTGGCGGCATAGGCGGCGGCCACTGGCAACAGCGGCCAGCGCCAATGCCGCCGCCCGTCCGGGACGAACGCGGCCAGTGCGAGCGCGGCGATCCCTGAACGGAAACTGGCGATCTGCCAGGGCGTCATCGTAATGGCTTTGATGGCCGCGCCACCCGTGGAAAACAGGACGGCGGCGGCCATCAGCAACAGCCAATTGGTGGCGCGGGTGCGGGGCACAGGGAATGTACAGAGTATCAGGCTATACAAACGTACTCCCTCAGGCGTATTCTAAAAATATAGAGGATCGTCATTGCGCACTATTTCCAACAAGACGAAGTATGCCCTGTCAGCCCTGTACTCGCTGAGCCGGCATTATGGCGAGGGTCCGATTTTGGTTCACTCCGTGGCCGCGGAAGAATCCATCCCGCTGAAGTTTTTGCAGGCCATCCTGCTGGAGTTGCGGAACCGCGGCGTGGTGGTCAGCAAGAAAGGCCGGGCGGGGGGATATGAGCTGAGCCGGCCGCCGGAGGATATCACGGTAGGATCGGTGATCCGCATGATCGAAGGCCCGCTGGCTCCGTTGCCTTGCGCGCGCGAGACGGGCTATCGCCGCTGTGACGAGTGCAAGGACGAGCAGACCTGCGGTACACGCCTGGTGATGCGCCGGGTGCGCGATGCCGTGGCCCATATTCTGGATAGCACTACGCTGGCGGATGTGATTCGGGAAGTAGACAAGGCCAGGGACGTTGAAGCGCACGGTCCGATGGTGAGTTTCAATATTTAGGTGGGCGGCCAAGCTTGGCCGCAGCCGCCTTGTAGGCGGCCAGGGCCGGCTGAAAGCCGGCTGCGGGCACAATTGCCCGCCCTACAACAGCTTTTCCACGATCGCCACGTCGCGCCAGACGCCGTCCAGTTGGCCGTGCTTTTCATAAATCCCCACCTCACGGAAGCCCAGCGCGGCGACCATCCGCAGGCTGGCGGTATTTCCCACGAAGATGCGCGAAACCAGTTTCCAGAAGCTCCCGGCCGCTGCGGCGGCGATCAACGCATCCAGGGCGATACGGCCGGCGCCCTGACGGCGGAATGCGCGATCCACGTAGACGGAAGCCTCGGCGATGCCTGCGTAGCAGGCCCGCGGCCGGTACTGGAAGGTCGACGCGAAGGCCACCACCGCACCCCGCTCCTCGACTACCAGCAGGGGGTGCACACCGTCAAACCATGCGCGGATGTCGTTCCCGGTGCGGAGCCGGGTTTCGAACGTCGCCGTGCGGTCCGCGATGCCTTGGTTATAGATACGGGCCATATCGGCGGCGTCTTCCAACCTGGCGGGGCGTGCATGCATCTCTCAACTTTAGCGGATTCCCGACTTCCGAGTGCTTAACAGTTTTGGGGATTCCTGACCGTCAGGGAGCGGTTTCCCCAAAACTGTTAAGCACTTAACCGTTCAGTCCGCCCCCGGTGGGGCTGGCCAGGGGAGGCTGGAAGGTGCCGTCGCCATTGCCCAGCGCAACGTCGACGATGCCGGTATCGGAAAAGGCGGTGGCTACATCCAGCTTGCCGTCGTGGTTGAAATCGGCAACCACCACGTCCGAGGCGTTTCCCCCGAGCAATTCGGAACCATTGAATGTGCCATTTCCGTTTCCCATCCACAGGCTCGCGCCCTGGAGCACATCGCTTATCACCAGGTCGGGCTTGCCATCGCCATTGACGTCGCCAACGGCGATACCCGAAACGCCGTCCAAGTCCGTGAAAGTTGAGGAGTTTTCGAAACCACCCTGGCCGTTGCCCAACAAAACGGCGGCGATACTCTCGCCGATGATTGCAATGTCGGCATTGCCGTCGCCGTTGAAATCCGCCGAGACCACCACGGTGGGAAGAGAGAAGTTCAGCGAAGTCGTGATGGGTGTCTGAAACGTCCCATCCCCATTGCCGAACAAGAGAAACGCTGCCGGCTCCAATGCAGTTCGTAACCGCCAGGTCCAGCTTGCCGTCGTTATTGAAATCGCCCGCTACGATGCCGTACGCACTGGGCCCGGCCGCGTAGTTGACTCCTTCCGCGAACCCGCCGTGGCCATCGTTCAGGAAGATCGTGACGCCGTCGTAGCTGTTGCTGACAGCGATATCTGGTTTTCCGTCGCCATTGAAGTCCCCAACCGCGATGGCTGAGGTCTGCGCATCTCCCGGGCTGACGGAATAATAAGGTGGATTGACGAACCCGCCCTTGCCGTTGCCGGTCCAGAGCTGAATGACGTTGCCCTGAAATCGGCCGCAGCCAGCCCGCCTGGCTCCAATGGCGCCGGCAAGACGGACTTGGCCGTCGCCGATTTCCAGCAACACGCCGAAGCGTAGCTGAGTTTTATTGTAGTGCTGACTATGCATTGAAGAGCGATGAAGCCCTCGTGCCGAATGCCTCAAGTTTTTGATAGCTGGATATTAGACTTGTCAGCACCTTCCGAAGTCTACCCGTCGCACGGGTTAAGTCTCGGCTTATGCCCGTCGCTGAATCCAAAGCGTCTCTATATTCAATAGTCGTGGCAACTGCAGCTTTAGACATTGTTGAGAACTGATCTAGCGTATTACGAAGAGTAGCAACATTGGGATCATTCTGATTCGCATGTTGCCGGAACCAATTCAACTGCCACTCAGCAACTCCGATAAGCTCGTCGGTGGCTTGATCGAATTCCGTGTGCAGGCTTTCCAGCCTTGTGCAATACTCGTTGATGTCATAAGCAGCTAGTTGCGCTATTCTCTGGAATTGGGCAAGTGATCCTGGGCCAGGATTATCTTTAAGAGTGTTGATTCGTGAAGTATGCTCCTGAAGGTCGGCAGCATTAGTCGTTGCCTCTCCTGTTATCTTTCCGAGTAATAATATCACCCGTTGAGCAGAACTTTCCAGGTCTGTGGCGAAATCTAGAAATCCCCGCTCGTCTGTCTTAGACGATTGTGCTGGTTGCGTTCTAGTGGCAGCTTGCGGTGGTGCACCCGGCAAATAATCACTCACAGGATTGCTGAAGCTGATTTCACCTTTTCGACACTGCTGGCCGATCCGTTGAAGTGTCGATTTCAATTTAAGTGCCTCAACAAAATTTACAGAGTACTCCTGTGTGCTGTAGCTTCGCAAATCAAACGGCAAGTCACTTATTGATTGCGTCAACAGAATCGTTGGGCGTCCTAACGTATGGGAAATTCCGACCTCGTACATCACATTGGCGTTTAGAGTTGTCAATTCTGCGACAACCAAGTCGGCGGATGCGATGCTCCTGATTACGGTTGCCAGAATATTCTGTTGATCCAGAAAACTGTCGGCACGGCCTACCCAATACCCCGCCTCTTCGAGAGCAGGTTTGATTAGCTGTTCGTAGATAGCCTCAAACTCCGCATCAAACGGCATGATGACGAATGCCTTCGGTTTCTGCTCATCATCTGGCGGCATTCGATCCTCCTTCATCCGATCATACACGATTACAAACCGCCATGGCTTTCACAACTCCGGGCGAATCACACGCACAGTGTCGAATTCAGCCGCTCTTTGGTTTTAGGAAAATTGGAATGTCAGGGAACGGCGGCATTACAGCGCCGGTCCGTGTCCGAACCCAAAAGGCCGATTTTCAGGGTTCTGGGGCCGCATCGAGCAATGGGCGGCACTTGGCATCATCCACTCAGTTGCGGAGCCGTCCTGGGCGAGTTGTACGTCCCCATAGGGCATCGTGGCGGGCCTTGGCTGGCTCGTTGGGCAAACTGGCGGCAGGCTTGCACTGTCGTGATCGCAGCCGCCGCCTGGAATATTTTGGACAGTGTTTTTGACAATTGGGTTCCCGGTCAAAAGAGTATACATACCGGACGCCTGTGTTGAGCAGGCCGGGAATTCGGTCCCGACAACTCCCCTCGCCAAATTTTCGATGGGACTCCTGCCGCTTGGAACTTGGCTCTACAAGCCGCCGATCTCGCCCGGTGTGATCGGTCCAGGCGAGTGCGTGCGGAACTGAAATACAACCGTTCGTCAGCTTTGCGGAGCGGTACGGCTGCGCATGCTGAGATGTGAGCACAGGAAAGCGGCAAACATGTGCTGGCGATCTTGTTTCGGAAGGGAGTACAATGAATCGAAAGGAGCTTTATGATTTCGGTAGGTACGATATTCAGCGTAGGTAAGGGTTTCAGGCACCTGTGGGACAAAGCTGACGAAGAGGACCTTCGCTGCGAATTCGATTTCATTCGGAGCAAGGTTTATTCGGGTGAAGTCAACACTTGGTTGCCAGAGGTCGGTTCAGAGCAAGACCGGCGATGCGCACGCATGGCCGATAAGGGATGGTTGATGCGTGACATGTTCGGCGGCTACATGCTTGCCGAAAGCTGCCAACATCGTAGTTCGTTGGGCTATTAGCCAGTCCGTAGAGCAAAGCACCTCCGTCAGAAAGGTGCCAGATTTTGCCGTGCGGATTGTTCGGAATGCGGAAAAGGCCCGGAGTGGCAACGCTCCGGGTCTGCCTTTGGTGAGAAAATGGAGATGCAACCCATTGACGTTCTGATGGACTGGCAGGGCCGTCACACGCTCTTACACTCGACTTTGCGAGAGCCAAACGGAATGGAGCACCAGCTTGACGTAGTAGTTGTGGCGGTAGATTCCACACGCCTAATATTGGCCGATCAGAATATGGTTTCTTCACGCCCTAGAGATTTGAGCGGGGCGCTGTTCGCCGTGTTCGAGAAGAGCAAGATGTTGTCTGTTCAGATTACCTTTGCAAACGGCGCTTTCCTAACGTTGATCGAAGACCGGCTTTGACGTTCCCGCATCCCTCCAAGAAGGCCGATTCCTGGCGTTCTGCTGGCCTACAGCGCAACGGAAGCGGCAAGCCAAGCTCTCCGATCAGGCGGCTTACTGTGGCCTTTGGATTCTCCAACATCCCCAAGTTTTGTACCATGCTCGGTACAAGTCCTTATCTGCTGTATGTAACTTGTTGATATTAAACAAATTGGCTCCCCAGTCTGGATACGTTTCGAACTCTTGCGGCCTAAACGCGGTCCGTTCGAACCAGTCCAAATGCTTTCAGACCAATGACATCCGCGCAGAACTGGCACACCCATCCAGAGTGGGCACCCAGCAGCGATGATTCGCCAACCTCGTGAGGACGAGTGTCTTGGGAGCCGGCAATCAACCATCTGGGATCGGGATGGTAAACATCGCAACGTTACGGGGAATTCGTGACATGAGAAGGTCCCGACGGTCCCGATCACGCCACTCTCTGGACTCTCTTTTTTCTCTTGGACTCTGCACCTTGTTTTCACAGGCGAGATGTGCTCCAATGTCTGAGTCCGACGGCTTTGGCGGCAGGGCTGGCATATGTACGGCGGGAGATTGTCGAGGGAGGTGTATGGAAGGATTAGGTAAACTTCTTGGAGACATGATCCCATTCTTAAGTCAATATCCGCCATGGGTTCGTGCATGCGCGGTGCTTTGGGTGTTTGTGACAGCTACCATTGTTGCGATTCTGTTGCTTGTCCCCCGGACAGCGCCGGCTAGGGATCTCGCAGCCGTGGCCCAAACTCCGCAGGCGGTAGGTCAGGTGCAAAGCGGTGAGGGGAACATTCAAGCTGGTCGTGACGTTACCATCCTCCAAGGCGATCGCAGAACCGATGGGCTACTTGAAATCACTCACGTTGACTTCACGCATCAGGCCGAATTTGATGTCATGGTCCGAAATCTCGGCGATACAGACCTTATCATTCATAAGATCGCTGCCAAGAAAGTGGAGGATCCTGGTATTGGCGTTTTGCCAATATTGAGACCGACGGCGAAATACCACATCCCCGTCGACGACTTGCCAGTTGGGGGGACAAAAAGCATTTCGGTTTCACACGTGGTGCCTGCTCGCAGCGCAGATCGGTTTCTTATCGCTCTCCATACCACGAACGTCTATGTACTTCAGATCACCCTTTACTACAACACAGACATGACGGTCTCATTCACAAAAAAGACCTGGATGTAGAGGTCCCAATGTTCAGGCATGGTCGCCTGTGCTTGAGGTGTGTCTTCTCGGCTCGCTGCTTGGATAAGATCGCGGTGACGTCGGCAGCGACCAGACCAGCGGATGCCTTAGTCTTAGTGCCGCTTATGACTGAACCTATGCTGGGCTCCAAGGACCAGGAGCGGTGGCGGTTTTGGGCTGACGGCGGAGCAAGTTCGTTGATACTCCCCAAAACCGCCGGCCGGAGCAAAACACCCCTGTACATGCGCCTGCAACGGTTTTCGCGCTCCAAATGGACGCAGTCTCGGCTTGTCGTACAAGCGCCCGGTCGGCCAGGAGAGCGCCGGATTACCCGTCGAAAGTCGACCCGTGTATACGGATTCCGGCCGGATCACGGCCCGGAAGCTATCAGGCAATCGGACAGTATCGCGCCCACGCGAAGAGTTCGAGTCCACGCTGGGGCCTCATCGGCGTTCGAACCGTCAAGTTGAAGAAGCAAAAGGGGAAATCGGCGAACAGCCAAACTGGGGTGGCTCCCCGGCATGGATTCGAACCACGATAACAACAACCTAGGCAAAATCTGTAAGTTGCAGGCTTTTCAATGGTCTAAAATGCCGCATTGGACCAAAAAAACCGCCACTCGTACACAACTCGTACACGGGCTCGCGTTCTGTTCTACCTGGGTTCTGGATGCGATCGACAGATTTCGATTCCTAGCACCCGCCCGATAATAAGCCCGAAAAGAATCGGCGATTCGAGTTACCGAGATGCAGTGCTGACGGTTCCCAGTTGCACTTTCTGGGGCCATCTGGGTCGGCGATTTGCGGCCGTCGAATTCCCTTCCCGAATCTCGAAGGCGTTTAACAATAGTAGGGACTTCGTTTACGATGCACAATGAATTGTGCGGGATCTCCTGATCGACACGCGGCCCAATTGGTTCCAGCCTCTTTAGGTTTACCTCCACTTTCAAGGTTTTCAACAACTTGGGGAATCTGCTTTTCGCTCAGAGGCAACCCAAGTCGCCTCAACGGCGGGGTTTTGTCACGGTTTTGCCACGGTCCACTCAGGTTGGATCATCGACAATCTGCGCCTTTTCATGGCGGCTGTGCAAAGAAAGTCCCGACCGTTCAATTCGCCTCCGAGTCCGCAGACGCGGCACTTCCGGATCCGTACTTCCGGGGACTGTCTTCTTTCACTCCTTCCGAGTTTCCAAATCTTTTTGAGGGGCCGCGACGAGAGGTTCGTTGGAGCGGACCTTCGATTGGGCTTTCTCCGCTTGTGTGCTCGGTTCGTCCCCATTTTGCCAGGGTCCGCTTGGTGGCCAGGAAGCTAATGCGTGACTCTCGGCATTGGCCGCGCCGGCTGGGGACACGAGGAACTCTCGAATGGCGTCGTTGACGAGGGAAAAATCGTCGGGCGCTGTAAGGCGGCTCTTCCCGAGGAATGCCCGCCATTGGGTTTGCTTCGTGACGTCTCCGGACAGCTCGGCGAGTAGGACTTTCAAGCCGTCAGGGTCCAGCCCCGTTTTGCGCCGTTCGAATGTGGCTCTTTAGCGCCGCGCCAAGAGCCTCCGCCTGGAACGGGAATGTTCGTGCGAGGAACCAAATGTCGTAAAAGTCTTTCATGCGGCTGTTGAGCATGCCGAGGCTGACAATAGCCTCCAGTTTCTCGGCCACGACCGTATTCATGGGGTAAGCCAGGACCCGCGGCGCCGACATGGGTAGCAGTGTCGGATAGTCAAGCAAGCTCGAATTCACGGCATCGCCGAACCCGACATCAACCTGGACGGGTATCCGCGCGTTGCCAAGCCGCGTGAGGAATTTGACACGGACACCTTGATAGACTTGCTCCTCCTTGATCTTGTCGGCCTTCACGGTCTCTGCGAAAAAAATAAGGCCATCGTGCTCAACTGGAATTCGGCACAGTTCACCGAAGACTTCCTGACAGTGCTCAATCGAAGGATCGCCGCGGCCCAGCAGATCGAGATCTCTGGTTGGTCGATGCGGTGTGCGGCTCCACACCTGAAAAAGCATTGCCCCTTTCAGAATGAATTGGTCTCGGTATTTCGATTGGCTGAGGCGGTAGAGGAGCCGTTCGAGTGCGTAACGCGGTGAGAACAAGACCGAAATCCTCGGCGGTGCTGATGGCGAGATTCAAGAGCCTCTGGCGGACGGATGCAGCGGTGTTCCGGGATTTGACCGGCTTCACGTGAGAGCCTCCATGTACGGCCTCATCACGTTTGTGACTCGGCAGACTTTGGCGGCTTGCCACAGATCAGCCGTGGTTGCTTTTCGGTTCCTGATCGATTCGCGGAGAGCCTCAATTGCGACATCGCGCCCGATCTTATTTCGATACTTGAAACAATCCGCAACGGTCTTGGCAACGGAAAAAATGCGAACTGGCACTCCCTCAACGTAGTGTGTCTTCTGGCCGAACTCCAGCGACTGTTTTGAGAAGCGAACGATACGCATCCGTGGGTTGTCCGAGCGCGGGCGGCGATCCTTTTCGCCGATTGCCATCCAGATCTCAAATGGGCTCTCGGTTCCAATGTCGTGAAACCGGAGGGCGGAGAGCAGGCAGATAACGGCTCGCGGCGCTCGTTTCGCTGCCTCAGCGAAGGTGTGGAACTCCGTGATTGCGGTATCGGCTGCCGTGTAGATCCCGCGCCCTGATCGGACGACGACACCCTGCTGCTCTGCAAGACGGAGATATTGGCGGGCGATTCCGTGAGCCGCGAGATCGCGCGGATGAAGAACGCCGGCAGCCTTGGCGAGCTCCGTGATTTTGGCGATGGGTTCTACAACATGCACTACTCGATTTTACATAACGTCGGGAATTATGCACAAGTCCCGACAATGATGAGCAAGTCTCACCCGGACTGATAGTGCGGTCGAAAGCACTTGACCCCCCGCGTTACCGGGGGTTGCCCGCATGTCTTGGGCGCAGCACTTCCGGCTCCAAAGCTTCTTTAGATTTACCGCCACTTTCAAGGTTTTCAACAACTTGGGGAATCTGCTTTCCGCTCAAGGGCATCCCCTGTAGGCTCAACACGAGGGGTTTTGTCACGGTTCTGCCACGGTCGCCTCATCAGATCGGCGCCCAAGCCCGAGTTCAGAAACAGCGACAGGAAATGGTCGGGGCCGGGACGTAACCGCGCCGCAGCAATCGAGGGATGCCAGACAATAGATGGCCAGACGCCTCCGGATTTGCAGAATACGAGACGCTCACAATTGAGGGGTGTCACGGTTGCTGGAGCCCGCTCGACAATCCGCAGGGCGCGCGGTGAGTGCTGTAATCACCGCGGCGCATTGGCAGATCGGGCAGCGGATCGTGGAGCAGGAACAACAGGGATCACGCCCGAGTCCTACGGCGAAGAACTCGTGGCAAAGCTAGACCAGGACCTGACGGCACGTTTCGGAGGCGGATTCCGGTCCGGCTGATCACACGGGAGGTCAGCCGTTTCTTTGCAACTCGAGATGCCGGCTGAGATGCTCTGAGTTCAGCCGCTGCCGATGGCCCGGAAGCGCCAGCACCCGAAGACCCGTGCTGCCTTGTCGGAAAGGTGTGGTTCGAGCAGGACCGAAGCCGGTGCCACGCCTCCGGGGGGCGCATGGACGATGCGCTAACTCCACTCTTGTCAGCCCACGTGGCCGACGTAGTCCGGCGCGTTCACTTGAACATGGAAACCGTCCGGATCATAAAATTTGAACGATTCCTTCGAATTGGTACTGTCAAATTTCAAGTTCAACGACCTCAGTTTTGCGCGCACGTCGTCCGCGTCGAACCCCGCAATTCCGAAGTCGTAGTGATCCACTCTGGCGGCCTCCCCGTCGCCTTGCTCAATGCCAAAGAAGCAGTCGCCGACTCCCAAGATATGGGTTCTCGCGGAATGTTGCTTCAGCGGCATTTCGAAGAACTCCTGATAGAAGTTGGAGGTGCGATGAAGGTCGGGAACTTTGACCGTGATGTGGTTTATGCTTACGGCACGGCAGCCTTTCTCCTGCGGCCCCGGCTGTGCGACAGCCGCCAATGCGGCAAGGGAAAGAACAAGTTGACGGCGGGTCAGTTTGCCACACTCGAACTTGTTCAGCATCGTTTCTATGGTTTGTATCATAGGGATCTCTCCACTCGTTTCTTTCTGTCAACCCAGATGACGATCGAGGAAGTTCGCCTGCGCTTCCAGCGCTTCCCTGGATTCAGGCAGGTCGAACAAATACCAGAAGGCGTGCGGCATGGCATCGAAGACCATCAGGCGTGCATCCACGCCGGCCCGCAACAGTGCTCGATGAAAATCGACGGTGCCGCTCAGACAGTGATCGCGCGTCGAAGTCATGCACAGAGTCGGAGGAAATCCCTTCAGGTCCGCGTACATGGGTGAAAGCACGGGATCCTGGCGGTTGTGGTCGCCCACGTATGGGACCATGCCCAAGCCCTTCAGGGCAGGAACCATTGCACTGAAGTTTGTGAAGCCGCTGGTGCCGTAGAGAAATCGGGAGTCTCCGTAGCGGGCCAGATCGACATAGCCCGAAAAGAAGCCCAAAACGGCCGGCAAAGGGAGACCGAGCCTGCGCGACTCAACCGCCATCTGAGCCGATAGCACAGCACCTGCGGAAGTACCATAGACGCCGATCTTGTTCGGCGCATGCTCCTGAAGGGAGTGCTTATATACAGCGACTGCATCGTCCACCGCCGCGGGAAACGGATACTGCGGGGCTAGCCGGTACTCGACCGCGATTACCCGGATGCCGGTCAGCGCTGCGATGGTAGCGCCTTCAAGGGCTGAGCCGGAATCGGACGTAAAGCCTCCGCCATGCAGACAGATCAGAACGCGGTCTTGCTTTTGAGGCGCGGCGCGTTTGGGGACCACGACCTTGCACGCGACTCCCGCTAAGGTTGTCTCGGTGATTTCGGCCGGAAAAGTAGCGTGCAACTTCTCGGCGAAGTCCGCGGCCTGTTTCGTTCCGGGCTCGGGTGTCCATCTTTTTCCGCTGACCATGAGGGCAAAGGCCTCGGCAGAGATAGTTTTGGGAACGGGAACGATGCGTTTGATGTGGGCGGCGCCATCGCTGTCTATGGTTGTCAGATCGTCCGTCGGGGGCGCCTGCGCCCGTGCCAGCCAAAACCATCCGGCCGGCAGAGTAAACAAAGACGCCAAAGATCTTCTCGTCATACGTCACGACCGCGACAGCAACCAGTCTATTAGAATACAAGATTTCTCAAGTCGCGCGATTTTGGCTGTCTCAGGTAACGCGCCAAGGGCGTCAAAGCGGCCACGCTGTGGCATGCCGGCAGGCTATGGCGGGCACGGCTGCGTGCCATTGTTCAGTGAAGGTCGCTTCGCGCGCCTGCATCTCTACGGATGGCTGGTGCTATGGTGGCCCAAGTAGTGGGCCTCCCCGACGAGCCGTAGATCGCGATGGAGCGCGGGGATTTCTCTATGAGTCGGGAATCCTCATTCTAGCGGGGGAAAGGGCACCCGGTCCTGTTGTTTAGGCGCCCAAGGCAAACATTTGCGGCTGCCGCTGTACGAGGTGGGGCGCACGGAAGGGCTGAAAGCGGTATCCAGCATTGAAGATGGTTTCGATGTACTTGCCTCTGTGCTCGCCCAGCTTCCTTCGCAGCCGGAGGATGTGCACGTCCAGCGTGCGCGTGCGGATCTGGTTGCTGTAGCCCCACACACGCAACAGCAATATCTCGCGGGTGACCAACTCGCCGGCATGCTCAATCAGGAATGCCAGTAGGTCGTATTCTTTGCGGGTAAGTGTTAAGGGCTCGCTGTCCAGCAGCGCTGTCTTATTCCCGAAATCCAGGTCCAGGTGCTGGTCATGATAATGTTGCTCATGTATCTTGGTAATCTGAATCGGTTCCATCCGAACGATCTCCTTTTGGCTTATCGCCTATACTGATGTTACGAGTAAGCGGCAGCCGTGGTGGTTTGTTTTTTGTAAAACTCCTGCAAAGATGTGAATGAAAGGGGCCGCGTAGCTACATCGTCCTCATCGCCTGTGCTACCGCATTAGAAAAGGCCAGTGCGAGACTGGATGCAGCTTATAGTGTATGGCGGCAAAACAGAGTATCGCACTAAAGGCCGCGAGCACAATCCCCGCGATTGTTAATACCTTGACCCACGGAAACCGGTGGCCTTCTCGCTTCAGTACCAAAAGGTATCCGGCGAAGACGCCGACGTAAAACAACAAGCACATGGGTAGCGCAAACAGCAGCATATTAACCGCGTCGGGCGTGGGGGTGACGATGGCGGCGACGATGAAGATACCCAGGATCGCATAACGGCTGTGCTTCACAAGGAACGCCGGCCTGACGACGCGAAGTAACGCCAGGACGAAAATTAGAATGGGCATTTCGAAGGTGAGTGCCACCCCGAGCGTCACGTTAACGAATAGATCGAAGTATTCGTTGATGGACACCGTCGGATCGACGTAGTTTCCTGCACCGATGCCTAATAGAAATGTGAGAGTGAAACGGAAGGCCACAAAATATGCGAATGCGCCGCCGAGGATGAACAGGCCCCCAGTGGAAAGCACGAATGGCACCGCATAACGGCGCTCGCGCTTATAAAGTCCGGGAGAGATAAAAGCCCAAATTTGATAGACTACCCAAGGTGCAGCGATAAAAAGGGCGCACAGAAAGGGCAGCTTGACCCAGATGACGTTGAATTGCTCCATCGGGGTGATGGCTTTAAGGGTGGGCGGCTTGATGCCCAGGTGTGTCAAGGCTTCGACGGCGGGGGCGGCGATGAGGCGCCAAAGCTGGTTGACGAAGGTCAAGCTGATGGCGCCCGCGACGAGCAATCCCAAAACCATCTTTAGGATGCGCGAACGCAGCTCCTGAAGGTGATCAAGGAAAGACATGCCGAGCATGCCCTCTTCGCCGTCGTCGGGGAGATTTGGCGGCTCAGTCGGAGGGGGCGTGCGCCCCCCTCCGCCTCGGCCAGCGGAAACGGTGGTGACGGCTCTGGGTGAAAGCGCAACTGTCCCTGTTGAAGTCATTTATGTGCCAAAATCGAAGCGCCCATCGAGAATTCTCCTTTTCCGCAACCAAGGCCTCACGGACACCCTCGCGTCGGCCTAGCCGGGTCCTCGGTGGTGTAGACCCTGCTAATCGTAGAATCCCGGCTTTCCACGCTGGATGAAGCGAACACTTCGGCGCCGACGCTGGCACCACTTGAAGAATAATCGTTGCTGCCGTTATCGTACCGATGACCGCTTTCGATTTTCTGGGATCTGGCTTGCAGCTCCAGGTTTTGCAATTCACGATCGAAAGCGGCTTTCATCTCACTTCGGACACGGCGAAAATAGCTGATCGCCGTTCCCAACATTCTGCCCAATTCGGCCAGTCTCTTCGGACCGAACAGCACTAAGGCAATCACGAAGATTACTGCCATCTCCGGTAAACCTACGGGACCCATCTCGCTCCTATTTCCTTACAAGCTCCCTCGTCACGGCGCAAGCGCCCGTCACTTGGCCTCCAAACGGCTTTTGGGTGGCGGAAAATCATGAGCCTTGCCCATGCTCGGTAGGCGTGCGAGTTTCTTCAGGACCGACAGCTTTGAATGAGTCCTTGAAGTTACGGATACCTTCGGCGAGGCCTTTGCCCAGAGCCGGCAACTTCTGCGGACCGAAAAATATTAGCGCGATAGCCAGAATCACCAGTAGGTGCCTGGGTTGGAGCAGATCTTCAATCATCGATTTGAGCCTCCTATATCGGTTTTTTACTACAAAAGCGCGGCGCGGCCTGCGGTTAGGCCGCGCCCCATTCTCCACGACAATTTGTGCCTCGCAATGAGCTGCATCGGCTGCTTGCGCCGCAACGCCCCGATTTCTGATGCAACGCGGACAACAGTCTTACGCTATAGCAGTTAGCGAACGGCGGTATCCGCCGCGACAGCCATAGATTGCAATAAATCGAGAAACTGTTGGCTTTGACCGATGAAAAGCCCATCTGCGGTGAAGCTATTAATCGTTGCCACGGCGCCCCCAAATTTATCGGTTAGCGGACGAATGATTGAAACATTCGGGAGGCCGGGCTTGAATTCGCAAGGGACGGGAAAGATCAGACTGGGCTGGATCGAAGGATTCAACGGGCTGAAAAAGTTAGGAAATGTCAGGCCGGATATGGTGTCCGTAAATGGCGCCACAGGCGCTTGCACTCCGTTGCCGGCAAAATCAACCCACTCCAAAAAGTGAGCGATCTCGTCGCCACCGATGCCCAGAGTGACCGAAAGCACTTCAAGATCCTGAACTTTTTGGCTCATCGCTGCGTACAGACTCGATCCGCCTTGCTCGATGTATCCGAAGTGAAAGCCTGCTACATTCGCGATGGCTTGAATATGATCGTTACCGGGAAAGTTGGGGTTAGGGGCGCCGTTGTAATCGGCATCGCTTCTGGGAATGGCGGTAACGCCACTGAGAGTAATCGCCTGCGGAAATATGCCCCCAAGGTCCGGATTGGTTTCGCTCCGGTAGCGAACATACCAGCTGGTATCGACGTTAAGTTGCATCAGGTTGGTGAGGCGGAGCTTTCCCGACGATCCAGTCGCTGTGCTTCCCGGCAAGGTCTCGAACTGGGTGAAATCGACCGGCGCGGCTCCTCTGGACACCAGATAGGCATTGAGGAACGTGGCATGGCTCACTTCGTCCAGCGTGTTGCTGCTGATATATTGCGGACCATCACCATCGAGGTTTGACAAGGCTACCTGATAGGGGTTCAACTTTTCGTTCGGGTTTACCTCGATCGGCAAATGATCGCCGATGCCACCCAGTTCCGCGTACTGTGTCCAAAGGTCCGATTCGATCAATTCCGCTGCCGCCAGAAAGCGGAGAATCGCGATGTCGCCGCTGGAAAGCCTGGAAGACTGTCCGAACATGGGCCGGCCGGCGGCCAGAACTCCCGCGCCGATCGCGGCAACTCCTAGTCCTTTCTTCATGAAAGAGCGCCGGTTTGTCGCGCTCTGCATTTTCTCTTGTCCGTTTGTCATTTATTGCTAACTGCCTCCTATAGCGATGCTAACAACCCGTGACGGATCCGTCGTTGTTAAACTGTAAAGGTTTTGTACATTCGTCTATCTGTAGAGCAGCGCTTCCGATCAAACGAATCATCGACGAGTGTCCGCGCGATACACTCATGATCGAGGGGCGTTGAGAGCGCCATGGGCGGCTGCGGCGAGGGCTTGACGAACCCGAAACAACCTGCCCTTGATCGTGTTCTCTTTCAGGCCTGTCATTTGAGACAGCTCAGCTATAGAGAAACCCTCGACCTCTTTGGCAATAAGCAGCCAACGGTCGTCCTCCGGGACATCTGCCAGCAGCTTGTTTATGAAGTCTCTTTGCATGGCAGTTCGATCGGGTGTAGGACGCGGGTCGGCAATCTCCATACGTGGCGTTTGCGCGTCGTCGAGCGAATCGCTTGAGTAAGTTGTTTTGAATCGTTTCTTCCGCAGGAATCCGTAACATTCATTCACAGTGATGCGGTAAATCCACGCATAGAAAGAGCTGCGGCCCGCGAATCCATGGATGGAGAAATAGACCTTGGCAAAGACTTCCTGTGCGACGTCATTCGCATCGTCGGGATTGCCCAGGATGCCATAGGAAACGCGATAGATCTTGGATGCGTAGCGCTCGACGATCTCATGAAAAGCCGTTTTATCGCGAACCTGCAATCGCGCCACCAGGTCGACGTCACTAGGTTCCCGCTGTTTAGACGGCGCTTCGTTTGGCCAAACGCAAAAGGCGTTGGTATTTGCAGTCTCAGACGTGGTCGCGTACATATTTGCCGCCTTCACTCCTCACACGACAGCGGGGCACAAAAGGAACTCCCCGAGGCTCGTTGGCACTCGAAATCGGCGAATCATTGGCAGGAATGGCAGGTCCTATTGGCTACCTCACCGCATTTCTTTTAGATACGCGATGATCGCACTCCGCTCGGTGGCGCTCTCCACATGGAAGGCCATGTCACTCTCCGGAACGAACTTGTCCGGACCGGCCAGCCATTTTTCGAGCGTATCGGCGTCCCAGGTAATATGCGAACTCTTCAGTGCGTCCGAGTAATTAAACGACGCCACAGATCCTGCGGCCCTACCGTAAACGCCTCCCAGCCGCGGCCCCTCCTTATCGTGATCGAGCGAATGGCAGCCCGAACACCGCTTTTCGAAAAGGCTCTTGCCGTCGCCAGTCTCCGTGCGCGCGGTCATCACCACAACGGCGAATGCCGCAGCTAGCATCACTAGCAGTTGTTTCATTGGAATCAGTTCCCCGGCACCAGCGGCGAATCCACCACTGCCAGGCTGTGCTTGCGCGCCACATACTGCACGTTCGTAATACCGAGCACGCTCCGCAACCGCTCAGCGGGTACTTTCATCGGACCAGCCGCCGGCGCGGTTCCGGGCGCCGGTTGCGGGAACGCCGTGGACATCGCCGTATGGAAAGTCACGTTGCCCTCCACCTTCTGCAACACTTGATGGATATGGCCGTTCAAAACCGTCACTGACCCGAAGCGCTTCAGGTACGTGAGCGCCTGCGCGCTGTCTTCGGTGCCCCAGCCCCAATCGGGATAGACCGACCACAGCGGGATATGCGCGAACACCACAATTGGCGTGCTGCTGGAGCGAGCCTTGAGGTCGGCTTCCAGCCATTGGAGCTGATCGGTGCCCAGTTTTCCGAGGTGTTCCAGTCCAACCACGTTCACCAGTCCGACAAAGTGCACGCCTTTTTGATCGAAGCTATACCAGCCGTTGCCCTTCGTATTTTTGCCGTAGCGTTCCAGAAACTGCTTGCCATCGTCCACCGCTGTGTCATGCTCCCCAGGCACATAGAAAATCTGGCTGGTCTTGGCGGACTTCAGCAACTGGTCCATGGTGTCGAATTCCCCGGGCTTGGACGTGTGGCTGAGGTCGCCCGTGTGAATGATGAACTCCGGCGCCCGCGGCAGCGCGTTGATCTTATCAACGGTGGCCTGCAGCGTGCCAGCCACGTCCGGATTTGCCGGCTTGTTGAATCCGATGTGGCTGTCGCTGATTTGCACGAAAGTCATCTCGCCTTTGGCCTCGCCGGCGGGGACGGGCTTCCCGAATGCGCGCGAGCTGAGAACGCCGCTGCCGACGGTCCATACTACGCCCGTTCCCGCCCAGGCCATGCATTCGAGGAATCCCCTGCGGTTGATTCCGTCGTCGTTGTGGTCGTGAAGAATGAATTTGGACATTTTGCTCTCCACACCCATGTACTTCCGTGACGCATCGATTATTCCCGCCCCGTCGGCTTTTCAAGTGTAAATTGAACGCGGGAATAAACTGCCGCTGCCGGCGGTATGTATGGATATGAAGAAGATCCTCCGGAAGCGGCCCCGCTATGCCATAGCGTGTGCCGGCGTGCTTGCCGTCGCGTCGGCATTCATCCATCCGTTCGGACTGAAGACCAATTCGTCCCGGCCGTTGCTCTCCGGCGCCGATGTCGATCCCGCCGTGGTACGCATCCTGGAAAAATCCTGTCAGAATTGCCACTCTGAGCGAACCGAATGGCCCTGGTATAGTTATATTGCCCCCATGTCCTGGCTGATCGAGAAGGATGTGCACGAGGCCCGTAGCCATATGAACCTATCCCGCTGGGACGAGTATGACGCCCAGAAGCAACATGACCTCCTGGCTGAGCTCGCCGCCGTCGTGCGAAGCCGCAGAATGCCGCTCTCCCGCTATATTCTTTTGCATCCTGGAGACAAACCATCACCGGACGAATTCGAGCGAATTTATCAATGGACGCGTGCCGAACGGCGGCGTCTTACGTCGCTGGCCTCAGCTCACAGTGCCGCTCCCGCAGATGCAGGCGTTGCCCGGTAATGTGCGAGGCGCTGCGGTGTACCATATAATCACGAATGATTTTGCAGTCGGGACCTGGACGGTTGCCAATGGCGGCTCTGCCGCGCAACTCGCAGGCTGCGCGCTTCGAGGGGCCGGCCTGATGGAAGCCGCGCCGAAGGCGGCCCTCTTCGAAAAAACGGTGCTTCCGCACTTGGACGCGGCTTATAACCTGGCGCGTTGGCTCACGCGGAACGAGCACGATGCGGAGGACATCGTCCAGGAGGCCTACCTGCGCGCCTTTCGGTTCTTCGACGGTTTTCGGGGCGGAGACGGGCGGTCCTGCCTCCTGGCGGTGGTCCGCAACACCACACTGACCTGGCTCCGCCGCGAGAAGACCGCACTTCAAGTGTCTTTCGATGAAGAAATGCACGGTCCCGGCTCCGAGGCCGCGACTGTCGAGGCCAAGTTGGTGGAGGGCGCCAGGTTCGCAGCGTTACGGAATTGTCTGGACTTACTTCCCGTCGAGTTCCGCGAGGTCGTGGTGATGCGGGAGATGGAGGAAATGTCTTACCGGGAAATCGCGGAGGCCGCGAGTGCGCCGATCGGCACCGTCATGTCCGGCTATCGCGCGCGCGCCAAAGCCTGCAGGATTGTGTGGCGGCGCGCATGAAGGAGGCTTCCAAATGACCTGCGTGCCGGCAAAGAGTCTACTGGAGTCGTATCTGGACGATGAATTGGATGCGGCCCAAACAGCCCATGTCGCGGAGCATCTGGCGAGTTGCAGTTCTTGCGCGGGGGTGCATGCGCAACTTCTGGAACTGCGCGCCGCCATCCGGGCCCACGCGCCTTATTACCGTGCGCCCGCCGGCCTGCGCGAGCGCGTTCAGGTTTCCCTGCGCCAGGCGGATCGACAAGCCACCCGGCGAGCCGCCCCATTTTGGCGCTGGATGGCGATTGCGGCCGCCATCCTGCTGGCGGTTTCGGCTGCGTGGAATATCGCCCTTCTCCGTTCGCGGACTTCCAGCGTGGATCTGATCGCGCAGGACGTCTTATCGAGCCACGTGCGATCGCTGATGGGAGCACACCTTTTGGACGTGCCTTCGTCCGACCAGCACACGGTAAAGCCCTGGTTCAATGGCAAGCTGGACTTCTCGCCGGACGTCAGAGACTTCGCGGCTCAAGGTTTTCCATTAATTGGCGGGCGGATCGATTACGTGTTCGGCCGTCCGGTTGCGGCCCTCGTGTACCAGCGGCGTAAACACATTATCAATGTGTTCACGTGGCCCTCGAGTGCAACGGATGGCGGCCCAGACCTGGACCGAAACGGTTATCACGTTGTCCATTGGAACACAAGCGGGATGACTTGGTGGGCCGTATCGGATTTGAACGCCGGCGAACTGCGGCAGTTTGTGGACCTATACAGGCCGTAATCGCATGCCCGCATCCGCCCGAATTTCGCCTTGACCTGGTCGCTCGATCTAGCTTAGCTAGCCCACGGTACCGGATCTCCTGAACGAGCACCGCAACCTGCATCCCCCATTTCACGCCGGCTATTCTCTCTGCTAAGTCAGATGAGACCTGGTTTACGGAATGTTTACACTTTAGCGGAATAAATATCAAGGTTTCTAAGTAGGCTAAAACAGAGAGCACAACTTACGAGGTTAGTTTCTCCAAAGAATCTTTCCCTCAGCCTGGCGCGCGCGCACTCCGAATTCGCGGGCCTAGACTGATGGCAGTCACAAAGAGCGGTTAATTAACACTTCCTGAGGAGCAATGAGATGGCCAAAATGACTAAAACAATGTTGATTAGTGTTCAAGCGTTAGCAACGACTCTACTGTGTATACCAGTTTTGATTTCCCAATCCATCATTTCCGGCGACCTAACCGGCACGGTGACGGACCCCAGCGCGGCGAGTCTTCCGAATGCCGAGGTGACGTTACAGAATGCCGGCACCAGCGCCACGCAGACCGTCGCCACGAATACGCAAGGCGTTTATCGGTTTGCTTTTATCCCGCCAGGGACCTACAGCGTTACGGTTGCAGCGCCCGGCTTCCGGAACGCCCGGCAAACGCACTTGCAAGTTGTTGCCGGCCAGTCAACCACTGCCGATTTTCAACTCGTCCTGGCCGCGGCGACCGAGACCGTTGACGTCACCGAGCACGCTGCCGGGGTCCAAACGGAAAACGCCGATACCGTTACAAACTATAGCGCGGATCGAATCCTGGACATACCCAATCCGGGCGGCGATCTCACTTATATCGCGCAAGCCGCTCCCGGCATAGTTATGAACACGCAGTCGGGCTATGGCAACTTTTCAGCCAACGGCCTGCCCGGCACGTCGAATCTGTTTTCGGTTAACGGCCAGAACTTCAACGATCCGTTCCTGAGCCTGAACAACAGCGGAGCTTCCAATCTGCTGCTGGGATCCAATGATGTTGCCGAAGCCAACGTCATCACCAACGCTTACTCCGGCCAGTACGGACAGTACGCCGGCGCGCAAGTGACGTATATCACCAAGTCGGGCAATAACCAATTCCACGGAGACGCGATCTGGATGTGGAATGGCCGCGCTCTGAACGCGGACGACTTCTTCAGCAACTCGGTGGGATCTCCGCGTCCTTTCGACAATTTCAATCAGTGGGCTACGGGTGTGAACGGGCCCATCCGGAAGAACCATACGTTCTTCGACGTGGACTACGAGGGCGTGCGGGTAGCGCTGCCCACCGCGACCAGCCTGATACTGGCGCCCAGCCCTCAATTCCAGGCCGCCACTTTGGCCAACCTGGCCGCCGTTGGCAATTCGGCCGAGATACCTTTCTACAAGCAACTCTTCGCCGTATACAACGGCGCGCCGAACATTGGCTCGGCGATCCCCGCAACCACCCCTAATGGAGGTTGTGGCGGGTTTAGCCTGCTGGGAGCCGGCGTTCCGTGCGCCGACCAATTCCGCGCCACGACACCCAATAAGCTGTCGGAGTACCAGTGGTCCTCGCGCGTGGATCACAACATCAGCGACCGGGACCACGCTTATCTGCGCGTGTACCGGGACAACGGATTTCAGCCCACCTTCACCAGTCCTTTCGGCTCCACTTTCAACGACCAAAGCACCCAGCCGCAGATGTCCGCGCAATTGGCTGAGAACCATACGTTTAACTCGACGACCGTAAACCAGATCAACGTGTCCGCTCTGTTCGCTTCGGCTACATTCGTGCCCGCCAATGCGGCCGCACAGAGCGCAGCGCTGCCGGCGGAGGTGGCGTTTGCCGGCGGCCAGTTCACCGAGACCAACGAGCAGCCTTTCTTCTTTCCGCAAGGGCGCCGCGTATTTCAGTATCAGATTATCGACGACTTCTCCAAGGTCGTAGGGCGCCATACCTTCCGGCTCGGAGTCTCCGCTCTGCACGACAACGTCACCGATCTCGGATTCGGTGAAAATACTCAAGGTGCGCTGACCGTTGCTTCATTGCAGCAGTTCTACAATGGGGGCGGTCCAAATACATTCTTGACGCAAAACTTCCCGAACGCGACTGAGCAGCCGATTGGACTGAGGACCATCGGTGGTTACGTGGCGGACGACTGGAAGGTAAATGAGCGCTTGACTGTTTCCCTGAACCTGCGCCTGGAGAACTACAGCAACCCAACCTGCGGCCACGACTGCTTTGCACGCCTGGCCTCTCCCTTCAACGGCTCGGCGGTCATTCCCGATATTCCTTACAATCAGGCCATCGTGTACGGCCAGCACAATGCATTCCGGAACACGCAGGCTGTGGTTTGGGAGCCTCGAATCGGAATCGCTTGGCGGCCTTTCAAGAACGACCAAACGGTCATCCGCATGGGCGCCGGCATCTTCGCCGACGAACTTCCCGGACTCTTGGCGGAAGACGCCGCATTCAACCCGCCCAGCTTGACGGCCTTTACCGTCGCCAACGGCAATATTGCTCCCGGTACGCCCGGAAGCCTTTTCACCACGGCGGCACAGGCGAATCAAGCCTTTCTGAATCAGTTCAACTCCGGCGGAACACTGGCCTCGATTCAGCAGGCCACCAATGGCGCGTTCGCTCCGCCCAGCATATACGGCTTCCCCAACACCTTAGACCAGCCGACATATTACAAGTGGAACTTCGAGATCCAGCATGAGCTCGGATGGAATACGCTGCTGAGCGTGAACTATAACGGCACACATGGAATACATATCCCGATCATCGATAACGGATTGAACGCCTACTGCCCGGCCAGCTCGTGTCCCGGCGGATTTCAGGGATTGCCGGCTAGCGCGCCGAACCCCAGCTTTGGTACCGTGAGCCAGATTCTATCGGCGGGCGTCTCCAACTACAACGGGCTGACTACAAGCCTACGACGCACCGTCTCAGCGGGGCTTACTTTCAATCTGAACTACACCTGGAGCCACGCGCTCGACGATGTTTCGAACGGGGGCCTACTGCCGATTTCGCTGCAGACCGACGGCAGCCTTCTCAATCCCCAAAACCCTTTTAACATCAGGGGCAACTACGGTAACTCGGATCTGGACGTGCGGCACTATGTGAGCTTCGGCTGGGTATATACAGACATATTTCGGCACAGCGGATTCCACTGGGGTCCGAACGCCATCTTCGGCGGCTGGACGCTGTCGGGCAACGACTTCTATCGCACGGGCCTGCCCTATACCGTCATCGACGGGAATGCCACCACCACGCTCGCGGGCTTCAACTATGGCGGCACCATCTTCAGCACGCCGCTCACCAATACCTTCGCAAGCTGTGGCGCGAACGCCGTCAATGTTCCGTGCCTGACGACTTCTGCGTTCGCCCCGAGCACCGCGAGTCCCACGGGCTTTGGCCAGCAGGCACGCAACGACTTCCGCGGTCCCGGATTCTTCGACATGGATCTCTCTCTGACCAGAGAATTCGCAACTAGGGACCGCTTCAAAGTATCCGTTGGAGCTGAGGCATTCAACTTGGTGAATCACCCGAACTTCGATCAGCCGGTAAACGATGTCGCCAATCCGCAGTTCGGATCGATCACCAGGCTTGTCGGGCCACCCACGAGCATCCTGGGCTCGTTCGTGGCCGGCAACGACTCGCCCCGGTTCGTCGAGTTGAAAGCCGTGTTTCACTTTTAGCGGAAAGGTGCAACAACCGTTCCGATAGTCGCGGCTCAGTAGGCGCTGAACCTACTGAGCCGGAAGCGGCGGCTCCGGCGCTGAAGCAGCCGACGACGCAAGCGAGGCAGTAGGGTTTCTTGTTTAGCAAAGAGGTTTCGTGAACTTACGACTTAATAATGTTTTGTTTTTACTGGCTATATTGGTTGGATTGCTGGCGCAGGGGCAGACTGCGAGCGGTAGCGGGTTGCTGAGTGGGACTTACGTGTTCCGCGAGTTTGATATGTCCATTTCTCAAATGGCCGCGTCCGCGCCTAGGTACGCACTCTCCTGTACGATTGGGTTCAATAGCGGAAATGGATCGTACACGGTGACGGGCACAAAGACGACCAGCACTTTGACTACGATCCAGACTGTGCCCTTTAGCGCGTCGAATAGCTGGTCCTATGGGGATGGCTCTATTAGTATTATTGATCCGCTATCTGGTGACACGATAGAAGGCGCAGTCTCGCAGGGCGTGATCGTGGCTAGTACGCCAGACCCGGTGGTCTCCGGTTCCGATCTCAACATTTTTATCGCGATTCCCATGGGATCCCTGAACAGCGAGAGCTTCACATCGATTTATCAGACGGCGGTGCTGGATTTTTCAGGTGAAATCAAGAATGCGTTCCTTAACTTAAGCCCAGATGGGAAAGGCGGGTTGGGGACGATTACGCTGAATGGGCAAGAGACCAACGCACCGGGTTTGTGCCGGCGAATGTGACGCAATCCGTTAGCGGGGCGAGTTACAGCTTCAATGGGGACGGGAGCGCTACGCTGACGGTGCCGTGAATCCTTTATTCACGGGAACGAAGACGGTTTTCGCGTCGCCGGATGGGAATTTTATTTTAGGATGGACGCCGGGCGGGTTGGATATTTTCTTCGGCGTGAAGGCGCTGGCCGCCGGGACGGGAACGAACGGCATCAGCCAAGGCCTATATTTTACGGCGGGGTTCGATGTTGCTGGAATGCTTCAGAAGCGGCCCTTGGTTTCGCCGGATTTTTACTTCGGGACTTATCATATGACGGGCAACGCAAATGGGGACTCGCTGGTGCAACAAGTGACAAATCTGCCGCTCGGCGGAGTTACTGCGATTACCTGGGACTTTTCTACCGACGACCAGATCGTTGTAAACCCCGACGGAACCGCCGGGCCAGACGCTTTGGAGTATCGCTACGCATTCGGAGCGGAAGGGCAAGGGTTTGTGGCGATCGGGACGCAGGGAATGTTCGGGCTGGTGGTGGGGGTGCGGGCCGAGGCGCCGCCGGCGGTTGCGGGCTTTTATCTCGATCGAGCATCGGTGGCTAATGCGGCGAGTTATCAACCGGTGATTGCGGGGGTCGCGCCAGGGGAGTTGATTACGTTATTCGGGAGCGGTCTGGCTTCAATGACGATGGCAGTGGCGGGGGGCGAGCCTGTGCCGCTGCGTTTGGGCGGGGTTTCAGCGACGCTTAACGGGATTCCGTGGCCGGTTTTCGCGGTGAGTCCAAACCAGATTTCGATTCTGGTGCCGTATGGAGTGGCGCCTTACGGTGCGGTCAATCTTCAGGTCACCAATAACGGTGTGGCATCGAATGTGGTTTCGGTTGGTCCTGGCGTAAATTTCTCGCAACCTGGAATGTTCTCGCAGAGCCAGGATGGGATTGGATTTGCGGCGGCGCGGCATGCGGCGACGGAGGAGTTGGTGGACCAAGCGAATCCGGCACAACCGGTCGAGTACATTTCGATCTACATGACGGGGTTGGGCACGGTGACGCCTGCGATCGCAGACGGGGCGCTGGGGCCGAGCAATCCGCTGAGTACGGCGGATTGCTGGACGAATGGCTCGATGTCCGTGGTCTTCAACGACTACGGTCCGGGCGCACCCTCGGAATCCGACGTCTTGGGCACGATTCAGTTTGCGGGGCTCGCGCCGGGGCTGGCGGGGCTGTACCAGGTGAATGTGCAGGTTCCGACAAACGGGTCACGCCGGGCGATTTGGTGGAGATCGAATTCCAGATCGACCACGAACGGTTTCAGCCGGCGGACATTAAGCAGGTCTATATTCGTATGGACCGGGAGCCGCAGTTCCGCGCTGATGCACCTTGCTGATGTTACACGTTGCTGATATCACACCTTAGCAGGGACCAGGACTGGGGCGTTGGCCAATAGTTGGTCTTCGAAGGTGTAGTCGGGAGCGAAGGATGTATTCGCGGGGGATGCGAACGAATTTCACCGTTTTCTTGCAGACCTTAGCGAAGGCTCACGTGGCCCTCGGCTGCAACGAAGGGCGGTCCGAAGCATTGCGTCAGGGCATGGCACCGCCGTGTCCACCTCCGTTCAGCGATGATTTAAACGAGTGTTTACAAGTTTACTGGAATAAAGATTCGGGTTTCTAAGTCGACTCACACAGAGAACACAACTTATGAGCTTACTTTCTCCGAAAAGTCTTTTCCTTAGCGTGTCGCTGGTCCTATTGCCAGCCGCGCGCGCGCAATCCGGATGCGCCGCCCCGGACGGCAGTCGATTCAACCTGGAGCCTCGTCCTAACGCGGTGGTACAGTCAGCGTTATCCGTCGCCATGCTCCCCAACCGTGTGGGTCCCGATATGGATTTGGTGGTGGCCACCGCCTATGATGCCCGGGGTCTCGGTGGTAGCAACGATGGCTTTTACGTGCAGAGGTCCGGCGTCAACTGCCAGCCCGCCTTTGAAGGCGGACTGCCGGTCATCGACAACGTATTTGGTCCCAATGGCACGCCTACGGCGGTCGCCGATCCGGCACGCGACGCGTTCTTCATCGTGGATCTGAGATTCAGTATCGACGATCAAAACGCGGTGGGCATTCTAAGGACGACGTCTGCGAATCTTCTGAGTTCGACGGCGTGCCCCAGCGGAACGCAAACCGACGCTGGCAGTGCGTCTTGCTGGCCCGCCGGCACAGTCGCCAACGTTACGGGGCTGGACCAATTTCTAGAGTCACCGCACATGGCCGTCGACCCCCGCAAGACCGGTTCGGCGACCGGCGCGGGCGATCTGTACACAGTGGTGACGGAGCGAATCGGGACGGGTCTAGATACCAGCATCTTCCTTACGGCATGCACCAATCCCAATCTCAAATGCGGTGAATCGATCGTTATTAGCGGCGGCGACCTCATTGCGAACTTCAGTTTCGTGCAGGTTCGCCCGGATGGACTGATTACCGTATCGTACTTGAACACCGGTGTGAGCCCGGAAACCATTATGTTCGTGACTTGCACGCCGAATGGAGCACCCGCTGCGCCGACATGCGGTTCCCCGCAGGTGGTGACGGCCGAGAACAATCCCGCCGCCGGCACGATCGGCGACCTGCCGATGTCGGACCAGCTTTACCCGCGCCATGTGAACCGGCTGGAGAGCGACGGAACGACGTTCACCACTTTCCTGGTCTACGATCGCTGTGACGTGGCACTGATTGAGCAATTCGGCGCGGGGGGCACCTTCTGTCCCAAGACCGATGTCGTGGTAACAACCTCCACCGACGGCGGAGCTAATTGGAATCCGATAGCGAAAGTGAGCGCGAGCGCCGGACAACAGTTCTTCGGCGCGGTGTCGTTGGACACGTCCACGAATACCGTCAACCTGGGCTACTATTCGACGGAAAACGACCCGTTTCAATTGCGTCCGCAGGTATTTCTAGCGCAGATCGCGGCTGGATCCACAACGGTTGCAGAACCTCACCTGTTGATTTCGGACTTTGGGGACGTGCAGGCAAAGCCGCCAATCTTTATCCTGGATCAACCGGTTGGGTTTGGCGACCGGCTGGGCATGGCGGCGAATGGCACGGGTGAGTCCGGGCAGAGCCGGGCGTATGTGAGCTTTACGTGGGACAGCGTGTTTGGCACTTATGGCGGCGTTGCCACAGCGGATGTCAACAACCATCTAACCGATCTGCAGTACTAAGAGGAAAACGAACATGAAACGACTTACTTACACTTTTGCAAGCCTTCTTATTTCTTCCGCGTTCGGCGCGCAGCAGCCCGGAGTGCCGAAGGCGTTTCAGAATTTCCGCGTCCCGCCTTCCGCAACACTCCGGTTCCTTGCGTCGGAAGAGGGCCGCGCCTTTCTAAAGGCCACCGGAAACCCACTGGCGGGCCCGGCCATACGCGCGTTCGGCGAACCTTCAAAGGGCGCCATGGTCCCAGCGGCTTGGCTCGCGGACTTTCACGGCGAAGCAACATCTCCTGCGCCCGCGGCCTCGGCCTGCGCTGGACCCCAGGGCGCGCGGTTTAATCTGGAGCCACGCGCCAACGCCGTTCCGCAGAATCAGGCTTCGGCGGACTTTCTGCTAAACCGCGTAGGTTCCAACGAGGATCTCATCGTGCAAGCCGCGAACGATTGGCGCGGCAATCTGACATCGGACAAGCAATGGGATCAGAGCGTTAGCGGATACTACGTGCACCGCGCTGCAACGGCCGATTGCAGCGTGCAATTCGAAGGCGGGTTACCGGCATTTTCGGCGCAAGACAGCAACTTAATGGGAGTGGGTGATCCTGCAGTGGCGGCCGATCCCGCGCGCGACGCATTCTTCATGGCCGATCAGCGCTTTGGTTCGGCGGACACGGGGGGAGTGGGACTTTTCCGGGTAGCCGCGTCGCGTCTGCTCAACGCGAGTGCGTGTCCCTCCGGCACGCACACTGAAGCGCAGGCGGCATCCTGCTGGGAGGCCACCGCGCCGGTGCTGCTCTTCGCTCAACCTACTTTCGATTCTGTATCCGATATACCGCGCATCGCGGTGGATGAGCGGCCCACCTCCGCGGGCGTGGGCGCAGGGAATGTCTACGTCGCGATTGTCGAGTTCAACTTCGATGCCCAGACCAATACGGTGATGCTGGCGTCCTGTTCGAATGCGATGGTATGCGCCGCGCCCGTGCTGGTGAGCGGGTCCGACATAAGCGCTGGGTTTGCCGATGTGCAGGTGCGTCCCGACGGATTGATCACAGTGTCCTTCAACAACGCGAATGCGGACGGAAGCGCAACCATCCTGTTCACCACTTGCACCCCGGCGGCGGCCCCCAGCGCGCCAGTTTGCGGCAGTCCCACAACGGTTGCCCAAGTACCTAATCCGCTGTCTCCCTCACTGAACATTTCCGCGCCCATGTTGAATATCGCCATCCAGGAGTTTACTTTTCCAAAACATGCCCACCGGCAGAATGCCGGAGGCACTTTTACCACCTTCCTCACTTACGAGGATTGCAAGAATCCTTTTCCGGGCGGGCCTTGCCTGGATGCGGAAGTGGTGATGGCAACGTCGGCCGATAACGGAAATACGTGGACAATTCCGGTTTCGGTGGATACAACCCATGGACACCATTTCCTTCCGGCAATCTCGACCGATGCTTCAACGGGTGTGGTGAATCTGTCTTATATGAGTGCGTCAGGCGACAAATATAACCACGAGGTTGAGGTATTGCGCAACCAAATCGCGCCCGGCGCGACCACGGTGGGGACGCCGCAACAAGTTACGACGACACTCGATCCTATCGATAGCGATCCTCAAGGGCTGAGCTTGTTGCAATCGGATTTCTATATGGGTATTAAGGCTCGCGGCACCGGAGCGGTGGGGCAAAGCCACCTTTACACATCATTCGATTCCACGTTCGTCGCTGGCACTTACAACGGCCAGCCGGAAAAAGAGTTGAATAACACCATCGACATGTTTATCTACTAAGTATCTTTCTGTAACTAACAAGGCCGCCGTCGCGATCCCCTCCCGGCGGCGGCCTTCCTCCATGAGGTATCGGGTCCGCAAGTTTCGCGCGGAGCTGTTCAACGCGTGTAACCAAGCACAATTCAACGACCCCGATAGCATGTGGTCGGTGCCAAACTTCGGACAGGCAACCCAGGCACGCAACGCCAGGAGATCCAATTTTGGTTTGAAACTTCTTTGGTAGCGAAAGAGGACCTATGGCGCACTCCATCTGCCGAGCTTTTGTTTGCCCACTGCTGCTGCTTCCGATCCTCGCTGCCGGGGAGTGGTCAGAATCCATCGGGCCGTCGCCGGATGGTCTCGGCAACAACAACATCGCTGTCGCACAGATTCGCCCGCCCGTCCTCAGCGTGTCGGCGAATTTGGTTCTGATCGACTGTCTCGGTACTCGACCACGCGGGACGGCCAGTGCGGGGATTGCCGGCTGTGGCGTTTCACCTGTTCGAGCGTGGCGCCGAGCAGCACATCCTATCGGTCGGCGAAGCCGAGGTTCCCGTGTCGGTAATCATCGTGTTCGACGAGAGCGGCAGCATGGGGCGGGGCGTTACGCAATGCGCCCAGGCAGTCAAGCAGTTCCTCAAAGGTTCCACTGAAGGCGACGAGTTCGCGTTAATTAGCTTCTCGGACCGGGTGGTGCTTGAGTCCGATTTTACGGCCGACGCCGGAGCTATTCAGGCGCGGCTTATGGGGGCGGCTAGCCATGGGCGTACGGCTCTGCTGGATGCCGTGGAGTGGGCGGCGTCGCTGGTGCGCCGGGCGCACAATCAAAGGCGCGTCATTCTGGTTCTCTCCGATGGTGGCGATAACCGGAGCCGCTACCGGGAGACCGAGGTGCGGCGACTGTTGCTGGAGACGCCAGCCCAAGTGTATGCGGTCAGTATTGCGCAATTTTTCCAAGACGACAGTACCGCGTTCGGCCCCGATCTTCTGGATCGGCTCTGCTATGTCAGCGGCGGAAGGAATGTCGCCATCGACGGCCACGCGGATCTCGATCGTGAAATGACGCGCGTAAACGACGAAATCCGCGCTGAGTACATCTTAGCCTACAGCCCGCAACACGTGGTGCGCGATGGAAAGTTTCACCGCGTTTCTCTGCGCCTCGCGCGCCCCCGCGGGGTCAAACCGATTTCCATGTCCTGGAGACTCGGCTACTACGACCCATTACAGTGAAGACTCTTCACTCGTGAATTCACAGGATGACGTACATCGAGGTGTCCCAAGGGGCGACCCGCTGTCGTCCAGGCGACCCGTCGCTATTCGCCCTGCCACAAGCAAATGCCGCGGACGCCCTCAAGGCGATAGATTCTCATCCAGATGACCGGCCGAATATCTTGTTCTTGGCCGCGGATTCGAGCTCGTGGGAACGGAAAGCCATGCGTACCAGCGTACTTTCCCGCAGTTTGGTGCCATGGAAGGGCACCAGAAGCGCGCCACGCAACACATCTTTCAATAGCGCCCGCTGCTGGCCGAAGCGAATCAGCCCTCGCCAGCCGAGCTTTCCGAGTAGAGCGAGCCGCAAACGTGCAAGGCTGAACAGCATACGAGACAAAGACGCCGGAATGTCCTCCTCGCGGTGGTATTCGTAGAATGGGTTGTTCATCGAAGCGCCGGACTGGACTTTAATGAAGTTACTGACTGCCCGGTTTTTCGGATTTGCGCTAACCTGCCGGATAAGATCTTGGAACTTTCTGGAATCAGCCTCAAGTGTTTCGAGCTTGAAGAACCGGTTCACCAGGTTCGCCATCAGCGGGTCCCAGAGCCACTCGTTCATAAGCAAAGGGAGTGCGAGATGGAACAGTTCGGTCACTACGAGATGGACGCGGAGATGGCACTGGTAGGCGTCACCCATGCACTCATACAATCGTGTTGTGTCTCGCGTCACCCCGCGTTGAAACGTGGCTATAGCGGTATCGAGATCCTTCGTGAACTCGTACGTGTCATGGCCGTTCAACCCTCGCTCGATTATCGCCGCAATCTGCCGGATCTGTACCGACGACAAGGCCATCCCAACGCTATAGAGCGGATCGGCAGTATCGCCCGCATCGCCGATGATGTACCAGCCATCGGGCGAATAGCGCTGGTGGCATTCCCACATGTAGGAGCTGTAGAAATTCGTGTCGACGACAGTGCCGCTGCGCGCGAGTTCGACAATCACCTCATGCTCGCGTCCGACGCACTCCAAAAACTGCTCCATCGTGCGCACCTCGCCATAAGGATAGATGTCCTTGCGATACGTGATGCCGATGCTGATCAAGGGCTGGTCTTCGGGCGACCGCATGGGGATGCACCAGATCCAGTTGCCCTTTCCAAAGAAATGATGAGTGGCGAAATAAGAAACAAAGGCGCGGTTTTGCTTTTTGACAGCGTGAATACGGCCCAGGATTTCAGGATTGAACTTCACCAGCCGGAACCAGAAAACGTTCTTCTGTTCTTTGACCGCCTCGTGAAGCCGCAGCAACTTGGAGAGCACACGGTTGCGCCCGGTCGCGTCGATCAACCAGCGCGCACGCAGTGTGTGTGTCTGTTGTGCGGAGTCATGCACGGTCACGGTGTGCAGTTCCTCGCTCTTCCCAATATCGATTCCGGTTACAGTGCCATCGATCGTTTGTACCCCGTTCTTTAGGTTGCGCTCCCTCACCTCGCGATCGAATGTAAAGCGGTTTATTTGGAAAGAGAGTAGCGGTGGCACTGTCGGAGCTTCGTCTACAATGTAAGTACGATCGACGGGACGGTCGATGTCGGGCTTGAAATAATAGGTGAGGCCGTACTTCGGATAGTGCTTTTCGATGAGGTAAGCGCCAAGTCCAAGTTCCTGAAGGAAATCGACTGTGATTTCGACGAAGGACTCGCCGACAATCGGACGGTTCTTGTGCGGGCCCTCGACCACGGTCACCCTCAGGTTCGGGAGGCGCATCCGCAGGTACGCAGCCGCAAGCTGGCCGGTTGCTCCGCCTCCCATAACTAAAACATCGCTCGTCATAGAATCTCTGACTTCAACCGGCCGTTGCGGCTCTGATTTCGGGTTCCTCTACGCTTCGAAGTAAAAAGCCCACCGATATAGTAAAGCCGTCAGTATACGAGGCCGCGAACGTAAGCAGCATCTCTCTGATTCGAAGATCAACCCACGATGCGAATTAGAGGCCGTTCCAGCTGGAGATGCTTCTCTACAGTGATTGAAGAAACGTAATCAACTGTTGCTGCTGTGCAGCGGTCAAGCCGTTGAACGTTGCGATGACATTCTGGGCCTCTCCTGCATGGCGCTGAATGGCATCGGTTAAGGTCGTCGAGGCGTTGTCATGCATGAAGCGGGCTTTTATTCGCAAACCCCATAATGGAGCTGTCCGCAACTTGTTTGCAGTGTCTGCCGGGCCGGCCTGCACAATACCGTCGCCGGTGCCAACATCGTGCAGCAAGTAATCGCCGTAAGGATGAATAATCTTGTTTCCTAAAGCTACGGGAACGGTATAGGCGCCTCCGTTTATTATCGTCCCCGGAGGATCTGTGGTCAGGGTTGGAACGTGACAGGTAGCACAACCGATCGAATTGAAGAGGTTTTGTCCCGCGATGGCATTCGAGGTCGCCGCTAACACCGCGTCGCGCGGTGGCACTTGGGTCCCGCGGATGAATTGAGCGAAATGGTCGATATCCGCTAAGCCTAGAGCATCTGGCTTATCTTCCGGATCGGTGGTCACTTTGCAGACTGTGGTAACATCTTTGGGCTTCAGCCGATTTGTAACACCCATTTCATTCAGGTAAGCATCACCCGAAAACGAAAGGATTGTCGGATCTTGGTCCTTCCAGCCAAACTTGCCTACTCCTGTCTGCCCCGGCGCTTCCAGAATAGCGACTTGAATCGCCTCGCCGTGAATCATTCCATTGCTCTGGAAAGGCTGATTGGCGGCAATCGCAAGGAATGTGTGGTCGCCGAGGGCCTCCACAAAGCCATCGCCCAGGGTGTTGAGCACAGCGCGCAGGGTTTGGATATTCTCTGTGTCGGGCACTTGCTCGTGAGCCTGCGGACATATGGATCGGTCGTCGACAATTGACCGGCCCGTTATAGTGTTCGCTCCCTCGTTGATCGTGATGGTGGGATTGACAAAGTTGCCATTTGCGTCGTTGTGACCGACTCGCTGTTCGGTAAATTGGCTGGCAGCGCCAGCCACGCCGTTGTTATGGCATTCGACGCACGCCGTAGCGTTGAAAACCGGGCCCAGGCCGGTACTCGCATCGTGTTTCCTTTCAAACTGCGCCTGATCGAGGGCGAAGGTGTCGCCGGGCGGCTCCGCTATCCCATTACTGATGCTCTGCGAGCCGGGAGTCACCGTTAGTTCCCCTGTTGAACTGATCGTCTGACCAAGCGTGGGGGTAGTGAAACCGGCTGGCGCTTCGGTCGCGGATTGCTGTGCGACGAGGGCAACCGCGGCGGTTCCAATAATAAGAGAGAAGGCAATCTTTCTGTGTGTCATTGGATGTGATCTCCTTAAGGCCTCTTTGTTGTTTTCTAAAAACCTCTGGGTATGTGCTTGTTGAGCTTGAGTTCGCCGGGGAACCGTTTGCGGCGTAGGACAACCGCGAGTAGGACGCCAGTACTGCGAAACCAATTGCAAATGGGATCCGGCTCGCCCGATCCGAATATGCTCGCGGTGGCGTAAGCGCCGGCGTGGTCCGCATAGAGTCCAACACCACCTGTGAACGGTTCCGCCTTACGCCACCGTGGCGATCCCGATGGTGACGGGTGAGGCTGGATAGCGTTGAGGTCACCGCCTTGCGCTGCCATCGGAGCCTTGAAGGTAATGGCTTCCGTCGTGGACGGCGTGACCACGACCATCGTCAAAAGCAGATATGGCCCAATCGTTGTTAACAGATGTGTCATGAGGGCTTCTCCTCAGACTGATCGTCAAAGTCAGTTTCTATCGTGTGATACTTGGCGACGGCTCGAAAAATTCCGAATCGAGCAAACATTTCTGCATTTAATCTGGGGCGACGTAGTTTGCAAGAGATCGCTCGGTGAACTGTCGCCCTTGTATCTCCAAAGAGGGTGCGCTCCGGTTCCAGTGACCCTCCCTGGGTTGCACTCACATCACAACTGCGGGAATATTTTCGCACCGTGCTCCGTCTTCACCAGTATGAGGAAGCACGTTTACGCGTAACAAGTACGACTAATGTCTACAAGGAGAAATGGCATGACGCAAGAAACGCATCAGACCAAGCATCGGACGAAACACATTCGACCAAACTGGCTTTGCGCGGGAGCGTTGCTGGCAGCCGCCGCAGGCTCGTTAGCTGCTCAAACGACCAGCGCTCCACCGAATAACTATCTGGTTCACAACCTGGTTTCCGATCTCGCCAACACCGCCGACCACCAAGATCCGAATCTGGTGAATCCCTGGGGCACGGGATTCGGCCCCACTCCCTTCTGGGTTGGAAATAATGGCACCGGCACTGCCACGTTGTACAGCGGCACCGGCGCGCTGATTCCACTGGTGGTCTACATTCCCCAGGCGGGAGATGCGGGTTTAACTGGCCCGGTGACGGGCGTGATTTTTAACGCATTCGCCTCGAGCTCGAATGCCTTTAACCTCCAAGCAGGCTTTTTGCCGGCGCTTTTCATTTTCTGCTCGGAAGATGGGGTGATCTCGGGATGGAATGAGGTCATCAGCGGGTCCCAAGCGTCGATCCTCTTCGACAACTCCAAATCCGGGGCGGTATACACGGGATGCGCGGTGGGCGGAAGCGCCGCGGCGCCATATCTTTTCGCGGCGAACTTCCATGCCGGAACAGTGGACGTTTACGACGGCAATCTTGACCTGAATCCGGCGCCGTACAACCAGAGCAGCCTCCCGGAGCCATATTCTGGTTCTTCGTCGTTTTCGAATCCCGCGATTCCGGCTGGGTTTGCTCCGTTCAACGTGCAAAATATCGATGGCACACTGTTTGTCACGTATGCGGAACAGGACGCCCAGAAATACACGAGCGTCGGCGGCCCGGGCAATGGCTATGTCGCCATGTTCAACTTGAACGGCAGCCTGATCGCGAATCTTGTCAGTCAGGGACCGCTCAATTCGCCCTGGGGGATGGCCATCGCGCCGGCCAATTTCGGACCTTTTGCGGGCGCACTTCTGGTCGGAAACTTCACGGACGGCAAGATTAATGCGTTCAACGCAACCTCGGGCGCATTGCTCGGCACCCTTGACGACGCCTCCGGCAACCCAATCGCGATTCCGGGATTATGGTCCCTGAATTTCGGCGGCGGCGCCGAAAGCGAGGATCCGGGCACGCTGTACATCACGGCGGGAATTGGCGGCGGGCCGAATAACGACCCGGTGGAGTCACACGGGCTGCTCGCGAGCATCCAGGCCGCGCCCTCCTTCGCGGCAACGGGCATCCAAAACGGCGCGAGTTTCACCGCTGGTCCGATCGCCCCCAATACCTGGGTCTCGATCAAGGGAAATGGAATGTCTGCGACGACGGGTACCTGGCAGGTCACCGGCAGCACGCTGCCCACCGCAGTCAACGGTGTGGGCGTCACGCTAAACGGCACGGCGGTTCCCGTGAGCTTCGTGAGTAATACGCAAGTAAACTTTCTGGTTCCCTCCAGCACGCCGACGGGCCCCGCGCAGATCCAGATCACCAATGATGGCCTGACGAGCGCAGCCGTGGCCGTGAACGTGGAACCTCTGGCGCCAGCTCTCTTTACGATCGGGACCAACGCGGACAGCGGCAATATTTACATCGCCGCCGAACACTCCAACGGTACCCTCATCGGGCCGGCGGCGACTATCGCCGGCGCTACACCAGCCGAACCAGGCGAGACCATCGTGCTGTTCGCCACCGGCTTTGGACCAACGCTGGCTTCCGGCGAAGTGCTCGCGGTGACGCCGACCGTAGCGATCGATGGAATCGCCGCCGACGTCACCTTCGCTGGCCTCGTGGGACCCGGACTGTATCAGCTCAACGTAGTGGTGCCGTCCACTGTGACGCTCGGCCAGGACGTGCTAGTGGTGGGACTGTCCGGCGACTTTGAAACGCAACCCGACGCGTTCCTGACGATCGCCGCCCAGTAGCGATTGTTAGCGAGTGTCAGGTGTCACGTTCCTGTAAAGAAGATATAACAAGTCGTCGAAGGCCGGACGGGAATAAAATCGTGCTTCTAATCGTACACGTCAGCGGATCACCAAAACCTAAGAAGAAAAGGAGATGTAATGAACTCGAGAAAGTCTCTATTGAATAGTAACTGCACCGGATCGGTTATGACCTTCGTTATCGGCCTGTCGCTGGCGGTAACCGCCCGCGCACAGAGCTCGGGAACCATCCATCAGATATTTGCTTTCACCTGTACTAACAGCGTCAGTGGCGAAACCTGTCCGCAAGGAGGGCGGCCCGATCTCATCATTCAAGCCTCGGACGGAAACTTTTACGGCGCGGCACAAGTTACCGATGAGGGCGTGTCCAATCCCCAGGGCGGCACACTTTTCAAACTGACCCCTGCCGGAAAGTTCACCCGGCTCTTTACCTACACCGAGGGCACCGGCGGGTTCCTGAACGGCAACGGCCCCGCAAGTGGCTTCGTGGAGGCCAATGATGGATTCCTCTACGGCCTAACCATTTTCGGTGGCAAGCAAAATGACGGCGTGCTCTTCCGGATTAGCAAAACGGGCACGGGTTTCAAGGTTCTCCATAACTTCTGCTCATCCACAAACTGCGCCGACGGCGATATTCCCAACGGCCTCTTGCTGGGACAGGACGGCAACCTTTACGGGACCACACAGAATGGCGGATCATCGGTTAGCCCGTGCCCCAGCTCCGGCTGCGGCACGATCTTCCGCTTCGAGCCGGCGAGCGGCGCTTTTACCGTTCTCCATAGACTGACCGACGCTGCCGATGGTCTTCAACCATCGGGGATGATTCAGGCAACCAACGGCAACTTCTATGGTGTCACGGATGGACTTCCTCGTGTCACGGGTGGCTTCAATGAGGATATCTTCCAATTCACGCGGGCGGGTGAATTCACGGTTCTGTTCAAGTCGCCGATTCGCGATACCCCCATTAGTGGACTGACACAAGGCGCCAACGGCAATCTCTATGGAGCCTTCGAAAACATTCCAGCGGGCGAGATCAACTTTTTTGAAATCAGCACCGAGGGCACTGGCTTCGTGGCTTTTGCGCCATTCACGTCGCTCGCAGGAATGCTCAGCGTTCCTTCGCTCTTCCTGGCTTCGGACGGCAACCTGTGGGATACCAACTTTGAGGACTCGACCGCTCCGCTGGGCAGCGTCTTCTTGATCGACCCGCAGAATGGAGCGGTGCTCCAGACCTTTGCTTTCGACGGCGCCAACGGTAACTCGCCTGAGGTTGGCGTAATCCAGGCCGCGGACGGCACGTTCGTGGGCACGACGGCATTTGGCGGCACAATCTCCGGCGGGAGCAACGAGTTCGCCGACGGCACAGTCTGGGCTCTGGATGCGGGCCTGCCCGCGCCGGCGCCTGCTATTATTCTGCTTAACTCGACTAGTGGCAGTGTGGGGTCGACAGTGCTGGTTAATGGCCAAAACTTCATTGGCACTACGGCAGTCAGTTTCAACGGAGTCAGCGCTTCGTTCCAAGTGCTCAACGCCCAGTTTGTCAGTGCCACAGTTCCTGCCGGCGCCACCACGGGTCCTATCGAAGTCACGAATTTGGGCGGCACGGCTACAAGCACGCAGTCGTTCGACGTCAACTAATCGGATGGCGATTCGCCATTCGGTCCAATGGTCCGAGTCGGATCGCAAGGTCGAAACAAACCTGGCCGACTCGGCCATAAACCTATGAATGGACGGGTTTTTGATTTGTCGTGGGGTCTGATCCTTGTAACAGGATTGATGCTCTTTGCCCAGCAGCGAAGGTCTCGGCGAACCCGCTCCCCTGGGCGGGTTGCCCCGCCGTGACAGAGGCCAGCCCCCCGCGAACTTACCGGATGCGGCTAACAATCCCGGAACCTGCAATGCCGTTATGGACCAAGAGACCAACCACCAAAATGCGCCTCCATGGCGCAGACTCCGATCTGCCGCATCCGCCCTCATTCGCAGACACCGGTGGCTGCCCGCGGCCGGCACGCTCGCCAGCGCGGCCGGATTCACGCTCGCACTTCTGCTACATCGGGGCGCGTTGGCCGCACTGGGGGCCGCATTCCTGCTACTGACGTCGTACGTGTGGGGCTATGCCACGCGCGCTCTTAGCCGTATGGATTGGCCAGTCTTGCGTCATCTTCAGCGCAGGCAATACGCCGAGGTCTGGAACTCTTTGGCTTCCTCGCCCCGCGAAGCTAGGGCTGCTACGTCGGGAGAGCAGGAGGAATCCGGGCTGCGGCGCTCTGCGGCGGCGGTGCACGACCGGCTCACGGAGTTGTCCGGTGTCCATCGGGAGGATGACATCCTGGAGATCGGTTGCGGAGTCGGCCGGATTGGATTTGGACTGGCTTCCCGCTGCCGGTCATGGACCGGCGCGGATATCTCGCCGAACATGCTGGCCGTCGCCGCGGACCGCCTGCGATGCCTGAGCAACGTCCGCCTGGTCCAGTTGCACGGCGTTGGCCTGCACGAACTCGTGCCGAACTCGTTCGACCTGGTTTATTGCACCAACGTTTTGGCCCACCTGGACGAAATGGACCGCTGGCAGTATGTGCAGGAAGCGTTCCGGGTGCTGCGCCCTGGCGGCCGGCTATTCATCGATAACGTCGATTTGGAATCGGATGCCGGTTGGAGGGCGTTCTCAGAGGGCGCCGCCGCCGCGCAGCAGTTGGAACGCCTGCCCTACGAGCCGAGGCTTTCAACCGCTGCCGAGTTGACCACATACGCGAAGCGGGCGGGTTTCGACCAGGTGCAGGCGCACCGGCGGTCGCCCCTGGTGGTGGTGACGGGCGTCAAGGCCCAATGACGCGGCAAGTCCGCGCCGCGCCGGTTGGCCTGTGGTCGGAGTCGCGAGGTTGATGAAGAACCCGCTCTCCGTGTCGATGACGTAGTCGGGGCTTTTTCCCATTCGAAATCTGTCAAGATGGTCCTCGTGTCGCACGTCGTCGATACAACTGATTTCAGATAGTGCGTGGCCGACCGCTGGGCCGACAATCGGAGCACCATATTTTCTGGAACACGCGCAGATCGTGCGTACGACAAACTCGTACTGAAATAGTCCTCCAGGTAATAATCCCATTCGGTGTCGTAGCGGTTTTTGTTGCCTACCTTGATCTGCGAGAGCCGAAAACAATTGGCCGACCTCCAATGCGAACACTACTGTGCAAGATAGCGTGCCAGGGCGAAGCGCGAGGCGTTGGTTGAACCGCTCACGACCTTGGACGAGTTTCCCACCGCAACGATTTTGCCACCGGCCTGGATTAGCACTACCGTGGCAAATTCATTCGTGCCGCCGAAGCTGGTGATCACCTGTCCACCGCTGCCGAAAGTGGGATCGATCTGCCCGGCACCGGTAAAGCGCGCCATCTCGAACTGCGCGATACCGCTGCCAACCACCGTGGTTAGACCGCCAGCGACGATATCGCCATTCGTCTGAACGGCTATTGACGCCGCATCGGAAAGCGAACCCGAGGAAGCCGGAGGCGCAAAGGCGCCGCCACCCGTACCGAAAGGCGTGTCGGGAACTCCACTGACCGTGTACCTGAGAACCGCGAGCTCGGTCAAAGGTGATCCGCTGGGCGTGGGCTGTGTGGAGAGAGATCCAGCCGCCAGGATGCTGCCATTGACCTGGAACAGCACGACGCTGAGCTCGGCCGGGGATCCCGCGATCCCCCGGCAATGCCGAAGCTGGTATCGAGCGTACCGTCGGAGCTATAGCGCGACATAGTCGAGCCGCCACCAACCAGGATCTTGCCATCGGACTGGAGCGCGACGGATTGTCCGCCCACAATGGCGGCTGTTCCGCCGCTGCCGAACGTGGTGTCGAGCGATCCGACGTTCAGGCGCGTCAAGGCGCCATAGCTGAGCAGGATTTTCCCGTCCGGCTGCAGCACCAAGCCCTCAGGAATCCGCGGGAAAGCATTGGGATTCTCGAAGATGGCCAGTCCGGCGGCTTCTGGCTGGGCGGTTGCGGCCACAATCCTCCCGTCGGTTTGTATGGCGACCGCGAACAATCCCTCGCCGGGCGTTGATGACGGAAGTTGCGTCATCCCAGCAGTACCGAAACTGTTGTCCAGGCTGCCATTCGCGTTGTAGCGCACCAGAACTGACACGAGGCCGGTGCCGGTGGGTGTGTTTATCGTTCCGGCGACCACGATCTTGTCATCGCTCTGGAGCGCGGCCGCGTTCGGGTAGCGCCGCAAAAAAAGTTTGCATACGGGGAACGGCGTGAGGACCTTGCCGTTTTTGCCAAAGGTGGGATCGAGTTGGCCGGCCGCTGCCAGCAGTAATCCCGAAAAACAAGCGAGGGCTGTGGCAG
>JBEKMJ010000049.1:0-57645 GCA_050008575.1 Bryobacteraceae bacterium
AGGGCGTAGGACTGGCGTTCCTCGCCGCTGCAGACGACCCTATCGACGACCTGTCCCTTGGGCAAAACTTCAGCGGCGATAGCGCAGGTTCCGAGCGCCGCGAGACAGGCTAACGGTCTCATACCTAACTCTACGGTATCGGAATTCGGGCGTGCCTGTGCTCAGTACCGGCTTGGCGCCGCGGGTCCTCTCGCCCCGCTGTGATTGCGCGCACGCGGATCATCCGAAATGACAAAGATCGCGCCGCCCGATGTCTGGGCGGTCCTCTTTGCAGTCCATCGCAGACGAAAAGGGGCTGGAGCTATCGATATCGTCAACATAGGCGCGTTGCATGACCTGCCAAACCAGCCAGCCGGTTGGTCTGTCGTCTCCAACGGCCTTAATTGCCATTATCGACCTTGCGCCGCGCCAGGCTGGCGAACCCAGTCTCCGGGCGGCGCGTTACCCCGCCCCATGCTTCCCAGAATGGACTTGGAGAGCACCTAATTGGCGTTCACCTTTTGGCGTATGCCGTGAAAATGTAATCCTTTGACGCCGCTAGCGTGTGGCATGCGGCACCGCACTTGGCGTCGTGCCCTTGCGGCGGCTTGCTGGCCGAGGTGGCAGGCGTGAACGTACCGGATGCGGCGTCATAGTCGAACATGGCATATCCCCATCCGTGCGTGTCCGAGAATCTCTTGCTGTCCTTCTCGATGAACTCGACCACAGTCAGGTCGCCAGGCACCGTGTCTGGGATGGTCGCGGAAAAAGGGGGATCGGTTAACTTTTTCGGTCTCCACTCAATCTTCGCAATCTTGGAGCCCTCGGGGAAGGGCTTGCCACTGCCGGGAACACCTTCCTTGTATGCGTCGATCATCACGGGATTCGCAAGGATGAGTCTCATCACGTTTTGGGCGTCGGTCTGACTCGGGCCGACAGCCTGCCAGTCTTCATATCCCTTGAACTCAGAGAACGCGAGCCCATTCGGCACTTTCACCCTGTACTTGTCCTGTGCGGCCATGGCCCAGACGCCCATGACGGCGAGCACTCCCGTGATCACCGCAATCATCGCCATCCTTTTGCATTTCATTGAGCACCCCCTTTATTTACGGTTCTTACTTTAGGCATCTGTCATCCCCTAGTATCGCAAGCAGCGCGCCAACTTGGCCCCACGCCCATATCTGCTTGAGAGAAAAGGTTTCCGAAACTCCTATGGCGGCACTGTGATGTCGAACTATCGAATGCCTGGAACGCGGAACCGGCAGTTCGCCTCGGCAGAGGTCCAGGCTAAAGCCCCAAAACGGGGTCGACGAGGAAACACCTAGCGACAGTAGCGCTCTGTGTCCGCCGGAAACCATCGGCAGCCCGTGGTTCGGTTCGTAGTCCATCGCCGAACTGTACCGCGGCAAACGGCGACTTCAGCGGCTCGGCTTCCGTCCAGGCGGTTCCATTCCATAACCAGGTGTCGTTCAGCGATTGCACATAGGTTGCCTGGTATCCGCCAAACAGCACCACTGCCTGCAACGGCGGATCGAGCGCAATCGCTCCGTCTGCCCGCCCCGGTGGCCAAGAAGCAAACTCATCGGCGAGACCGATCAGTGCTGAGACGGAGTTGGAGTGCCGCGGAGCGGGCCGCTGGCATCGTTCGCGCCGGTGGTGGCGCCCTTAACGATTTTCCCGAACATCACACCCCTATGATCGGCGCTGGCGGCCCATGTGCCGGCATAAGCGCCGTCGTAGAACACGATGCGAGCGCTGAAGGACCCCATCCCCATCACGCTGTAGTTGGTGAGGGAAATCACTGGAGTATCCCCCGCGAACTTCACGGGAATCGGTAGCGTCACTTTCATATCGCGCTGACCCATTTTGAAGCGGGCTTCAAAATTCCACGTGTCCTCTTTGACCTTCGTGATGTGCTCGACTCGGTACTGGTCAGCCTTGAGGTCGGCGCTGTCGCCGAACGTGTAGTAGCCGACCAATGTCACGTTTTCCATCGTCGCCTGAAATTTCTTTTCAGCGTCGTTGAGGGTGGGAGCCTGGTCTTGCGCGCAAAGCGCAGCAGCCGAAAACGCGCACGTGATGAGCCAAGGTTTCACAATCTCTCTACGCTATCACGAAACCACGGCGACGGCCGCGCGGGTGGTGTCTGAAAGTTGCGAGTGGGCGTTGCCCCTTGATATCGGTAGCGGAATCTATCGGCTGCTGCGCGGATTCAGGCCTTCGCTTTCCACCCCACGTAGCAGACATGGGCGATGGCTCTCACCGCAGCCCGAACGTAAGAGGTGAGAGCGGCAACCCTTCAATACCCTTTCTGTTTATCGACCACGTTGACCAGCGGACTTCCATCCACAAACCGCTGGATATTCTCCATGAGAGTGCCGACCATTCGCTCATAATCGCGATCCGACCGACCTGCGATGTGCGGTGTAATCACCACGTTATTGAACTTCCACAGCGGGTGTCCCATTGGCAGCGGCTCCGGATCGGTGACGTCCACCCCCGCACCGGCAAGGCGCTTACTGTCGAGCGCCTTCACCAGGCCGCCCATGTCGTAGATGCCACCGCGGCTCACCGCAATGAAGTACGACTTCGGCTTCATAAGCTCGAACTCGCGGGCACCCATCATCTTATGGCTTTTCTCGGTATGCGGCGCCGAGATGAACACCACGTCGGCTAGCGGGACTACCTCATCCAACTGGTCCGGCTTGACAACTCGTTTCACGAATGGCGAGAAAGGCTTATCTTCGGGGTCCACCGCGATCACGGTCATGCCGAAAGCCCAGGCCCGCGTCGCGATTTGCATCCCAATGCCACCAAGGCCAATCACCACCGCTGTCTTCCCATTGAGTTCGATGCCGCCAAAGCGGCTGCCATCCCAATGCTCCTGTCGATCGGCGGCGATATACCTCCGCAACTCACGCGAGAGCACCAACAGCATCGCCATCGCGTGGTCGGCAATCTCGGGGCCCTGTACGATCTTGTTGTTGGTCAGCACGATGTTGCTGTCGCGCAAATCGGTGCCGCCGGACATGAACAGCACGTCCTCGACGCCTGCGCTCATCACCTGTACCCATTTCAGTCGCTTGCCCGCTCGCACCTCTGCCGGCGTGATGCGGCCTATAAATGCATCCGCATCGCCGATTTCCTGCAAAACGTTGCTATCCGTGACTGGCATAATGTGCGCCTTCGTCGAAACTTTTTGCAGCTCCCGGACCAAGTCTTCATCTCCTCCTGCAACGAGGATCTTTTTCGTTTGTGCCGAAAGCGTGCAAGCGCAGAGCAAGAGCAATGGGGTCCAACGAATCATTGTTTTGTTTCTCCTCGGATAGAATGGATTTTACCGCAGGTGACCAGGCCGCGAAGCGTTACCTCCCAGCGCGCTCCCGCGCGCTCATTAGGGCAACGGTAAACGCCTCGGGCGTATGCGGCCGTCCGGCACCTCGATGGAAAACTCTCAAACCACTCTTCCAGTTCGTTGTTGGTACTGTTGCGGCCAGTGTTGCCCGCGACAAGCACGATGCTCTCGGACACAGTGCCGTCCGCGCATAGGGTCCTTTGGCCCGACGAGTTCTCCAAGTCTATCTTGCCGCGTCCCGTCGGCCGTATCATTACGCGCAAACGCTTCCGCGGCTTCCGGAACCTTCATCGCCGGCGCAGGGCCGGCCAGCGAAGCCCGGCCCTCCCAAAACTCCGCTATGGCCTCAGCGCGAATACCGTCCCGGAGGTCGCTACGGTGCCGCCCGCAGTGGTTCCATAGAGCACTCCGTCCGCCCCCACCGTCAATGCATTGGGGTAGGCGCCGTTGCTGTCGTCACTGAATGTATACAGTGTCGCGAAGGTCCAGGGCGCTCCTGGCGACGCCTGCGGAGTCAGCGAATATACCATCCCATACGGCGCCGGACCGCCGAAAGTCGTACCCGTACCGTAGAGTACCCCGCCCGGTCCCACCAACACGCTGTTAGGGTAAACGCCGGCCTCCGGGCCACTGAAGCTGTACAGCACCGTCTCGGTCCAGCTTTCTCCGGGCGACGACGGCGGTGTCAGCGAGAAGACGGTAGCGCATCCGCCGGTGCACCCCGCGCCCGGTCCTCCCATTGCCGTCACCCCGTATAGCGTCCCATCCCCGCCTAGCGTCAAAGGACCTGGATCGGCGGCGTCTCCCGAGTCGAAGCTGAACGTGTAAATCGGCTTCTCGGTCCATGCGCTTCCCGGGGAGTTTGGCGGCGTCAACGAGAAGACCACGCCGCCGCTTGTACTGCTTCCCGCGAGCGTTCCAAAGATCACGCCGCCGCTGCCAACCACTATCTGTGGCGAAACCGTGCCGTCCGACCCGACGGGGAATTGATAGAGTGCACTTTCCGCCCAACTGTCTCCAGCCGCCGCCGGTGGCTTGATTGAGAAAATCGTACCCAGCCCGTCGGCCTCGTCCACACCGGTCGAGCCGTAGAAAACTCCGCCGGCTCCCATCAGGATGGTAGCCGGGCCGTATCCGGCTTCGCCAAAATCGTAGACCTCCTTGTAGGTCCATGCCTCGCCCGCACCCGCTGGCGGTGTCAGCGAGTACAATTCGCCGCTGCCCACTTTTCCATCGTCGCCCGTCAGAATCTCTGCGCCGTAGAGAACCCCATGACCGCCGATAGCCAGGGGGCCGCTTGCGTGATAGTCCTCCACTCCCGACCCTTTGATGTTATAGATCGCCTCTTCCGTCCACGGATTCCCGGGGGTTGCGGGCGGCGCCACCTGGAATACCACCCCGTGGTCGAAACTCCCTCCGCCATAGGTCGAGCCATACAGTACGCCGCCCTTGCCTATGCTCAGGCTGGTTTCCGGCGCTCCGCCATCGGAGCCTCCGGTGAAAGTGTAGAGTGTCGTCAGTTGAGCCGTTTGCGCCCACGCTGCCGCTGCCGTCGCCAGCAGTGCCAGCACTATCTGTCCGTTCTTTCTTGCCATATTCATGTGAATCTTTCCTCAAACAGATAATGCGCAAAACTCTCCCGATTTTTTTCAGAACGTATCCAAAAGTTTACGCCGTGGGTTAGTCCCGTTTCCTTTCTGGTAATTAGCTGCCTGATAAGTCGTGATATCGGCCTCTATTCCGCTTCGCGAATCGGCGAAGGCGGCATGGGCCGGGTCTACAAGGAAAAGCGCCTAACTCGCCTCGGTAAACACGTACTCGTGCTGCGCATCGCGCAGAATCAAGCATCGCTTCCCCGCCCGTTCGGCATTTACAAACTCGAGCCCGCTCAACGGTGGATCGGCCGTCACGAACGAAATCGTGCCGTCGTCGTTCTTCCGCGTGGCCATCTGGCTCTCGCCGCCGTCCCACGCAAACACGGTCTTATCGCCGGATCGCTTGACTGCGATGTTGCCCAAGGCCGCATTGGTATAGTGACCGGCTAACTTCGCCACTTCATCCGCGCTGGCCGGCAACGTCAACCTGGCCCGCTCCTTGGCCACTACGGTACGGTAATTGGCCGCCGCCGCGTCCACCGCAGCCACCGCTTCCGGCTTCCCGTCGAACGCCACCTCCAGGATGCGCCGCATGAACGGCCCCAACAGCATGCCGCCGTTGTCGGAATTCAGCAGCAACACCGCGCCGATCCCGGAATCCGGCAGGATGAGCCAATCGCTCTTGTATCCAAACAGACTTCCGCCGTGGTGGACAATCGGAACGCCCCAGTGATCGTTGGTCGATAATCCCATGCCGTACGCCTGATCTTCTCCGGTCGAGATCTGCGGCTTGCGGCGCATGAGCAGGTTCTCCTCCGAGACGAATTGCCTGCCGTCCGGCAGTTTGCCCAGCCCCAGCTCCAGCAGCGCATACCGCGTCATGTCATGCGCCGAAGTCCACACGCCGCCCGCCGGACGGAAGGGGACCACGGAGTAGTTCTGCTCCATTTTCACCAGCAGCGTGCGCCCGTCCACGTCGTCGGAATGCGGGCCGGCGAAGTTGCCGCGTTGCGCCTTCGCCATGTCGAACGTCGTGCTCCGCATGCCCAGCGGTTCAAAGATCTGCTTCTCCATCGCCCGATCGTAGGCCGCGCCGAGTTCCCCGGAAGAATCGTAAATGTGCGCCCCGATGTAGCCTGCCGCCGAAGCCATCAGATTGCTGTACTGAAACACCTCGCCGAACTTACTGGTCGGCTGCATTCCACTCAGCAGCGCGAAGGTCGACGCCGGATTGAATTTCTTGTATTCGAAGAGCCACTCCAAATCTTGTCGCGGCATGCCGGTGCAAGCGCAGATCAGGTGCTTAATCTCCACCTCGCTGGTGGTCTTCGCGTCGCCCAGCTTGAAGTCCGGATAAACTTCCGTCACGTGTTCGTTCCATTGCAGCTTCTTGGCATCCACCAACTTGGCCAGCAGCAATGTCGTCATGCCTTTGGTGTTCGATGCCGCCATGAAGAGCGTGTTCGCGTCCACGGGCTCCGGTTTGCCCAGCTCCTTGACCCCGATGCCGCCCTCGTAAACTACCTTGCCCCGATCGATCAGCGCCAGCCCCGCGCCCGGCACGTCCAACTTCTTCATCGATGCCTCGACGAAGCTGCGCAGTTCCTGGATGCGCTCGGGGGTGAGCGGCAGCGCCTTCCGTCCGGCAAATGATTCGCGCGCATATCCCTTCGGCCGCAGGCTCCCCACGATGCGGCTGATCTGCGCCCCGCGCTTTCCCAACGTGGGTTCAGACGCGTCCAACAACACGACAGTCCACAGATCGCCCGCGTGCAACGCTGCCGCCACCACCACCAGACGCTCGTTCGGCGACGTCTCGTAAATAAACTGCTTTCCGTCTTTCCATCCATCCCGATCCGGCACCGCCACGGCGGTCTTCAGCGGCCTGTTGAAACCCGGGCGGTATTTGGCCCACGCCTGTGCCACGGCCGACGCCGCGTCTGGCGCCTGCTCATCGAAAATCACGACGTGAGTATCCGCTTCCGGCGCCAGGATCGATACCGAGGATGAGTCGCCTCCCACGGACCACCCGGCCGGAACGGTGAATGGCACGCCGCCCGGCGTAGTCCGCGGCGTATCGGCCGTCAATGTCTGCATGTTTGCAGTTGGCCCTGGATTCTGCGCCGGAATCGGTATCCGCCAACAGACCAGCAGCGCACTGCAAAGAAGCGCGGGGCGAAAACGCAATATCATGCGCATTATTGTACAACGCCGCCCGGATGCGGCGGCCAGGAATCCTCTGCGCGGACCTTCCACGACCCTAAAATCCGTGCGCCGGCGAGCGCACGCCTAAGAGCCATTCGCGCGGGCTTGGTCACCGCCGCGGCGGGCGCCCTCGCGGCGAGATGAAAGGCACTGCCCTCGAACGCCGTCTCGTCGCCGGTTCGGTCGCCGATCCGCACGGTAGCGGTCGCGGCGAGGGACGACCACGCTGCTGGCGCCCGGAACTGGGCCGATGGGCCACGTCGAGTGGCGGTGGCCGGGGGCGCGTCGCGGAAGGGGCGCCGGACCGCCGCAGGCGCTCGCGGCGTCTCGCGCGCGGCGTCTCGCGCGCGGCCTAATGGCATACTCTTCCAGCGCGTGCGCCCGCGCGGCACAAGACGGCCTTGGCCTTCGATACCTAATCCTCACCCATCCCGTCGCTGCCGGCATCGCGCGCGAAACGCCAGCTCTGCTCCTGGGCTGCGGGCTGCGTCGCTCTGGGCCGCGGCGCACGCGATGGCTTGGCGCGGCCTACGCTTCCCCGCCGGCGTCCGAAAAGCGCATCGGAAAGCGCGTTGGAGGAGTAGCTCTGGGCGAGGTTGTGGTCTCATAGAAGTGGAGTCATGCTGGAAGGGAAACGATGGAAACTCCCGAACAACTTCACGCGATGTTCCCGAAGCTAGACGATGCGCAGATTGCGCGCCTTGCGCCATTCGGCAACCAGCGTCGGGCCGCACCAGGCGAAGTTCTCTTCGATCAGGGAGATGCGGACCACGGTGTTTTTGTGGTGTTCTCCGGCCGAGTCGAGATCGATGGCGTCGCGGACGGAGGCGAGTCCGTACTCCGTGTGCTGGTTCGCGGAGAGTTCACCGGCGAGATCACCCTTCTCTCCGGCCGCAGGAGTCTGGTGCGCTGCCGCGCGCAGGAATCCAGCGAGGTGCTCGAAATCGGCCGACAAAACCTGCGGCGGATCATGCAGACCGATGCCGAACTCGGGGAGATATTCCTGCGTGCGTTCCTCCTGCGGCGCGTGTATCTGATTGCGCATTCCGTTGGCGAGGCGGTACTAGTTGGATCCAGCCATTCCAGCGATACGCTGCGTCTCCGGGCGTTCCTCACGCGGAACGGCCATCCGCACACGTACATCGATGTGGAGACCGATCCCGGCGTGCAAGCCGTGCTCGACCAATTCGAGATTCGCGTGGCCGATATCCCGGTCCTAATCTGCGGCGGGCATCTGGTGCTTCGCAATCCCAGTAACGTCGCAGCAGCCGATTACTTCGGATTGAATACCGGAATCGACGAAGGCGATGTATACGACCTGATTGTGGTCGGCGCGGGGCCGAGTGGACTGGCGGCCGCGGTTTATGGCGCGTCCGAGGGATTGAAAGTGCTCGTCCTCGAAAGCACTGCGCCTGGAGGACAAGCCGGCGCGAGTTCCCTCATCGAAAACTATCTCGGATTCCCGATGGGTATTTCGGGGCAGGACCTGGCGAACCGTGCCTTTATCCAAGCGGAAAAGTTCGGCGCGCAGATTGCGATCGCACGCGCCGCCCTTAGCATCAAATGCGTCCGTCCGCCCTACACGATCGAACTGGACGACGGAGGATCGGTGCGGGGCTGGAGCGTGATCGTGGCGGCTGGAGCCCAATATCGAAAGCTGGATCTGCCCAACGTCGCCCAGTTCGAAGGCGCCGGGATTTACTATGGCGCAACCTCGGTGGAGGCGCAACTCTGCGGCAATGCGGAGGTCGCCATCGTGGGCGGAGGGAACTCGGCGGGGCAAGCGGCGCTGTTCCTTTCGGGACGCGCCAAGCAAGTCTACCTTCTGGTTCGCGGATCCGGGCTGGCCGACACCATGTCACGATATCTGATCGCCAGGATCGAAGCGCGCCGGGAAATTGCCCTCCTGCCCTGGACCGAGATCGAGGCGCTCGAAGGCGGCACGCACCTGGAGCGTGTTCGCTGGCGGAATGCCAAGACAGGCGCCAGTGAGATGCATGAGATCCAGCACGTTTTCCTGATGACGGGGGCCAATCCCAACACGGCGTGGCTGCAGGGATGCCTGGCGCTGGACGAAAACAAGTTCATTAAGACAGGGGCCGACCTGGGACTCGACTGGCCGGAAAGCCGCCCACCTTATCTTCTCGAAGCCAGCGTTCCCGGCATTTTCGCGGTTGGCGATATCCGGGCCGGAAGCGTGAAGCGGGTCGCCTCGGCCGTGGGCGAAGGATCGATGGCCGTTCAGTTTGTCCATAAGATCTTGGCTGGTGAACGAGTCCCGTAGGGGACGACGCGTCTGGCGCGGTCCGGGGGACCACCCTACCAGTGCGAAGCCAGCATCGATCCGATCCGGTCGGGTCGCGTGACAATCAGCGGGGCGGCGGCCACGATCGCGCACCAACTGCGGGCTGAGACGCTCCGAGCCCGCGACGCTCACGATTGCCGCGTCCAGCAGCACTGCCGGTATTCGCCGGCAAGCTCGGGAATTAGCCCGGCAGAATTCGATCCCCGCCACCGACGCGGAGGTCGACGGCGCCGCGGCACTGTGCTCCTTCGCTATCGCGCTCCGCGCCGGCGACCTCGCCGCATGCGAACTACTGGCTCCGCACGCGTTCGAGCCGATGCGTGAAAACACCATACAGTGCGTTGAGCACTGCAAATGGGTGGACCAGTTGATCGACGCGTCGCGGGATGCGCAGGCAGATACGGCGGCGCTCCTTTACCTGGAGTATCTCAGTGGCTGCGACCAATCGGCGCCAGGCACTCAAAACCGGATCTCATATTGGGCCGCGCTGTTGCAGAAACATCGCGCGGCTCTCCCAAAGCCGGTCGAGTTCTTCGCCGCGCACATAGGAATCGGCTCCGCGGGCTGAATATCCCGCCGAGAACGCCTAACTCTTCTTTAGATTTTCTACCACGTACTCCGCGGTACGCTGCGTGAACGCGAGGATCGAAATCGTGGTGGTCTTGTCCGTGCAGTTCGGAAACACACTCGCATCGCACGCGTATAAGTTGGGAACGTCGTGCGTCTGCCCGAAACGATTCGTCACAAAGCGCTTCGGGTCGTTTCCCATGCGCAGAGTTCCAGTCTCATGCAGACTGGTTCCGGGCATGTCGGGCTCCGGCGCCGAGCCCAGATATTCCGCCCCGCTCGCCCGCAGTAGTTCCTCGCAGGAATGCTTGCCGTGCTCCCACATCAGCAGAGTATTCTTGTCCCACTCAAAGTGTAGCCGCGCGGCCGGGATGCCGTATGCGTCCCTTACCTCCGGATCGATATCCACATAGTTTGCGTCGCTGCGCTGCGTGGGAGCCTGAATATAGAAACTGACCGGAGTAGGATAGCGCCGCTTGATCTGGCGCTTGTAGTCGCGGCCGAAGCCCTCTATCTGGTCGAAATACCAGGGAAACTCGCCGCAGCCGCCGTCCGGATAAACCGAGTAGCCGCGAATGAACTTCTCCTGCCGCGGGTTGTCCAGGTTCTGCCAGCGCGGCATCCAGGCCACCGTACTCGATGAGACGTTATCGGGAAAACTCGGCTGCCCGAGCAACTGCGGAAAGTAGCCCCGCGCCGTTGTGCCGTAAAGATGGTCGCAGAGGTTGCGGCCGGCCTGCCCACTCGAGTTAGCGATGCCATCCGGCCAATGGCGCGACTTTGAATTCAAAACAATACGGGCGGATTCGACGCACGAGGCCGCCAGGACCACCGCTTTGCCATACACCTCTACTTCTTCTTGAGTGTTCCGATCGATGTAGGCCACGCCCTTCGCCCGGCCGTTCTCATCCACCAGGATATTCTTGCAAAGCGCATCGGTGCGCAAATCGAGGTTGCCGCTCTTTTCCGCGGCCGGCAGAAAGAACCACGGCGTGGAAAAAAACGCGCCCACATCGCAGCCTTCCGTGCAATTCGCGCAGTAGTGGCAGGCGGGATGCCCGGCATGCGGCACCGTCAGTTGCGCGATGCGGTCCGGCAGATATGGAATGCCAACCTTGCGCGACCCGCTCTCGAGAATGCGGTCGATGCAGCGGAAGTTCATCGGCGGCAGATACTCGCCATCCGGGTTGCTGGGACGATTTTGCACGGTGCTGGCCACACCGATCATGCGCTCTACACGGCTGTAGTAAGGCGCTATCTCTTCGTAAGTGACGGGCCAATCCACGTCATAGCCGTCGCGGCTGGCGGCGCGGAAATCGATATCGCCGAAACGCGCCGACGACCGGCCCCAAAAATTGGTCTTGCCGCCCACCGCGAAGCAGCGCCGCCAGGTCCATTCTGTGCCGGGCGCCTGTGTGAAGACGATTTCGTGCTCCCAAATGCCCTCAGTGTATTCGTTGTCCATATAGCCGATCCACCGATCGCGCTTGGCTGGATCGCCAAACCCGCGGAACGGCATATCATAGGGTTTTCGATGGTTGCGAAAATCTTTGCTCGGGTGTAACCGGCGGCTCGCGTTCAGTGCGCACACCTGCGCGCCGGCCTGGCACAAGGTGTGAATGGCCATGCCGCCACCCGCGCCCGTCCCGATCACGATTACGTCGTAGATCCGGTTTGGCATGCGTTCTCAGATGCCCGCAAACCATGCGCAGCCGCACTCGGCACACGCCGATCCCCGGCCCTTGCCGATGTTTGCCAGACTGCCGGTGATCTTAACATGTGAGCGACACTTCACGTTCTTGCAAGGAGGGACTCGCGATGTTTCGCGTCTCGCGCCAATAGAAATTCCGCTGAGTGGCGCGGACCAGGGTCGAATGGCGAGGCGCATCAAGCTTGAAGCAATTTTACAAATGGCCACGGCCAATCGCCAGCTAAACGGGTGCTCAACAGTTTTGGGGAAACCGCTCCCTGACGGTCGCGGCTCGGTAATACTCGCGTTGATTGCGCACGTTCCATCCGGCCCCGCCGGAGGCCCATCTGAGCCGGTAGAAGCACCCCAGCTAACCTCTTGGCGGCGGCAGGCGCCGGTGTTCCGGATCGCCAATGTGCGGACAAGCGGGAGACTCGGTATAGAATCGCAACCCGGGATAATCCAGCTCGGCGAGTCCGATCCGGCTCGTGTAATAGCCCATCACCGTGTAGCGCCGGATCAGGCGGAAAAACCTCTGCCCCTCCCTATCGCCTGGCGCCGCGCGATCCCGATACGCGACTCTCTTCAGAATTTCGATCCGCTGTTCGGGCGCGAGACTGGCAAATCCGGCGCCATAGCTTTTTGTCGCCGTCGCATCGAGCCACTTCAGGCCATCGCGCATCGGCTGCCGAACCTCTCTTTCGCCATGCGCGGCCAGGAAGTCGATGAACTCGCCGACGCCCGCTTCTTGCGCGCCGGGGCTTTCGTCCGCCGGAATGATCATGCCCGTTAGAATGTCAATCGCCTGGTATTCCGGCGCCGAAAAATAGGAGGGTTGATAATTCGCCGCGCGGGCCGGCGGCGCCGCGCTCGCCGCGTGCTCATGCTGTTGGCCAAACGCCCACCGGGCGAAGCCGGGAAACTGGCTGGCGGCCGCGGCTTTGGCAAGCATCTCCAATATCGCGCGCCGGTCCGCTCCTTGGTTCGCCATTTACAGGAATCCTTTACGAGTTTATAACACGAACCTCAAACCCGGCAGGCGCCTGTACATTCCTACCGCCCCGCCGGAGGACGGATCTCATAGCTGCTTATGGCACAGCGTCGCGACGGCCAGCGCCCCGGAATGGCCCTTGCTTTGCGGTGAAACACCCGCCCCCCTGGACATCCGCCTCCCTACCGCGCATACTTTAATCGATGGCAGATGCCGCCGACTACGGTGAGCTCCTCCGTCAGCTTCGGGAAGACATCGCCCACCGCCGCCTCGATAGCGGCATGCGATGCCTGGAAGCCAACCGCGGCCTGATCGGATCCCTCGCCCCTACGCACAAAAGCGCCGGCGTCCTGTTAGGATACCTGGCGCAGTGGGTGGATATCGGTTTTGAAGGCCCACAACTCATCAAACGCCTGCTACCGCGCTTCCCCAAGAATTCCCGCGCCGCCCTCCCCTTGCTCGATTACCTGCACCTGCGCATGGCCGAAGGCCTGGTGGCCATGACCGAGGAGAATTTCGATCAGGCCATCCAACACTTCGCGTTCGTCGAGTCGGTCGAAGAGGAAGTGCGCGACCGCGAGATGCTGGCCATTTCGAATTTCTGGATCGGGCGCTGCCTGCGCAGCCAGGGCCGCTACGACGACGCCCTCAGCTTCACCGTGAGGGCGCGCGAATTGGCGCAAGAACTGGGCTACGCCAAGATGGCCGCGGTCATGCAAGTGCTCGAAAGCTGGCTGGCTTTTCAGAAGGGAAAGCTGCAGGAGGCGGCGCGCACGCTGCAGGAGGCCGAAGCCGCTCTGAGCCAAACCGACGACTACGTGAATCGCGGCAACATTCAGTCCGCTTACGGCAGAATCGCGCGCCGCGAGGCGCGTTACGAGCGCGCCTTGGAGTACTTCGAGAAAGCCATGGAAGAGTATGCCCGGCGCAATCCGCGGCATCCCAACCTGGCGCGCTCACTGGTGAACATGGCTTCCGCCGAGCGCCTCATGCGGTTGCAACTGCGCAAAAAAATGGACGCCGCCGCGGCCAGCCGCAAAGCCTCAGGCGGCGGCCCGCCAACCGCCGCAACGGATATCGCCAACGCCCGTAAGCAGTTTGGGCAGTTGCGCGAGAAAGCGCTCGCGCAACTGGAAGCGGCCGGAGCGATTTACCAGGCCCAGGGCAATCACCGTGGCATGGGCGCGGTGCACATCCTGCGCGGCTTCCTGTGCCTGGATTCGGGCGAACTGGACAGCGCCGGATCGGAAGCCGCGCAAGCCTTCCGGCTCGCCGAGCCCAAGGCGGATTACATCCTGATGGCGCGCGCCCGTATCCTGCAATCGATCGTGGAGAACTCCCAATTCGACGAGCAAATCGAAGAGGCTGCCGGCGCCAACCAGCACGCGCAACTGGCGCACGATTTCGCCCGCGACGCAGTGGACTTCGCCAAACACACACAGAACCGCCGCCTGCTGGCGCGCGCCTACGTATGCCAGGGCATGAGCTTCGCCAACGAATTCTTCGACAACGTGGAAGCCGCCCGCCAGTGCTGCGATGCGGCGGCCGCGCTGCTGAAGCCGCAGGGGCCGGACTATATCTGGGACGACCTGCAAGACCTGAAGGCCCGCATTCTGCGCCGCGGCCCCGTCGATACGGTGCTGCGCGAGTGGTCGCAGGGGCTGATCGGCGACAAGACCTTCCAGCAGATTACGGAGGATTTCGCGCACATCATCATTCCCAAGGTCTGGGAGCGGGAGGAGCGCAAGATCTCGCGCGTGGCCGCACGTCTTTCGATCTCGCCGAAAAAGGTGCGCCGCGTGCTGCGCGCGGCGGGCTTGCTGGACTCCTGACCTTGCCACGCGGGCGTAGCTAAGTTAGCGGCTGGGGGCGGGTCCGGAGACCCGCCGCAGGCGTAGACGCCTGCCCCACGTTGGGCGACTCGTTGACAATCGATCACAAGTAATTTATAGTATAAAGTACTTCTGCGCCCTATGGATCGAAAACGCCTGGCCCGCCGGATATTCAAAGGCTTCGCCGCATTGGCGATGGCGGGCATTCTCGGAGTTGCAGCGTTGTTGGCATCGCTCTGGCTGGAGCACCGGACCGAGGTTACTCTCCCGGCGCCCACCGGGCCGTTCGCCGTCGGCCGCGCGGCCTATGCTTGGGCCGATGCCGCATCGGACACGTTGGCGCCGGTTCCGGGAACCAAGCGCGGGCTCGTGGTCCGGATCTGGTATCCGGCGGCAGGCGGGCAGCCGGCTCCGACCGGCGAGTACCTGCCCGCCCGGTTACGCGCGGCGGTGGAACGCGATCGCGGCTCTCTGAATACCAAATTCCTGACGCGAGATCTGTCGCGGGTCCACACGCACAGCATTCCCGACGCCGATGTGTCGCGGCGGCAGCCGTCCTATCCTGTCGCGATCATGAGAACGGGCGCTTCCGCCGAGGTGTGGAACTACTCGACGCTCGCCGAGGATCTGGCCAGTCACGGCTACGTGGTCGTGGGCTTCGATGCCCCTTACCGCACCAATGTCGTTGTTTTCCCCGACGGCCGGGTGGTCGAGAGGACGCCTGAGAATAATCCCGAACTCTGTGGGGAACAGCCGCTGGCACAGCAAGACCGCTGCATGAACAAAGTATTGGCCGCGTGGACCGCCGACATTGCCTTCGCGCTCGACCGGTTGGCGCGGTTGAACGCGTCGGACCCGTCCGGCAAGTTCACGGGACGGCTCGACATGTCGCGCGTGGGCGTGTTCGGCCACTCCTTCGGTGGGGCGCAAGCCGCGCAATTTTGCCACGAAGATACCAGGTGCAAGGCGGGCATCGACTTGGACGGCGCTCCGTTCGGCAGCGTCGTGCGGGAAGGCCTCCATCAGCCGTTCATGTTCGTCCTGAGCGGCCAAATCCATTCCTCCGATCCGGAGACGCGTCAGGTGCTGGCCAATATCCAGTCGATTTACGATCGGCTGCCTCCGGATGGACGGCTGCGCGTTGAAATCCGTGGCGCGAACCATTTCCTCTTCAGTGACGACGGGGCTTTGTTGAAGAGCCATATCGTGCTGCGGACCCTACGTGTGCTGGGCCTCGTCGGTATCGACGGACGCCGCCAGCTTGCCGTCACCGCTTATTGCGTGCACAGCTTCTTCGACGCGTATCTGAAGGGGGCCACTGTTACGCGGCTCAATATTTCGTCGCCGCTTTACCCCGAGGTCCGAGTTCTCGAGTGAAGGGCAAAGGCATGGGGGCGGGATTTATCCCGCGCGGGGCTTTAGCCCCGCACCTCTCAAATCCGGAGTCACACGAACTTATACTCTCCGGGCACCGGCAGCGGCGCGACATCCAGCTTCATATCGTAGTCAAACGCCTTCGGCTGCAGGTCCAGAGTAGAAGCCATCGTCTCGTCCCAGGTAATCGCCTGCCCCGAGTAAGCCGACTCTCGCGCCATGATACAAGTCATGGTGCTCTCCGCCACCGCCATGCCATCGTTGATATATGGACCTTGACCGCGGATGCTCTTCACTAAAGCGATATGCTCCTGAACGTAGGGGTCCTCGGCAGGCTTCGGTCCCAGGTCTTTGCAATTGGTACGGCCCCGCGTGCCGACAATTAACTCGGATACGTCCTGATAAGTGGGCTTCCGGAACTGGCGGCAGTGGCTCGACAGATGCACGCCGTTGGCATAAGTGAAGTCCGCATCGATATGATCGTAAATGTTCCCGTAAATTTCCGTGCGCGGCCGCCACGCCGCGCCGCCCGAAGCGAACACCTTCACCGGGTGCGTGCCCATGAACCAGTTGATCACATCGATATTATGCAGGTGCTGCTCCACGATCTGGTCGCCGCAGATCCACACGAACGAGTACCACGCGCGATGCTGAAACACCAGATCGGACCACTTCGGATCGCGCTCCTTCTGCTGAATCACCGGCGTCCCGATCCAATAGCCATAAGCCGCTACAATGTCGCCGAGGGCGCCGTCGCGTACCTTCTTCCAGGTCTCCACGTAACCGTCGTGGTGCCGGCGCTGCGCGCCCGACATCACCGTCAGCTTCAGTTCCTCCGCTTTCTTCGACGCCGCCATCACTTTGCGCACGCCCACCGGATCGGTGCCGAACGGCTTCTCCGCGAAGATGTGCTTCTTGGCCTCTACCGCCGCCACGAAATGCTCCGGCCGGTATCCCGGAGGCGTCGCCAGCAGCACTACGTCGATGTCCGATGCCAGCACTTTCTTGTATGCGTCGAAGCCGATGAAGTGGTGGTCCGGATCGATCTTCACCTTATCGGCCACACCTGTGTATTTGGAATCGCGAATCTCGCCCAACGACTTTTCCAGGCGGTCTTCGAAGATGTCGCCCATCGCCACAAGTTCCACGTTTTCATTGCCGTGCAAAAACTGCTGCGCCGCCTCGGTGCCGCGCCCGCCGCAGCCGACCAGCCCGGCCTTCAGCTTCTCGTTGCCCGCGCCGCGCACCAACTCCGGCCGGATAATCGTAAACGCCGTAGCGGCAGTCGTCAGAAACGACCTTCTGTCCATACATTGCCTCCCTTGGGCTTTCAGGTGCGATTGTATCGTAATGTGCGTCCGGACTTCGAGCGAAGCCCGCCGCATCGTACTACGCTTTAAGTATGCTCCACACGCGGGCGCTTACCGCAACCGCCGCAATCCTGTTCCCCCTAGCTGCCCTGGCCACCGATTGCCGTTTCACGCTATCCGACCAGTCCAACTGGAGCGCCAACACCGGGTTTTACATGGACCTAGAGAACACTCCCGCAGCGTCGTCCACGTATTGCCAGTTGCAGAATATGATCGTCGCGGCGGGAGTCGCCGATGGTTCCCAATGGCAGTTCATCGTCTCCAATCCAGCCTGGGTGCTCAATCACAATTACACAGCGCAAGCCGTCATCACGCCCGCATACTTCGAACTGTACCTGGATGGGCAACTGCTGGGCCACATCGCCAGCGGCTTCTCGGGCCTGCCGAACCAGAACCTGTTGACCAATTCCGTGCCTTCCTGGGCGGCCGGCGCCGGCGATTATCTGGTCACTCAGGGCTCTCTGGCAGCGGAATCGAGCGGCGGCGCCACGGTATCGGAGACGTTCCCTGCGATCCAGCGGCCTGTACCACTCATGTTGCTTGCCCCGGGCTCCCTTTCGCAAAGCGTCCCATTCCAATACTCCGCCGGCGACTCGCTAACTATCACCGCCGTATTCAGCCTCGCCACGATCTCGGCCAATCCCCAGTCCTACGCGCCCTATGTCGACACCTACGGCCAAAGTATCTATTCGACCTTCACGGGGAAAATTCAGACGGACGCCGACTTGCAATCCGCCGCCGCCGAAGAGCAGACCATGCTGGCCGGCTGGGGAGTGCCCACCGGTTACGACGCCTGGGGTGGCGTGCTCAACGCCGGCTGGCAGGACACCGCCACGGGCTTCTTCCACGTCGTCCAGCACAACAGCGTCTGGTGGCTGATCTCGCCGACAGGCAATCCATGCTTCTACATCGGTCTGGACACAGGCCCGCTGATAACCGGCAACAATACCCCCACTACCGGCCGGGAATGGGAATTCGCCGCGCTGCCGCCGCAGACCGCGCCGTACACCCCCGCATGGAGTTCCGGCGATTGGGGCAATACCGGCTTCGCCAGCGTCTCGTTCGATACCTGGAACATGATACGCAAATACGGCAACGATACCTGGCAGACTACCGCCACGAATCTGACCGTCCAGCGCATGCAGGCCTGGGGATTTTCGGGCTTCGGCAAATGGTCCAACAATACCGGCAGCCTGCCTATTCTTCCCGTGCTCGAAGGCTACAATGTGCCAATCCTGGTGCTCCATCCGGACATCTTCGATCCGAATGTGCAGGCGCAATTTCAAGCCTCTCTGCTCCAGCAGATGCAAGGTAGCGTGAACAGTTCGTCGCTGCTGGGCTGGTCGTACGGCAACGAATACGACGAGATCGTTACCCCAGCCGAAGTTACCGGCATCCTCTCGCTGGGTAGCGCGGTGCCCGCGAAACAAGCGCTGGTGAACGACGCGCTGAGCGCCATTTACGGCAACAGCGTGGCCGCCATGGCCACCGCATGGGGCGTGACCGCGGCCAGCGTCGCGGATCTCTACAACGCGACGCCCACGCCTCCCGCCGCGGATATCGAAACGCTGCGCGAATATTATGCGGATCGATATTACGGGTTCATCCATCAAACGGTGAAGACCATCGACCCGAATCACCTGTTCTTCGGCTTCTGGATCGTCCCCGGCTGGTGGGTGAATGCCACCGACTGGCAACTCCAGGCCGCGCATGTGGACGTGATCGGCTACGACTATTACTCGCCGGTGTTTGAAGACAGCCTGCTGCGCGGTCTGGCGCAATCCACCGGTAAACCGATCTTTACCGGCGAATTCTCGTTCCCGCCAAGCTACAGTCTGTTGCGCGGCTATGAAGCCTACCCTCTGGTCAGCGCCAGCGACGATGCCGATGCGGGCGCGCAATATCAGACCGACCTTCAGGCGGCCGCCCGCAACCCCTGGTGCGTGGGCGTGGCCTGGTTTGAGTATCGCGACGAGCCGGTATCCGGCCGCGGCTTCCTGGGTGAAACCGATCTGGCCCTGGTGCAAGGCGAGGACTATGCGTTCGGAATGGTGGATGTCGCCGACCGTCCCAAGTACGACCTGGTCGGACCGGTGCGCACCACCAACCTGGCTATGGCGCAGCGCCGGCTGGCGTTCGCGCCGCCCAGTCTGAACACCGGCGGCACGGTGAACAACGCCACTTTCGCCGCCAACACTCCGGTGGCGCCCGGCAGCCTGGTGTCGATCTTCGGCACCGGCCTTTCGGACGCGAACCAAACGGCGTCCGGCGTGCCGCTTCCCACCGCGCTCGGCACGACGGCGCTCACGTTGGCAGGCGTGCCAGTGCCGCTGATCCACGCATTCCCACTGCAGGTGGACGCGCAAATCCCCTGGGAACTGGCTGGACAAACTCAGGCGCAATTGACCATCGTCACCGACGATCTCAGCGGCAACACCGTCAGCGTGCCTCTCGCGCCGTTTTCACCCGGTCTTTATCCGGGGATTCTGATCAACGGCACCACTGGGCTGGCCGTCCCCGGCAACCCGGCTAAGCGAGGCGTCGACTACGTGAATATCTTCGCCACTGGGCTTGGGCCGGTAACGAATCAACCCGCCACTGGCGCGCCCGCGCCGGTAAGCCCGCTGGCGCAGACCACCAATACCGTAACCGTCACGATTGGCGGTGCGTCGGTGAAGGCCACATTCGCCGGGTTAGCGCCCGGCTTTGTTGGTCTGTATCAGGTGAACGTGTTAGTGCCTGCGAACGCTCCCACGGGCAACGCGATTCCGGTATCGCTCAGTGTGGGCGGCGCCGGTTCGAATCAGGTGACCATGGCGGTCCAGTAGCGATTGTGGGGCAGGACTCCAGTCCTGCGGGCCGACGTCCACGTCGGCCTGCGTGAGTCCGGTTAATTAAGAGCGGGTCCTGGAGGACCCGCGCAGGACTGGAGTCCCGCCCCACTATCCACCAATCGCATACATCGGCCGCGGCGGCGCCACAAACCGCGACGTATTGATCTCGTGCCCTTCCCACTTGCCCGCCACGTTCCGCCGGATCAGCGCTGCAATCTCCTCGTCGGGAGCCCCGCCGCGCAGCATCCCCTTCACATCGTCTTCCTCGATCGCAAACAGGCAATACCGCAGCTTGCCATCCGCCGTAAGCCGCAGCCGATTGCAATTCAAACAGAACGGCCGGCTGACAGAGGCAATGAATCCCACCCTCCCGACACCGTCCGCGAATTGGTACTCCAGAGCCGGCGCGCGCGGATCCGCATCCGGGATGGGCACCAGCGGCGCGATCTCCCGCGACAGCGTTTCGATGATGTCGGCGGCCGCGAGCACCTTGCCGCGATCCCAAAGATCCTGCGCGTCGAGCGGCATGAATTCGATAAACCGCACCTCGAACCCATTCTCGCGGCCGAAGCGCGCCAGAGGCACGATGTCCGCCTCCACCAGGTTCTTCACCGCCACCGCATTCAGCTTGATGGGCCCAAATCCCACCTTCTTCGCCACGGCGATGCCCTCCAACACCTGGTCCAGTTCGTCGCGGCGGGAGATCTGCCGGAAGCGCCGGCGGTCAAGCGTATCCAGATGCACGTTGAGCCGCCGCAGCCCCGCCTCGTATAAAGGTTCGGCCATCTCCGCCAGCATCACGCCGTTGGTGGTCAGAGCCAGATCGGTTATTCCAGGGATGGCGGCCAGGCGCCGGATCAGCACCGGCAGATCCTTTCGCACCAGGGGTTCGCCGCCCGTCACGCGCAGTTTGTCGATCCCCAGCCCCGCCGCGATACGCGCAAAGCGCTCGATCTCTTCGAACCGCAGGATCTCGTCGCGCGGAACGAATTTCACGCCCTCTTCCGGCATGCAGTAAAAGCAGCGGACGTTACAGCGGTCCGTGACACTGATCCGCAAATTGGTGTGAATGCGGCCGTATGAGTCGATCAGTGGGGAGGAGTCCACAGGTAAGTGTCCCGGTGCCTTGATTCTATCAGACGCACCCGGACAGGTGCCGGAACAGCGCGCGTAGAGCCGCGCCGCGATGGCTCACCGTCAGCTTCCGCTCCGGCGCAACCTCGCCGAACGAGCAGCCGAACGGCGGGTAGTAGAATAATGGGTCGTAGCCGAAGCCATTAGGCCCGCGCGGCTCCTCCAGGATCTGGCCTTCGACGGCCCCGCGAAACGTCTCCACGAGGCGCCCTCCATGCACCAGCGCAATCACGCACACGAATCGCGCGGAGCGGTCGCGCACGCCGCGCATTCTCTCGATCAGCAGTTGGTTGTTGGCGTCGTCGCTGGCATCGGGACCTGCGAACCGCGCCGAGTAGATTCCCGGCGCGCCGCCCAGCGTGTCCGCCTCCAAGCCGGAATCGTCGGCGAACAGCGGCCCCGGCGCGCGCCGCCCGTAATACTCCGCCTTCAGGATGGCGTTGGCTTCGAAAGTCGCGCCGGTCTCCTCGACCGGCACCATGCCCGCCAGACCGGGCACCGTCTCCACACTTATGCCCCCCAGCTCCGCCGCCAGCCGGAACTCGCGCAGCTTACCGGGATTGCCCGTCGCGCAATAAACGGTCACGCGATGCGGACCACGCGCTTCTGGATCTCTACCAGCTCGGCGATGCCGCCCCGCGCCAGCGCCAGCATGCGCGCCATCTGCTCGTCGTCGAAAGCGTGGCGCTCGGCGGTGGCCTGCACCTCTACGAAGCGGCCCGCCCCGGTCATCACCACGTTCATGTCGACCGCTGCCTGCGAGTCTTCTTCGTAACACAGGTCCAGCATCGTCTCGCCGCCGAGGATGCCCACGCTGGTGGCGGCCACATAATCGATCAACGGGAAGCGCTTGATCATGCCATACTTCACGCACTGTTGCAGCGCCAGCGCCAGCGCCACGAAGGCTCCCGTGACGGAGGCCGTGCGGGTGCCTCCGTCGGCCTGTACCACGTCGCAATCCAGAGTTACCGTGCGCTCGCCCAACAGCGCCTGGTCCACCACGGCGCGCAACGAGCGGCCGATCAAACGCTGGATTTCGTGCGTGCGGCCGGAAGGACGGCCCTTGTTCACTTCCCGCGGCGTGCGCTTCGTGGTGGCGCGCGGCAGCATGGAGTACTCCGCGGTCACCCATCCCTTGCCGCTTCCGCGCAAGAACTGCGGCACGGAATCCTCCACGGTGGCCGCGCACAGCACGCGCGTGTTGCCCACCGTGATCAGCGCGGAGCCTTCCGCCGTTTGCAGAAATCCGGAGGTGATTTCGACCGGACGCATCTGGCCGGTCGCGCGGCCATCAGTACGCATATTTCATCACGAAGTAGATAAAGAAAAGCACCAGAACGAAGCCCGAGCCTATCAGGATCACACACGGAAGGCCGCCCTGCGGAGTGGCGCGGCGCTTCGACTTGCTTTTTGCGAGTTTGAACTTCGCCATCCTAAGCGGTCATCCTAAGAGATGGTAGCATCCAGCGGATTCCCGCCGCGTTGTGCAAGAATCTGTAGCAGATGACACGCCGCCATTGGATCGTTCTCGCGCTCGGATTGAGCGCGTGCGGCCAGCCTCCCCGCGACCGCGAACGTCTCCTGCCCGCGAGCGTAGCGGGCTGGCAAAGGACGGCGCTGCGCGATATCAAGCCACCCAAGCCTACCATCCTCCGCGCTTTCGAAGCGGGCTACGAGCGTTCCGGCAAACTGACAATAGACTTGTATGAGGCAAAGGTCTCCGGTACGGCATTCGAGATGACGCAACATTGGAGATCCGCCCCGAATACCGTGGTCTTCGATAAGGGCAGATGCTTCGTCGTGGTGAAGTGGGAGCGGGCGGACCGCCAGGCGCTCACCGCCTTCGTACGCGCATTGCAGAAGAATTTGGAGGAATGAGTGGAGAGGGGGATTAACATAATGCCGGCGAGTCAACCCATCAAAGTGGGCCCGCTCAAACAGACTGAACTGGAAGAGGCGGACCGCATCTTCCGGCTGGCGTTCGGAACGTTCCTGGGATTGCCCAATCCGCCGGATTTCATGGCCGGCCGCGATTTAATCGCGCCGCGATGGCGCTCTGCCCACGCCGCAGTGATCGCGGCGCGCGAAGCCGGCCGCCTGATCGGATCGAACGTAGCCACGCGCTGGGGATCGTTCGGATTTTTCGGACCCTTGACCGTGCTGCCGGAATATTGGGACCGCGGCGTGGCGCAGCGGCTGCTCGAAGCCACCATGGAACTCTTCGACAAATGGGGTCTCCGGCACACCGGACTGTTCACCTTCGCGCAAAGTCCGAAGCACGTCGGCTTGTACCAGAAGTTCGGCTACTGGCCGCGCTATCTCACGGCTATTATGACGCGCACGCCGGAGGCCGGCCCGCTGCCGGCGCTGCTATCGGCCCTCGCCAAGAGCCAGCGCGAACAGGCCATCCAGGCATGCGCCAAGCTCACTCACAAAATCGACAAGGGACTCGATCTCAGCGCTGAAATCCGGGCCGCGCTGGCGCAGCGCACCGGCGATGTAGTGTTGACTTACACCCGCGGCGTCCTGGACGCTTTCGCGGTGTGCCTGCACGGACCCGGATCCGAAGGCGGCGAGAAGACCTGTTACGTCAAGTTCGGCGCGGCCCGCGGCGGCGCCGGCGCGAGTGGCCGTTTCGACAAATTGCTGGGCGCTTGCGAGGCATTTGCAGTCTCGCGCGGAGCGACGGTGGAGGCCGGCGTAAACCTGGCTCGCGAAAACGCCTACCGGCGCATGCGCGCCCGCGGATACCGTGTGGCCCTGCAGGGTGTCGCCATGCAACGTCCCCATGCGGAAGGATTCAATCGGGGGGATGCCTACGCGATCGACGATTGGCGTTGACTCGACGAAATCGCCGGTGCATGTGCTAGCATCGCTGGAATGATGCGCCGACACCTCGGTTTTGTACTGATCCTCGCCTTCCCCCTCTGTTGTCCAGGGGCACTGACGGACGACCCCGATGTGCAAGGCGCGGAGCGTTTGTTCGCGAGTTGGATTCGCGGACAGCTCGCCTATCGGAACCTCCCCGGACTGGCTGTCGGCGTTGTTTGCGACCAACAGCTTGTTTGGGCGCAAGGATTCGGATTTGCCGACGTGGACAAGAAGCTCCCTATGACGCCCGCCACGAAGTTCCGCATGGCATCGCACAGCAAGCTCTTCACGGCGACCGCGATCATGCAGTTGCGAGATGCCGGCAAGATCCACCTCGACGACGCCGTTTCGACCTACCTTCCCTGGTTCCACATTGGCCCGGCCAGCGCCGACGACCCCGCCATTACGATCGAAGAGCTGCTCACCCACAGCGCGGGCTTGCCGCGCGAGGCTGGTCCGCACTGGTCCGAACTGAGTTTCCCCGACGCCGAAGGCGTACGGGAATTCGTCAAGACTCATCAATCGCCGTTCTCGCCGGAGATTCGCTGGAAATATTCGAATCTGGGATATACCATCGCGGGAATGGTAGTGGAAGCCGTCTCCGGAGAGCAATGGGCGGCTTACGTCTGGAACCATATCTTCAATCCATTGGGAATGACGGCTTCGAGCGTGGATCGCGACGTGGAAGGCCTGGCCACGGGCTACGGCGTGCGAATGCCCGACGGCACACGCGCGAAAATGCCGTTCGTGGACGCCCGCGCGATGGCCCCCGCGACGGGCATTACTTCGAATGTGGAGGATATGGCAAAGTTTGTATCCCTCCAATTCCGTCAAGGCAAAGTTGGCGGCAGCCAGATCCTGTCGGCTGGCGCGCTCAGGCAGATGCATCGCGTTCGCGTGCTCGACAATAACTGGCAAGGCGGTAATGCCATCGGCTTCGCCGTCCTCCGCGAGGGAGAGAAGATCTACGTGGGCCACGGTGGTTCTTACTTCGGCTACAAGACCCAGACCTACATGCAAATGGAGCCCAAGGTCGGGGTGATCGTTTTGACCAATGCCGACGACTCCAATCCCAGCGACTTAGCGCTGCACTTGATGCAGTCGGTGGGTGAGGCGGTGGCCAAAGCGTCTCACGTGCCTGCTCCGGTGGTCGCGTGGGACTCGTCGTGGAGCCGTTTCGCCGGGACTTACCGCAGCCCGGCCGGTGGCGAAGTGGAAGTGGTCGAGATGAATCGTCGCTTCGTGACTTTCAATGCGTCGGCCCCATACCCGGAGCACCCCACTCGCCTGGAGCCGATCGGCAATGGACAGTTTCGTATGGAAGCGGCCACGGGCGGCGGCCCAGTGGGAGAAATCGTGCGTTTTGTGGAAGAAAACGGCAAAGTGGTGAGAATGTACACCGGCAGCAGCTTCGCCGATCGCGTGAACGGCCAACGATGAAGGGTGGGCTACACAGCCCGCGGACCGGTTATCCAGCGGGGTCCCGACTACCCTTTCGCGCGGTCAAGGCCGCATGCTGTGTAAGTCAGCGGACACGGTGTTAGGTGAAAGCGCCGTGCCACACAGGGGCGAGGAGGGGGAGTGGACCGGTAGGCTCTCACGGCGTTCGGCGCGGTTTGGAGAAGGACCTGGAGCCAAGCGGGGTCAATGCAGGGTACCCAATTCCAAGGCGATCGATTCGTCCCAACCAAGCGCATACCGCAACGCTCGTTTCAGCTCGCCATGCCGCGATGGCGCTAAAGTTCCCGCACGGAATCAAGCCACTGGCGCGCGACGGTGCGGACGTTATCCAGGTTGGCGACGCAGGATGATGGCAGCCCCTCCCGCCGGCCTACTTTCACCTCCACTGGAATGGCCCGAATCGGGCGCCGGCCCGCGGGCGCGGGCAAGTTAGCCCAGCCAATCTCGAACTGCCTCACGGTTTGTAGTCCTCAGCCGTGGACCGGTCGTCGGCCGAGATCGCATCGGGCTGTTTGCGGTAGGCTTCGCGCATGGCTGCGTACTCCGCTTGACGGATCGCCGTCCGAATCGCTTGCCTCACAAACTCCGCGCGCTGGCGTTTTCCAGGCGTGGCAAGCCGATTCAATGCCGTTAGCGTCTGCTCGTCCACCTGGATCGGAAGCGGCTTCACATATATAGGTTATATTATGGGTCGATAAATAAACGGCGCCGCCTCACCTGGTCGCATCCACCACCAGCCACGCGTAACCGATACAGAAGCAAGCTAGCGCGCTGAATCCCAATGCCCGATTCCCCGAATACTAGAACCGCGTGTGGGAATGCGACGCCGGGTTGTGCCGATGATGCTCGTAACGCACCACCAGGAACGTCATGAACAACACTCCATAGATGATGCTCATGGCCACCATAAACATGGGCGAGGCGAAGGATTTCAGCGAGCGTCCGCTGGACTGTTGCACTAGATTCGAGGAGCCGACCAGCAGGACGATGGAGCCGGCCGCGATTCCCAGGATCAATTTGGCGATGTCGAGGTAGATCGGAAGGAGACCCTTCCCAAACTCGACCTCGGCCCCTCCGGGATCGAAGTTGACTGACGAAGACTTCGTATTCAGCCAGAGAATCAGCCACACGATGGCGAACAGCCCAAGCGAGGCTGCAATTCCGGGAAGGCCGGGCAGCGCCATGCCATCAAGTATATTCGTTTCGCGCGTGCGCCTCATCGCACCTTTGATACGCTGGATTGATGCGGGTCGTTTGGGGGATTGGTGATTTCAATTAACGCTGTTTCTAAGAGTTTCGACGGCAAGCGCCAGGTGACAGCCCTGGAACAGATCGACCTGCAGGTGGCGCGCGGTGAGATGCTGTCCATTGTGGGGCCGTCCGGATCCGGCAAATCCACGCTGCTGAACTTGATCGGCGGCCTGGACCGGCCCAGTACGGGCGAAATCCGCATCGATGGGCGGGACATCGCCAGCCTTTCCGACGACGATCTCACGCGCCTGCGCCGCGACAAGATCGGCTTCATCTTTCAGTTCTTCAATCTGTTGCCCAGCCTGAGCTGCATGGAAAACGTCGCGCTGCCCTTACACCTAAAAGGCATGCCCATGCGGGAGACCACGGCCCGCGCGCGCGAGCTTCTGGACCTGGTGCAGCTTGGCCATCGCCTCGATCATCTGCCCGACGAGCTTTCCGGCGGCGAGCGGCAGCGCGTGGCCATCGCACGGGCGCTGGCGTTTCATCCGCCGATTCTGTTGGCCGACGAGCCCACCGGAAATCTGGACAGCCACACGGGCGCGGAAATCCTGAAGCTGATTCGCGATCTGCACGAGCGGTTGGGCGCCACGGTGCTGATCGTCACGCACGATGCCGGCGTGGCGGGCAGTTGCCCGCGCATGGTCACCCTGCGCGACGGGCGCGTAGCGGGAGACGTGCGCCGATGATCCTGCTGCGCCTGATCAGTTGGCCTTACGCGCGCAAGCACCTGGTCCGCTGGGTGCTGACCATCGGCGGCATTGTACTGGGTGTCGCGCTGCTGGTGGGCATGTATACGGCCAACCAAAGCGTGCTGGAAGCCTTCAATCGCACCGTGGAGCGCATCGCGGGCAAGACGCAGCTTCAAGTTTCGGCGGGCGACGGCGGCTTTGCGGAAGAAGTTCTGGACCGCGTGCAGAGCGACCCGGATGTGCGCGCCGCGGCGCCGGTGATCGAGCAGGTGGTCGATAGCGGCTTCAAGGGCCAGGGCAAGCTGCTGATCCTGGCGGTGGATATGACCGGCGACCGCAGCCTGCGCGATTACGACCTGGAAGGCGGCGACGAAGACGTGATGGACGATCCGCTGGTGTTTCTGGCGCAACCGGACTCACTGATCCTGACGCGCGATTTCGCGGCGCGCAACGGACTGGCGAGCGGCGGCAAGCTGGCCATGAAAACCATGGAAGGCGATAAGCGGTTCACCGTACGCGGCATTCTGCGATCGGGCGGCATGACCTCGGCATTCGGCGGCAACCTGGCGATCATGGATATCTACGCCGCGCAGAAATTCTTCGGCATGGGGCGGCGCTTCGACCGCATCGACATTGGCCTTAAGGACGGCGTCACGCTGGAACACGGGCAAGCCTCGCTACGCAAGCTGTTGGGGCCGGGCTTCGAGGTGGAGCCGCCATCCGGACGCGGGCAGCAATTCGAATCGCTGATGGGCGTCTATACCATGACCATGAACATCGCCAGCCTGTTCGCGCTGTTCATCGGCACATTCATCATCTATAACTCGTTCGCCATCGCGGTCACGCAGCGGCGCGCCGAGATCGGCATCCTGCGCGCGCTGGGCGCGACGCGCGGCCAGATCCGCTCGCTGTTCTTGGGCGAAAGCGCGGTGGCGGGTCTGGTGGGCTCGGCCGTGGGCATCGGCTTCGGCCTGTTGATGGCGCAAGGGCTGACGGCCAGCACGAACGCATTCATGGAAGGCGTGATGGGTGTTTCGGCAAACGCGGACCATATGCTGGTGCGGCCCTGGCTGTTAGTGACGGCGGCGGCGGTGGGCGTGGTCACCAGCATGGTCGCGGCCTTCCTGCCGGCGCGCAACGCCGCGCGCGTGGATCCGGTAAAGGCTTTGCAGAAGGGGCAATACCAGGTGCTCTCGGCGGGAGAAAACCGCAGACGGCGAACGGCGGCTCTGGCGGCCATCGCGATCGCCGCGGGGTGCATCCTGTTCGGGCGATCCACGCCGGTTTTTTACACCGGCTATTTCCTGGCCATGCTGGCCATGCTGTTGCTCACGCCCGCTCTATCGTTGTATCTCTCGAAGCTGTTGCGCGGACCGCTCAAGTGGGTGCGGCCGGTGGAAGGCGCGCTGGCGGCCGACAGCCTGATTCAATCGCCGCGGCGCACGTCCGCCACGGTGGCCGCGCTGATGCTGTCGCTGGCGCTGGTCATCGCGCTGGGCGGTATGGCGCGCGCCAGCTACATGGAGATCGCCGCATGGATGGACAGCACCATGAATCCGGACTTCTTCGTCACTACTTCGGAAAACATCTCCCAGCGCATCTTCCACTTTCCCAACGGCATGCTGGATGGGTTGCGGCGGATTCCAGGAATCGCCGAGGTGCAGCCCGTCCGGATCGTACGGATCGATTTCCGGGGCAAGCCGGTGATGCTGGTGGGCATCGATTCGTTGAGCATCGCGCGGCGCACCCGCAACCGCCGCATCACTGCCGGAGACTTCGACGGCATGTATCGCGTGACGGCCGAGCAGAAGGGGCTGATCATCGCCGACAACCTGGCGCAATTGGAGAAGTTGAAGCTGGGCCAGACGCTGGAGATCGCCTCGCCGTCCGGGGTTCTGAGGTTGCCGATCGTTGGCATCCTGAAGGATTTCTCCAACCAGTTGGGCACCATCTTCATCGATCGGGAGCTCTACCGGAAGCTGTGGAAAGACGATTCGGTGGATGTGTTCCGCATATATCTGGAGCCGGGCGCCCAGGCGGCGGATGTCCGGGCCAGCATTCTGGACGGCTTCGCGCACGAGCGGCGCCTGTTCGTGCTTTCGAACAAGGAGGTGCGCAGTTACGTGTTCAAAGTGACCGACCAATGGTTCGGCATGACCTACTTACAACTGTTCGTGGCGGTGCTGGTGGCCATTCTGGGCATCGTCAACACGCTGACGGTTTCCATTACTGACCGGCGGCGCGAGCTCGGCGTGCTGCGCGCGGTGGGCGCATTGCGGAACCAGATCCGGCACACTATCTGGATGGAAGCCTTGGCTATCGGCATCGTCGGGCTGACTTTGGGAGTCGCCGCCGGCGCCGTGAATCTGTATTACATGTTAACCGTCTCGCGCGAGAACTTCGCCGGCATAGCGCTCGATTACACATTTCCGTTCGGCATTGTGGCCGTGCTGGTGCCCGTGATTCTAGGTGCGGCTTTCGGCTCCGCGCTGTTCCCCGCGGAAAGCGCGGTGCGCAGTTCGTTAGTGGAGGCCTTAGAGTATGAATAAGATTAGTGGGGCAGGCTCGCAGCCTGCGGCGGCCTCGCAGGCGGCCTTGCTATTAACCTGCCTCTTTTCGCTCACCGGCACGATGCACGCCGACGATGCCCGCCAGATCGTCGCCGAATCCCAGCGCCGTGGCCGCGCCGATTCCCAGCGCTACGAAGGCTCGCTGGAGGTCTTCGGCGCGAATAACAAAGTCTCAAAGAAGCACTGGCAATCCGACCGCCTGGGATCTTACGGCGCGAGCAAAGCGATCATCCGGTTCACGGAGCCGGCCGAAGTGAAAGGCGTGGCGCTGCTGGTGGTGAATCATCCGGATCGCTCGTCGGACCAGTGGATGTGGACGCCGGCCATCGGGCGCGACCGCCGCATCGCACAGCAGGATCGCTCCACGCGCTTCTTCGGCACGGATTTCAGCTTCGAGGACCTGGAAGAGCGCGACGTCGACCAGTTCGATTTCAGTATGCAGGGCGAGGAATCCATCGACGGCGCGCCCTGCTGGCGCATCGAATCGAAGCCAAAGCAAGGCAAGAGCTCGCAATACACTTCCTCGCGCGTATGGATTCGCAAGGATAACTACGTTCCCGTGCAGTATGAGAACTACGTGAAAGACAAGCTGGTGCGTCGCTTAGTGGAGCGGGACATACAAAACGTCCAGGGAATCTGGACGGCGCGACAATTGGAGATGACCGACCTGGGCCGCAAGAGCCGGACGATCCTGAAGCTGGAAAACGTGCGCTACAACGTGCCCATGAAGGACGACGATTTCACGGTGCAGGCGTTGCGGCGGCAGATGTGAAACGGCGGTTTCTGGGTGCCGGGTGCTGGGTGCTGGGGCTGAGCGCTGCGCTGTTTGCACAGAGCTTCTCGCAGCGCGGTTTCCTCGAAACGGACTTCATCGGCTATCCGCAAACCGTGCCGAACGACAGCGGGCAGGAGATCGGCGAAGCGCTGTTCCGCTACGAAGCCTTCTACAAGCTGAATTCGGACTGGCAGTTCGCGGGCGGCATCGACGCGCGCGCGGATACGCACGAGCAGGTAGATCGCGCTTGGGAGCTTTCCTGGGACGATCGCGAACGCCGGCGTCCGTCGTTCGAAGTGCGGCAGCTCAACGCCACTTACGCGAAGAAGAAGCTGACGGTGGTATTAGGCAAGCAGTTCATCCGCTGGGGCAAGGCCGACATACTGAATCCTACGGACCGTTTTGCGCCGCAGGACTATCTGTCGGTGGTGGATAGCGAATTCCTGGCGATCACAGCCGCGCGCGCGACTTATGGCGGGCAGTCGAATACTATCGACTTAGTGTGGGTGCCACTCTTCACACCTAGCCGCATCCCTTTGCTCGACCAGCGCTGGAGCAACGTACCTGCGGGAATCGCGCTCGGCGAACTGCCGCCGTCATTTCCGGGCGGCTCGCAGTTCGGCGCGCGCTGGAACCATATCGGCAGCGTGGCGGAGTATTCGCTCTCGTTCTATGACGGTCATAATAACCTGCCGCTGTTCAACTTCCAAGAGACCAGGCCCCTCGCTGTGGAGATCGAGCGCTACTATCCGCAGATGCGTATGTATGGCGGCGATGCGGCCATTCCGTTAAAAGGAGTGACGGTGAAGGCCGAGGCGGCTTATTTCACATCGACGACTAAGACGGAAGACGAATACGCTCTGTATGTCGTGCAACTGGAGCGGCAGGCCGGCGAATGGTTCTTCATCGGAGGATATGCGGGGCAGGTGGTGACGGAACACCGGTCCATCTTCGATTTCGCGCCGGACCGCGGATTAACCAGCGCGTTTCTGGGCCGCGCGGGTTACACCATCGACACCAACCGCAGCGTGGCGCTGGAAACCGCGCTCCGGCAGAACGGCAAGGGCGAGTGGGCCAAGCTTGAGTACTCGCAGGCGCTCGGAGCGCACTGGCGGGCGACGGCGGCGCTCACGCTGATCCGCGGGGATGAATCGGACTTCCTGGGCCAGTACCGGCGCAATTCGCACGCCATGCTGGCGTTGCGGTATAGCTTCTGATGTAGGACGGGCCTGCTGGCCTGTCCGCTGGCCCGTCCGCTCCCTTACGGTCGCGGCTCAGAAACGCTTCCGCTCACTGGCACCTCGATTGCTCCCTCAGCGGAACCGCGGCAAAATCGGCACGGAAATCGGCTTCGTCTGCGGAATCTTACGCTATGGTGGGGCAATTGACGCTACAGGAAACCCTTCGCAATCACGCCTTTATGCGGGGCCTGGCGGATCGGCATATCGCCAAACTGGCGTCGCTCGCTACGGAAGTCTCCTTCGCGGAGAACGAGGTCGTACTGGTCGACCGCCAACAGTCCCAGTACTTCTACCTGGTCACCTCCGGCAGCGTCAATATAGAGCTGCACGCGCCCATCTTCAGCGTTTCGGTTCTGGCGGTGGGCCCTGGCCAGGCATTTGGCTGGTCCGCCCTGCTCGACCATCAGGACACGGTCTTCCAGGTGCGCGCACGGGAGCAGACGGCCGCGTTGCGCATTGCCGGCCCGGACCTCACCCAAGCCTGCCGCGAGGACGGCGACCTCGGCGTTGAGATCCTGCTGCGCACGCTGCAGGTGGCCGCCAGCCGCATCAAAGCCACGGAGGCGAGGTTCGCCGAAATCTGTGGTGTCCGTATCAAATCAACCGTAAAAAGAGAGCACTCACCTATATGAACGAACAATACGATGTTGCGATTCTAGGAGCTGGTTTCGAGGGAAGCATGCTGGGAATCATCCTGGCCTGTAACGGAGCCAAGGTTGTGATTATCGACGCCGGTACGCATCCGCGTTACGCCCTTGGGGAATCTACCGTGCGGCACACCTTCCGCATGATCAAGATCATGGCGGAACGGTTCAACGTCCCGGAGTTCAAGACTGAGTTCAACTCCGGGGAAACCATTCACAAATACGTGTCCTCGGGACACGGCATCAAGAAGAATTTCGGCTTTCTGATGCATCACGAAGGCCAGCATCAGCGGCCCGAAGAGTCTACTCAGTTAGTCATTCCGCCTTACCGCGAAGGCTATGAAGCGCACTTATTCCGCCAGGATACCGACGCTTATCTCACCTACACTGCAATTCACCACGGCGCCACGGTTAAATACATGACGCGGGTTATTAAGGCCGACGAGGGTAGCAATGGCGTGACTCTCGAAACCGACAAAGGTGAGACCATTAATGCCCGCTTTGTTGCCGACGCATCCGGCGGCGGCCACGTGCTATCGCGCATGTGGGGCCTGAAGGACGATCCCATCCGTTGTAAGACTAACACCCGCTGCCTGTTCACGCTCATGGTCGACGTCAAACAATACGACGATTTGAACCTGCCGTACGGCGTGCCCAAAGCGCCTCGCCGGTGGTACCAGGGCACCTGCCATCACCTTTTCGATGGCGGCTGGGTGTGGGTGATTCCCTTCGACAATCGCCCAGGCTCGACCAACAAACTGGTCAGCGTGGGGTTGAGCCAAGACATCCGCAAGTTCCCCAAGCCGGCCGATATCGCGCCCGAGCGGGAATGGAGCCAGTTCCTGTCGCGCTTCCCCAGCATCTACGAGCAGTTCAAGGATGCCAAGCCGGCGCGCCCCTGGATTTCCTCCGACCGCCTGCAGATATCCGTCAAGCAGAGTGTCGGCAAGCGCTGGGCGATTATGGCCGGCGGCACCGGCAGCGGATTCCTGGACGCCATCTTCTCGCGCGGCCTGGCGACGTCCATGGAAGTCATGAATGCGCTCGCTTCGCGCCTGCTGACCGCCCTCAAGAAGGACGACTTTCCGGCTAGTGGTTTCGAGTACGTCGCGCGCGTGCACGAGATCAATCGCACCAACAACGATCGCACCGCCAGCGCGTCGTATACTTCGTGGCGCGACTTCGACCTTTGGAACGCCTGGTTCCGGGTGTGGGCGCTGGGCGTGGGGTTGGGCGATCTGAAACTCGCCAGTATCTACCGGCGCTATAAGAAGACGCACGACGATTCCATCCTGCCCGACGCGGAGGAGCCTATGGGACTGTTCTACAGCCAGCACCAAGGCTTCGGCGAACTGTACAACGCCGCGGAGGCCAAGATGTGTCAGGTGGAGGCGGGCAACGTGGATCCCAAAGTAGCATCCAAGTATATCTTCGACCTGATTCGTAACGCGGACTTCGCGCCGCCCGCCAATCATCTGGGCGATCCGGAACATCACTTCATCAATATCGGTACGCCTTGGGCCACGGTCAGCACGCTGGCGTGGCTGGCGACTTCGGCGCCACCCGAGATCAAGAGTCTGTCCGCGGGCTTGTTAGGCGATTGGGGCCGCAAACCCCACCCGGCCTAGTGGGGCAGGCTCGCAGCCTGCGGCGGCCTCGCAGGCCGCCTGGCTATCTCCGAAAACTCTCGGGCGGTCCCAAGTAACTCGGCTTGAGACCGCCCAAGTCGACAATGATCTTCTCCAGCACGACTCCAGGATCCACCATCCAATACCTCAGTATGTGGTAACCCAACCCTGCCACCGAGTGTGCGGACGTCACGGTGCGGACGTTGTCTTTCACCGACTCTTCCCAATCCTTGAGTGAGTTCTGCGCCAGAGCATCGATAACTTGCGGCGGCTGATCGTCAAACGCGATGGCGAACCTCAACCCGCGGCCGGGCACGAAGTTCAGCGTTGGCGCAACGATGGTATGAACCTGAACCGTGTGCGGATCGAACAGATACATGCGATACTCGAGCGAAGGAGATTCCCGCGGCGGGGTGACGCTGGCGGCGGCGCAGGGCAGGATGGTCATCGAGGACAAGGTCCGTCCCAGGTCTTTAATCTCCTCCCAATGAACCGCACCGGCATCGGTCTTCATCGTGTAGTGCGCGGCCTCCATCGATACGTAGCCATCCGCCTCCACAAAGCCGCGCAAGGTGTCCGGAGCGAGCTCGCGCGGACGGAACGCAGCGACCTTCACCGTGACGGGATGGCCGCCCGCGCCTGAGATCGTGATCGAGCCTTCGGCGGCTCCCACGGGCGCCTTGCTCCAATCCACGGTCACCCACAAACGCTCGTCTTTGAGCGCGGTTCCCTGGGCTTTGCTCAGTACGATCCAGGGCGCGCTGACGGTAGCCGAGTAGTTAAGAGGCGCGCGGCCTTCATTGAACACTTCTATAAGGCGGCGTGGCCGAGTGAAGGCGTCGAACCGTAACGCGAGCGGCGTGACCCCCATCTTAGCCGCCTCTTCTATCCGGATCTCACTTACCGCGGGTATGCTGTCAACATCCGGCTGCTGCCAGCCGGTGTAGCCTATGTGAGTCTGGTCCATCATGTGGTCCCACTTGCCATCGGCCAAGGCGTGGTTATAAGTGGCGGATAAATCGGCATCGGCCTGGAACAGCTCGCGGACGCGCGCGGCATAATCGTTGGCGCTGGCCCTCCCCTGGCTGGCATAAAGCCGGTTTTTGGCCGCCGCGAGGTACAGCTCGTTCACCTGGGCGCACGCCTTAGTAGGAAACAGGACCAACTCGAAAAAGGCGTCTTTGGCGTCATCCGGCAGGCGCTTGTAGATTTGTTCCGCGCGCTCCGTCAGGGTACGCCACTCGGCCAGCACGGCGTCCGCTTCCCCATAGTTCTCCAAACTGAACGTGCCGGGCTCCAGAAGCTCCGGTTTCCGCCGCCCATTGTACTTCGTGTATTTGGCGACAATATCCGCGATATCCGCCGCATACGTTGGACCGAATTCGCGCTCCGCCCATAGCCTGCCGAATTCAGCGATCTTATCGTGCGGCCATCGTTGCGGGCTCCAGGCCAGGCTCAGGAAATACTCGATGGGGAATTCCATGGGCTTCAGGTCGCCCACGTTCACGATCCAAATACGCCTGGCATCGTACTCATAGGCCAGGTTCATCTGTTCCCAAACCTTGGCGATAGGGTTCGTATTCAGCCACTTATAATTACGCGGACCGCCTACATAGTCGAAGTGATAATAAATACCCGCGCCGCCGGCCCGCTTCCGTTCCTCGGAGGTTGGGAGCCGGCGCAAGTTACCCCAGTTGTCGTCGCACCAGAGGAGAGTCACATCGTCCGGCACACGCATGCCCGCATCGTAATACTCCTGCACTTCCTTATAAAGCGCCCAGTCTTGCGGTACCTTCGACAGGTCCGGCCCGATACGCTTCGCAAGGATGGCGCGCTGGTCGGCGACGATCTTTTCGAGCAGCGCCTTGTTGGCGTCGATGCCGCCAGTGGTCGCCATGGGCATATCGCCGTCGCCGCGCATGCCCAGCGTGACGATGCTTTCGTAGGCCTTGTTGCGTTCGATACCCTCGTCCCAAAAAGTCCGCAATACATCGGGATTCGTGGCGTAATTCCACGGACCCTTGCCATGCCGTTTCCATTCCTGTTGGGCGCGAAGCATGGGCTCGTGATGCGAAGTCCCCATGACGATACCGTACTCGTCGGCCAGCTTGGGATTTAGCCGATCGTCCTCGTTGAAGGCGCTGCCCCACATGGCGGGCCAGAGATAGTTGCCCTTCAAGCGCAGGATAAGCTCGAAGACCTTGACATAGAACTTGGAATTGAAGCCGCCAAATTTCTCGCGCGTCCAGCCGGATAACGATGGCGCCTCGTCGTTGAGAAAGATGCCGCGGTATTTGACGGCGGGTTCGCCTTCGACGAATCTGCCGGACTTCACGAAGAGGGCGTCTTTATGGGCCACGGGAACGTCGGCCCACCAATACCACGGGGAGACTCCCATCTGTTCGGAGAGATCGTATATACCGTAGATGGTTCCGCGCTTGTCGCTTCCCGCGATCACTAGATTACCACGTACAGCTTGGATCAGAAACGACTCCCACTTACCGGCAATGGCATTCGTATCGGTCAGCCGCTTAACGAGGGGGCTCTTGTCCGAGCCGATGACGATGGTACGGGCGGGCAGGCTTGCGGCGTCGTGAGTAAGGGCCGGCGTGCAACCGGTGACACGGTTTATATCCGCCTGCAGATCTGCGGCGGCGCGGATGACTCCGGGGTAGTCCGCCGCATCGACATAGATTGCGGCACATGCTTTGGCGTGCGCGATGGGGAAGCTGTCCGGATGCGCAACGGTCTCCACATAGCGGGGCTGGCCGAGGGCCAGGGCGGCATGGGGCAGGAGCAGGAATAGAAATGGTCTGAGGCAGGTCATTGTTTAGCGCTTCTTGAGTCCAGAAACTCGTAACGCGCGCGATGGTCGTCGGGCGCCGCGTGGGAAGTCGCGTCCAGGTGCATTACGGGATACTTTGCCCGCTTGCTGTAGGTCGGCCATTGCGGTAAACCGGGGCTGTTGGGATCGCCCGTTTTCGCGAAATTCGACCAATAGGCAGACACTAAGTCCGACAACGCGTTGTCTTCCGGCCGCCAGGGAAGGTTCTTTGACGCCAACGCACCGAACACGAACTCGATTTCGGCGGAATGATACGCACCGCGTGGAGGGGAGTCATCGCCGGGCGGGGCATCGTCGAACTCATAACGGTAGAGCGCCGAGTGTCCGGCGCGGCCCTGCATCTCGAGCCATTTCCAAGTGGAGAACGCGATGAACTGGTCGCCCGCCAGATCCTGCGCGGAGCGCTTGGCCTGCTCATCGCTTTCTGCCGGGTAGAGTTTCAGGAACGCATCGGTTTTGTCTCCGAAATGCTTGTGCGCGTAAGCCGCGAAATTTGCGGCGGTCGGTGCGTCTTTCTCGAAGACGCTCCCATAGCCGCCTTCATCGTGGTTCCAACCGGCCAGCAGCGGCACATGGCTCTGTTGGCCCTTCGCGTAAATCTCGCGCACGCTCCGTGGCAGGAAATAGCCATCGATATTCGGCGCGAACCGGATGCCGTCCTGCTTGGCGGCGGCGTCGAGCAATTCGCCGGCGGGCTTGGCACGCAGGTCCGCGAGCGAATGCGCGCCGATGGACTCCGCGAATTTCGCATCCGCCTCTTCACTCCGCGGCAGCGGCTTCAAGTTGAGGACGGTACTGAAAAAAGCGCCGCTTTCGCCGATAGCACGTTGAAACAGGCCCTGCGCCAGCGGGGACGCCATCTGCGCGCTGACGGAGAACGAGCCTGCGGATTCGCCGAAGATGGTCACCTTGGCGGGATCGCCGCCGAAGCCCGCAATGTTTTTGTGCACCCATTCGAGGGCCGCCAACTGGTCGAGGAGACCGTAATTGCCGGCGGAATGGTGGCCCGATTCGTTGGCCAACTCGGCGTGCGCGAAAAATCCAAATACGTTGAGGCGGTAGTTCATGCTGACCACCACCACGCCCTTGCGCGCCAGGTTCTCGCCATCCTGACGCGGCTCGGAGGCGGCGCCGGCCGCGAAGCCGCCGCCATAGATCCACACCATTACCGGCAGGCGCGCCTCGGCGGAGGCGGCGGGCGTCCACACGTTGAGGTAGAGGCAGTCTTCGCTGGGCCCCTTATCGCGGAAAACCATGTCGTTGTAGATATTGCCCTGCATGCAGCGCGCGCCGAACTCCACAGCTTCGCGAACGCCTTCCCAATGCGGCGCGGGTTGCGGCGGCTTCCAGCGGAGCGCGCCCACGGGCGGCGCGGCGAACGGAATACCCTTGAACGCGGCTACGCCATTGGCGACGGCGCCTTTCACGCTTCCGGCATCCACTTTTACGACGTCCGGGACGGCGGCTGGCGAAACGGATAGCGCCGCGCAGAGCAGAATGAGCTTACGATGCATGCCTAATAATGTAGCGCGGGCGTGTGGCGGCCTGCGAGGCCGCCGCAGGCTGCGAGCCTGCCCCACTTAGTAAATCAGCTTCAGGGAGAATTGGATCTGCCGGGAGTTACTCGCGGTGCGGCTGATTTCTCCGAAGCCGGGTCCCAGCACGATGTTCGAGGGCAGGCCGAAGTTGACGATGTTGAACACGTTGAAAAACTCGGCGCGGAATTGCAGCGATGCGCGCGCGGCTCCGGCGCGTTCCAGCAGAGGCGTATCCTTAATCAACGCCAAGTCGAAGTCGTGCAGCCCCGGACCGCGCAACGTGTTACGCCCGAGCGTGCCGAAGACGCCGCTGTTCGGACCGGCTCCGCCGGGCACGCCGATGGGAATCGAAAAGTACGAAGCGTTATTGGCGCCCAGCCCGAAATAGTCCTCACGCACCGTGCGGCTGGTGGAGAGGACCGGCGTGCCAATCTGATCGGGCCGGTCCGTTCCTTGCGAGCCTGCGCCGGTTTGCTGGATTCCGGAATAGATGGTAAATGGCGAGCCGCTTTGCAACGTGCCGATGCCGAGGAGTTGCCAGCCGGCGGTGAGCGTTTTGCCCAGGGGGCGCAGGAACGGCACGCGATCCGCACGCAAGTCCTGGAAGAGGCTGAACGCCAGCGCATTTTTGACATCGAAGTTAGATGGGGCCTTGTCGATGCGGGCGTTGAACGGGTCTTCGGGCGCGGTTTGCGCCACGGCTCCCGAGGCCCCGGAGATGAATCCACCGACGACCGCGCTGGCATCGTCGATGGATTTCGAGAACGTGTAACTGGCCTGAAAGCCGAGGCCCGAAGCGGTCAGGTTGCGTTGCGCGGATACCTGCAGAGCGTGATAGGAGGAATGGGAACGGTTGGTGATCACGTTGACCAGGCCGTAGCCGCCCGTAACCTGGCCGGCGGAATTAAACTGGGTGTACGGGGCGAAGGCCGGGTCCGCGCCCGCGAACCCGTTCGGAAAATCCATGGCAGGCAGCTTGATACCGGCGGTACCGACGTAGCCGGCGTTGAAATTGGCGCCGCCCAGCTTCTGCTCGAAGCCGGCGGTCCAGGTGGCGATGTAGCCGTTCTGGAAACCAGGCGAGATGCCCAATACGTTGAGCGGTGTGATCTGGTGGCCGGGCGAGACCGCCGCGAGATCCCGGTCGTAGCGCTGCACGTCCATAAGCGTATTGCCCGGCACCTGTTTCGAATCGCCCGAAGCGAAGACGGGCGCTCCGCCGATGGTGTAGACGGTGGGCAACTGCTGCGGCGTAATGTCGATGCCGAAGTCGATAGGCTCGCCGGGGAGCGCGGTGACGTGCGGGTACACGACGAAGGGCGTGCTGCCAGTCAGCGAATTGTCCTGCCACAGGTTGATGAGCAGCGTAGTGATGGCTCCGCCTGCGTGCACGGTGGTGTTGGCGGCGGCGCGCCAATCGAGCGACAGGCGCGGACCCCAGCCTCGCGGATCAAGCTGGTAGGCCGGATCGGGGTTGATCAGCACTTCCGAACCCGGAGCCGTACCCGAACCCAAGCCGAGTACCGGCGCCGACGTGCGCTTATCTTCCTCGCGGATGCGCGACTCGATCTCGTAGCGCAGGCCGGCATTCAGCGTGACCCGGTCCGACACCTTCCAGGTGTCCTGGAAGTAGAAGTTGTAAGCATCGCGATGAATGGCGGAATCGCCGATGCTGGCGCCTTGCGCGAACATGGGGGGCGCGACGGCTTGTGAGTAAGAAAACGCGCTGGCCGAGAGCAGACCCGTGAGCGCGTCGGGCAGCGGATCGCCAATGGCGATGTCGTGCATCCCGCTGGCCGAGCGGATGGGGACGGTGGCATAGGCCGTGCCGCCGCCAAACTGATAAGCGCCATTGGGACTGAGCCCGAACACAGTAGTGTCGCGGTTTCCGCGCAACTCTCCGCCAGCCTTCAGCGTGTGCCTTCCGCGGATCCACTGAAAGCTCTGGCGGATCTGAAACAAGTTGCCGTAGGCTCCCAGCACGGAACCGGCGGCTGCGTCGAACGCTTCGTACGAGCCGTCGCCGAACGTCAGCGCCGGGTCCGTGCGATCGAACGTGGGGAAGGAAGGCGTGGTGCGGGTAAATCCGATACCGGACTCCATGGTGAAAGTGGGTGAGGGCGTGCGCGTATAAGCGATGGCCGCGTTGCGCTGGCGGTCGAGAAAACCCACGGCGAATTGGGAATCGAGGGCCGTCTGGCTGGGGTTGGTGGTGGGACCGGTGACATCGGCCATGGTGAAGCGGCCGAACAGCCGCGACTTGTCCGAGATCTGGTGATCGACGCGCAGGGAAAACTGATCGGAAACGGTAGTGACCTTCGAGGACGTGGCGAAAGTGCGCGCGGCATAGGGACCGGTGGGATCGTTGGGCAGCGGATAGCGGGCCAGAATCTTGGCGATGCGCGGGTCTACGGGAACGATCAGGGTGTCGCCCGGATAAGCGGTGGTATCCAGGCCGGAGCGTTCGGCGGCGGTGGGCACGGGGATCACCTCGGTGTCGCTGAGCACCTGGCGGAAACCCTGGTATTCCGCGAAATAGAAAGTGCGATCGCGGCCGTTGTACAGGCCCGGAATGACGACGGGGCCGCCGTTGGTGAGGCCGAATTCGTTGCGGATGAACGGTGGGATACGTTCCGGCTGCGCGATGGAGCGCTGGTCGAAGAAGTTGCGCGCATCGAGCGCGGCGTTGCGCAGGAACTCGAAGACGGAGCCGTGGATGGCGTTGGTTCCGGCGCGGGTGACGATGTCGGTATAGCCGGCCGCGCCGCGTCCGATTTCGGCGGGCATCCAACCGGAGCTGGAGCGGATTTCCTCGACCGCATCGACATTGAAGTTGGTGAACGTGGCGCCGCCCATTTCGGGATCGCTCGAATCCGCGCCGTCCATGGCGAAGACGGCGGCGGTGCCGCGCTGGCCGTTGACGGCGAATTGCTGGGTGAAGTTCGCAGCGCCGTTGGTGTCGGTCATGGTGCCGGCGGCGAGCAGCAGGAGTTGGCTGAAATCGCGCTTGTTGAGGGGCAGTTCGGAGACAGCTTTGGCGGAGAGCTTTTGGCCGCCGGTGGCTTCGGGCTTCTGAGCTTCGTCGATGAGGGAGAGCGTGTGAGTGGCGGACAGTTCGAGGATGGCTGGGATATCGCGCGGGAGTTGCACGGGTTGCGGGCAGGTGGTGGTGACGCCTTGATATTCGACGGAGACGGTGTATTGGGCGGGGGGCAGGACGGCAAAGGTGAAGGCGCCGTCCTTGGCGGTGGTGGCCGTTTCACGATGGGCGGGGGATTGGAGGCGCACGATTGCGCCAGCGATGGGCTGGTGGTGTTCGTCGCGGAGGATGCCGGCGAAGGGGTGGGTGTCGGGCGGGGCGGCGGGAGCTGCGCAGGCGATCAGGGCGATGACGGCGATCGCGGCGAGTGGGCGAGGGGGCACACATCAGGATAACGCGATGTGTTGTTCTGCTTGGGTCGCGTTACGTCGTTCAGTCGACAGAGTTCCCGGTTCTTCGGCTCTTGGTGGGTGACGCGGCCGCTTTGCACCAATCGATACGGCCTTGCCGCAAGAAAAAGTGTGAACGACACCCTTTGGTGCGCCAGACGGAAGGCGAAAGGCTAGGAAGTTTGCCGTTGTCTACGCGAAGACTCCAGCGCGGCGAGTCATCTCGCAATAGGCTCAGGTGAATCCGGTCGTCGCAGCCGCAGGGGCAAAGCAGGACCGCTGACCAGGGATGCGTGCCACCGAGGACATACAGACATCGTCGATTGAGATCCTCTGGGAGATCTTCGCTGAAAACGGTTTTGAACCGCTTCCGGTATTTCCACCACGCTGGGCAAGGCGTCCCATATTATCTGAAAGCGCTTCGTCACGACAAAACCGGCCTCTCCAATAGTGGTTTAGCATCGCCACGTCCAACATGCCTTTGCAGAACTGTGCATGGCGCAGCTTCCATTTCCGAGAACAACTGCATTTCAGAAAGGTTGCCGCCGACGTAGGCATAAGCCGAATTCGGCTGGTTCCGGTAGGGGTGCAATCGGGCCAGGAAATCGTTCACCGCCAGAGCAGCAAAAAACATGTTGATGCTGATAACGGCCGGGCGGTCCTCTTCGACGCCGCGGAGGTAGCCCTCTGTTACTTGGCGCCTGTAGAGAGCGGGGTCGGTGCGTCGGATTTCCTCCGCCTCGACGCGGGCCATTGTATAGACACCCCGGCTCAACAAGCTGGAGAGACCCGGCTGCAGGTAGTGCACTGCGCCGCTGATTCCTTCGATTCCGCCCTTTCCGTCGGCATCCAGCCTCACCCCTACGTCGAAATACGGGAGATTGTAGAACGTCGCCAAGCGATTCAGTACGTGCCGACCCTCGGCACCGTCCATGCAGCCGAATACGACGTCGCATTCCGCAACGCGCCGCACCGCCTCCCGCGTGATCAGATTGAGCGCAAGTGGGACGACTTCTTGTCCCAGGCCCATGCGAGCAATGGCGGAGGCGAGAGCATGTATCTTTGGGCGCTGCAAATATGAGTCCTCCTTGCCGGAATTGAGAATTCTATTGAGGTTCCGCTCCTCCACTGCATCCGGGTCGACCAGGAGAAGGCGCCCGACGCCCAGCCTGGCGAGCTGCTCAACTACGATGCTGCCGGTGCCAGAGCAGCCGACAACCGCAATAGACAGTGATTTGAGCAGACTGGTTGTTCCCCTTCCAAAAGCTTGCTGATGCCGCCGCGCGAACTCGTCGCCGGCTGAGCTTCGCAATTCCGTCCAGAGCCGGAGATCGTGGCCCACGACCATGATCGAGTCAAGGCCGCCGACAATCTTACCGTCATCTACAACCACGCGACCGAACATCTCCCCGTCCGGAAGCATGATGACGCTTGCGTGTGGGAGGCCGTCACCGAGAAAGCCCGTGATCGATGCGAATAGGACGCGGTCCGACGTGTCGTCGAAGCCGGAAAAACGCCTATATTCTCCACCGTGGCCGTGGACCTTTAGAATTCCTTGGGCCGTTCCGTATGCCTCGCGCAAGAGCGCCTCCACTGTGTCGGTGGGCCACGTTATGCGATCGCGTCGCCGGTCGCACACTTCGTAGGGGACTGGTACCACTTTTCGAGCTGCGAAGACATGCCTGGCCTCGCCAGCCCGGCGACCACAGAGAACGAGCGCAACAGCCTCCTTTCCATCGCCTGGAAAGAGATGCGAGCGCAAGGCGGTATGCTGCGTCTCGGTGATACGGAGTGCGTATTTCATGCTGCTTTCGCCATAAACTCACGCTGGAGCCATTCGTCTACTAGGCTGAGGTGGCTAGCCACATCATCAATGCCGACGCGCCAGGGGTTCTGTTGCGTGCGGTGCCTGGACCAGCGTTGCCAGACTGTCCTAGCAATCGTCTGCGCGGAAAGGCTGTTAATTCCCTTTCCGTCTCCGCGGGCAAGGTGCGGTTTGAAGTACACCATGTCGATCTGACTGTCGGCATAATTGCTGGGAATCAGGAGCGCCAGATCCGCCACACTGACGTTGTATCCGGTGGGGAGCTTCCAGCCGTGTATGATGAGCCACTGACTACGCGCGTCCTGGAGCGCCTCCCACGACAGGCCCAGGCCATTTAGATAGTCTTCGTCCGCTGCCGGAAGCCGGAAGTCTTGGCGAAGACAGGGGCCGCCTTCGCGGCCCTCTGTGGTGTCCCTGGGCATTGTCGTGAACCGCTCGACTCCGCACTCCCGGAGGTTGACGACTTCGTCCGGCCGAATGAGAATCGGCTGGTGCCCGCGCTTATGCTGGTACAGCTTGTACTGCTCAGGTGTCTTCCCGACCTTTTCGAGGATCTGCGCGCCCGTTATAGTAGGGGTGTCCACCACGACCCTGGTCTTGTCGACCCGGAAGGCGTAGTGCCTAGCGCAAGGGGCCTCCGTCCCATGACGCCTCGAGTGCTCTTCAAGCTCAATCAATTCAATCACTTCCACCGCACCGACGCCCTCTGGTAGCGCGCCTTCGTGGCCATGCTGTCGATCTTCCATCATTTGGCCCCTCCACGGGCCTACTACCGTTATACCACGTGTAGCCAGTAATTGGCTATTTATTAGCTACTCTTAATCATTGCCCTGTTGGTGTTCTTGGCTATTTTGTGTATAGTGGATATATGGAAGAGGTAGGCAGATGAGCCCCGAAAAACGCACAATGACCCTGAACCTCACGGACCAGGAGATGCGTGTCCTGGAGGATCTCTGCGCGCGGAAGGACGTAAGCAAGACGGCCCTACTGCGCCAGGCACTCCGGCTCTACCAAATGGTCGACACGCGACTTGGGCGCGGCGAGAAACTGTTCTTTGAGGACGAAGAGAAGAAGAAAGCAGAGCTGATGGTCGTGTGAAGGCCCACATCGAAATCATCGACAATAGGACCGGTTCCCCGGTTGCGGCGGAACTATTCGATGAAGTGACTGTTGAACACTTCATAGAAACACAGCAGGAGTGGCGGCCGATTGTGCTGAAAGCTGCTCGACAGCTTGCTAAGCTGGGGAGCCGCGAGCTGATCCCTCAACATCTTCATTGGGACTGGACAGCGAAGGCCCCGGAGCTGAGCGTCCTTGCCAATACGTTCTGCGGAATTCGGTGCGAGAAGAAACTCCAAGGGCTGATGAAGGTGCAAACAGTAGGAGAGTTTTGCCGCTGCCGGCTCCCAGAGCAGGAAGGCAGGGCGCTTGTCTACGTGGATTACGTCGAGGTCGCCCCGTGGAACCTGAAAGCGTTGGCGCTCGGTCTCGGTGAAAAGCCGCGGTTCAACGCTGTAGGAAGCCGATTGATTGAGGCGGCCGTGCGCAAAAGTATCGAGGAAGAGTGCAAGGGCCGGATCGGCCTGCACTCTCTTCCTATAACGGAGCAGTTTTACAGAAAGGTCTGCAGAATGACGCCGGTCGGGCGCGACTCTGCCAAGCAGAACCTCCTTTGGCTTGAGTTCACGCCTGATCAAGCGGAGAGTTTCTTAACGGGAGAAGGATTATGAAACCCACCACAGACCGTGAATGGCTAGCCAAACAAGCCGCACTGGAAGACAATTGCTTTGTCTCGGTCGGCGGGCTTGTTTCAGCGGTCGAAGACCTGGAGCAATCGCACGGCGCAGCCCTCACGCGCCAGGCGTTCGCGCGCCTCGTGGATCTCGCGAGACGCGAGCACAAGCTCACATGGGAGCAATTCTCGAACAAGTTGGACGTGGACCTAGCAGAGTTGATCGGCATTGCCGACGAGCATTATAAGCCGACGCCGCGAACAGTGACCAGAATCGCGCAGTTTATGCGTGTACCGGCGGAAAAACTCCTGATTCTCTCGGGCCTCGCGCGCGCCCGGGACGTGCAGTTTCAGGAGGAGGCCCTGCGATTTGCGGCGCGATCGCAGCCGGTCGAGGAATTGAGCCACGAAGAGCACGACGCTCTTGAAGAATATGTGAAGTTCTTGTGTGAACAGTGAAGAACCGATTTCTTGAAGCACGCACGGCACGGGATATTGACAGCCAAGTCGCGAAGATTCTTCGGGGCTTGGGAAATCCAGGACCGCCGCTCGATCTTGCGGACGTGTTCGAGCTGCAAAAGCTCGATCGGCAATACTACTCTGCACAGGACGATGGGGCGCTGCGGGAGTTTGTTAGCCGGGCGTTCATCGCAGGCAAACAGATCGCAATGCGCCCGATGCTGCTTGTGGACGCCGTTCGAAAATGGAATCTGAAAGCCCTTTACGTGCCGGACCGGAAACGCGTCCTTATTGACCGTTCGCAACCTCAACTGAAGTGGCGCTGGAGTGAAGCACATGAGGTGATCCATAGCGTCACAGAGTGGCACCTAACGCTCCTGCATGGGGACGATGCCTTTAGCCTCAGCCCGGATTGTCATGAGCAGTTGGAGGCGGAGGCGAACTACGGGGCTGGGCGGCTGCTCTTTCTCCAGGATCAGTTCGTAGAATTCGCGAGGAGTTCCTCTTCATTTTGCCTCGTTCAGAGCGGCAGGAAGAGGTTTGGCAACACCATCACGTCGGCGCTCTGGCGCTTCGTGGAGGCCCTCGATATTCCGGCATTGGGGATAGTCAGCCAGCATCCGCATTACACTGACGAGAAGTTTAACCCGACCGAGCCGTGCCGGTATTTCATCCGGTCGCCGCTATTCGACCAGCAATTCTCCAATCTGAGTGAGCGCGATTGCTTCGAGATCGTCCGAAGCCATTGCTCATGGAAGAGACGCGGGCCTTTGGGGAAGGACGAGATCATTCTGTGTGACGACTGCGGAGATAAACATCTGTTCCTCTTCGAGGCGTTTCACAACAGCCATGAACTCTTAACGCTGATGACGTACATGGCGCCGCGGGCCGTAAGCGTTCCCGTTGTCGGTCCTGCCGCATAAAAGGGCTATCTTTGCGTTGTGACGCGCCACAACGCCAGTTGTTGAGGCGCCCTGAATTCCTCCATGGTCACCCCGGGGACGGACTGCCCAGCACGACGGAGCACTTTCGGCGAGGGGCCAGGACAGGAGGCGCCGGGAGGCCTGTCCTACCTCAATTCAGCAGGCGGCCCTGCCGCATATAGGCCGGCGTTTCCAGGTCGTCGGGATCGAAAGGCGGCTCGGGTTCCCCATTCACCACGGGCTCTGGCACAGGCTCGGGTGGCGCCGCGGCGGCCGCGACCGGCTCGGACCAAAAAGCTTGCGGCTGCTGCGCGGGCGGTTCTTCGGCGGCGGGGGCGTATTGCGGCTGAAAGCCGGTGGCGATCACGGTGATCTTCACGGCATCGGCCAGGGATTCGTCCATGGTCACGCCGAAGTTGATTTGCACGTCCTCGCAATCCGCGGCTTCGCGGATGATGGAGCAGGCCTCGTTCACCTCATGCAGGCCCAGGCGGCTGGAACCGGTGATATTGATCAGCACGCCGCGCGCGCCGCTGATGCGCGAGTCTTCGAGGAGCGGGGAATTGATCGCCTGGCGGGCGGCGTCCACGGCGGCATTCTCGCCGCGACCGGTGGCGGTGCCCATCATGGCATAGCCCATGCCCAGCATGGTGGCCTTCACGTCGGCGAAATCGCGGTTGATAATGCCGGGCGTGTTGATGATATCGCTGATGCCCTGCACGGCCTGGCGCAGCAGGTCGTCGGCCAGCTTGAAAGCTTCGAAGAAGCTGGTGCCGCGAGGCACGAGTTTGAGCAGCCGGTCGTTGGGAATGGCGATCACGGTGTCGACCGTGGAGGCCAGCTTGGTGAGGCCATGGTCCGCCAGGCGCATGCGGCGCGCGCCTTCGAAGGTGAACGGTTTGGTGACCACGGCGATGGTGAGCGCCTCCAGTTCCTTGGCGAGCGACGCGATGACGGGCGCCGCGCCCGTGCCGGTGCCGCCGCCCAATCCGGCGCTGACGAAGACCATGTCTGCGCCCTGCAGCAGCTCGACGATCTTGTCGGTGTTTTCCAGGGCGGCCTGGCGGCCGATCTCGGCATTGAAGCCCGCGCCGAGCCCGTTGGTAATCTTGGCGCCAAGCTGCAGCTTGACGGGCACCTCGCAAGCGGCCAACGCCTGCGCGTCGGTGTTCATGGCGCAGAACTCCACGCCCGCCATGCCTTCGCGGTACAGACGCGCGACAGCGTTGCAGCCGCCGCCGCCTACGCCGATAACCTTAATGCGCGCGCCGCCGGCGGCTTCTTCTTGAATCTCGTATTTTAAGTCGTCGTTTTCGGAATCGATCAGCCCCATAACTGCCCTCCTTCAAGAACTTGAAACCACAGATGAACACAGATAAACACGGATAAAACAAAGACAGGGCAGGGTGGCTTGGTTTGTCTTTATCTGTGTTTATCCGTGTCCATCTGTGGTTCCGTATTTTCATCTCAGAATTTTGTTCAGCAGCCCGTACGTCTGCCTTTGCATTTCGTGCTGGGATTTCAGCTTGGCCGAGTACATGGCCAGGCCGGCAACTGTGGTCCACGCCGGGTCGCAGAACTCGTCCGGCCAATCCTGGATACCCGCGGGCAGCGCATTGCATACCCCGCATTTCAGAACGTCCTCGGCGATTTCGCACATGCCTTCCAGGCGCGCGCCGCCGCCCGACAGGAACAGGCCGCCCATCAGCGCGCTTTGCATACCGACGCGCGCTAATTCCCGCTGCACCATCCCAAACAGATCCTGGGCGCGGGCTTCCAAGATGCAATTCAACGTGCGCCGGGACACGTCGCGATCTTCACGCGACGGCAGTTCGACGGAAGAGCTTTCCGCCGTGGTATCGGCCCTGGCACAGCCGAATTCGTGCTTGATGATGGCGGCGTCCTCGAACCCGATGCACAGCCCGCGCGCCGCGTCGCGCGTGAAATGGTCGCCGGAGATAGGCAGGCTCTCCGCCAACTGCAGCGCATCGCCGTAATACACCGCCAACTGCGAGGATTGCGCGCCGATGTTCAACAAGGCCGCACCCTGGCGCCGGTCCTCCGGCAGCACGGCTGCGTAGCAGGCAGCCAGCGCCTCGAAAACGGTTTCCTCCACGGCCAAATGCGCTTCGTTCACGGCGGTGACCAGGCATTCGTGCTCCCTTTGCGAGGTCATCACCAGGTGCACGTTGGCTTCAATCTGGCCGGCGATCATTTTGCGCGGATCGCGATGGCCGGGATGGCCGTCCACCACGAAATCCTGCGGGAACATCTGCAGGATCATGGCGCCTTCCGGGAGGCGCACGCGCTTGGCGCGCTCCATGGCGCGGTTGACGTCGCGCTGTTCCACGATGCGCGTACGGCCGAGATCGTGCAAGCCCCGGCAGTTGGCTCCGCGGACCGTCGCGCCCATGCCCACCACGGCGCCCTCTACGGAGACCTGCGCGTTCTTCTCGGCCTCGCGCAGCGCGGCCAGCATGCATTCCGAGACGGCATTCTGGTCGGCGATCAGTCCCTTCGCCCAGCCCTGGGACTGCGCCGATCCGCACCCCAGAAAGCGCAGGCGGTTATCTTCCAGGCGGCAAATGACGCATCGGGTCCAGGCGCTCCCGGCGTCCAGGCCCACGGCGTCGAATGTGTTCGGCGTGCTCATTTTTGGTTCGGCTGCTCCTTCGCGGTGATGCGGTCGTCCAGACGCAAATCGAACGTCGTGACGTTGGCCGCGTGCTTGCGAATCTCCGGATAGTGGAGCAGGAAATTCTGCAAACGTCTGGCATAATTGCCGTCGCCGAGCTTGAGCTCGAGGGGGCGGCCCTCCACTTGGGCAACTACCGTGAGGTCGTCGGGGGCGGCGGCGTTGATTTCGGAAATGTTTTGTCCCGCGGGCCCCAGGTCGTCCATAAGGCCCTGCATGGCGCGCACGCGGACGCGGCGCTCGGCATCGGTCTGCTCGTCGGTGAGGCCGGTGACCACGGGGAACGCGAACTGGGCGCGCAGCGGCGGATCGAGCAGCACGCCCTGCGCGTCCACCAGCAGGAAACGCGCGGCCGATCCGGAGCCGCTATGCAACGGCAGGCTGACGAAGGCCACGGGCTGCCGCTCGGTAATGCGCACCAGAAGGCGGTTCGGCCAGATGCGCGAGACGGCGGCGTCCTCCACCCAGTCGATGGCCAGCAGCCGGCGGCGGCGCTCGGCGAGCGGTACGGCGAAGATGCTGCGGCCGTAGTCCCCGGCGAAAATGCGCAGCAACTTGGCGCGCGCGGCATAAGTGACGCCCTCCAGGGTCAGCGCGCCGCGGTCTTCGCTGGAGAATATGAATTGTGGATCGCGGAGCACGTAGCGCTGCGCCTGGCGCGCCGCCACGGCGCTGGAGATGAAGACGGCGCACCAGGCGAACACGGTCAGCCAGAGGCGCCAGCGGAATTTGGGACGGGCCTTCTCGCGCGCCATCAGTTTAGCCTGCCTTCCCGCTTAAGCCCGGTCAGCAGCAGATCGCCGGCCTGCCAGACGTTGCCGGCGCCCAGCGTCAGCACCAAATCGCCTTCCTCGGCCACCTGCAGCAGCGCCTCGACGCCGCGTTCGATAGTGCCCACATATTCCACGCCATGATGTCCGAACTGCCGGATGCGTTCGGCCACAGCCTCGGCATTCACGCCTTCGATGGGATGCTCGGAGGCGGCATAGATGTCCAGCAGAAGCACGGTATCGGCATCGTGGAAAGAGCGGCCAAAATCGTCCATCAGATGGAACGTGCGGGTGTAGCGGTGCGGCTGAAACAGCACGTGGATGCGCCGGAATCCGCACAGCCGCGCGGCCGCCAGCGTGGCGCGAATCTCGGTCGGATGATGCCCGTAGTCGTCGATTACGGTGATGCCGCGCTCCTGGCCGCGGGTTTGGAAACGGCGGTCCACGCCGCTGAAACTGGCCAGGGCTTCGCGTATTCGATCGGGCGCGACTTCCAGTTCGAGCGCGACGGCCGCGGCAGCGGTGGCATTCAGCACATTATGCCTGCCGGGGATGCGCAAATGGAAACGGCCCAGCGCGGTTTGGCGGTAGCGCAGGCTGAAGTCGCTGGCGAACGGGCCGCAGCAGACTTCGCCGGCTTCCAGATCGGCCTGCGAACTGGCGCCGTAGGTGATGGTGCGCCGGCGGATGGAGGGCAGGATGGTCTTCACGTTATCGTCGTCCACGCAGACGATGGCGGCGCCATAAAACGGAACTTTGTTCACGAACTCGATGAACGCGTCGCGGATTTCATCGAGCGAGGCGTAATGATCGAGGTGCTCGCGATCGATGTTGGTGACGATGGCCAGGATGGGCGCAAGCTTCAGGAAGGAGCCGTCGCTTTCGTCCGATTCGACCACCAGAAAATCGCTGTGGCCGACCCGCGCGTTGGAGCCGCCCATGGTGGCGACGCGGCCGCCCACCATCACGGTGGGGTCCAGGCCGGCGTGGTTCAGAATGGTGGCGGTGAGCGAGGTGGTGGTGGTTTTGCCGTGGCTGCCGGCGATGGCGATGCCGTATTTCAGGCGCATCAGCTCGGCCAGCAGCTCGCCGCGGGGGATCACCGGGATTTGCAGGCGGCGGGCTTCCTGCACCTCGGGATTCTGTTCGTCGACGGCGGAACTGACCACCAGGGCGCGGGCTCCCGCGACATTGGATGCGGCGTGGCCTTCGTGGATGGTGGCGCCCATGGCGCAGAGGCGCTCGGTGATGGGGGTCAGCTTCAGGTCGGATCCGCTGACGGTGTAGCCGAGATTGAGCAGCACCTCGGCGATGCCGCTCATGCCGATTCCGCCGATCCCCGTGAAATGCAGGTGCTGCCGTCTAAAAAACATTATCTCCTCGTATTGTTTCGGCTTTTTGGGGCCTATGTCAATGAAAATCGTACTTGTGGGGCAGGACTCCAGTCCTGCGGCCGGCGTCCACGCCGGCCCGGAACGGGTCCTGAAGGACCCGCGCAGACCTGGAGGTCCGCCCCACTATGCACGCGCCACCTCCTCCAGCACCTCGGCGGCGCGGCGCGCGGCGCCGGGGTGGGCCAAACTGCGCGCGGCGGCTCCCATGCGCGCCAGTCCGGCGGGATCGGCAGCCAGCTTTGATACGGTCCGGAACAATTTCTCGCCCGTCATCTCCCGATCCTCGACAAGAAACGCCGCGCCCGCGCGTACGAAGGCTTCCGCATTGCGCAACTGGTGCTGGTCGGCGGCGAACGGAAACGGCGCCAGGATGGACGGCTTGCTGGCGGCCGCGAGTTCGGCGACCGCGCCGGCGCCCGACCGGCATACTATAAGGTCGGCCGCGGCGAAAGCGGCCGGCATATCCGCGATGAACGGCAGCACTTCGCCATCCAGCCCGGATTCCGCGAAGGCATCCCGCAGTTCTTCGTACGCGGCCGGACCGCTCTGATGGACGATGCGCACCGGTAGCGCGGCGGCACGAAACAGCGGCCAGCTTTGGCGCGCGGCCTGGTTCAGCGTGCGGGATCCCTGGCTGCCGCCGGTGATCAGGACCGTGAACCGCTCGCCGCGTGGCCTCGGCGGGATGGAAAAGAACTCTTCACGCACCGGCAATCCGGTGAGTTCGGTGCGGCCTCGTGGGAAATAGCGAGCCGTCTCCGGGAAACCGATCAGCGCGCGGCGCACATACCGTGCGATGCGGCGATTGGTGAATCCCGGCACGGCATTGGGCTCCATGACCACTACGGGGACGCGAGCCACCAGCGCGGCAATCACCGGCGGTCCAGCGACGTACCCGCCCATGCTAAAGACCGCCGACACGCGCCGGCTTCTCAAGAGCCGCCTGGCATACATCGTGCTGATGGGCAGTTGCATCAAGGTCGCCACCCTGCGACGAAAACCGACGCGCTTGAGCCCCCCGATTTGTATCAGCTCCAGAGGGAAGCCCTCGCTCGGCACGAGTTTGCTTTCCAGACCGCGCTCGGTGCCGACGAAGAAAGCACTGTGCCCGCGCCGGCGGAGTTCGCGGGCCACGGCGAGCGCGGGGATGATGTGGCCGCCGGTGCCTCCGCCTGCCATCAGGAAGGCGGCTCCGCCGCCTTCGGCGCCGTGGCTGGTGGCTGGTGGCTGGTGGCTGGTGTTTAGCTCGCTCCGCTCGATCATTTGCGTGCCTCCAGTGCGGTACGCAGCGCGTGGATTTGTTTGCCGAGTTTCTGGATGGCTTGGGAAGCTGTGGCAACCTGTTCCACCGCGAGGTATCTCAGCCGTACCGAGATTTCGAGCTGGGTTTCGACCTCCGCCAGTGAGGCCTGCGCTATCGATAAGTGGTTGAGGAATTCTTTCGTGGACGCGCGCGACTGCCCTTCTGCAATGTTCGAAGGAATCGAGACGGCCGCGCGGCGGATCTGCGACTTCAGCCCGTAGTTCTCCTCGGGGGGAAACGCCGCAGACAACCGGTAAACGCTCTCGACCAATTCCATAGCACCTTGCCACACCCGAAGCTCTTTATAATTCCGAACCGTTTCCGTCACAAAACCACCAGCCACCAACCACCAGCCACGGCGCGCCAAGCGCGCCTCTTAGCCCGCGTGCTCCGATACATTCATCAAAATTCCCAGCGACAGCAGCGTCGAAAACAGCGAACTGCCTCCCGAACTGATCATCGGCAGCGGGATGCCTTTGGTCGGCATCATGCCCAGCACCACGCTGATATTCATCAAGCCTTGCACTACCACCACGGTGGTGATGCCCAGCGCCAGGTAGCGCCCGAAATCGTCGGGCATGCGCACAGCGGCGCGCAGACCGCGCCACAGAATCAGGACGAAGGCGCCCAGCACCGCCAGCGATCCCCACAGGCCGAGTTCTTCGCCGACTACCGCGTAAATGAAATCGGTGTGCGCCTCCGGCAGGTAGAGCAGTTTCTGCTTCCCCTGCATCAGCCCCGCGCCCAACACGCCGCCCGCTCCCACCGCGATTTTGGATTGATCCAACTGATAGCTGGTGTCGCGCGAGGTGAGCGATTGGTGCATATATTGTTGAATGCGGCCGGACGGATCGATTTCGGAGACGATCTTGGACTCGGGGTCCAGATACCCGGCGATGCGCGCCAGCCGGTAAGGCTTGAGGGCGATGAAAACGATCAGCCCGACCACCGCGAACCCGGCCACGATCGCGCAGAAGCGCCAGCGCAAACCGGCCACAAAAAAGACCACCGTAGCCGTGACGCCCAGCACCACGGCGGTGCCGAGGTCCGCCACCACCACTGCCAGAATCACCAGTCCGACGACCAGCGCGGCGGGGTACAGCGTGTAACGCGTGTTGATGGCCTGCGCGCGCCAGGCCACGAAGTACGCCAGAAAGACGACCATCGCCGGCTTGGCCAGCTCTGAAGGCTGTAAGCCAATCGGGCCCATGCGCAGCCAGCGATGGTGCGCCGAGTCCACGAAGAACACCAGGAAGAGCAGCATCAGCACCAGTCCGATAGCGGCGAACGCCACTGTGGAGCTCTGCAGCCTTCGATAGTGTGTGCGCTTCAAAAACATCATCAGCAGGAGCGAAGGCACGATCCACATGGCCTGGCGCAACACGAAGTGCCAGGACGACTGGAACTTCATCTCGGCGATAACGGAGGACGCGCTATAGAGGATGACCACGCCAAAGGCGGTCATGCCGATGGTAGTCGCGAAAAGGGTCCAATCGGTTTTGAGTCTTTGCGCCATATTAGTTTGCCGGCTCCAGTTGTCTTACGAGGCTCTTGAAAACCTGCCCGCGATGCTCGTAGCTGTTGAATTGATCGAAGCTGGCGCAGGCCGGCGCCAGCAGGATGGTGTCGCCCGGATGCGCGTGCGCATAGGCGAATTGCACCGCGTTCTGCAGCGTGCCGGCGGCTTCCAGTGGTAGCGCGCCTTGAAGCTGTTCCGCGATCTTGGAGGCAGCCGCGCCGATCAGAAGGGCGGCGTGCGCTTTGGTGGCGAGCGGGGCGCGCAGCACCGTATAGTCCAGGCCTTTGTCCTTGCCGCCCAGGATCACCCAAAGTCCACCGGAAAAGGCGTCGAGGGCTTTGAGGGTGGCATCCACGCTGGTGGCTTTCGAATCGTTATAGAAGTCCACGCCGTTCAGATTGCACACGAATTCGAGGCGGTGCTCCACGGCTTTGAAGGTGCGCACCGCGGCGGCGATGGATGCCAGGGATGCGCCCGCCAGCCGGGCGGCTGCGGCGGCGGCCATGGTGTCTTCTATATTGTGGCGGCCGCGGATGGGAATCTCGCGCGCGTCCATTAAGAGTTCGCCGTCGAACCAGACTTTGTTGTCGGCCAGCCAGACGCCCGGTGTCACCGCGCGCGTGCCGCTGAACCAGAGCGGCGATCCCGTGGTGAGCGAGGCATAGCCCACGCAAGTGGGGTCGTCGGCGTTAAGAATGGCGAATGCGCCGGGGCGTTGCGTTTCGAACAGGCGTCCCTTGGCGGCGGCGTAGTTGGAGAAAGTGTGATGCCGGTCCAGGTGGTTCTGGGTGACGTTCAGAGCTACCGCGATATCGGCGTGAAACTCGGCGATGGTTTCAAGCTGGAAGCTGGAAAGCTCCAGCACGTTCCACTGGTCCGGACGCGAGCTTTCAATCATGGCGGTGACAGGCGTGCCGATATTGCCGCCGACCTGCGCGGGGATGCCGGACTCGTGCAGGATGTGTCCGACCAGCGCGGTGGTGGTGGTCTTGCCGTTAGTGCCGGTGATGCCGACGGTGCGGCCGAGGAGGAAAGGCGCGGCGAGTTCCACTTCGCCGATGACGCGGGTTCCCCGTTCGCGCGCCGCCTGAAGGGGCACAAGATCGGATGGCACCCCAGGAGAAATAACGATCAAGCCGGAACCTTCGAAGACAACATCCGACTGCTGGGCGAAGGGAACGCCCAAACGTTCGAGCATTGCCGCGGCCTTGGGCATTTGCGAGAGTGGCTTGACGTCAGTGGCACGAACGTCGGCGCCGTGCTGCAAGAGCACCTGGATCGACGCCAGTCCGGATTTCTCCATCCCGACGACCAGCGCGCGCGTGCGTGAGCTTACTTGTGGCTGCGGGTTGCTGGTTCCTGTTTTTGTTGCGCCGCTCGCCGCAGATTGCGCAGGGCCTGTTGCGCTAGTTGGTCGGCACGCTCGTCCATAGTCAGTTCCTCGGGCGGCTTGGTAGATATATTCGGGGATTTGGGTGCGGTGAGATTCGAGGATGCCATAGAGTTGCTCTCTACTTTCACGATAGTCCTGTTTCAGGGTGAGAGCAATGCTGTTGTCGATGAACCGGAAACGCACGTCGGGATTGCCGGCATATTTCTCGAACAGCGAACGCATGGTTTGGGCCGCGCCCTCGTGAGTTTCGATCGTCGTGCCGACAGAAACGGTGCGCCCCTCGATGCGAGCGCGGTCGAGGACGGCTTCGAATGCTTGCTCGATGGGCCGGTAGGTATAAACGATGTGAACGCTCTTGCCGGCGTCCAGTGCGGCCTGCACCAACCTTGTGGAATGTTCCGGATTGCTGAGGGTGGTGTCCATAACCAAATCGCCGCTGGGTCCTCCGGTGCTCTTGCCGACGCCATTGCCGCCGGCGGTGAAGACGACTTCGCGCACGTTCGGGTCTGCCAGCGCGCGGGTGAAGAGTTCGTCGCGCACCCACTGAGCCGCTCGATGCACGGCCGGGCCAAATTGCGCTCGGGATGCGAGGGACGCCGCGCATTCCGGGAACAGTTCGGCGGCATTGTCCGCGTTCAGGACGTTGGCGCGCACTGCGGCTGCATCCGCGCCGCGGCCTCGCGAGTGGATATCGTTTTCCATTACTCGATCGGCGGACTCCACGAGTTCCATACCGGCACAACCCATCACCGTAGCTTCAGCGTGGTCAGCGCAAACAGCGCCAGCACCAAGCCCGCGATCCAGAATCGCGCGATGATTTTCGATTCCGTCCAGCCCAGCGCCTCAAAATGATGATGCAGCGGCGCCATCTTGAAGATGCGCTTGCCGCGCAGCTTGAAACTGCCCACTTGCAGGATCACCGATAGCGTCTCCAGCACGAAGATGCCGCCGATGAACAGCAGCAGGATCTCCTGCTTGATCAAAATGGCCACGATGGCCAGCGCGGCGCCCAGCCCCAGTGAGCCGACGTCGCCCATGAAAATCTCAGCCGGGTGGGCGTTGTACCAGAGAAAGCCCAGGCTGGCGCCGGTCATCGAGCCGCAGAAGATAGTCAGCTCCGAAGTGCGCGCGTTGCGGGCGATCTGCAGATATTCGGCCAACGTGGCATGCCCGCCGGCGTAGGTCAGCACCGTGAGCGCACCCGAAGCGACCACCATCAGGCCGATCGCCAGGCCATCCAGACCATCGGTCAGGTTCACGCCATTCGACGCGCCCACGATCACGATCGCCACGAAAATGAAGAACGGCAGCACGCCCAGCGCGTAGGTCCAGTCGCTCGCCAGCAGCGAAGAGATCAGCAGCGTGGGCTTGAAGCGTTTCAGGAACGGCACGTTCATCACCGTGGAATAACCTCCAAACGAGCGCATGAACATCAGCACCGCCGCCACCACAAAAG
>JBEKMJ010000005.1:0-152224 GCA_050008575.1 Bryobacteraceae bacterium
ACTTCGTTCTGGATGGCGAGTACATCTGGAAATACACGCACAAGGCCTACGACTTCAGCGTGCTGGGCGACTCGCCGATCACGTTTCCGATCGAGTGGGACCGCTCGAAGATTCCGGGATACGCCTTCCGCGTGAGCGTCCCGAACTGGCATGGCTTTACCGCGTTTGTGGTGATGTCGCACGTGGCGGCGCGGTTCTTCGAGCCCCAAGTGAGCGGCATCGGCGCGACGCCGGTCGGGTCGGAAGTGTTTCGCATCGACCACGACGAGAATTTTAACGAGACCACTCACCTGCAATATCAGCCATGGAAGAAGGGGCCGTGGTTCGGCTTTAACTGGCGTTACGATAGCGGCCTGGTGGCCGGCCCGGTGCCGTGTATCGGCGGCAATTGCGCGAATGGACCCAATGGAACGGACGCCGAGGTGGATGTGTCCGGACTGACCCCGGACCAGCAGTTCCAGGCCGGACTCTATTGCGGGAGCGTGCACGCGACTCCGACCACGCCCATCAGTCCCAATGGGCTGTGTCCGGCATCTGAGTACGGTTCGAACCTGGTGAAAATACCCGCAGCCGGCACGGAGAACGACGATCACAATCCGCCGCGCATCCAACCCCGCAGCCTGTTCGATATGGCGGTGGGAATCGACAATCTTTTCAAGAGCGACAAATACAAGTGGAGCTTGCGATTGTCGGCGGTGAACGTGACGAACGAATATGCGCTCTACAATTTCCTTTCGACCTTTAGTGGAACCCACTACGTCACGCCGCGCGCCATAACGGCGACCGTCGGCTTGCACTTTTAGTTGCTCTTGTGGGGCAAGCTCGCAGCCTGCGGCGGCCTCGCAGGCCGCCTGCCGCGCAGCTTTGCCGGGGAGAGGTTCCCGGACGGACTAGTATTCCGTAAAGTACTTCCGGATATCCGCTCTCTCAGCCGTTAGCACGCGCGCCCTCTCGATCGCGTAAAGAGGCTGCGCACCCGCCGCCCCGCCCGCCGCGGCGCGAAACGTCCCCCACACCCAGACCAGAGCCCTGGACGAGAACCGGACGCGGTCGTTCGGAGTGAGATGCACGGCGATCATTTGGTCTCCGAATCGATGGGCCGGATGCAACAAGTTTCCGGCGTCAGGCAACAGGACGAAATCCTGGACCCACTCTCCGGCGCTGCGTGCATGATCGCCATCGGCCATGTATCCGAGAGCTTGCACCGGCGCTCCCGTGAAAAGCGCGGATCGCGTATCCAAACCGTGAGGATGGTCGCGAAGCAGGCTGGACCAGTTGAGCACGTTCCCGATCGGCACGAGCTCGGAAAGATCGGGGCGGCTCGTGGCGAAGACGCCGAATAGCGCTCCGGCGATGGGAATTGTGATGCCGACTCCGATCAGCAGCAGCGTGCGGACTTCTTCTCTGCGCGAAATTGAAAGCTTCCTCTTTCCCCGGCCCGGACCACGCACTCCGTAACTTTACGCCCGTTGGCCGCTACCCCAAAGGAAATTCCGGCAGTCGGGCTGCTTCCCATGACGATCGATCTAAAATGCCGGATCGGCGGACATTCCTCAGGCCGCCGTCTGCTCCGTCGAAAAGATCGCCACCCTCTCGCGGGAAGTGGCGGGCGGCGCGCCTCCGGACGACCGCGAAAGCAGCCGGGCGGAATTGAGAATAAACACCATTTCCGAGGTCACGTGAATCAACGCCGCTAGCACGGGGTTCAAATATCCGAACGCCGCCAGCGCCACTCCCACGCTGTCCACTCCCAGGGTGCCGGCGAAATTGGTCATGATGATCCGGTGGCACCGGCGCGCGATCCGGATCACCTCGACCACCTTCAGCAGGTCGTTGCCCAGAAGCAGCACGTTGGCGCTTTCGCGTGCGATCTCGGTGCCCGAACCCATCGCGATTCCAACGTTGGCCTCCATCAGCGCGGGAGCATCGTTGATCCCGTCGCCAACCATCGCGACCGTCTTGCCTGCGCTGCGTAGATTTCTAACCCGATCGAGCTTCTGCTGGGGCAGAAGCTCCGCCTCGACCTCATCCACTTGAAGCTGCTGTCCTATGGCGCGGCCAATGGAGGCGGCGTCCCCCGTCAGAAGAACCGTCCGGATGGACATCTCCCGCAGCGCCCGCACGGCTTCCACCGCTTCAGGCCGCAGCACATCGGCGATTCTCAGGCTCCCCAGATGCACGCCGCCCTGCGCCACCAGTATTTCGCTGGAGGAATCGTGGTCCACAGCCGGAGTGGAGGGCTGCACGCCATGCTCCAGCAGAAATGCCCTGGTTCCCACGACCGTCTCCGCGCCATCCACACGGCAAGAAATACCCTTGCCGGGCGTGTATGAGAATCCCTCCGGATTGACCAGCCCGAGGGAAGCTTCGTTGGCCGCCGTCAGAATGGCGCGCGCCAACGGATGTTCGGAATAGCGCTCCGCGCTCGCGGCCACGTGCAACAAACGCTCTCGCGCGATTCCGGCTGAAGGGTCGATGGAGACGACCCCGGGGTTTCCAAGGGTGAGCGTGCCGGTCTTATCAAGCACCACCGTATCCACCTTGCCGAGGGTTTCCATGAACAATCCGCCCTTCACGATGGCGCCGTGACGGGCCGCGCGTCCTATGGCGCCCAGGATAGCCAGCGGTGTGCCGGCCGCAATGCCGCATGCGCCGGCCACGATCACCACCGAAATCGTGGAGCGCGCGTTGTGCGTCAGGATGAATGTGAACGCGGCGCATGTCAGTGCAAAGTAGACGAGGTAGCCTGCCAGGCGGTCGGCCGTTTTCTGCACGGGAGCGCGCGAACGCTCGGCCTGTTCGACCGCTTCGACGATCTTTCCAAACGCCGTGTCGCCGCCCACCGTTTCGGTCTGAACTTCGAGCACTCCGGACTGATTCACGGTGCCTGCATAAACATGCGCGCCCGGAGTCTTCTCCATAGGCATGGACTCGCCCGTGATGGTGGCCTGATCGATGAACGACTGGCCACCCACCACCACGCCGTCCACCGGGACGCGGCCGCCCGGCCGGACCAGCACCACGTCGCCCGCGCGCAGTTCCGCTAAGCTGGCGGGGTGTACGCCGTCCGGAAGCCGCAGCTCCACTTGCTGTGGCAGGAGGTTCAGGAGATCTTGAATGGCGCGGCGTCCGCGGCCGACGGTCAATACCTCGAGAACCTCGGCGATCAAGACGAAGAAGACGATCACCAGCCCAGTGAATACTTCGCCGATAGCCAGCGCGGATACCAGCGCGATCGTCATGGAGAGTTCCATGGTCATGCGCCGCGACAGGAGGTCCGCGAAGGCTTCGTGGAATATAGGGTAGCTGCCGATCAGGGCCGCCGCAAAGCCTGCGATATCGAAGCGCGGCAAGGGCTGCCAGAGCCGGAGCCATGTCGCAACGATCGCCAGTCCAACAAAACCGATTCGCGCCAATGCGACCCACTCGATGGGCACGCCCTGGGGGCCGTGCTCGTGGTCATGCGCATGAGATCCCGGCATGCCTGTCCCTCCCGATCCTGAGTGCTTACTTCATGTACATCTTGATGACGTCGATCAACTCCTGGGCCGCCTGGGCGCGTTCCGAAGCCGGATTGTGGTCCGGATCGACCACATGAAAGCGGATGTGGCCCCCAATCACCTCGGCCATCAACCCATCGATGGCGCCCCGGCACGCGGCCACCGTGTGCAGAATATGCGCGCATTCGGCGCCTTCCTCGAGGGATCGTTCGATAGCTTCGACCTGTCCTTTGATGCGGCGAATCCGGTTCAGGAGCTTTTTTTTGTCGCGGACGACATGTGCCATCTGTTTCCATGATAGTATACCCCGGTAGGTATAGTTGTCAACGGCCCCCAAATCGTAACGGAATTGTAACAGTCATCCGGTCCGTCCTGGTGTACTGTGGATATTTGTTGCGTCGATGGAGCCGTGGCGGAGGCGGAGAAATGCGCCCGTACAAACGGAACAGACACGGCGCACGCGGCGCGAGGTTCTGCGCAGCCAGCTTAGGAAGCCCGTATCGCAGATAATCTCTTCGGCGCCATCGCCGCCGGGCAGCATCGGCGTATCGATGGGGCCGCGGAGGTTACGGTAGGACTGCGCCCCGGCCAGCGTGAGGCCGGAGCTTGATGTGACCAGTCCGGTGTCATTCGAGGACGCCAGCTCGACGCGGTAACCGCCCGATCGCGCGAACACTTCGAAGGGCGCGGTGAGATCCGGAATCCGGATGGGGGGCACCGCCAGAAGGACGACGCGACGGACTTGCATATTTCGCAGTATGGCAGAATTTGTCGGAAGAAGGTCTTTTCTGCCGCGATGCCATTGGGCGCCTGGGCCGTATATGAAAACATAGCGGCTATGACAAGACGAACTTTATTCACGGCTGCCGCGGGACTCGCGGCCATGCGATACTCACTGGCGGACCAGACCGCCCCGGGCGGGAAAAAATTCACGCCGCCTGCCACCGGTCGGGTTCCGGTTGCCTTCCCTATTTCGGAAGGCGCCGTGGTCATTGATTTCAGCGGTCCCTGGGAAGTGTTTCGGGACACCATGGTCCCGGCGGAAACGAACCACGTAGACGGCTTCCACTTCTATACCGTGTCGGAGAACACGCGGCCGGTGACGGTTTCCGGCGGGATGCAGTTGATTCCGAACTACGGCTTTGAGAACGCTCCGGCTCCCAAGGCGATCGTCATTCCGGCGCAGCACGGCAGCGATGCCATGCTGGAATCCGCCAGGCATCCAAAGCGGCGGACCTGACGATGTCGGTGTGCACGGGCGCGTTCCTACTCGCGAAAACGGGACTGTTGGCGGGCAAAGCCGCGACCACGCATCACGGTTCCTACGGGCAATTCGCAATGCAGTTCCACGACATTCAACTGAAGCGCGGCTACCGGTTTGTGGAAGCCGGCGACCATCTGGCGACGGCGGGAGGATTGACCTCGGGCATGGATCTGGCGTTGCGCGTGGTCGAGCGTTATTACGGGCGCTTCATCGCCGAGCGGACGGCATTCTATATGGAGTACCAGGGAACGGGCTGGCGGGACGCGACCGGCGCGTCGAACGCCGTGTATGCAGCGAAGCCCAAGGGCGACGGCCGCATCGATCCGGTTTGCGGGATGCCCGTTTCCACCGGCGCCGCGCTCGAATCCAGCTACAAGGGGACCACTTATCACTTCTGCTCGCAAGGCTGCAAGAACCAGTTCGATCGGGCGCCTTCTGAATACGTCAGCGGCAAATGACGGGGAGCCGGCCGCGGGTTAGTAATAATAGACCGAGTTCAACTCTTGCGGCACCACGAACCCAAACACATATCCGGCATCGAGGCCCGGCGCTGAAACAGGTTGCGGGTAGGTGGAAACCTGGATGAGCAAAGTCCCGCCGGACCCCGCATTTCTCAGCGGCACCAACACGGATGGCGGAATGGTAAACTGCCCGGCGGTGGCGGGCGCATTGCAGGCGAAGCTGCCGTTCGGATTGTTTCCCAAGATCGTCACGAACTCCGCAGCGGACCCTCCGGTCCAGGTGATGGTCTGCCCGCCAATGGGGATCTCCGTGGGCAGAGTGCCCGCCGGGAGGTTGGTGAAGTTCTCTTGAATCGGAAAATTCAGGGTCGCGGTGAAGGCTCCCACATCCTTTCCTCCGCCACCGTTGAATGTGAACGTTCCCCCGGTGAGTGGATTCCACAATCCGTCTTCGAACGGCAGGCTGGCCACGTATTCGCCGGCAGTGCCGGATAGCTCCGGCAAGGCGGTGGTTCCGCCCGGTCCCGTGACGGTCAAGGCTCCGGCATCTAGCGTCGGTAGCTGAGGTGGAAGCAGCCACGCCAACCAATTACCGTATCCCGGGCCTTCGACGCAGCTTCCCAGCGAGAGCCGCGGACCGAGGCCCATATTCTGCCCGGCGAGCCATGCGCCGAGCGACGAGCCGGGCACCGTAAAGAAATTCGCCTGGGCGGCTCCGTAGGAGAAAACGCCATTCTGCTGTCCAATAGTCAACAGGCCCACATTCACCGCGCTCTTGGCGCTGAGCGACGCAATCTGCTGCGCACCGATCCCCATTAGGGGGTCGCTGCACGCGCCGCCGCCGGTCGCAATAGGCAGCGTCATGAAATTGCTGATGATCTGGTAATTCGAGTTAATCGCCACCACGGAAACCGCGCAGCCGGTGGAAACGCTCTGCGGGACCATGACGTTGATTTGATCCAGGCCTGGATATCCGTTGCGGCCCTGATAAAGGATCTGTGCGGGAAGGCCGCCGATCAGCACTTGCAGCGGGAGCCCCGGCACCGAGATGCTATGCGGGGTCTTTGTATAAGTGGTGTCGCTGTCCTGCGGACTGGCGCCCAGGCCGGATCCCCAAAATGTAATCGCCCCGCCGGGACTCGCGGAGTGGGTGAGGGTGACCAGTTCGTAGCTGGCGTCGGTGGCCACCGCCGGTCCAATGCCGGTTTCGTAGAAAGAGTCGAATCCGAACGCGGTTTCCCCCACGCCCGCCGTGGCGAAATTGCTGGTTAGGCCGTTGAATTGGACGGAAAAGGTTCCCACTCCCGCCTGGGTAGCGGAGGGAAGCACTGCCGCTATTTGGGTCGCGGTCGCGTAGTAGATCGCCGGCTGCGTGGTGGCGCCGTTGACGGTGGCCGAGAGGCTGGCGCCATTCAGCGTCAGGGGCAGGCCCTTGGTGGCGTCCTGCAGGACGGCTTGCGAACCGGGGGTGGCCAGTCCACAGCCCACGATCGCGAATAGGCTTCCTTGCGCAATCACGTTGGCATAGCTGTAATTGTTCATTACCCGCAGGACCACCGGGGCCCCGGCGGTAACTCCATAGGTGTCGTACTGCAAGGCAATCGAGGTTCCGTCGAGCGAAGTCACCATGCCAGTTACCAGAACCTTTGAATAACTGCCGGCGGTGGTCTTCACGGCGAAAACGTCGTTTACCGCGACGTTATTAATTCCGGTTACGCCATAAGACAGCGATTGCAGAGTAGCCAGCGTCAGGGTATCGAATTCAGCGGAGCCGCCGGCCCCGGGGACGCTGTACAGCGTGGCTGTGCCGTCCGGGGCCAGAGAAGTTCCACTCCAGAAGATATCGCCAGCGCACCCGGGGGTGGCGCCGGCGTTCAGGTTATAGGCGGAGTTGGCAGACAAAGTTGTAGTTCCGGTCATGTCCGCTAGCGCGGATACTGGAAGTAGTAATGCCAGGATGACGCTGGCAGTAGCGGGGACTAACTGGTACATCGACATCGAGACTCCTTTGGTGAGCCGAGACGCTCACACGGCACAATGCGTTACATCTTGTGCGTTATTATGGCACAGGTCCGCGCCGGTGGGAAGCCCCAGGCAACGGCGGCGCACGGCGCTGCCAGCGCCACGAGGCTACCCATTTGATAAGCCTCGTGGGGCGGCGCCATGCGCCGCCGCGGGGCTTCTCGAGTTTGGCCTGCTAGTGGGGCCGGAGTCTACGCCTGATCGGGGCTTAAGCCCCCCAGGCAGCGCATGGCGCCGCGCTACGGGCGTAAAATAGTCGGAATGGCGCAGGCGAAGGCAACTCCCAAAACGTACGACGCGATCGTGGTGGGCTCTGGGGCAGGGGGCGGCGTGGCCGCGCATGTGCTGTCGCAGGCCGGCGCGAAGGTCTGCATGCTGGAGGCCGGCGGATGGTATGACGGCACCAAGCAGTCCGGCATGTTCCAGTGGCCGTACAACGCGCCGCATCGCGCGGCGGGTACCAAGGAAAAACCGTTCGGCTATTTCGACGCCACCCTGCTGGGCGGCTGGCACGTGCCGGGCGAGCCCTATACCAACGCCGCCGGCACGGACTGGATGTGGTGGCGCGCGCGCATGCTGGGCGGCCGCACCAACCATTACGGCCGCATTTCGCTGCGCATGGGGCCCTACGATTTCAAACCCCACAGCCGCGATGGCCGGGGCTTCGACTGGCCCATCGCTTACGACGACCTGGCGCCCTACTACGACAAGGCGGAGGAGCTGATCGGCGTCTTCGGCACGCATGAGGGCCTCGAGAACACGCCCGACGGCAAGTTTCTTCCGGCGCCCGCGCCACGCGCCTACGAGCGGTTGGTGAAGCTGGCGTGCGACAAGGTAAACGTTCCGTGCATTCCGTCGCGCCTGGCGATCCTCACGCGCTCCATCCACGGCCGGCCTGCCTGCCATTACTGCGCGCAATGCGGGCGGGCTTGCGGCATCAACGCGAACTTCAATTCTCCTGGCGTGCACATCCTTCCCGCCATCGAGACCGGCAACCTGGAAGTGCGCACCGGCGCTATGGCGCGCGAAGTGGTGGTCGGTCCGGATGGCTTGGCGCGCGGCGTGTCCTACATCGACAAGAAGACGCGCGGCGAAGTCACGGTCACCGCCAAGGTTGTGGTGCTGGCCGCGAGTTGCTGCGAGACTGCGCGCATTCTGCTCAATTCCAAGAGCAGTCGGTTCCCCAACGGTCTGGCGAACTCCAGCGGACTTGTCGGTAAGTACCTCATGGATACGGTGGGATCGGATGTGGACGGCTACTTGCCGATTCTGGAAGACCTGCCCCCGCGCAATGAAGACGGCGTCGGCGGCATGCATATGTACATGCCTTGGTGGCATTATCAGGACCAGAAGGCCGGCAGGATGCCTTTCGCGCGCGGCTATCACATCGAATTCGGCGGCGGACGCGGCCTGCCGGGCGCGGACGACTTCGGCGGCTCCGAGCGCATTTTGGGCGGCGGTTATGGCGTCGAGTTGAAACGCAATGTGCGCAAAGTGTACGGCGCACAGGTGGGCTTCACCGGGCGCGGCGAAATGATCCCCAACGCCGACAGTTACTGCGAGATCGATCCGGACAAGGTGGACCAGTGGGGCATCCCCGTGCTGCGCTTCCATTTCAAGTGGAGCCAGGATGAAATCCTGCAGGCGAAACATATGCAGGATACTTTCAAGGAAATCATCACCGCCGCCGGTGGCAAGTACTTCACGGATGCCACCGCCGAGAATAACTGGGGCATCTCGCGCGGCGGCGCGATTATTCACGAAGTGGGCGCCGCGCGCATGGGTGACGATCCGAAGACTTCCGTACTCAATTCGAATTGCCAGGCGTGGGACTGCAAGAACCTGTTCGTCACGGATGCGGCGCCGTTTGTGAGCAATGCGGACAAGAACCCCACGCTGACGATTACCGCGCTGGGATGGCGGACTTCCGAGTACATCGCGGATCAAGTGAAGAAGAGGAACTTATGAGTGACAAATCGGGAGTCAGCCGGAGGAAACTGTTCCAGATAGCCGGTTCCGTGCCCGCGTTGGCCGCGGCCACGGCAGGCGCGGGGCAGGCGCAAACACCCGCGGCGCACCAAGGCGCTTACCAACGCAAGGTATTCGACGATCGCGACTGGCAAACCGTGCGGACCCTCGCCGACCTGATCCTACCAGCCGACGAGCGCAGTGGCAGCGCCACGCAGGCAGGCGTGCCTGAGTTTATCGACGACTGGCTGGACTTCCGCAAGGTAGAAGACGGCCACGACGATCTGGCGGCGCAGATACTCGGCGGCCTTGCCTGGCTGGACCACGAATCGGAGCGGCTGTTCGGGAAGGCCTTCGCGGGCGGCGCGGTGAGTCAACAGAAGCAGATTCTCGATCGCATTGCCTGGCCGGAGCGCGCCGCGGAGGAGGATCGCCGCTGGGCCGCTTTCTTTAGTAAGTTCCGGGATCTGACGCTGAACGGTTTCTATTCGAGCAAGATAGGTATCGCCGATTTGCCGTATCTCGGCAACACCGCCGTCATGGAATGGAAGGGCTGCGACCCCGCGGTATGGGCAAAGCTGGAAGAGCGCATGAAGAACGGATATAAGGGACTGGGTGGCGAGGTTAAACCGTGGACGTAACCTGAAGCACAGTGGGGCAGGCTCGAAGCTTGCGCCCACCAATCGTGACTAAACCAGACGGAGGGCGGGCAATTCTGCCCGCAGCCGGCTCTCAGCCGGCTTGGCCGCCTAAAAGGCGGCTGCGGCCAGGATTGGCCGCCCCACAAGAGGTTTTCGACCGCTAAAAGCCGGCTGCGGGCATATTGCCCGCCCTCCAATCCCTCAGTGAAATCGCGGGCAAGTACGTGGCTTTCTCCTCGCGCCGCCACCACGCGCCGCTGCGCCGCCGTTCGGCGAAATCCGTGAAGCGATAGTCGTAAACCACCGCCCGAATATACCGCGGCGGGCTGCCTGGAAAAGGATTGCGCTCCAGCAGTCCGAGCACCGGCGCCGACCCTTGCATCAGCCGCGCCGCAAAATCGTAGAACCAGCGATTCTCATCCGCGCTACCTAACGCGGCGAACCACATCTGCCAATCCAGCCGCGGTTGATACGGCGCCACCCAGGGCGGCGCCCGCTTGACGTCGCCCGGCTTGTAGCGGAACTCGTAGGGCGTCCACGCGATTCCGTCGTTCGAGCCTTCGACCACGATTTCCAGGCGCGTGGTGGTCATCACCGCGAACAGCCCATAGGAATTGATCAATCGCAGCGGCGAGATCCAAACCAGGTAGCGCTCGGCCGGCGCGGGTAGTGGCGCGCGAAGCATTTGGAGGAGTTGCAATCCGCTGGTGGTGACCACGAAGACCATCAGCGACAGGGTGATAGCCCGGTGCGCACGCGTCTCAGGCTGCCGGCCGCGCGCCGGTTGGTCCGCGAAAAGGAACATACATAGCGCAATGGCCAGCAGATTGAAGAACGTGTAATTGCCCGTCAGCAGAATCAGCACTTGCAGCCCGATGAGCAGGCAGGCCGCCATGCGCCGCGGCTTGCGCGGCGCGAAGATCAAAAAGGGAACCAGCAGCTCCACCAGAAACACGATGACCGTGGATGTCTTCTGAAACCAGGCGGGCAGTTGCGCCATGTACCAGGCGATCGGCGTGGGCAGCGGCTGCGTGAGGTAGTGATAGGTGAGCGCCGAGAGGTCCCGCCAGGTGGGATCGCCGCTAAGCAATTTCACCGCGCCGGACATGAACATCAGGCGGAATAGCAGCCATCGAAACAGCCATGTGCGGCCTGGCGACGCATCCGCGAAAATCGCCAGAAAGCCGGCTTCCGTCAGCAGGATATCCCACTGGAAAGACCAGAAATCCTGGCCGGCGGTGGAGATCGATAAATACAAAATTAACATCGCGATCATGCACGGCCGCCGGAAAAAGCCCAGCATGAGAACGATGGCCAGCGCCGCGCCCGCGATCCACGCCACGCGCAAGGCCATGTCGCTGGGACTGAACCAGAACACCGTGGGCGCGTACCAGAATGCGGCGGCGCCCAGCGCCTGGTGCATGCCCCGCAGGTAGTTGGCCACCGGCAGGATGCCTTGCGCGCCGATCAGGCCGTCGGCCTGCACGCCGAACGACACGAACGCGATCAGGTAGATTCCGCCCAGCGCCTTCAGGAACAGCCGCGTGGCGCGGTTCATGCGACGCACTCGAGGATGTAGTACGTTCTGCCGTCCTCGCGGGCGATCTTGCCGGCGACGATCCATTCATGGCCATCCGCCAGGTAGATGCGCCGGTAGGAGTCGTACTCCACGCCGATCTGCCGGTCGATGCGGGAGACTTCCACTTCGCGCGTATCCCCCGTTGTCCAGGACTGTTTGACGACGCGGAAAGGATCCATGGCCCCATTATAAATCGACCGTAGGAGGCCGCCTGGCCCGCTTTCGCCTTTGATTGGGTTGCGGAAAAATTAACTTTGTGAGTTAACTGTTGGTCCATTAGTACTATCCGAAGTACAATTGCGGATAGACGGTAGTTAATCACTATAATTATGCCGTAGGCAGCTATATGAAACACACCCTGTGCATTTTCGCCCCCATATTCGTATTAATTCTTACGAATACCATCCCGGCCGGCATGGCCCAGCAACCTCGACCCCGGGCGCAATTCGGTGAAGCACGGACCTATTCCGCGGGTTTTGGCGGACCTTCCCAGGCGGTGGCGGCCGATTTCAACGGGGATGGCATACCCGATCTGGCCGTGCTCAATCCCTGCGATTCCTCTTACTGCGCTGGGGGTTACCCGGCTGTGGCCGTCCTGCTAGGCAAGGGCGATGGCGGGTTTCAATCGCCTGTCATCTATGCCACCGGCTCGTTTGAACCCATGTCGCTGGCCGCCGGGGACTTCAACGGAGACGGTGTGCTGGACCTGGTGGTGGCGTCACAGTGCGCCTCGAGCGCCAATTGCGGCGCCGGCGTGGTCGGCGTCTTGCTAGGCAGGGGCGACGGCAGTTTCCAGGCGCCCGTCCCTTACGCGACCGGGACCGGCGGCAGTTACTTCGTGGCTACCGGCGATTTCAACGGCGACGGCAACCTCGATCTGGCAGTGGCGAATCGAACCGGAGGGAACAGCGTAATCGCGATTCTGGCCGGCAATGGGGACGGCACATTTCAGGCGCCGGCCGGTTATTCCACTGGGGCGCCATCGGCCGGATCCATCGCGGTGGGCGATTTCAATAGCGACGGCGCGCTCGACCTGGCGGTGGCCAATGCGGGCACCCAAGACTCGGTGAGCGTCCTGCTGGGAAATGGAAAAGGCGGCTTTCAGACGGCGCTAATCTACTCATCGGGCGGGGCTTTCGCCCACGCTATCGTGGTGGGAGACTTCAATGGCGATGGCGCACCCGACTTGGCCGTGGTGAACGGCTGCGCGACCTATGCGAACCTGACTTGCTCTGAGAGCGGCTCGGTGGGAGTGCTGTTAGGCAATGGCGACGGCACGTTTCAGCCGCCGGTGGCCTACGGGTCCGGAGGGCACGATCCGCACTCGCTTTCGGCCGCGGATTTCAACGGCGATGGCCATATCGATTTGGCGGCCGGCAGCCAGAGTCTGTTGCTGGGCAATGGCGACGGCACCTTCCAACCCGCGGCCGCGTTCGGCGCCGGGGGAGCCGCCGCTGCATCCGTCTCGGCGGGCGACTTCAACCACGACGGCCAACCCGATGTGGCCGCGGTTAACGCGTGCGCCGGCATGAATTGCGATAACGGCGCAGTGCGGGTGTTACTCAATACCGCCTCTAATTTCAACTTATATGCAAGCTCCGCATCGTTGAATTCGGCGGTAAATCCGGTCGGGCCGGGCCAGGCCGTGCTCTTGACCGCCACGGTCGTTCCTGGCGTCAATACCGTGGTACCTACGGGCGACGTCACCTTTTACGACGGCGCCACAGCGCTTTCCACAGTGGACGTGTCCAATGGGCAGGCTACTTACACCGCCGCATTTGATTCGCCAGGTCCGCGGGCCTTGCACGCCGTCTATTCGGGCGATACCCGCTTTGCCGCCGGCGCTTCACCCGCGTTAAGCCAGACGGTGGGAACGCCAGTGCAGTTGGACTCGTCGCTGAACCCGGCCCCCTTCAATCGCTCTGTCACATTCACGGCGAGCGTGGCGGGAGCGGACGGGGTCCCCACGGGGTCGGTCACCTTTATGGACGGCGCCACTTCCCTGGGTACGGCTAAGTTGGTGAAAGGCCACGCCGCGATCAGCCGCGCGGAGCTAAGCGCCGGCGACCATTCCATCACCGCATCGTACAGCGGCGATACGAACTTCCCGCCGGGCAGTGCGACGCTGACGCAGGCGGTGAGTCAGGCCAGCGCCACGCACCTGGCGTCCAGCGAGAATCCGGCCAGCGCAAATCAACCGATTACGTTCACCGCGACTGTGACCGGACAATACGGCGGCGTGCCTACCGGCACGGTCGCTTTCCTGCAAGGCAGTCCTGCCACGGCGTCCGCGGCCCCAATTCGATGGGGAACGGCGCCGCTCAAGAATGGCACAGCCACCCTCGCGAACGCCTTCGACCAAGCCGACAACTATCCGGTCACGGCGGCGTATCTGGGAAGCCACGACTACCAACCCAGCACTTCCCCGGTACTTAGTCAGGCAGTAAGCGGAAACCAAGACGTCGCCACAACGACCACATTGGTAGCCTCCGGATCGCCCTCGATCGTCAACCAGCCGTTTACTCTGACGGCTGTGGTCACTGCGGCGTCGGGGTCCATACCCAACGGCGAAATCGTAACGTTCTACAACGGATCCAACACGCTGGGTACAGCGGAGACTGCCGATGGCATAGCCGTTTTCACCACCGTCTCCAGGGCCGCCGCCAATTCCATTACCGCCGCTTATTCCGGCGACCGGACATACCGGAGCAGTACGTCGCGGCCTTTGAATCAGCCCGCGAAGCTTAGCCCCACCACTACCACACTGTCCTCCAGTCTGAACCCATCCACATACGGGCAATCCGTGACGTTCACCGTGGCGGTGGCGCCCCAATCGGGAACGGGTACCCCCACCGGTACAGTCACTCTTAAGAACGGCTCGAAGGTGATCGCTTCCATTACTCTCAACAGCGGCGGCGGCTCGTATGCGACTGCGACGCTGGCCGCCGGCGCGTTATCGATCACCGCCACCTACTCCGGCGACGCGAATTTCGCGACCAGCTCCGCCACTTTGGCGCAAACCGTCGAGGTGGCCGGCACAACTACCACGTTATCCACCAAACCCAACCCGTCGTCGCTGAATCAAACTGTCACCTTGACGGCCGTTGTCGCCAGCCAGTACGGCGGGAGGGCGAGCGGCAACGTCACATTCACGCAAGGCGCCACGGTTCTCGGCAACGCTTCACCGGTCTTGGGCAAGGCCACTATAAATTACGCCTTTCCCGCTGTAGGCACGTTCCCGGTGGTGGCGACTTACACCGGCGATGTGAGCGACAGCGGAAGCGTTTCGAATACATGGAACCAGACGGTGGGCGCTATCTCAACCACTACTGTCGTGACCTCATCCGGCTCGCCCGCGAATGCCGGGCAGACCATCACGTTCACCGCAACGGTAACTCCGCTGTCCGGCTCCATACCGGACGGCGAAACAGTTACGTTCTACGATGGGGCGGCCTCCATTGGCACAGGGACCACTAAGGGCGGAGCAGCCATCTTGGCGACTTCCACCTTGGCTGTAGGCACGCACTCGATCACGGCAACCTATGCGGGCGACGCGACCTACCAGACCAGCACATCGAAAGTGTTCCGGCAGGTGGTGAGCAAGGCCTCTACGGTGACCACGCTGATTTCGAGCCTCAATCCGTCCGTGTACGGCCAGTCCGTGACGCTTACCGCCACGGTAGCCCCGGCGTCAGGCTCCGGGGTGCCCACCGGCACAATCACATTCAAGAATGGCGAAAGTGCGATCAAGTCGGTCTCGCTCATCAACGGCACCGCGGCGTACACTACATCGGCCTTGGGCGCCGGCTCCCTGGCGCTATCTGCCTCCTATGCCGGCGATGCCAACTTTGCGGGCAGTTCCGGGGCGTTGACTCAAGTAGTGCAGCAGGCTACCACCAAGACTACCTTCATTCCCACGCCGAACCCATCGTCGCTCGGGCAGACGGTCACGTTCGCCGCCACGGTCACCGGGGAAGATCTGGGAACGGTAACCGGTTCGGTATCGTTCATGAACGGATCCAAGACGATGGGCAGCGCGCCTATCGCGAAGGGCAAGGCTACTTTCACAAACGCCTTCACCGCGGCTGGAACAGACCCGATCACCGCGGTCTACACAGGCGATGCGAATAACCTCACCAGCACCTCGCCGTCGATAAATCAGGTAGTAACCAACGCCGCCACCACCACCACACTCACTTCTTCGAACGGAAATGCGCTTATCGGACAGGCCGTAACATTTACGGCCACTGTGACTTCCTCCTATGGTTCGATACCCGATGGCGAATTGGTCACCTTCTACGATTCCGGCGTGAGCGTCGGCACTGGCAACACCAAGGGCGGCGCAGCCACTCTGACGACATCCTCGTTGACCGTCGGCATCCACAACATCACCGCCACGTATGCGGGGGACTCCACGTTCGAAACCAGCACGTCGAAGATATACAGCCAGACGATCAGCACGAACCCCACGATTACGCTGCTGACTTCCAATACAAATCCCTCGGCTTATGGCCAACCCGTCACGCTTAGCGCCACCGTGACCTCCAGCGGGCCCACGCCCACGGGCACCGTCAATTTCAAGAACGGCACGGCGCCACTGGGGACCGCCTCGCTCAACGCGCAGGGCACAACCACTTTGACTACTCTGACTCTGACCGCCGGAGCACATTCGATCACGGCCACATATGGCGGCGACAGTTCATCCGCGAAGAGCACATCGGCGACCTTGAACCAAACCGTAAACCAGGCGGCTACCACGACCCAGGTGTTTTCATCGGTGAACCCGTCGGCGGCGGGCGAGTCAGTCACGTTCACGGCGACGGTCAGGTCCACGACTACGTTTGCCACCGGGTCGGTGACGTTTACCGCCGGCACCAAGACGCTGGGCACCGAAAACCTGATCAACGGCTCGGCGAAACTGGCAGTGACCACATTGCCGGCAGGCGCCAGCACCGTCACTGCGACTTACACCGGAGACGCCAATGTGGCGGGGAGTTCCGCGTCGATTGTACAGAACGTCGAATGATCCTCCCGAGGGTGCTTAACAGCTTTGGGGAAACCGCTTCCTGACGGTCGCGGCTCGGTAATGCTCGCGTTGCGGGGTCTTGTGTTTGTTGTACAATGTCCCGCATGACATCTGAACTGGTTGCGGGAGCCCCCGTGGTCTATCCGCCCTTCACCGCGGAGCACGACCTGATCCGCCAAACCGTCAAACGCTTTTGCCGGGAGGAAATCGCGCCTTTCGCACAGGAATGGGACGAAGCCGGCATTTTCCCGCGCGGGATCTTCCGCAAGGCCGCCGATCTGGGCCTGTTCGGCATCCGCATTCCCACCGAGCTGGGCGGCAGCGGTCTGGACTGGTGGGCCACTGCCGCCGCCATGGAATCCATCGCGTGGGCGGACAGCCCCGGCACCGGCATGGGCCTGATGGTGCAAGGCGAGCTGACCATTCCCATCATCAACGAGTTGGGCACCGCCGAGCAGAAGGAAGTTTTCATGCAGCCTGCCATGGCCGGCGAGTGGATCGGCGCGCTCGGCATCAGTGAGCCGGGCGGTGGGTCGGATGTCGCGGCCTTGCGCACGAGCGCCCGCGCCGACGGCGACGAACTGATCATCTCCGGGCAGAAGCTGTGGATCACCAACGGCTCGCGCGCCGACTTCATCGTACTGGCCGTGCGCACCGGAGAAGCGGGCCGGCGCGGCATCTCCCTGGTTCTGTTTCCCACCCGAACTCCCGGCTTTTCGGTCGGGAAGAAGTTGAAGAAGGTGGGCAATCTTTGTTCCGACACGGCCGAGTTGTTCTTCGACGATTGCCGCATCCCGGCGGGCTATATCCTGGGTGAGAAGAACCGCGGCTTCTACTACATCGTGCACAACTTTCAGGGCGAGCGCCTGGCTTCCGCCATCATGATGGTCGCCTCCATGGCGCGGTGTCTCGACTTAGCTATCCAATACGGCAAGGAGCGCAACGCATTCGGCAATCCTATCGGCAGTTATCAGGTGTGGAGGCATAAGTTCGCCGAGCATCGGACCAACGTGGAGGCCGCGCGGTGGCTGGTCTATCGGGCGCTCGACCTGACCAATCGCGGGCAAAAGGCCGTGCGCGAGATCACTATGGCGAAGCTATTCACTTCCGAACTGGCACAACGCCTGAGTTACGACTGCATGCAGATTTTCGGAGGCTTCGGATACACCACTGAGTATCCTATTAGCCGCTATTGGCGCGACCTGCGATTGTACACTATCGGCGCGGGGACTTCGGAGATCATGAAGGAGATTATCGCCAAAGAAGACGTAATGTAGGACTCGGACCGCACTCAGCGGCCGTTTACAGTTACTCACCGGAGACTGAGCTTTGTGAACGTGGCGGAAATCCGCCTGTATTGTTTGCGACACGATGGCTCGAATCCGCGCGTGCGAAGTACAGGCCAGACGCTGGTACAGCACGTCGCGCCGAACCATGGAATGACGCGCTAGTGAAGACCCGGTTCTCGCCGGTCACCAGGATCAGCCGGCCGCGCCAACCTTCCGGTAGGATTGCGGTCGTGTAATCCACGCCGTGTGCGTAGAGCGCGATGGAGCCTCCAGGCAGCGCGGATCGATACGCTGGTGCCCGCGAAGCGGAAGGCTCGTGTCTTATACTATCGCGGGACGACCGAGCGGGGCTGACGACCAGCGCCGGCTAAAGCCCGCCCTCCAGGTGTAATATCAATGAAGAAGAGGAGATCGTATGAACTCAAAGCAATGGGCTACTCGCGCGGCCGCCGGCGTTCCGGCTGGAAAGATCGTCACGTTTAATGTTTCCTGAGTCGACCGCCACGTCCGCTTACAGTATCGACAACCAGGGCGCGATCGTGGGTTCTTACCAGGACGCCAGCGGCCTTCATGGCTTCTTGCGCACACCGAGCGGAAAATTCACCACATTCTCCATTCCGTCAAGCGTAGAAACCTTGCCCGTAGCCATCAATAACGGGAAGCGATCACGGGCAGTTAAGCGGACACGAACGGCGCGTATCACGGCTTTCTGCTGACGCCCAACCAGCCCGTCATTACTTTCGACGCCCCGGGCGCGGGCGCAGCGACTCTCGCAGGGACTCGCCCGACAAGCATCAACGACAGCGGCGAAGTGGCGGGAAGCTACCTGGATGTCAACCTGGTCAACCACGGCTTCGTGCGGCAACCCGGCGGCGCGTTCGTCACTTTCGATGCGCCCGGCGCAAACTCTGTGCCGCTCGCTGGCACGCTCGTCTGGGGCATCAGCGCCACCGGCGCCGTCACGGGCTACGACATCGATACCGCGACCGTCTTTCAGGGTTTCGCCGGCCTGCCCCCGAAGATGATGACGCTCAATATTCCCTGCGCCGTCAGTTCTGTATTCCTCGGGACCCGCGCATTGGCCATCAACTCCGCCAACACGCTTACCGGCTACTATCTTGATAACAGCGGTGTCTGTCACGGCTTCCTGCTGACAAAGGGCGGCGTTCTGACGACTTTCGAAATGGGGACTCAGGTCACGCCATCGAGTATCGACATGGGCGGTACAGTGACCGGGTATTACCAGGACGCAAACGGCGGAGTGCACCGGTTTTTACGGGCGACTAATGGCACGATTACCAGTTTCGACGTCTCCGGCGCGAACGGAACGTATCCGGAAAGCATCAAAGGCCACGGAGTTGCGCCTGGGTATTACTACGACGCGGAATACGCGGCCCACGGGTTCATTCTCACGCCTTAGGACGAATCCGCACAGAACCGCATGGCAATCCGGGCGCTCGACCTGACGCCACGGCGGGAACGGACGGGCAGGAGGGTTGTCACACCGAAGCGCTCACCGGATGGGGCGGTTATATGGTAAATCTGGGTAATGAACGTCTCGCAGGGCTCCTCGAAGCATGATGGAATCCAGTAGCCCATCCATGATCGAGGCCACTGGCCTCAGCAAATTCTATGGAGATTTCGCGGCCATCCGGGACGTGTCTTTCTCCATCCCGCAAGGCCAGGTGGCCGCGTTTCTCGGCCCTAACGGCGCCGGCAAGTCCACCACCATGAAGATCCTCACCGGGTATCTCGCGCCCAGTTCGGGCAGCGCGCGCATCGCCGGCCTGGATGTGGCCACGGACCGCATCGCGGCCGCCGAAAGGCTCGGCTATCTGCCCGAAAACGGTCCGCTCTACCCGGACATGACGCCGCTGGGCCTGCTCAAATTCTTCGGACGCGCGCGTGGCCTTACAGGCGCCCATTTGCAGCAGCGCATCGACGCGGTGATCGCCCGCTGCGCCCTGGAAGCGGTCATCGAAAAGCCTATACAGAAGCTCTCCAAAGGCTACCGGCAGCGCGCCGGCATGGCGCAAGTGCTGCTGCACGAGCCCGACGTCCTGATCATGGACGAACCCACCAGCGGCCTCGATCCCAACCAGACCCGCGAGGTCCGCCAAACCATCCGCGAGTTGGGACAGAGCAAAACCATTCTGCTTTCCACGCACATCCTGCAGGAGGTGGAAGCCATGGCGGGCCGGGTGATCTTTATCAATCGGGGACGCGTGGTTTTCGACGGCACGCCCGTTGAGATGCAGGCCGGATACGCTTCGCTCGACGACGCTTTCAAGGCGCTGACAGAGGGCGCGGCGCAGGAAGTACGACAATGACGGGCAATAGCGACTGGCGGCCTGCGAGGCCGCCGCAGGCTACGAGCCTGCCCCATAAACGCGTAATTCAGGCTATCCTGCGGCGCGAGCTGGCGTCTTACTTCGCCACGCCCACCGGGTACGTCTTCATCACCCTGTTCGTCTTCTTGAGCGCCATGGCGGCCTTCTGGCAGGAGCGCTTCTTTGCCACGAATCTGGCCAATCTCGATCAACTCAACCGTTTCTTCCCGTATCTGCTGATCTTCCTGGTTCCCGCTATCAGCATGAGTCTGTGGGCGGAAGAAAAGAAGCAGGGCACCGAGGAGCTGCTACTCACTCTGCCCGCCACCGACTTACAAATCGTGCTGGGAAAGTATCTTGCCGCGCTGGCCATTTACTCGGCGGCGCTGTTATTTTCGCTAAGTCACGTGGTGGTGCTGTGCTGGCTGGGCAGTCCCGATCCCGGCCTGATGTTTTCCACTTACCTGGGTTACTGGCTGATGGGCGCGGCCTTGCTCACCGTTGGAATGCTGGCGTCTGCCCTCACAGACAACCTGACGGTGGCCTTCATCCTTGGCGCAGTTTTTTGTTCCGTTCCGGTGTTTCTGAATTACGCGGGGGCGATCGTGACCGGCGCTCCCCAGAGGCTCGCTGAGAAGCTCTCGGTGGTGGAGCAGTTCCGCGATCTGTCGACTGGCGTCATCACGCTCGGGCCACTGGTCTATTTTGCTTCCTTCGCCGCCGCCACGCTGTATTTGAACGTCGTCATTCTAGGACATCGCCGCTGGCGCACCGGACCCAAAACGCCACCGATGCGCGCGCATCTGGCCGTCCGCGCGCTGGCTTTGGGCGCGATCGTCGCCAGCCTCACGGTGCTGGCGTCCAGCTCCCGCCTGCGCCTGGACGCCACCTCGGAGCAGATCCACTCGCTCTCGCGCGAAACCAAGACGCTGTTGCGCTCCATCGACCGCCGGCAGCCGGTGTTTATCCAGGCCTACTTCAGCCCGGATGTGCCGCGCAGCTACGTGGAAGCGCGCAGCGGACTGACGGCCATGTTGCGCGAGTTTCAAGCGGTATCCGACGGCGGAGTCAACGCCAAGATTGTGGAAACCGTGAAGTACTCTCCGCAAGCGCGGGAAGCGCAGGAACGCTTCGGCATCAAGCCGTTCCGCGTGCCCGCCAGCGAAGAGAGCGCGCGTGCAGTGAACGAGATTTTCCTGGGGCTGGCTTTCACGCGCGGCTCCGAAGAATTCGTGATTCCGTTCTTCGACCGCGGCCTGCCCGTGGAATACGAGCTAATGCGCTCCATTCGCGTGGTTTCGCGCGCCAAGCGCAAGAAAATCGGCATCCTCACCACTCCCGCGAAGCTGTTCGGCGGGCTTGATTTTCAGAGCCGCGCACAGGCGCAGGAGTGGTCCATCGTTTCGGAACTGCGCAAGCAATACGAAGTCACGCAAGTCTCGCCGGATACCGATTATCCCGACGACCTGGATACGCTGTTAGTGGCGCTGCCTTCGGCGCTAACGCAGCCGCAGGCCGACCGGCTCACCGCCTATGTCGGGCGCGGCAAACCCACGTTGCTGCTGGTCGATCCAATGCCCGCCTTCGACCTGGATTTGGCGCCGCAGGAGCCAGCGTCCGCCGGTCCATTCGCCGCCCCGCCGTCCGCCACGGCGAAAACCAATCTTCGCCCGCTGATGGACCTGTTAGGCGTCACCTGGCAGACTAACCGCATCGCCTGGGATAACTACAACCCGCATCCGCAGCTCCGCACACTGCCGAAGGAAGTTATTTTCGTGAGCAAGGGTTTCAACCAGAAAGATCCTATCACCGCCGGCTTGCAGGAAGTCGTGCTGCTGTATGCGGGCGTGCTGAAGAGCCAGGGCGGCGCGCCCTTCGTGCCCCTGCTGAAGACCAGCGCGGATTCCGGCCTGGTGCGCTGGGACGATCTGGTGCAGCGCAGCATGTTCGGCGTGGCCATCAATCCGGATGCGCCGCACAATCCGGACGAGGGCAATCACGTGCTGGCCGCACGCATCCAGGGGAAGGGAAGCGCCGGGCCGGTGAACGCCATCGTGATCGCGGACGCCGACCTGATGAGCGAACAGTTTTTCGAACTGCGCCGCCACGGCGTGGAGAATCTGAACTTCGATAACGTCACATTCCTGCTGAACTCGGTCGATCAACTGGCCGGCGATCCGTCTTTCATCGCGCTGCGCAAGCGGCGGCCGAAGCAGCGTACGCTCGAAGCCGTGGAGGCGCGCACGCGTACTTACGAAGCCCAACGCCTGCACGAGTCGGAACAGGCGGAAGCGCTCGCCGATCAGCGCCTGAAGGAAGCGCAGGCGCGCCTGGATCGCGCCGTAGGCGAAGTGGAGCGGCGCGGCGATCTGGATGAGCAGACCAAAGAGGTGATGATCGCCAATCTGAAATCGGCTGAAAACCGTCGGCTGGAAGTGGCGCGCGCCAATATCGACGATGAGAAGCAGCGGCAGATTGAAGACAGCCGCGCGGAAATGGAGAACTCCATCCGCGGCATCCAAAACACCATTAAGCTGCTGGCCGTGGCCCTGCCGCCGATCCCGGCATTCATCGTTTTCCTGGTCGTCTCGGTGCGCCGCCTGCGCCGCGAGCGCATCGGCGTGCCGGTAGATCGCCTGGTGGGGAAGGAGGCCGCATGACCGAGAACGTCAAGACCGCTGTGCTGGCGGGCGCGGCGGTGGTGCTGGCGATCTCGGCCGCGGTCATCGAGCCGGAGGCCCGCGTGCCCGCCATCATGAGCGATCAGGGGGAGGCGTTTTATCCGACCTTCACCGATCCGCAGGCGCCGCGCACCATCGAAGTGGTGGACTACGATGAAGCTACCGCGACCGCGCTGCCGCTAAAGGTGCAGTTCCAGCAGGGTAAGTGGGTGATCGCTTCACGCTATAACTACCGCGTCGATATTGGCGACCGCCTGGTGAAGACCGCCGCGGCGCTCATGTTTCTAAAGAAGGATACGGTAGTCTCGGATTCGGCGCTGGATCATGCCAAGTACGGCGTGGTCGATCCGCTGGATGAAAAAGCCGGCGGTCTCACGGGGCGCGGCAAGCGGGTCACTTTGCGCGACGCAAACGGCGCCATCCTGGCCGATTACATTTTCGGCAAGCCGGTGGAAGGTAAGACTGGATATCGCTATGTGCGCGAGCCCGGACAGAAGCGCACTTACGCGGTGAAGACCGACGCGGATCCGTCGGCGCACTTTGCCGACTGGGTGAACGCCGGCTTGTTGCGCATTGCCAGCGCCGCCATCCGCAAGGTGACCATCAACCGCTATAACATCGATCCGTCGGGTGGGATGAGCCATGCGGAAACCACCGTGCTCACACAGGATAAGGGCGAATGGAACGCCGCCGGGGAGAAGCTCAACTTGCCGGCGGTGCATGCGATGGCGGCGGCGCTCGATGGTCTTAAGATCGTGGATGTGCGCCCCAAGCCGCCCGGCCTGGCGGCCGGATTGCGCCACGAAGAGCTGCAGTTGACGCTCGAAACCGCGCTGTCGCTACAGAAGGCCGGATATTTCTTCACGCCGCAAGGCCGGGTTTACTCGAGCGAGGGCGACATGACGGTGGAGACTAGCAACGGCCTGATGTACTCCTTGCGGTTCGGGGAAGTGGCCGCTGGCGATACGAAGCCAGGCGCACTTTCGGACAACCGCAATTTGTTTGTGATGGTGCATTTCGACGCCGCTAAAGCCGCGGCGTACGGAGGCGATGCGAGCGCCGGCGAGCGGATAGCGCGCGAGTTGAACGACCGGTTTGCGGATTGGTATTACGTGATCGGCGGCAAGGATTTCCAGAATCTGCGGCTGGGGCGCGGGGCTACGGCGCCGGCCGCGCAGCGGCCTGAGCCGCAAGCCGTACCGCCCGTGAATCCGCACGCGGCGCCGGCGGCGCCAGAGCAGTAGGCCGTCGAGCTTCGCTCGCCGAAGAGCGGGCCTGCGAGGCCCGCGCAGGCTGCGAGCCTGACCCACCAGAAGCCTGCCCCACCTAATAGCGGAATTCGGCTTTCACTACTTCGTCTTCGAGGGAGTGCCGCAACGTGAACCCCAGTTTCTCGCAGATGCGCATCACATCCCGGTTGTCGGGCAGGATATCCGCCTTCAGCGCGCCGAGTTTCTCATCGCCGCCGACGATCACCAGGCGCGCCAGCAACTCTTTACCCAGCCCGCGGCTGTGGAATTGGTCGCTGACCAACACGGCCACTTCCGCGTCGTTGGTGCCTAGAACGCGCGTCAGGCGGGAGACGCCCAGAATCTCGTTCTCCCCGCTGTTGGGGTTGCGCCGCTCGGCGACCATCGCCATTTCGCGGTCGTAGTCGATGAAGCAGATGCGCGTCAGCCGCTCGTGCGCCACGCGCTGCGAAAGGTTCATGAGGTGGAAATATCGCAGGTACACGCTGCGCTCGGAAAGGGTCGCATGGAACTTCACCATCATGGGCTCGTCCTCCGGCCGGATCGGCCGGATGAGGACCTCTTCCCCATTTTTCATGGTCCACTTGGAAACGTAGCGGGTGGGATATGGCCGGATGGCGAGCTTGGGCAGTTGCTCCTTGCTCACCTCGGGTCCGTGTACCACGATGCGCGCGTCCAGCGCCACCAGGCGGTCCGGAGTCGCCAGCAGCGGGTTGATGTCGATCTCCTTGATCCACGGCTGCTCCACTACCAGGCGGCTGAAGCGCACCATCACTTGCTCCAACTCCGCCAGGTTCACCGGCTTGCGCCCGCGCACGCCCTGCAGCGCTTTGTAGATCTTGGTCTGCTCCATCATGCGGCGCGCCAGCGTGGTGTTCAGGGGCGGCAGGCTCAGCGCGCGGTCCTTGAAGACTTCCACTAACTGGCCGCCCGTGCCGAACAGCAGCACCGGCCCGAACTGGGCGTCCAGGCTGCTGCCGATAATCAGCTCGTACCCGTCGCCGCTCTTGATCATGGGCTGCACGGTGACGCCCTGGAAGTGCTCGGCGCCGGCCTTCTCGGTTACCGATGTTTGAATGCGGTGCCAGGCGCGCTCCACGGCCTCGCGGCCACCCAGGTTCAATTGCACGCCGCCCACGTCGGTCTTATGCGTGATGGTTTCCGAGAACAACTTCAGGACCACCGGGTAGCCGATACGCTCCGCCTGCTCCGCGGCTTCCGCCACGGTGCGCGCCACCACGGTGCGTACCGTGGGGATGTAATAGGCGTCCAGCACCTGCTTCGATTCGGCCTCGGTGAGGATGGTGCGGCCGGCGTCGCGCGCGTTTTGAATGATCTCGGCGGTCAACGTTTTGTTGGGCGCATACTCGGCCGAGTCCTCCGGCAAAGACGGCGTTTCATACAGGCCCTTCAGGTTGTACGCCCAGCGCCACATATAGGTAAACGCGCGCACGGCGGTATCCGGAAACTGGAAGGTGGGAATTCTGGCCTGGTTCAGGATACCGATGCCGGCCGCCACGTCGGCGCCGCCCATCCAACTCGCCAGAATCGGTTTGCCGTCCAGCTTGGCGTAGGGCTTCAGGTGCTCGGCGGTCTGCGTGGGATCCGTCATGGATTGCGGCGTCAGCACTACCAACAGGCCGTCGCTATTCGGGTCTTTGGCGGCGATCTCGACCGCCTTGGCGTACCGCTCGGGACTGGCGTCGCCCAGCACGTCGATGGGGTTGTTGTGGCTCCAGGCGGCCGGCAGAATTTGATTCAGCGACTCCAGAATTCCGGGCGATATCTCGGTGAGTTCTCCCCCGGTCGAGACCAGCGCGTCGGTGGCCAGCACACCGGGACCGCCGGCGTTGGTCAGAATCGTCAGCCGCGGACCCTTCGGGCTGGGCTGCTTGGACAGCACTTCAGCCATATAGAAAAGGTCGGCGATGCTGTTCACGCGCAGCACGCCGCTGCGCCGGAAGGCGGCTTCCAACACTTCGTCGCTGCCGGCCAGCGAGCCTGTATGGGAGGCCGCGGCCTTGGCGGCGGCTTCGCTGCGTCCGGCCTTGATGACGATGATGGGCTTGTTCAGGGCCACTTCGCGCGCCGCGGAGAGGAATCCGCGGGCATCGCCGATGCTCTCCATATAGATGACGATGCTGCGCGTGCGCGGGTCGTTGCCCAGGTAATAGATCAGGTCGCCCCAGCCTACGTCCAGCATGGAGCCGATCGAAACGAAGGCGCTGAAGCCCACCAGTTCGCGCAGGCTCCAATCCAGCACGGCGGTACATAGGGCGCCGCTCTGGCTGATAAAACCTACATTGCCGGGGCGCGCGATGCCGGCCGCGAAGGTCGCATTGAGCCCCGTAAGCGGACTCATCACGCCCAAACAGTTCGGTCCGATGATGCGCATGTTGCCGCGGCGCGCCTCGATCAGCGTCTGCCGCTCCAGTTCCAGTCCGGCTGGGCCGATCTCCTTGAATCCCGCCGAGATCACGATGGCGGCCTTCACGCCTTCCTCTGCGCAATCGTGGATGATGCCGGGCACGCTGGCCGCCGGCGTCACGATGACGGCCAGATCCACCTGCTCGGGCACCTCGGAGATGTGCTTGTAGGCTTTGACGCCAAGTACGCTCGGCCGCTTGGGATTGATGGGGAAGACCGTGCCGCCGAATGGGCTGCTGACAAGGTTCCAGAGAATAGTGCGCCCCACGGTGTTGGCGGTTTCGGTGGCGCCGATGACCGCGACGGTCTTGGGGGCGAAGAACACATCGAGTGGCTGGGTGCCTTCCTTGATGGCTTTACGGGCTGGTTTGCCGACTAGCATAGTCATTTGTTTTCGTTAGCTTTCGTGTTGATCCGCGCGCGATCCGAAGGCGGCCTGGTTGAGGGCCGCCACCACGTCCTGGCTGGGAATGCCGTTCTTGCGCGCCACGGATTCGATATCGCAGTCGTCGCAACTGGAGCGGAATCCCAGTTCTTCGAAGACCGGCACGGTTTCCGGGTGCGACTGTTTCACGTCGCGGATGATCATGTCACGGCGGATCAATTGATCGAATCTGAACATTGTGGTAGCCAGGTGATAGCCAGGTAGCGTGTGGCTAGCCGGCGTGCCTTTCCGGGTGGCGCATGCCCCCCATACTTCAAATTTTAGCAGGAGTATCGGGCCGAAATATCAAAAAAGTACGGGCCTCCGCATCCGGCGTGTTTTCAGATGGTTGGCCGTTAGTGGCCGCGTGGGGCAGCGCCATGCGCTGCCGCCGGCCTTTCAGACCGGCGTCTCGCACCTGGGCTGCTACATCAATTGCAGTTCCTTCCCGAGAAACAACCTATGAATGATCGCCTTTACGCGCGACGGAATCGAGCAATCTATCACAGTTATCGCCAGCCGCTAAGACGAATTGGAAGCGGAAGGCGCGGAGGATGGCGATTCTTCCACGCGCCGCGCCCGGCCGGACCGCGCGCCTGCTCGAGGTTGCCCGCCTGTTCCTGCGTCTGGGCCTGACCGCGTTTGGCGGCCCCGCCGCGTACATCGCCATGATGGAAGACGAAGTCGTGGCGCGGCGGCGCTGGGTCACCCGCGAGGAATTCCTCGACCGCTTGGGGCGCGGCCAGCCTGATTCCACGGCCGACTTCAACCGAAGTGGACAGGTTTCTCGGCTACCTGCGCGCGGGGTGGCCGGGCTTGGTCGTGGCCTGGACATGCTTCATCGTTCCGGCGGCGGTGATGGTGTCGTGTTTCGCATCGGCTTACGTGCGGTTCGGCATCCTGCCACAGGTGGGACGGTTCCTTTACGGGCTGAAGCCAATGGTGATCGCAATCATTGCGCAAGCGCTGTGGACGCTGAGCCGGACGGCGGCTAAGACGCAATTCGTGGGCGCGGCTTGCATCCATCGGCGCGGCCGTGGCGGGCGCAGCCGCGCTGGTCATCTTCGTCACCGCCGGAGTGGTGGCGGCTTTTCGCGAATGGTGGAAGTGCAGCCGGCGCCTGCGGCCGCTAGTTATTCTGCTGCTCATCGCAGGCGTGGCCTTTGTGAAGATCGGCTACGTCCTATACGGCAGTGGCTATGTGCTGCTGGCGTTCCTGCAAGCAGGATCTGTCGCGTCCGTGGCGCTGATGGCGGTAGTCACCTGGGAATTGGCGCGCACGGCGCTTATCGACGCGCTAACTATCGCCACGGCTGCGATCAGTTTCGGGTTGCTGCTTCGATGCCGCGTGAATGCGGGTTGGCTGGAAGGGCGGGCCTGCGAGGCCCGCGCAGGCTGCGAGCCTGCCCCACGTCCTATGTCGATTACGGCCGCGGCGGGGTCGTAGGCGGTGCGTCCTGCAGCATGAAAACCTTCTCGCCGGGCTTCACGAGTTTCAGACGCTTCTCGATCTCCAGTTCGCCTGAAGGGCTGTCGCCGAAGCGGGAGATGCGCGCGCGCTGCTCTTCGATCTCGCGCGCCTTATCCGCGTTCTTCTTCTCGTATTCGCGAATGAGGCGGCGTTTCTCCATGAGTCCGGGAATACCCTGGGTTCCTTGCAACGCGATAAATGCATAGCATGCAAGTAACAACAACACCGCTGCGCCTGCGAATCTTGTCAAGGACGACTTCATCGGATGCCAAGAAGATAATGTTAACATCGGAATCGAAATCTTGTTCGCATATTTTCATTTATGACGGATAAAATTGTTGTGTTGAGTACTTGCGCGACGGAAGACGAGGCCGCCAAGCTGGCGCGAGTGCTGATCGAGGCCGGCGTGGCGGCGTGCGTGACCGTGGTGCCCGGTGCGCGTAGCGTCTACCGCTGGCAAGGCGCCATCGAGTCGGCCGCGGAGTGCCTGCTCATCATCAAGTCGTCACGCCGGCTTTTCGAAGCGTTGCGGACGGCCCTGGAAGAAGCGCATGCATACGATGTGCCCGAGTTGTTGGCGATGCCGGTAGTGGAAGGCTCCGCCAAATACATGCACTGGCTGGAGGAGCAACTCGGTGGATGATGGGGGGCTGCGGCCGGGGATGGCCATGGCGCTGGACATGGATGGAGTGATCGTGGATTCGAATCCGTGGCACGTGAAGGCCTGGATGTTGTACAACCGCCGCTTCGGGATCGACGCCGGCGAGGTGCGCATGGAACGTATGTACGGGCGGCGCAATGACGAAATTGTGCGCGACTTCTTCGGGCCGCAATTGAGCGCGCAAGAGGTCGCCGCTCACGGGGCCGCCAAGGAAGAGCTGTACCGGGAAATGTTGAAACCCATGCTGGCGGATAAGCTGGAGGAAGCGCTGGTGCCGGGCGTGCGCGAGTTCCTGCACCGGCATCGCGCGGAACCGATTGCGCTGGCGACCAACGCCGAACCCGCGAACGTGGATTTTATTCTGGATGGCGGCGGTCTGCGCGCGTATTTCCGCGTGGTCGTCGATGGCCACCAGGTGCAACACGCCAAGCCGCACCCCGAAATCTATTTGCGCGCCGCCCAGTTGCTGGCGGTGGCGCCGCGGAACTGCATCGTGTTTGAAGATTCTTTTTCGGGCGTCGCCGCCGCGCGGGCGGCGGGCGCGCGCATCGTGGGTCTAAGGACCACGCATCGCGAGCTGCCGGGCGTGGATCTGGCTATCGACGATTTCCGCGGCGCGCAACTGGACGCCTGGCTGCGGGCGCAGGTCCCGGACGCGTCATGAGGGGGCCGCTTCTGCTAATGACCATGCCAGTGGCACTGCCTTTCGGAATATTCGCGATCGCGGCGATCGTTTTCGCGATCTGGCGGCGCGATGAACGGCTCCGCGGGCAGCGCGAAATGTTGCGCCGCGCCTATGAGCTGGGCGAGGAGCTTCTGGGCGCCTCTTCAGCGGACCAGATCCTCGACAAGGTGCGGATGGTGGTGCCCAAAATCTTCGGAGTCAGTGCCGCGCATTTGTACTTGTACAACCGTCACGCGAAAACGCTCGAAGCGGTGGATCGCGGCGCCGATCAGGCTCCCATTCCGCTCTCGGCTCCTCAAGCCGGCCCGCAGGCGGGCGCCGTAGCCTGTTTCCACTACCGGATCTTGCTGGCGATTCCGGACACCTCCCGTAGTCCATTTCCGGTGACGGGAGTGCCCGGCCCGGAGGGTACCAAGGCTGCGCCGCGGTCGCTGCTTTTCGTCCCCATGCTGGCGCAAGGCGAGGTATTGGGCATTCTGCAGATGGACCAATGCGACCGCGCCCGGGTTTTCAGCCGCGATGAGCAAACACTGACGCAACACCTGGCTAACCAGATCGGCGTAGCGGTGAAACTGCTTGACCAGCGCTCCGTCCGCGAGCAGCTCTTCCGTACGGAAAAGCTGGCCGCGGTGGGCCAACTGATCTCCGGCATCGTCAACGATCTGCGGACGCCGCTGGCGGCCATAGGCAATCTGGCCCAGGCCGCCGGCGAGGAGCCGCGGGGACCTTCCACCGCGGACCTGGCCAGTATTGCCGCCGAAGCGCGCCGCGCCGCGGAGATGGTCGACCGGCTGGTGGGATTCGCGGGCACAGGCCCGGCCCAAACCCAGCCGGTCGAGCTGAACGGCCTGCTGCGGAACCTGATCGCGTTCCGCGAGCGCGAGTGGAAAGTGCGCGGGATTCGGGCGCGCAGTCTGCTGGCCGACGAGCCTGTGACCGTGCAGGGGTCGCATGGCCAATTGGAGCAGGTCTTCCTGAACCTGTTGGTGCATGCGGAGCAATCGCTTTCCGATGAGAGCGAGAAGTCCATCGCCATCCGCACCACCGTGGTCGCCCGGCGTGCCCTGGTGGAGATCGGCTACAGCGCTCCGAAAGGGGCCGCGGACCCGTTTGTGCCGGACGAGGACGAAAGCACCGGTGGCGCGGGTCTGGGCGTTTGCCGCAGTTTGATCACCGGTCATGGAGGCGAGATACGGATGGTACAGCAGGCGGCGGGAGACCCGGCGTTTCAAGTGGAGCTGCCCTGCGCGGCGCGGGAGAGGCCCAGCGGCCCCGCGCCGGATAACGGGCGCGATGGCGCCCGCCCCTGCACGGCGCTGGTGATTGAACCGGTAGAAGCCATTCAGACGCAGTTGCGCGGCCTGCTGGCCGACCGCGGATATCGGGTGGTGCCGGTGAACAGCTCCGACGAGGGGCTGGACCTGGCGCAGCGCCTGCGCTTCGACGCTATCTTCTGCTCGGTTCACGCGCCGGGGCTCAATTGGGTGGAAACCGCGGAACAAGTGAAAACGCGCGTGAGCGGATTCGTGCTGCTTTCCGATTCGTATAACGCGGATCTGTCGGCCGATTTCGCGGGCGACCAGCGCTACGTGCTGGCCAAGCCGGTCGATGAGAAGCAATTGGATCGCGTGCTCGAAGCCATCCGCGCGGGTTCCCGATAGCGGCGAAGTAAGCGGTAGAGTAATCTGTATGAGGAAATGGTTGCCGCTCGTTCTATTGTGCGCATCGCCGCTGCTGGCGGACAAGTATGCGGGTCCGCGACCCCCTAAGCCGGACATCCCCTACTTGATGCATGCCGACGACCTGATACCGACGGAAAGCGTGGAAGCCAAACAGGAAGAGCGCAAGGGCGAAACGGCTTACGCCATCGCGGGCGCCAACTCCACCGCGCGCACGCCGCTGGCCTCGCCGGCGTTTCTGATTTTGACGGACCAACTGCAGGCGGACCATCTGCAGCTTTACAAACTCCTTTCCAAGGGCGGCCAGCGCGAAGTGCTGATCCGCCGCAAGAACAAAATAGTGGCGCACCCCATCCGGCTCAACGTCACGCGGCTGGATGAGAACCTGTACAAGATCGAGGTGGACGAGATTCTGGAAAACGGCGAATACTCGCTGTCGCCGACCGACTCGAACCAGACGTTCTGTTTCCAGGTCTATTAGGCGCGTGAGCGGAACTCAGGAGTCGGAAGAGTCTAAAGTGGCGTCAATGTATTCTGTCTTCTGACTTCTGTCGTCTGTCTTCGGTATCCTGACTTATTTCCACGGTCTTCCACTCGGAAACGAAGCCATTATCGAGTGCCACGCGGTCGCTTTTGAACATGTACGCGCCTACGCCCTCGCGGATCTCGATTGGACCGGTCAAGATGCGCTCTCCCTTCGATCGAATCACCGGGACAAGTGCCAGCGGCATCTCACTGCCGTGCACCTCGATGGAATGGAATGCCAGGCCCAGGGCGATGTATTGCGAGGGCTGGTATTGCCGTTCCAAGCGGACGATCCGCCCGTGCGCGACCGCTCCTTCAGGGACCAGGATGCTCCCCCGAGTCCGGATCGCCTTCACTAACTGTCCTTCGATGGCGTCGCCGGCAAACCAAACATCCGAGTCGATTTTGGACCGCAATGCGATCTTGATCGTGATTCCTGGCGGTATAGCCACGAGTTTTTGCGGCGTTGCCGAATCGTTGGAAGAGGGCGCCACATCAGTCCGAAAGACCGAATGGGCCTGAAAGATACGGCAGGAAGTGTATTCGATCCGGTTCTCAGAGCGTTGGGCTTCCAGATCCCACATCTTCAGAACCGTCAATTGCGGCAGTAGAAAATCGGAGCCGCGAATCGGGGTCCGGCGATAATCGATGGTAGTCTCGACGCGGCACATGCGCGACTCCGGCGGGGGATCGGGGACCTCAATCGTCATCCTGTTGAGCTCGGCGTTCTGCCGATCGATCCAGAACCTACCCTCATAGGCCATGGTCGCCTGATCCACCGGCCGGGGGCCAAGTCTTACTTGGTAGTGACTTACCGCAATCGGCACGCGATAGTGGTATACGGCGGAGCTTCGCCCCTTGTCTTGCTCGGAGCCGAGATACTGGTACTCCGATCCGCTGGCCGAAAAGATGCTCATCAGGAACGGACCAAAATCGCCGGAGCCCGTCAGGCCTCCACCGACGATGTTTTCCAGCTCTGCGGATTGGAAGCGGCCGGCACCCACCCAGGAAAAAATTTCGGCCCCCTCGGATACAGTCACATCCAATTTGAGACGGTCAGTCCATGTAAGCGCCAGACGCGGTTCGATCTCCGGGTCCCGCACGTAGCCGCAATTGGTCACGTGGATTGCAGGGATAGCCTCGAATCTGGACCGGTGTACGGTCTGGACACAGGTGTACTTCGGCAGTCTCCCGATATCCTCGACGATTCTTGCGCGGGCCTGGTTCAGCAGCGCAAGGGGATCGATTTCATCGCACACCGCGATCGGGAGTATCGCTCCGAGCATCACGGAGACGCTGCCGGCGAGCCGCGACGTGCAAGCGCCACGCACCATTCCACTCTATCGCATTCCGGCTTCCTTCAAATATGCCAGCAGCGCCTCCGGGTTATCGGTGATGATGGCGTCCACCTGCGCCGCGATCAGCCGCCGCCAGTCGCGGGGACGATCGGCGGTCCAGACGACCACTTCCAGGCCCGCGGCATGCGCGGCGCGGACCTGCCTGGCGGAGGCCAGCGCATGATAGGGAACCACGATCCCGGCTCCAGCTTCTTGCGCGATGGCGGCGAAGCTCTTCGGACGGCCGGCATACAGCACGCCGAGACGGATCGCGGGCGCCAACCGGCGCATGGCGTGCAGGATGCGGAAATCGAACGACTGCACGATCGCGCGCTTTTCCAGTTTGTGGCGCCGGATCGCCTGATACACCAATTCGGCGAAATATTCCGGTTCAGGCGCCAGCCGAGGACGATCCGGGAAACTCTTGACTTCGATGTTGAAAAGGAAATGGCCGCGGTCCGCGAGGTTGAGCACCTGGTCGAGCGTGGGAACGCGTGCGCCGGGGATCGGGATCTGATTTGGGAAGCGCGGGTTCCGCAGCGCGCCGCAATCCCAGCGTTCGAGTTCGGCAAGAGTCAGATCGCGGATGGCGCGAGGCGGGTCGGACGACCGGCAAATCTTGCGATTCATCTTCGGGTTGTGCGAAACCACGACCACATCGTCGCGGGTCACCGCTACGTCCAGTTCCACGGCATCCGCGCCCACGGAGATGGCGTATTCGAATCCCGGCAGCGTGTTCTCCGGGCGCATGGCGCGCGCGCCGCGATGGCCGTGGACCAGGATGGGTAGTCCCACTGGACTTAGTTTAGCTTCGTGCGCCTCTCGAGTTTCTGCACCCCCGGAAGCGAGAACTAGGTGGGGCAGGACTCCAGTCCTGCGGCCGACGTCCACGTCGGCCTTTGCGAGTGCAGTTTAGGGCGGATTTCGTTACGCGAAGAGCGGGTCCTGGAGGACCCGCGCAGGACTGGAGTCCCGCCCCACAATGAGCCCCGCTCTCACTACGGCGCGACGTAGACAGTTGCAAAAGGCCCGGGCGAGCTGCCGATGGACACCAAAAGCTGGGGAGACCCCTGCGCGGGCAGCGTGGGCACGATCATGTTGAGTTGGGAAACGCCGGCCACCTCGTAGACGGCTGCGCCGATGAAGGTCACGGTGCCGGCCACAGGCTCAACCGTGATTGCGGGCATGATTTGAGGCTGCGCCGGCGGCAGTTGATTGATGGCGCCATCGCTGCTGGCCGGGATAGTCTGGCCCAGACCTGTCAGGAAGATCACCACCTGCGAGCCGGACTTGGCCGGATTGGTTGGCGTGTTGGCAGTCCAATCGGAGTTGGCGACCGCCAGAATGTCCGGGTTCTGCTGGAGCACGCTCACCGTGTATGCGTTGGACGTCTGCCCGTTGTATTGCACCTCGACCACGGCGCTTGTAAGGCCTTCCAGTTCGAAGGGCGCGATGCACCCGATCTCGCCCGCCTGGGCCGCCAACAGCGGGGCAGGCACGCCGTTGAACGTCACCGTCACTCCGCCGATGGAAGTGGCGAGCGTGCCCGCGGCGGTCAGTTTAGCGCCCGCCTGCGTTTGCGGACCAATGCCGCGGCCGAGAATCCTGACAATCTCGCCAGGAGCTACGGGAGACGGCGGGCGCTGCGCAGTGGCCGGAAGCAGCGGGCTCTCCTGCACAATCTCATCGATGAAGATGGGAGGGGCCTGCGCGGGGTTAATCTCAGCCACCAGCGCAGTTGGCCCCAGCGATCCCGCATAGTAAACGGCGGTCGCATCCGCCGCCACTACTCCAGGGTAGGAATTGGTCAGCGTGGCGGAGAGTACGGCGGAGCCGGTGGCGTTCAATTCGGCCACAAACCCGGTATTCGGGCTGGGCGGCGGCAGTGTCGCGAGGCCTGCAATTGGCCCCAGGGTAACGAAGTTAGTCGAGCCATTCGATCCGGCCAGCCAAATGTTTCCGGCAGCATCGAACGCCATGGAATCCGCCTCGCTCCGGCAGGAACCGCCGAAGGTCGCCAGGAATGCGGCCGGCGCCGCGGAAGGCGTCATCTTCATGACGAAGGCGTCGTCCGTCTGCGGGAACAGGGCCCCAGGTTGGAAAGGACAGGATGCCCCGATGGCGGGCAAAGCTTGGACCGCGCCCGCGGTTGCGCTGGCCTGCGTCGAGCCGGCCAGATAGATATTGCCCGCGCCATCCAGCGTGATCGCGTGCGCCGCCGAAAGGTTGCCGCCGCCGAGGAAGCTGGAATAGAGTAATTGGTCGCCACCGGGGCTGAGCTTGGACACGAAGCCGCTGGAGATGCCACCGGTGAACATGGCAGTCATGGCGTTCTGGGTGACTGGAAAATCGGGCGAAGTAGTTTCCCCGGCAAGATAAGCGTCGCCGGCGGAATCGAGCGCCAGCCCGTACGCGTAGGAGCCACAGGAACCGGTGACATATGTCGCGTACAGCAGTGCGCCGCTGGCGTTCAATTTGGCGGCGAAAGCGTTATAGGGGAACGATTGCGGCAGGCTTGTGGTCGGATTCGTTGGGCAGGGGCCGGGCGGCGCGGATTGGTACGCGCCCTTCGTTGGCGCCAGGCTAGTGGCATCGCCCGCGATCACGGCATTGCCACTGGCATCCATGGCGATGGCATTCGGCGCGACTCCATTGATGACGGTGGAGTAGAGCACCGAGCTATCGGCCGCGTTCACTTTCACCACAATCCCGCCTGTCGCGTTGGAACCGGTGAGAGCTACGTTGTCCTGGTTATCGACGGCGATGCCAGTAACCGATCCGGCCCACAGATAAGTGGCATAGACCACCTGCGACAAGGATGGATCGAGCTTGGCGAGGAAGACCGTGGCGGGCACGATGCTACTGAACGCAAAGACCCGCGACGGCGCGGCGTAAGGGGTATAGGCGAAACCCGAAAGCACGGTTGACCAGGTCGTCCCTCCGTCGGAGGTTTCGAAGATGTTAGTGTAGCTCGCAGCATACACGCGCATTGAGTTTGCGGGATCGATGGCGATGGAATAGCCCGCGGGGCCGCTGCCCAGGGCCGCGATGGTCTGAAATACAACGCCGCTATCCGTACTTTTCTTCACCGTTCCATCGACGGCCGCAACCCAAAGCGTGGACGGATTGGTAGGATCGACAGCCAGGACGGCGGCGAAGGAGGGGGCATTAACGTTCGCGCCGGCTGTCCAGGTGGACCCGCCGTCAGTGCTGGTGTAGAGCGGAGCCGCCACGTATTCGGTTGAAGCCGCCACGTAGAGTACGTTCGGCTGGGAAGGCGCCAGGGCGAAAGCAGACACTGGGTACTGGCCGCTGAGGCCGCTGGCAAGGGGGATGGAGAGCGGCTGCCACGATTGCGCGCCATCGGTGCTGCGATAGACCGCGGAATTGGCGCACACATACAGCGTGGCCGAATTCTTTGGGTCTATCGAGATCGACTCCGTGCCGGACGGCAGGAACCCCGCATAGGGCGCCTGATAAACCTGCAGATTCGGCGGGCCCGCGATGGCCTGCCAATTCACGCCGCCGTTGGAACTGCGGTAAAACGTGCCGTTCGGCATGATCGCGTAGACATTGGTGGGGGTGACCGGGTCCACCGCCAGCGCGACTGCCCCCGGCAGCCCGTCCGCCGTCGGTTTCCAGGTAACGCCTGCGTCGGTGCTGCGGTAGCTGCCCGCAAACGCGGAGACGATCACCAGCGTGCCGTCGCTGGAGGCGGCCACCGCAGTAATGCCAAAATTGCCGGTATTCGCGCTGGTGCTGGCATTGAGACCCGCATTCACGAACGCGGCCCCGTTGGCGCTCACTTCGAGAACGCCTTGCGGCGGTTGCGATGCGACGGCGTTCGAGGCCGGAAAATCTTCGGCGGTGGTGTTGCCGGCCACGTAGACAAATCCCTGACTGTCGATGGCCATGGCGGTGGGCGTATCGACGCCGCTGCCAGCCAAAACGTGCTGGCCGACCAGCACCTGGCTGTCGGCCAGGATGGCACTCGATAGCAGCAGCGAAAAGACAAGACATAACTTTCGCATAGCGGCCTGTTGCTCCTATAGGTATTGTAGCCCTGGCTTTGGCAACTTAACCCTGTTCGCCGCTGGTAGTTGCGGCGTAACGGTACTGGTGAGATGATTGCCCTTCGGGTAACACTTATGAAGAATTGGATATTGCTCGCATCTCTGTTGATGACGCTCGGCATTGGCGGCTCGGCGCAAGCGCAGACGCCGCCCAGGAAGAAGCTGCTTTTCATCGGCGAGGTGAAGGGCTTCGAGCACGATTCGGTGTCGCATGCCATGGCGACCATCGAAAAGCTGGGCCAGCAGACCGGCCTTTGGGACACTTACCTGCGCACCGATTCGGAACTGCTGACCAAGCAAAAGCTATCGAACAACGCCAAGAACCTGAATTACTTCGACGCTGTGATGTTCTATACGACCGGCGAACTGGACTTAAACGACGAGCAGAAAGCCGCCCTGCTTTCCTTCGTGAAGGAGGATGGCAAAGGTTTCCTGGGCACGCACAGCGCCACCGATACGTTCTACAAATGGCTGGACTACGGCGACCTGATCGGCGGCTACTTCAACGAGCACCCATGGATGCAGGTGCATGCCGAGATCAACGTGGAGGACAACGCCTTCCCGGCCACCAAGCATTTTCCGTCGCACTTCCCGATCTACGACGAGATCTACCAGTTCAAGGAGCCGTATTCGCGGGACAAGGTGCGGGTGTTGATGAGCATCGACGCGAACACAGTCGACCTGAAGAACCCGCGCGTGCACCGCACCGACAAGGACTTCGCCGTCACCTGGGTGCACCAATACGGGAAAGGCCGGGTGTTTTATTCGTCGCTGGGCCACCGTGAGGACATCTGGGACCGCCCGGACATCCAGCAGATGTGGACCGAAGCGGTGAAGTGGGCGATGGGGTTGACGCAGGGCGACGCCACGCCGCGGCCGAAGCAATAGCCGCTTGCGGACGGCGGCTACTGGCTGCCGCCGGCCGGCAGGCGGTAACACATCACCGATACGATCCGTTCCTGGCCCGCTTGCATCGCCGTGACCTCGTGCGGCACGATGCCGCCCAGCAGGGTGGCTGTGTCACCTGGGCCGAGCGGCACGCGGGTAGCGGCGGTTCTACCGGCCGCGCGCGCTCCCGACAGCGGTTCGGTTGCGTGTCGCGGATAAACCAACAGGCCGCCGCCGGGCGTGGCGCAGGCTTCACTGAGGCAGGTGATCGCGGCGAGGTCGCAACGGACAATATCGCGGTGCAGGGCGAGGAAATCGCCAGGTTGCTCGTAGTAAGTATAGGTTCCGCCTCCGGTAGGCGCGACCGCCAAGCCACAGATCCGCGAGAGGGATGCGATCAGCGCGGGTGCGCTGAATAGGCGCCATTGGACCGTTCCGCCAGGGGACGAGCTAAACGCGCGCCCGGGGGAACCGCCGCGCCCCTCGGTTCCATCGGAAAGCGCCGCCAGTTCGTTGCGTTGCCCGGCGGGCCTGACCGAGAGAGCTTCAGCCAAGAGATCCGCCAAGGCATCTACCGCGAACAAGCCCGGAATTATCGCGAAGCCTCCAACGGCGTACAACGGCGAGGCCGCGATTTCGGATGGAACGTCGAACTGGCAGCAGGCCGCGGGCATCGGAGTTCAGAATGTCGCCGCCTCGCCCGCCATCGGGGAGCTGCGGCGCCGGCCGGGATCGACCGCCAGGCCGAGGTATTGGTTGCCCTCCCGTAGCATCAGTCGCCTTTCCACCAATTGCTGAAGGAAGGAATCCACCGAAACCGGCTCCGCGCCGCGTGCAGCGGCAAAGTCCGCAATGCTCGACCGGCTTTGGATTTCGTCGCAGAAGTCGTAAAGCTCGCGCTGCTTTCCGTTCAGCGGATAATGCCGCGGATTTCCGTTGACGCGCGTATCCACCAGCGTCAATTCGGATTCGCCGCCATAGCGCTTGATCAGGTCGCCCGTTCGGTTCCGCTGCCACTCCCGCACCTGGTCGAGCACCGGTTGCATGTAAAGCTCGGGGTTGCGGCCGTCGGCATACCGGTATTCGAAGAAATAGGCGAGGTTAGCGACAATTTCGGGAGGGAACGGATAGATGTACGGATACATTGAGAATGGATGGATGGTTACCAGCCCGAATTGCGCGGCCTGGTCGTAGTTCGGGCTAAAGCGGTCGAGGCGGATCGGAGCGACCATACCGGGCGGTTTGAGATGGGAAATGGCCGCGATGACCCGCGCGGTCTCGGCGTAGTCCTCCGACGTTTCACCCGGAAAGCCGTATAGCAGGTTCCAGGCGATCTCAATGCCGTACTCCCGGCAGAGGCGCAGCAGTTGCACGTTCTGGATGGCGGTTACGCCCTTGCGCATGAGCCGCAAGACGTGGCTGTTGAGGCTTTCCACGCCCGGCTGCAGAGCCAGCACTCCGGCGTCGCGCAACAGTTCCACCTGGTCGCGCTTGAGGTTCGACTTGATCTCGTAGAACAGCGACACGCCTGGATTGCGCTGTTTGAGCATGGGCAACAGATCGCGAAAATACTCGTACGACATAATGTTGTCCACCGCCAGAAAACGGCCGATGCCGTAGCGCGCCTTCTGCCGCGCCAGCTCGGCATACACCCGTCCGGCGCTCTTGCCGCGGAATGCCATGGTGGAGCCGTTCAGGCCGCAAAAAGTGCAGTGCGACTTGGCTCCCCACCAGCAGCCGCGCGCGCTCTCGATCAGCAATGCGGGACGGATGTGCGGCGCGAGGCGGCTGGCGCGGAGCGCGCTGAAATAATCGCCGTAGTCCGGGTCGGGCAGACCATCCATGTCGTGGATGCGATCGGGAGGGGCGGAGAGACAGGATGCGCCGGAGCGGCGGTGAATCAAGCCCGCGACGCCGTCCAGCGGCTGGCGCGACGCAAGCCGTTTCACTAATAAGGGAAAGCTGTTGTCCGATTCGCCGGAGCACACATAATCGATCCACGGAAACTGGCGGTGCAGCTCCAATCCCATGACGCCCTCGCAGTTGCCGCCTCCAAAGACAACGGTCTTCTCCGGGTATCGCTCCTTGACCAGCCGCGCCAGCGCCAGAGACGCCAGATTCTGTTCGAAGGTTGTAGTGAAGCCAACCATGTCGAACCGTGCGACTTGGAAACGGCCGAGGCAGGCTTCCAGAAACTGGCCGATCCGCTCACGCATGGCCAAGACCGTGGCGAAGCCGCCGGCGTTTCCGCTCAATTGCCGGCGTAGCGTCTCGAGATAGACGGAGTGATCGCGGCCGGGAAACAGCCACTGCGAAAACAGCCAGTCGCCCGCGAACATCGCCGGACTGATACGGTCAAGGATCAGCTCGTAAGAAGCCAGGCCGACGCACTCGGCAAGAAACAACGAGCCGTAGCCGATGGAGCATGCGAAGCCCTCCTCGGCCAGGCGGGCTTTCAGCAGACTGATGCCGATCGCGGGGCGCGCCAGCGACACGAACGGCATGTTCAGCAGGAGGACGTCCACCAACGCGCCTCGTTTCCGCGTTTTATTCCGGCTTGACCGGTCCGACCGGCTCGATCGGCTCGATCGGCTCGACCGGATCGATCGGCTTGACCGGATCGATCGGCTCAACCGGTTTCACCGGCTCAATCGGCCCGATGGGACCAATGGGTCTGACCGGCACGATCGGCACCACCGGTCTGACCGGCTCAATCGGCTCGATCGGCTCGATCGGTATAATCGGCCGGATCGGTTCAATCGGCACGAACGTCTCCGCGATGCTGAAGAAAAAGGGATCGATGGAGATCGCGACCGGAGTCTTATCGTCCACGTCGAGCAAAGTCTTGGTCGTGAAGTTGGCGTTGCGGAGGAACGTGACTCCGTTTGGGAAGTTCGCATTATTCGGCGTATTGTTGGCGCAGAAGACGCCGTAAAAGGTTTCACTAACCGCCGTGAGGTAAATATAATCGCCCAGGTACGGGAGGAATTGGAACGTAGGGGCATTTGAGGGAACGGTAGCCAGCACGATGGGCGCGGGCGCCGTGGTGAACCCGTCGCTGGAGATCTCGATGTGCGTTTCCCAAGTACTGCCCGATCCCGTCAGGGTCTGATACAGAAACCCGACGTTACCGATGGAATTGATGGCCAGGGCCGGATTGATACCATTGGCGACCGTGCGCAGATCGGCCGACCAGGTGACGCCGCCATCGCTGGAACTCCTCAGATGAATGGTGTACGGCGCGCTTCCGCCCGGGAAATCGGCCCACGCCAGAAAGGCCCTATTCTCGTTGTTGGGGTCGACGACGATCGAAAGATGCGAACCAACGCGTTCCTGCCCGAGAAAGTTGGTGTTTTCCCAAGGGATGGTGGTGCCGGTGACCACGCGCACGCCCGCCAAGCCATCGCCAGAATCGACCAGCGCGGTATAGGGAGTGCCGCCCGATCCCCAGTTGTCGTCGCGGCATACCACCACATCCGCCGTGACGATGGAACCGGTGAAGGCCGACCAGTTGAAATAAGCGGCGTATATCCTGCCGCTGGAGTGAATCGTCGGCCGGATGGAAGGGCCGCATTGACCGCCGCCGGGGCTTCTGGTGGAAACGGTAATCGGCGTGAAGCTGGCCGGCGGCGCGGCCGTGGCGGCGTTAAGCGACTGATCGATGGTCGCGGTGTTCGGCGACGTGTTGAAGTCGTTGTTGCCGATATACACACGGTCCGGGCTGCCCGAGACACCGGTAGCGGTGGCAGCCTGCACCCAGGGCTGATCCTCGTTGGCGCGGTCCACCAGCACGGTCATGGGGGTGCTGCTGGTGTAATCGCTCGTCCGCAAGATATTCAGATCGCCATCGTCGGCGCGCAGGATGCCGCCATAAAGGACATTCGAAGTGCCGCCAAACTTCGTCGTGATATCGAAGGTGGGAAGACTCCCCGCGCCGGGTACAATGGCGTTCAGCGCCCATGTCAGTCCGCCGTCGGATGAGACGAAGATAGGGGCCAGAGTGCCGCCGGAGGGGTTTGGCGTAAAGGCAGTGGCTGCGATCTGCAGCGGATTGTTCGGATTTACGGCCAGATTCGGCTCGCTGTCCTGGTTCGTTTCACCGCTCAGGGACTGCGGAATCATGTTGACGACGGTAATCTTCATAGCGGCTCCTTACCTTGCTGTTGCCGGGATTTCACCGGATGCCGCGGCGTTCGCGGAGAAGCGGCCCAAGGACGGCGGCCCGGCGGCCGGTTATGGCTTCCCGCTCTTCAGCAGAGCGCGAACGTGCGCGACTCGCTCGAAAGGTTGAAAATCCAGCGGATGTACTATCGCTTGAGCGGGAACGGCTTTGCCAAGACGATCGCGGTTGTGCAGCAGCCAAGTGCCTCGGTCGCCTTCTTGCACCTTGGGCGCGCGGTACCACTTGATGTCCATGCTGTGCGGAAACAAGATGTCCTTGGTGGGTCCGGCGTGGACGCCTTTTTCCACCGTTTCTACGTTAATTGTGGAAACCCACCAATCCGGATCGTGTTCGGAGATATGTCGTGTGCCGGGCGCCGTTGGGGCATAACGCTTCGGCGCCGCGGCCACGCCCGTAATCACCAGTTCCGCCTGCGCCAACCGCTGCGTCAACTCGTCGTCGCCGGCGGCCTGCGCCGCGCTGTTTACCTGTGACTCCATCGTGGCCTCCGGGGGAACGTTGCCCAGTTCGCGCACCACCAAGCCTGCGCCGTAATGCACGCCATGCGTGAAAAACACCGCGGACTGTCCCGCCTTCAGGCTCACCGGCGCTTGCAGGGCGACCGTGATCCGATGCCCACCGTAACGGGCCAGAGCGCCAGGGCTCCGGAGAACCTTGGTCACGCGGACGATGGCGGTCTCGGCGGATGCCGGGAAGCCGGCGGCGCCGGATGCGCCCAGTTGTTCCACCTCCGCTTCAAATACGAAGCCCGCTTCATGGGTCAAATCATGAATGGAGGGCATTGCCGCACCTCGCTTTCAATAGTAACTGCGCGGATATATAGAGCGCCGGCTTCGGAGTCAGCCAGGGTGTCGCTTCACTGGTTCAGCATGCCGGAGCGCTGGATAAGGCGCACCAAGCCGCGGCGAAAGACGATCCCAAGACCCACTGCGAGAACGGCGATCAGATAGAGTAGCTCCGTAGCTCCGGAACCCCCGTCGGGACTTACACGGAAAATGTGTTCAATAAAGTCCGTAAAATATTACCTTTTGGAACACTATCATGGGATAGGTTTTGTGTCAATAGGAATTTTCGGCTTATTCCGGAAGCCGACTTCCCAAATCGGAGCGCTTTTTGGAGTTTATCGCACATTGAACCGCTTTCCAGCGGGTCCAGCCGGTTGAAAGCCGGCTTTGGAGTTTGGCCATCTTCAGTGGATCGGCCCTCGTGGCGCAGGCATGCATGCCTGCCGCGCTGACACTCTTGTCAGCGCAGGCGAGCGTAGCTCGCCTTAGCCGGCTGAAAGCCGGCTGCGGGCAGGATTGCCCGCCCTCCTCATTGGACGTGCCAGCGGCTCAGGGCCAGCGTGACGATCCCGAATCCGCCGATGGCCAGGCCGGCGATGCGGTTCATCGTCAGCATGGCTTTATCGTCGAACCGCTCGCGGAAATAACCGGTGGTGGCGGCCAGGACGATCCACCACAGCATGGCGCCGCAGAAAATTCCCGCGATCAAAAGCAGCGTCAGCCAACGGGCCCGGTGATGGCCCATGCCCAAAACCGCCAGCACCGCGAGAAAGGACAGTACCGTCGTCGGGTTCGTCAGGTTCAGCAGGAACGCCGTGATGAAATCGGAGTGCGCCGCGCCGCGGCTTTGTTCGGTAAGCGAGCGCGGTCTTTTGAAATAGTAATGGATACCGATGCCGATCAACAAGGCCCCGCCGCAGAGGCGTATCCAGAATTCTTCACGCAGCAGGAACTGTATGACGAAGCTGATGCTAAAGCCCGCGATCGCGCCGTATACGGTGTCCGCCGTCGCGGCTCCCAGGCCGGAGATCAGACCGGCCATGCGACCCTTGGACAGGGTACGGGAGATGCACAAGACGTTTACGGGACCCACCGGCGCCGAGATCGCCAATCCGGCCAGTACGCCCCTGGAAAGCAATTCGAGGTCATTCATGGGGCTGCTGTGCGGCCGCCATGCCGCGCCGCCGGGCCTTCAGCACTTCCAGGCCGGCCGGCAACAGCGATAGGGCGATAATCCCCAGAATCAGTTTTTCGAAGTTGTGCCGCACGAAGCCTACGCCGCCGAGTTCGTAACCGGCCATCGTCATCAGCACGACCCAACCCGTCACGCCGAATATATCGAACGAAAGGAAGCGCGCCAGGTTCATGCGGCCCACGCCGGCAACGAAAGCCGCGAACGTGCGGATGATGGGAATGAAGTGGGCATAGACCATGGTCCGGCCGCCGTGCTTCTCGTAGAACTCGTGCGTGCGCAGCAGGTACTCGCGGCGGAAGATGCGCGAATCGGGCCGGTTGAAGATGTGCGGTCCCGTGCTTCGGCCGAGCAGGTAGCCGGCGGTATCGCCCAGCATGGCCGCTGAGATCAACAGGACGATGACCAGCGCGATATCCAGGCGTCCCGCGCCGCAGACCACACCCACGGTGAACAGCAGCGAATCGCCGGGCAGGAAGAAGCCTACCAGCATGCCGGTTTCGGCGAACACCAGACCGAAGAGCACGGCATAGCCCAGCCACCCGGTAAGCAGGGTGCCGAGGAGTTGAATCAACCGCTCCGGGTCGGTCAGCGAACGCAGGAAATCCAGCAGGGAATGAATCATTACGTTAGCCGCCGTCAGATGCCGTTAGCCGTGATAGCTGGCGAGCAAGCGGTCGATTACGTCCTGGTGAACTTTGATTTTGCCTTCCTTGGTAAGCGCGTCGCGCACGCCCTCTTCAAACAGGGTGGCGCGGGCCTGGTCTTTTTGGCCCTTGATCTGGTCGCGAATCGCCGCGCGCTGGGAGGCCAGGCCGGTGAGATCGGCGGGAATTTTCTCCACCAGCTTACAGACCACTTTCGAATCGGCGGCAATGCTGCTGGGGCCGATGATGGAACCCACCGGTTTGATGAAGGCGTCCGGAAACATGCCGGCGGATCCCAGCCCCTCGATGGCGCCGGCGCGATCCACGGCGTCGGAGGTCTTGGCTTCGAGACCCATGGCCTTCGCGGCGGCCGCCAGATCGCCGCCATTCGCGTGGGTCTTCTCGACCAGTTCGGTGGCCTTCCGATCGACCAGCTTGTTCAGCTTGTCTTTGAAAAGCGCATCGTGGACTTTGCTTTGCACTTCGTCGAACTCCGCGGGATGCGCCGGATTGTCGCCCGTGCATACGGCCATGGCGATCCTGGTGTTGCCCGTTAATACGACGGCCTGCGAGACTTCACTCTTCTTCAAGCTGGAAATCGCATCTTCGAAATCCTTGTTCACGCCCACACCGGGAAGAGGATCGCCCGCGCCGATATTCTCGGCTTTTACGTACTGCACGGAAAGATCGGCGGCCACCTTTTCCGGATGCAACGGATCCTTGGTGAGCGCGGCTTGTGTCTTGTCCGAAAGCTGCTGCATCAGGTCGTTCACGCGCTGCTTCTTGTACTCGGCCTCCAGGGCCGCCTTCACATCGTTGAAGGGTTTCAGTTGCGGCTGTTCGTGCGCAAGGACCTGCAGGATGTGGTAACCGTATGTGGTTTTGACCGGGTCGCTGATCTCGTTGATCTTGAGCGAGAAGGCCGCCTTCTCGAACTCCGGAACCATCTGGCCGCGCACGACTCCGTCGTACTCGCCGCCTTTGTCCTTCGAGCCGGGGTCTTCCGAGTATTTCTTGGCCATGTCGGCGAAGTTCGCGCCGGGCTTGCGCAGTTGTTTCACCAGATCGTCTGCCTTGGCCTTGACGGTGGCGTCCGACTTGGGATCTTTGGCGTCGGTCTTCAGCAGGATGTGCCGGACGTTGACGCGCTCCGGCATGCGGTAGGTATCCTTGTTTTCGTTATAGACGCGCAGCAGATCGGCGTCGGTGGGTTGAATGGTTTGTTCCAGCTTGGACTGGTCGACGATCAGGATGCCGAGATCGCGCTTCTCGGGGACCTGATATGCGATTTTATTGGCATCGTAGTATTTGCGCAGCTCGTCCGGAGTCACCTGGATTTCCGAGCGGAATTTATCGCCGGCGATTTTCACGTACTGGATTTTGACCTTATCGTTGCGGCGCCTGTATTCCTGCTCGATCTCCTGGGGAGTCACCACGGTGCCTTGCACGGCGACGTTGCGGATCTTGGTGACGAGTAACTGGCGGGCCATGTCCTCTTCGAACTGCGGGATGGTCAGGTTCTGCTGGGCCAGCATGTTAGCGTAGGCGTCCTTACCGGCGAACTTGCCATCCTGAAACAGTTGCGGAAGCGTCTGCCGGATGCCGGCGGCCAGATCGCTGTCGGAGACTTTGAAGCCCAGCCGCTGCGCCTCGAACGCCAAAGCGCGCTCGGTAACCATGGAGTTGATGAACTGGGGAATATAGTGCGGCATCAGCTCGGCGGGCATTTGGCGGCCGCGCATATTCATCTGAACAATCTGCTGGACCTCGGGTAGCGTGATGGCTTCCTTGCCGATTTCGGCGACCACCTGATCGGAGCCGCCGCTGCCGCCCATGTTGTAGCTGGGCACGAGGTAGGTGAGCATGGACAATGCAACCAGAAGAAGCAAAGCGCCGAGCATGATACGCACGGTTTTTTGTTGGCTGCGGAACAGATCAAACATGTATCGTAGTCTCCTGAGACAAGGGAAACTTCGATTATAGCAGGACACCGCTCCCTTACGGTCGCGGCTCGGTCACGAGCAGTCGCGGCCCGGTCACCGCTACCGAGCCGCGACCGTAAGGGAGCGGGATTACTCCTGGCGCAGGGCTTGCATGGGGTCGACGCGTGCCGCGCGGCGCGACGGCAGCCAGGCCGCCAGCATGGCGGTGGCGCACAATCCGCCTACGGCGGCGGCCAATATCCACGGATCCCGCGCCGAGACGTGGAACAGCATGGCCTCGAGCCATCGCGCCGCGAAGAACGATCCGATCACGCCCAACGCGGCGCCGGTCAAGGTCCATCGCGCGGCGTGCCCGAGCACCAGCCGGGCGACCGCGGCGGGTGTTGCGCCCAGCGCCATGCGCACGCCGATTTCCCGTGTGCGCTGCGCTACCAGAAACGAGACGACGCCATAGAGGCCAATGGCCGACAACAACAGTCCCATGCCGGCGAATAGGCCCAGGAGCCAGGCGTTGAAGCGGGGGCGCTGCGCAAGCTTGCCGGCGCGCTGGTTGAGGGTTTCGACGTTCACGGGCAACGTGGGATCGAGCGCCGCGACTTCCGCACGCACCCAGCGCGCCAGCGCGGCGGGGTCGATCGGACCGCTGAGAATAACGGTCGCGGTGCGGCCGAGTTGCCCAGGCGAGTGCTTGCGGACGAGGTAGTATTCGGGTTGGTCCGGTTCCGAGAGGGCGCTGTTCTTCACGTTGCCGGCCACGCCGATCACCGTGCGCCAAGGCCCGGAACGGCCGGGTTGTATCCGCTTTCCGATCGGATCTTCGCTGGGGAACATGCGCCGCGCCAACGCATCGCTGAGGATGACAGGGTTCTGATGCGGGTCGCGGTCCCCTTCCTGGAATCCGCGGCCACGTAGAATTGGAATGCCCAGCGCCGCGAAGTAGCCGGGTGTGATGGCACGCCACGTGACCATCCCGCCCGTTCCCTCCGCCGAGCGCGGACGTCCGGCGACATCGATGACCGAATAGATCATGGATCTCTTGAAGCCGCCGAGCGGCAGCGAATCGCTGACGGCCAGTTGTGTAACACCCGGGATGCGATGCAGGCGTCTCTCCAGTTCTTCGAAGAATGCCAGTTGGCTGGCGGGTTCCCCATACGATTTCTGACCCAGCGTGACTGTGGCCGTAAGTACCCTGCCGGTGCGAATGCCCAGGGGTTGGTTCTGCAGGTTCCACAGGCTGCGCAGCAAGAGGCTGGCGCCGGTCAACAGGACCAGCGACGCACAGATCTGGGCGGCCACCAGGCCGTGCCGGAACAAATACTGCCGCGAGCCCAGGGATCGCCATCCTGCCAACGTTTCGGCGCGCGGATGCTCCAGTGCCGGGGCCAGTCCGAAGACGATACCGGAAGCCAGCGAAATCGTCAGACTGAAGAGCAGCACGCGCAGGTCAACCGTGGCCTGCTGCAAGCGCGGGATGCCTTCTGGCGCGATAGTCACGAAGACGCGCAACAGCGCGGCGGCGAGCAGGCATCCGGCCAGGCCGCCAATGGCCGCCAGGAGCAGGCTCTCGGTCAGGGTTTGGCGCACGAGCCGGCCGCGGCTGGCGCCCAATGCCAGGCGTACGGCAAGCTCCCGTTGCCGGGTGGCCGCGCGCGCCAGCAACAGATTGGCTACGTTGGCGCAGGCGATCGACAGCACGGCCAGTACCGCGCCGAGCAGGGTCCACGACGCCAGGCGTGCGTCGTGAATCTGGCGGTCGCGCAGGAAACGCACGCGCAGCGTGACTTCTTTGCGGAAGGGTCCCGGGACGAACTGTAGCGACTCCAGAAAGAGCGGCTGCAGGGAGGCGGCGGCTTGCGCGGGCGTCACGCCGGGTTTCAGGCGCGCAATCGACCAGAGGGGGCGGCCGGCGTTGGGCCTGTGCTGCTGCTCTTCATCCAGGGCCTGCGGCACCAGGATGTCGGCATGCTCCAGAGTGGGCATCTCGAATTCCAGCGGCAGTACCCCCAGGATTGTTACGGACTGCCCGTCGAGCGGAATGGTCTTTCCAACTACGTGACGATCGCCGCCGAAGCGGCTTCGCCAGAGACCATACGACAGCAGCGCGACGGGTGGCGCGTTGGGCCGGTCTTCATCGCGCGTGAAGTTGCGGCCCGCGATCGGCCGGATACCGAGCGTGGACAGGAAACTGGCCTCCACCTGCGCGCAGGCCACACGCACCGGGTTGGCGGTGGTCAGGTCGCAATCGGTCACGCCGGTCCAGGAAGAAATTGACTCGAAGGGTTGCTGGCGCGCGCGCCATTCGACGTAGTCGGTGCCCAGCATGAACTCCTGCGGGATGATGGGCGCCACGAAGCCGAATGAAACCAGACGATCGGCCTGCTGGTACGGCAGGCTCCGAAAAAGGATGCGGTCCACCACACTGAAGACGGCCGAGCCCGCGCCGGTGCCCAGCGCGATGGCGAACACGGCCGCGATAGTGAAAGTCGGCGATCGCACAAACCCGCGGGCGGCATAGCGCAGATCCTGCGCGAGAATATCCAGGCGATCGCGGATGGTCACTTCGGATTAGAAACCGGGCTGGCGCAGAAGTTCCCGCCGCGGCCGAACTCGTCACGGCATCTTTATAGTGTCGTCGAAGGGCAAGTCGACTTCGACGGTCTTGCCCGCGTCAATGGCGATCGGTCCGGGTTTCGGGGGCTCTTTGGTGTATAGGCCGGCGGAGGAGCCGGATGGGGGCGGGCCGGATGCGCCATCGTATTCGCCTTTGGGATCGTAAATGGCGGCGGCATAGACCGGCGAGCCGGAGATGTCGGAAAACGTTACCGTTCCACCCTTGGTTGCCGTCATCTGCATTCCGGTGGGCATGGCATTGCCCTGCATAAAGTCCGGCGAATCGAACAGGAATACCTGGATTTTATGTTTGTCGTCGACTGGTCCGGCCCCGGTGTACTTCACGGTCACTTTCAGGGTGCGGGTGGCGGCCTTGTCCTGGGCTCTAGCGGATTGGAATCCGGAGGCGAGGATCAATAGGGCGGCGGCGACGTAAAAACTCTTCTTCATTAGCGCTGGTCTCCTTCTTAGGTCATAACGCCGATGGCGGCGGTCTTGTTCCAAGGATCTCACAGATTTTGGGGTTGGCGCTTCTAAGAGCGAGCCGCTGCCTGGCCGCGGGCTTCGCGCTTCACGCGCAAACGCTTATTGTTTTCCACCCAAGCTTGCAGGTAATCGACCGTCGCGCGGATATGGTCCGCGGCAGCGGCGTATTTTTGCGAGTCGAGAAAGGCCTCACCCACCAGGCGGGCTTCCGGGGATTGGAGTTCGTCCAAAAGCTCCTTCTTCCCTTCGTCCGAGTGACTGGTGTGCTGCACCAAGGCAGTAATCACGGAAGAGTCATGTGGCGTCAAGCGGACCATCGTCCCGGCCGGCATACTTTGAGTTTAGCGCGATTCGGCTGTTCTCGCGGCGGCGATTGGGTGCACTCCCGAAAGAATGGGGAAGGCCGCGTTGCCGCCGTCTCCCCTGCCGTCGGCAGTGAATTCCTGGCGATAGCGGATGGAGAGCGAAATGGCCACGGCATCGCAGGCCGCGGGCAATTCGATTTCCCGCGTGCCTTGGAATCGATCCTTCCAAAGCGCCACCACGCGCGGGCGGCTGGGACCGGAACCGGGCCGGCTGAGTTGAGACATGCCCAGACTGGTCAGCGAGAGCACCGAACAACCGGGGTCGTCGGCTAAAACGGTGGCGTAACGAGCGGCCCATCGCTCCTTGGTTTGGGGACCGTCCATCAGCAGGGCTATGACCAGATTCGGGCCGACGGCGCGAATCATGTTGGCCACCGGGTCGGGCCGCGCCAAGTCTTCGCAAATGAGCGCGCACATCACCAGGTCTTCGCTTATCGAAATGAAGTTCAGCCGCCGGCGGGTGACGTCGCAATGCTCCCACCATTCACGGTAGGGTGAAAGGACGCCCCCCAGGCCGTACTGCATGACTTGGGCTTCGTCGAGCTTCCACGGGTGGTGCTTTTTCTGAATGACTTCGGCCAGCAGTGGAAACGCGAGCCTGACTTCGTTCGTTCCCCGTTGCGCGCCGGTCTCTCCGGAACCGATGCCGGCGACCAGGAAACATTCCTGCGGGAGTCTGTCGCGCAGGCCGCGGAATTGTCCGGCGGTGACCGCCAATTCCGGGAGGATTACGCCGTCGACTCGGCCCAGCTTACGATGAGCCTCGCGATGCAGGGACTCGACAAACGCGATAAGTTCCGCGTCGCCGCCCAATAGATCGTAAGTAAAGAACCCGAAGTCCGCGGGCAACCGGGTGGCGCTGTCAGGCACCTCCCGGAATTGCTTCGCGAGCACCTCAAGCGGCCAAGGCACCAGCAGCAGGTTGACGGAATCGCGCTGCAAGAATGGCGTGGACAACCAGCAGGGCGCGGCCTCGCCGGCATCGCACATCGACAGGTACAGGGACAGCGACCGTTCCGTCAGGCCTCCCTGCGGAGTATGCATGCGCGGCAGCACCTTCACGCGAGCCGGGTCGATCTCCAAACCCAAAGTAGCGTCTTTCCTCAGGAAGCCTCGGGCGCGCTGCAGGAAGGAATCGTTGTCGCCCATATCTTCGGGCGCGCCAACTCCAGCGGAAGCCTCGTCGGCAGCCCCTACCAGGTGCATTAGGGCCTGCAGCAGGGGTGTATTATTCTCGACGGTGGAGAGCGGTTGCGGGAACGATTCGCGGAGGATCTGCCATACGTTGAGCAGGCCGCCGACGCTCAGTTCCTCCGACGGCCGATTTCGGTGCAGTGCGCGGCGCCACTGCTCGCCCAATGCGTGGACGCTGGATGTCCAATGCGCAAGGCCCTGACCTATCCCGCGGCCCGGCGGCCAATCTTGCAGAAGTTGCGAATACGATCCTGTTTGCTTTAACAGCGCGAGGCAGAGCGCGAAGCAATCGGGCGGCCACGATGGCAAGCGCGTATCGCTACGCAAGCGGGGGAGAATCCCGATGAGAAACTCGCCAATGGTAAGTTGATCCGGCACGTTTTACATCCCCATGCCGCACTCCGCATGCACCGCGCGCACCGCCTTCTCCAGCCCGTCGCGGCTGACCACGATGGCAATCGTCAGCTCGCTCGACCCTTGCGCAATGGCGATAATATTCACTTTCTCCCGGGAAATCGCGGTGAAAATGCGGCCGGCGACGCCGGGCTTGCCTTGCATGCCTTCGCCGACGACCGCTAGCAGCCCCACCTTCTCATCCACCTGGATGGGGTGCACGTAGTCGTGGGCCAGTTCGAGCGCCAGCGCGGATTCCAGGGCTGAGCGGCTCTTCGCCAATTCTTCGGTGCGCACCAGGAAACAGAAGGTCTGGCGGTAGCTGGAGCTGGAGAATACCAACACCTCCACGTTGGCGCGGTCGAGCGCGTCGAGCGCGCGCGCCATCACATGCGCGCCCGACAACTCGGGGCTGGCGGGTTCTAGCGAGATGAGCGCCACCTGTGCGAGCGAAGTGACCGCGCGGGCGCCCGTGGCCGCGCCGATGGACGGCAGGATGCGCGTGCCGGGCTTTTCCGGCGCGAAGCTGTTCTTGCTCCAGACGGGAATCTTCTTTTCGATCAGCGGCGCCAGCGTGCGCGGATGCAGCACCTTTGCGCCGTTGTAAGCCAGTTCGGCGGCTTCCGCGTAGGTCACTTCGTTCAGCACCACCGCGGAAGGCACCAGGCGCGGGTCGGCGCTCATGATGCCATCCACGTCGGTCCAGATCCAGAGCTCGCAGGCGTCCAGCGCGGCGGAGAGAATGGACGCCGAAAAATCCGACCCACCGCGGCCCAGGGTAGTGGGACGGCCATCGGCCGTGGCGCCGTTGAAGCCGGTGACGACCGGCAAGACGCCGCGTTCGAGCAGCGGCAGCAGGCGCGCGCGGGCTTTGGCGCGGGTAGGTTCCATCAGCGGCGAGGCGTTGCCGAAGACCGCGTCGGTGACCACGATCTCGGCGGCGTTTATCGCTTCCGCGGGCGTGCCTTGCGCATTCAAATATCCGGCGATCAGCAGCGCCGAGAGCCGTTCGCCGATGGCCACGGCTTCATCCACCGAGCGCGGCGGCATCTCGTTAAGCATGAGCATGCCGCCGGCGATACGTTCAAACTCGGCGATCAGATGCGCGATGCCTTCCGCCGCGGCATCCTGCCGGTCTGGCGGCAGCAACTCGCGGCAAGTCGCGAGGTGACGCTCGCGCAGCTTGGCGATGTTGGCGTCGAGGGCGGCCTGGTCTCCAGCTTCGGCGCGGCGCAAGGTATCGAGCAGCAAGTCGGTGATCTTGGACATGGCCGACACCACGATGGCCACCGGCCGCCGCGGCATTTGCTCCGCGGCGATACCGGCGGCGATGCGCATGCGCACGGCGGAACCAACGCTGGTGCCGCCGAACTTCATCACGAGTAGATCGTTCAACTGAAATCCTTTCCGTTGGTAATACGTGCCCGCACGACCCGTAAAATCTCTTCTTCCACGCGATCGAGCGAAAGTCCGGAGGAATCGATATAGACGGCGTCGGGCGCCTGGGTCAGCGGTGCCTCGGCGCGGGTGCGGTCGCGCTGGTCGCGCTCGCGGATCTGGGCGGCGATGGCTTCGGGCGGCACGGCTTCACCCTGGTCGCGAAAATCGCGCACCCGGCGGCTGACGCGCACTTGCGGATCGGCGTCCAGGAAAATTTTGACGTCGGCGTCGGGGAACACCACGGTGCCGATGTCGCGGCCTTCCATGATGACGCTGGTGCGCGCGCCGAGCGCGCGCTGTTTCTCCACCAGGGCGCGGCGCACGCCCGGAATGGCGGCTACCACGGAGGCCTGCTTACCGACTTCCGCGGTGCGGATGGCGGCGGTGACGTCTTCGCCATTGAGCAGGACGCGCTGGCCGGCCGGCAGCAATTCAATATCGGCCGCGCGGGCCAGTTGTTCCATGCGATGCATATCCGCCGCTTCGGCGTTTTGGCGCATGGCCCACAGCGCCACGGCCCGGTACATGGCGCCGGAATCGATGTAAGTGAAGCCCAGCCGGTCAGCCAGGCGGCGCGCAATGGTGCTCTTTCCGGCGCCGGCGGGCCCGTCTATGGCGATGACCACTCGCCGGGATGGTTTGGCCACTAGCGCTTGTCCGAAGCCGTTTGCATGACGCTGCGCTTGGCGCCGGCGTCGGTAATCTGCAAGACAAGCTGCCGCTGTTCCTTGGTGGCGGTGAGCATGGTCAGTTGGGCGGTATTCATGGTGGATTCGGTTTTCCAGCCGTTGCTGTCCAGCCCCTTCTTATAGAAGTCGACGATCTTGTCGGCGGCGTCGGACGATTCGAGCATCAGGCTGCTGGCGTTCTGGTCGGAGGAGGACTGCGACATCACCACCTTGGCCGGGCTGTAGACGGGGATATCTTTCGGATAGCCGGCGGGCAGCTTGTTCTGGTTGAAGTCCAGCGTGGCGGTCTTGCCGTCTTTATCGGTGACGGTGATGGCGCCGGCATCCTTTCCTTTCTCCTGGTAACTGACCTTGCCGTCGGCGGTCGAGAACGTGTGGGTGCGGCTACAGGCGGCACCTGCGAGCAGCAGGCTGGCGGTGAGCAGCGCGCCGAGCCGGCGCCGCGGGCTTTTCACGATTAAAGAGTACATGGAAGGTAGAATAGCAGGAGCGATGACCCCGGATGAATTCGACAAGCTGGTGCAAGGCGCGTACGGGCGGATCCCCAGCCGGTTTCGGAAGCGCCTGCAGAACGTCGCGATGCTGGTGGAGGCGGAACCATCGGCGGCGCAATTGGCGGAAGCGGGGGTGGGACCGGGGGGAACTCTGCTGGGCCTATATCAAGGGCGGCCGTTGACCGAGCGCAGCGTATTTCAGAGCTTCACGATGCCGGACCGGATCACGATATTCCAGGGTCCGCACGAACGACTGGCGCGCGGGGAGGGGCACTTGCGGCAGATGGTTGACGACACGGTTTGGCACGAGGTGGCGCACTATTTCGGCATGGATGAGGGACAGGTGCGCGCGGCGGAACGGAGGCGCCGCGCAAAGAGAAAGTAGCTCAACCTTGACAGGCTGAAGCCCGTCCCACCTAGTTTTGGGGCTGCTGGGGCTGTTGCGGCTGCTGCGGAGTAGACGATCCGAAGCCGGAAGATTGGCTCCCGAAGCTGGACGATTGACCGCCGAAGCTGGACGACTGACCGCCGCCGAAGCCGGATGACTGACCGCCGGATTGCTGGCCGGGCTGCTGGCCGGGCATGCTGCCCATCTGTCCGGCCGGTGTGCCGGGAGCGCCCCCGTTTTTCTGGACGCCCGCGAGGCCGCGGTCCTTGCTCTGGTCGTAGACGAACTCCCACTCATTGTATTTCTTGCGCTCGTTGTAGATCATGATGGAGGGTCCCTTGGCTTCGCTGGCGACGCCGGCGATACCGCCTCCGACCTGGGTGCCTCCCATGCCGGGCAGTCCGCCGCCCGGGGGCTGCATATTGGAGGCGCTGGTGAGACCGAACATATTATTCTGCCCCGCGGTGGCCGCCCCGGAGCCGAATCCTGTGCCACCGCCGGAGCCGAACCCCGTCCCGCCGCCGGAACCGAAGGCCGATCCACCGCCGGCGCCGAAGCCTGTAGGTTGTGCGGGCTGTCCGAAACCGCCCTGCGCTTGTCCTGGAAACCCGCCGGGCTGGCCGGGAAACATGCCCGGGCGGCCCGGAAACCCGGGTTGGCCCGGAAAACCGCCGGGCTGGCCGGGAAATCCCGGTTGTTGGCCTGGCATGGGCATGCCCGTTGGCGATGAACTCACGGGGGCAGGTTGGCTGCCCAGACCGGGCGCCGCATACACACTGCTTCCGGACGACTGATCCCCGCTCTGGCCGTTATTACTGGACATGCCTCCCATGCCACCCGGATTGGACGGCTGGTTCGGTATGCTGCCTGGCGTCCCGAACTGTTGGTTGGCCGTGGCGGGGTTGAAGCCGGGCTGACCGGGGTAGGTACCGGGCTGATACATGCCCGGCTGCGGAACACGTCCAGGCACGCCTGGCGGCTGCTGTCCCGGGATGGTGTTGGCTGCCCCAGGGGTGCCGGGCGCCGGGGTCTGATCGTTGTTCTCGTTATTCTCGTTATTATTGTCGCTGTTGTCGCTGTTGTCGCTGGCGGAGTTATCGTCGCCGGCTTCCGCTGCCGGGGCTTGAGGCGCTTCCTGCGTCACTACGGGCCGGTCGTCGCTGGCGCGCCGCCGCATGGCCGGATTAATCTGCTGCTGGCTGGGATCGGTCGAGGCGCCCATCACGGGGCCCTCGCCGATGAAGGTGTTGGTATTGGCCGGCTGCTGCTGTTGGTCCGGGCACGCTTGGCCGGGCGGGCACTGCTTTTTGGGGGGGATGATCGAGTCGGTGAGCACGCCGCCATTGACGTGAATCAGGCGCCACTTGTCTTTACCCGTCATGGGATCGATGTAGCGCTTGCGCAGGAACCGCGTGTTGTTGAGGTTCTCCAATTCTTCGATGGTGGCGGGATAGCGGTTAACCTTGCGCACGAAAAGCTGGATGGCGCGGGTGTACTGTTTGCCGCGTTCCTGCAGCAACTGTTCCTTGGTGCGCTGCGCTTCAAAGGCGATGCGGGGCATTTCCCTGTATAGGGCGATGGCAATGATCGCCGCCATGAGGAAGACCAGCAGCATGGCGTAGCCCGACTCATGGGCGGCGTTCCGCCGCCGGCTTCTGGGGCTGGGGGTTGGGGGCTGGAGGGGCGGTGTCATCCGGCGGCTTCTTTCTCTTCCTGCAATGGCAGGGTCTGCTCGTGCTTGAACTGAGTATCCTCCATTACTACCGAGTTTACGCCGATTTTCACCACGCGGTAGCGCTTCTTCACCGTTTCACCTTCAGCGGCCACCAGGATATCCTCGCCATCGAGGAAGAAGGCGTGTTTGCGATTGTTGTCGCCGCGGGCGCTGGAGTAGCCGTAGTATTTCAAGGTGATGGGCGGAGGCGGCGGCTCGGCAGGCTTCGGCGGAGGACCGGGCTCGGGTTCGGGGCCGAAAGCCTTGGCGGCCTGAGTGCCGCCCTTCACGGACACAGTCGGCTCAGGCGGCAGCGGGGGCGCGCCGACCTGAAACAGATTCCGGCGCCCTCCCTCCATGTCGACGGCTTGCACCTTGGCCAACAGGTCGGTGCGCAAGGTAGGATCGATGGTCATGGGGTCCACGCGCTCTTCGGGGCGCTTGGGCTTGAGCGATGGGCGGAATTCCTCGCTGGTTCGCGCGGACGTGGCCTGGCGGGAAACCGAAGGCGTCGACTCGGCATAGGATGGGCTATCGGCGGGGACGGATCCTTTACTCTTAGCGCCGGTCTGCGCGGTGGGACGGGCGGGACGGGCAGACTCCGGGCTGGACGGCCCCGATAGCACGTTGGTATAGAATAAATAGCCCCCGATCACGACCAAGCCGCCGAGGATGTATAGATTTCTACGGTTTGTGCCTAGGTTCATATGGGGTTCCCCGGTTGTTCGCGCACGAAGGTATCCAACTTAATACTGACGCTGAGCAAGTCCCCGGCGTTGGATTGCTGGGGCGCGGCCATCAGGCTTTCGATGATCAGAAAGCGCGGCGACTTATCGAGCAGGTTGACGAACTTAGTCAGGTCGGTATAACTGCCCTCGTAGGCCGCGCTGATATCCATCTGGTACAGCGAGTCGCTTCCCTCGACCTGATCCAGCTCGTAAGAGACCGGCCGGGGCTGGACGCCGGCCTCGCGGGCCACGCGCTCCAACTCCGCGAAGATGGTGGAAAAAGTATGTTGACGGTCGGTGGTGTACTGGGTCAGGAATCCGTCGCCTTCCTTGCGGGCGCGTTCGGCTTTGGCGACCAGGGCTTTGGTTTTTGCCAGGCGGGTTTGCATCGAGGCAAGCCGCTGCTGCATGTCGACCTGCTGGCGCGCCAGATCTTCGGCCGAACCGCCCCAGGGCTTAAAGGCCAGCAGGGCGGCGACGACGTTGGCTAGCACCAGCACGGCCAGCGCGGCGCGCACCAGGACGCGCGGGTCCTTCAGATTGAGGCGGGGACTGCCCGCCAGCAGGCGCGGCGAAACGCTAAAGCTTTTGGACATAATTCACGCTCACGCGGCAGCGGTAGAGTTTATCGGTTTGAGTCGGCGGCAGTAAGCTATGCGAGTACACCGCGCCGAAGCTGGGCGAATTTTCCAGATTCTTCAGCAAGTCGATGACCGCCATTTCCGTGTCCGAGCCTACCGTCATGTCGAGCGAAACCTGGTTCGGCCCGGCGACAGACGGGCGTATGGCCATGATGCGGACGTTGTACGGGACGACTTTCTCGAGGTCGGAGAAGATGCGAGTCCAGCTTATGCCTTTGCGGTAAAGCAGGGCGTTCAGGAACAGGCTGCGCTCCAGCACCTCGGCGTTTTCAGGCTTGCGCCGAATGGCATCCTGGCGCGCCTGTTGGGCGGAGAGGGCGCGAATTTGCGAGTCCAGGCCGGCCATTTCCACGCGCGTTTCGGCGGCCTGGCCGTTCTCCAGGCGGTTGAGCGAGAGCAGAAACACCAGCAGGACGGCGAGCAGGACACCCAGGGCTCCGGAGGCGACCAGGACGGCACGGTCGCGGCGGAAGGGTTGGCTGGCGAGATTGATGGGAATTCTCATACTTAAGAAACCCAGAGCGGGTCCTGGAGGACCCGCGCAGACCTGGAGGTCCGCCCCACAAGACTGTTCAGGTTAGTTATCACGGGCTACGGACCTCAAATATCCTAAGAGGCCGGCGTTATTTTCGCCGGGCTGGGCGAGCGGCGACCGCACGGGCTGCACCTCCACATTCAGTTCCACTTGAAATTGTTCGCGCGCGGCTTCCATATGGTCCGCGAAGCCGCACAGCAGCAAGCGGTCGGCCTTGGCGCCAATGTTGTCTTCGATGTAAACGAAGGTCGGGTATAGGTCGGCGGCGATTTCGGCCACGTCGTTGGCGTGCACTTCCAGACAGCGCACCAGTTTCAAGCGGCCGTTCCGAAGCACCATCACGCTGAGCACGCGCCCGGTGATTTTGGCCACCACGGTGATGCCGCCATCCTCGACCAGGTTCAGCGAGGCCAGCGAAGAGGTCGTAACCAAGCCGGGGTTCATGCCGGCGGCGCGGAACGGCGCTTCGTAGCGGGAGATCACTTCCAGGGGCGCCACCACCACCACCACATCGAACTTCTTGCCTTCGGCGGGCTGCACAAAATAGCTGATAGCCGCGGATTCGACATCGAATGGGACACTCTTTTTGATCCGGAAGCGAATGAGGGAAAGCTGCTCCTTGGTGTCGGAAGGAAAACTGTCGAAATCGAGGACCGCGATGCGCGTGCTGTAGTCGGGGAGGATGAGGGCCACGTCGCGGCGCTTACCGTTTTGGGGCGCGATCTCACGCACCGCGATCGATAGCTCGTCGGGTAGGATGACGTTGTCCTTGAGCGGGGTAATGGAGAGCACGCCGGGCTTGAGCGGGCGGAAGGCGAGTTCTGTTTTGCCGCTGAGGCGCGCAACCGTGATGCCGGCTTCGGAGATTTCGAAGACCATGGAAGGCGGCGGCTCCTGCAGGATAGCGGCGATGGGGGTGGGGATTTTCATATTGCAGTCACCGGAGCGGGTCTGGAGACCCGCCGCAGGCTACGAGCCTGCCCCACGATGAAATGTTAGCCTTCAATGAACGTCACCTTATTGATTTCTTTCAGGGTGGAGATACCCTTGCGCACCTTATCCACGGCGGACTCGCGCAGGAAAGTCATGCCTTCTTCTCGCGCCAGCCGCTTGATTTCGGAGGTGGGGCGCTTGTCGAGAATCAGCTCGCGGATCTTGTCGCTGAGGTCCAGCAACTCGTGTATGGCGGTGCGTCCGCGATAGCCGGTGCCGCCGCATTCGAAGCATCCGGCGCCCTCCATCAACTCGATATGCTCCCACTCGGCGGGATTCAGGCCGCTCTCGATCAGAATGGCGTTGCGCGCTTCGACGCTCTCAAACTGCATGGGACGGCGGCAATAGTCGCAGATCACACGCACCAGCCGCTGCGCCAGTATGCAGTTCAACGCGGAAACGAAGTTATACGCCTCCACGCCCATATTCAGGAAGCGGCCCAGCACATCGAGCACGTTATTGGCGTGCACGGTGGTGAATACCAGGTGGCCGGTGAGCGCGGAGTTGATGGCGATCTGGGCGGTTTCCTGGTCGCGGATTTCGCCGACCATGATCTTGTCGGGGTCGTGACGCAGGATGGAACGCAATCCGCGGGCGAAAGTCAGCCCTTTTTTCTCGTTGATGGGGATCTGGGTAATGCCCTTGAGTTGATACTCGACGGGATCTTCGATGGTGATGATCTTATCTTCGTCGTTCTTGATCTCGCTGAGGGCGGCGTAGAGCGTGGTGGTTTTGCCGGAGCCGGTGGGGCCGGTGACCAGCACCATGCCGTACGGCTCGGAGATGTAGCGGCGGAACTTGACCAGGTCGTTTTCGGCGAAACCCACTACTTCGAGCGAGAGCTTGGCGAACTTCTCGCTCATGGACTCTTTGTCTAGCACGCGGAGCACGGCGTCTTCACCGTGAATGGTGGGCATGATGGAGACGCGGAAATCGATCAGGCGGCCCTTGTAGCGCACGCGGAAACGGCCGTCCTGCGGGACGCGGCGCTCGGCGATATCCAACTCGCTCATGACCTTGATGCGCGAAAGAATGGTGGAGTGCCAATCCTTGGCGATGGGCGGCATGGCATAGTGCAGCACGCCGTCGATGCGGTACTTGATGGCCACTTCCTGGTCGCGCGATTCGATGTGAATGTCACTGGCGCGTCGCTCGAGCGCGTTGAAAATGGTGGTGTCGACCAGTTTAATGACCGGCGCGATGTCGCTATCGACGGCGGTGAGCTTGTCGATGGAAAGCGTTTCGTCGGGATTCTCTTCGTCGGCGACCACGTCGAGCGTGAAACCCTCGGTGACCTCTTCGAGCACGCGCTGGGACTGTTCGGTCTTCTTGAGCAGGTCGGAAATTTGGGAAAGGGTGGCGACCTTGACGCGTAGCTTCTTATTGAGCAGCAGCGCCAGTTCGTCGATCATGTTCAGGTTGCGCGGGTCGGCCAGGGCGATGTCGAGCGTTCCGTTTTGCGCGCGCAGGGGCACGAAGTTGTAGCGGAACATCAGGTCCACGGGAATGGTGCGGAACAGGTCGTGGTCGATGGAACCTTCGCGCAGATCCACATACTCGCAGCGATAGCGCGCGGCTACGGCCTGCGCCTGTACGGTTTCGCCGGTGGGATCGACCAGTCTGGGTTTATCCGTCGCCATTATGAATCACTGCCCCATTACCTGATGGTGTCCGCCAGCGAGAATATTGGCAGATACAACGCGATCAATACAAATGCCACAAAGCATCCCATGAAAATCATAATGGCGGGCTCGATTAACGAAAGAGCCGCGGCCATGCGGGTATTCACATCCTCCTCGTAGAATTCGGCCACGCTGGTGAGCATGGTGGGGAGCGCTCCGGTGGATTCTCCGACTTCAATCATGTCGATGGAGAGCGGCGGAAAGATCCCGGTGGTTTTCAGTGAGGCCGACAGCGCCTGGCCCTCGCGCACCATTTTGCTGGCCTTGTCCAAAGCCCGGCGCAGGAGCGGAGTGCCGAGCGAATCCGACGCGGTTTCGAGGCCCTGCACCAGCGGAATGCCGCCCGTGAGCAAGGTGCTGAGCACGCGCGAGAATTGCGCCACCTGGTACTTCACCCAGATATCGCCCAGCAGCGGCACCTTCACTTTGACGGTATCGATCTTGGAGCGCGCCGAATCCTTTTTAGACCACCAGCGGTACAGGAAAATCAGCCCGACCAGCGCGGCGAAGACCAGCAGAATATAGCTGCGCGCGGTGGTGCCGATGGCGATCAGGATGAGGGTCACTTTCGGAAGCTGCGCCTGCATGCTAGTGTAAAGCTGCGCGAAATTGGGCACCACAAAAGTGACCAGGAACACCATCAGGCAGAGGGTGAGGAAGATCAGCACGGAAGGATACATCAACGAAACCATGACCTTCTTCTTCACCGCCAGAGAGAGCTTCTGATAGGTGATGAAACGATCCAGAACTTCGCCCAAGCTGCCGCTTTTCTCGCCGGCCATGACGGTGGTTACGTAGATCTTCGGAAAAATGCCCTGCATGCGGAAGGCATCGGAAAGCAGGGTGCCGTTGCGCACCTCGTCGCGCACGGACTTGATGTAGGGCCCGAGCTTGGGATCGGTGAGCCGGTCGGCCAACAGGTCGAGGGCTTTGAGGATGGGGAGGCCGGCGCGGATGAGCGTGACGAACTGTTGATTGAAGATGAGGAACTTCTCGATGTTCAGCTTCTTGCGCTTGGCAAACCCCACCGAGAGGCCCGCCAATCCGCTCTTGGTCTTGATCGAGTAGATGAGGAAGCCCTGCTGGGTATAGCGGTCGCGCAGCTCCCGTTCCGAGCCGGCGTTGGCCACCTGCTGGTGGATTTCGCCCCGCGTGTCGGCGTATTTGAGCAGGAATTCGGCCATATTATTGGGCGGTCTCCACGAGGGCCGCGCCGGGCGGCATGCGGAACTGGAAGAGCTTGGCTTCGAGCGGCGGATTCAGCTTTTCCTGGTCGAAGTCGAATTCCAGGATGGATTGATCGTATCCCGTCACTTGCACGCTGCGGATCTGGTTGTCGGCTCCGACCACGAACTCGACTTTGGTGTAAGGGAGGCTGTCGGTTTTGGGATCGGCCGTGATGCGGGTGCCACCGGCGACAGGGGAGCCGTGGACGTTGCGGAACTCCTTATCGAAGTGCAGCTTACCCAGCAAAAATGCAAGTGGTGCTCGCATATCGTCGCTTTCCTGGATTTTCATCTTCTCGACCTGATGGTTGCTGGGGGTGTAGAGCCACAGGTACTTGCCGTCGGAAACGAAGAGCTTGCCTTCGGGCGATGTGTAATTCCAGCGCATGCGTCCTGGTTTGCGCAGGAGGAGGGTGCCGCTTTCCGTGCGGCGGGGCTGGGAAGGAGCTGTATATGCTTCGTGAAAAAGGACTTGGAGGGTTTGGGCGTGATTGTAGCGGGTTTCGACGGCCTTGAGCATGGGAGCCAGGTCTGGCGTTTGGGCGGCCAGACACAGAGGCAGCAGGCACAACAGTAGCCGAAGGGGGCTCACAAAGGGGTTGACGCTGGAGGTGCGGGGAACGTGGAGAGATTTGGGCGCGTTGCGCGCAGGGGCTGGGCGCTGGGGGCTAAGGGCTGGGGTGATGATGCCGGTTGGGAGCGCGTTTGGGCGGGCCGGCAAATATCGTTTTCTTCGGAACGATGCCAATAAGTTATTTATTTATAGCAGCTTGCAAAAGCAATAAGCCCGCGCTGCGGAAGCGGCTAAAGGAGGGCTGAGAGGCGCCGGATGGGAAGGATAGGGCACGGCCGTTACGCCTGTTCCGATCATGGCACGAAGTCTCATACGCGATTCTGCACGAACTGGAGGGCGGGCAATTCTGCCCGCAGCCGGCTTTCAGGCGGCTGGCTGGACTTTAGCCTTTGGTGCTGCGGCGCACGAATAGAGTGATGAAAGCCCGCGCCAGCGCCTTTTGGGGGGCGGGATTTATCCCGCGCGGGGCTTAAGCCCCGCGGCAGCGCATGGCGCTGCCCCACTATGCCTATCGTTCCGACTAATACTTCCGCGCCCCGCCCGTGCCCGACTCCTGACTCATCATCCCCCCGGTAGGCGTGAGCAACCCGCCGTCCGCCACGATCGCCGTCCCCGAAATATACGAAGCCATATCGCTGGCCAGGAATGCAATCACGCGCGCGATCTCCTCGGGGCGGCCCATGCGCCCGAACATCGATAACTTGTGGCAGGCATCCACGACCCGCTCCGGATTCTCGTCCAGCGAAGCCGCCCAGCGCAGCATAGGCGTATCGATGGCGCCGGGGCAAACGCAGTTGACGCGAATGTTGTCCGCCGCGAAATCGAGCGCCATCGAGCGCGTCAGCCCGAGCAGCGCGTGCTTGCTTACCACATACGCCATCGAGTTGCGTTGCGCCGTCATGGATTGCACCGACCCGACGATCACGATGGATCCGCCGCCGCGCCGGATCATGTGCGGGATCGCATACTTGGAGGTCAAGAACGCGCTGCGCACGTTGGCGTCCAGAGTCTCGTCCCACTCCGCGTCCGACGTGGTGACAGCCGTGCCGTAGCGCTGGATGCCGGCGACATTGGCCAGGATATCGATGCCGCCCATGCGGGCAGCTACCTGCTCCACGGCTTGGTCCACTTGCGCATCAATCGCCAGATCCACGTGGAAGTATTCGGCGGAGTGGCCCGCGCCGCGCAAGGCTCCGGCGGTCTCTTGGCCGGCATGCTCGTTGCGGTCGAAGATCGCCACGGCGCCCTGGCGCGCGGCGAATTCGCGGGCGGTGGCCTGCCCGATGCCCGAAGCTCCGCCAGTCACGACGATGACTTGGTTGGCGAAGTCCATGCTAGACCAGGGCGCCGCGGAAACCATCCACCGCCTTCGTCAGACTGGCCACCTGCTCGCCCACCGGCAGATACTCCATCGTCAGGTACCCCGCGAACCCCGTCTTCTGAATCGCCTTATAAATATTCGGATAGTTCATCTCGCCTGTGCCCGGATCGTTGCGCCCCGGATTATCCGCCACGTGAAAAACAGCCACCGCGGGTGCGGCCTCCGTCAAGGTGCGGATTACGTTCCCCTGCTGCACCTGCTCGTGATACAGATCGAACAGCAGCCGCACATGCGGATTGTCCACCTCGCGGATCAGCTTCAGCCCTTCCGTGCAGGTCGTCAGAAAAAAGCCCTGGTGGTTGATCAGCGAATTGAGCGGCTCCACAATCGTCGTGACATTGGCGTCCGCCGCCAGATCGCCCGCGCGCTTCGCGCCTTCCAGCAGGCTGGCGTATTGCTCCTCGTGCGCGCGGCCCGCGATGGCATTGCCGCTCATCAGAATGATCTGCGGAATCTCCAGCTTCCGCGCGTAGCCGATGGCGTTGCGCACATCCGCCAGAAAAGCTTCGCGGTGCGCGGGATCCACCATCGACACCGGCCGCTTGCCCCAATCCGGCGAGCCCAGCAACGTATCCATGCCCAGCCCGAACGACCGCGCGGTTTTCTTCACGCGTGCGACGTCCGCGTCGGACCACTGCGCGTATTCGTCGATCAACTCGACGGACTGCAAACCCGCACGCGCGGCGGCCGCCAGTTTTTCTTCGAATGAGCCTTTCAATGTCCACAGCATCACGGAGCTGGCGATCTTGGCCTTCGGCGGCGCGCTCGATTGCGTCCGGCCCAGCGTGGCGCCAACCGCCAGCGCGGCGCCGGTTTTCAGAAGATCTCTGCGTTCCATCGTTTTCGCCCCATGGAATGCCAGAATAGCACGCAACCCAGCCCCACTCCGCGCGTGCTATTCTGGCCTGATAGTCCCGCATTGGGTGTCGAACATGCGTGAATACAGGTTTACAACTCCGCACGGGATCGCAGTTACTCGCACACTTACAAAGGCTGGATATCGCCGCGGTCTGCGGCATGTGCTGCACGACCTCGACCGGCACCGCGGCATATATCTCTCTTCCGGATACGAATATCCGGGACGCTATTCGCGCTGGGATATCGCTTCCACCCGCCCGCCGCTGGAGATCGTATCGTACGACCGCAAAGTGGAGTTCCGCCCACTCAGCATTCGCGGCGAAATTCTGAATCGGATTCTGCTGCCCGTGCTCGACCACCACCCGCATTGGGAATCGTTCGCCTGCGTCGATGGCGCCCTGTGCGGCCACTTGAAACCGCTGCCGGCGCTGTTTCCCGAAGAAGAGCGCAGCAAGCAGCCGTCCACGTTTTCCATCCTGCGCGCCTTGATCGAAGAGTTCCGCAACGAAGAGGATTCCCGCCTGGCCCTGGCCGGCGCGTTCGGCTACGACCTGCTCTTCCAATTCGACCCCATCGAAAAAAAGCTGCCGCGCAACGGCCACAAAGATCTGCACCTGTTCCTGTGCGACGACATCTACCTGATGGACCGCAAAAAGGAACAGATCGAGCGCTACCAATACGACTTCGAGCGCGAAGGCCTGTCCACCCTGGGCCTGGAGCGCACGGCCGAACCGATTCCGCCGCCGCCCGCGCGCGCGCCTGGCCCCATCGTCTCCGATCACACTCCCGCGGAGTACATGGCCGGCGTGGAAGCCGTGCGCGAAGGCATGCGCCGCGGCGATTATTACGAGGTCGTGCTGCGGCAGACGTTCAGCACACCGTACTCCGGCAAAGCTTCCGAATTGTTCGAGCGCGTGCAGCGCGCCAGCCCCAGCCCCTACGAGTTCTTGCTGCAGTTGGGCGACGAGCAACTGATCGGCGCATCGCCCGAGATGTTCGTGCGCGTGGAAGGCCAGCGTGTGGAAACCTGCCCCATCGCGGGCACCGCGCGCCGCACGGGCGATCCCATGCGCGACGCGGAGAACATCCGCGAACTGCTGAAGTCCACCAAGGAAGAGTCCGAGCTCACCATGTGTACGGACGTGGACCGCAACGACAAATCGCGCGTCTGCGAGCCGGGGACCGTGAAGGTGATCGGCCGCCGCCTGATCGAATCCTACGCGGGCTTGTTCCACACCGTCGACCACGTGGAAGGTTTCCTGAAGGAAGGTTTCGATTCGCTGGATGCGTTCCTGAGCCACATGTGGGCCGTAACGTTGGTTGGCGCGCCGAAAAAGGCCGCCGCCCAAGCCATCGAGAGCCTGGAGAAGGATGCGCGCGGCTGGTACGGCGGCGCGGTCGGCATGATTACGCTCAACGGCGATATGAATACCGGCATCCTGATTCGCACCACGTATCTGCGCAACGGCATGGCGCGTTACCCGGCCGGCGCCACACTGCTCTACGATTCGACGCCGGAGATGGAAGATCGCGAGTGCCATTTGAAGGCCACCGGCTTCTTCCGCACGCTGGGTGCGCGCGAGGCCGCCGCATCGGTGACTGTCGAAGCGTCCGTGGGAGCCGGCGCGCGCCTGCTGCTGGTGGATAACGACGATTGCTTCATCCAGACGCTGGCGAACTACGCACGGCAGACCGGCGCGGAAGTAGTCACGTACCGCGCCGGATTTCCGCCGGAGCTGATCGCCAAAATCGCGCCGCACCTGATCCTGATTTCGCCGGGCCCCGGCCGTCCCGCCGATTTCGGCGTGCCCGATCTGGTGAAAGAGGCGGTGCGGCGCGGCGTTCCGGTGTTCGGCGTATGTCTGGGATTGCAAGGCGTGGTGGAGGCGTTCGGCGGCGCGCTGGGCGTGCTCGACTATCCCATGCACGGCAAGCCATCGTGGGTGAAGCACTCCGGCGCGGGTGTGTTTGAAGGGCTGCCGGCGCGTTTCCAGGTGGGCCGCTATCATTCGCTCTACGCCGTGCGCGAAGTTTTTCCGGCGTGCCTGGAAATCACTGCCGAGTCCGACGACGGCGTCATCATGGGCCTGCGCCACCGCGAGCTGCCGGTGGAAGCCGTGCAGTTTCATCCGGAGTCGATCCTGACTTCGGAAGGAGACTGCGGCTTGCACTTGATGAAGAACGTAGTGCGGCTGAACCGGCTGGCGGCAGCCGGTGGGGCAGGCTCGCAGCCAGGCTCGCAGCCTGCGCGGGCCTCGCAGGCCCGCTCTTCGGCCGCGCGAAGCTCGCCATTGACAGGCTAAAGCCTATGCCACCAAGCCCGGCAAGAAGTCGGCGGAGCTTCGAGGCGGGCGGCCTACGAGGCCCGCCGCAGGCTGCGATCCTGCCCACTCTGCGAGCCTGGCGCGCGCGCAAATCGCGCCCCGCCCCTGATAAACTCGTAGAACATGCGAAAAATCGGACTTCTCTACGGCATGGAAACCACCTTCCCCCCCGCCCTGGTGGACCGCATCAATTCCCTCGACGTGGCGGACGTGCGCGCCGAGAGCATCCTCATGGGCGGCGTCGGCATGGCCCAGCCCAGCGGCTACCGCGTCATCGTCGACCGCATCTCCCAGGACATCCCCTTCTACCGCTCCTACCTAAAAAACGCCGTCCTCGGCGGCACGATCGTCATCAACAATCCCTTCTGGTGGAGCGCCGACGACAAGTTCTTCAACTACGCCCTGGCCGAGCGCATCGGCGTCGCCGTGCCGCGCACCGTGCTGCTGCCGCACAAGCAGCATCCGCCCTCCACCACCGAGCGTTCCATGCGCAATCTCCGCTACCCGCTCAACTGGGACGAAATCTTCGACTACGTCGGCTTCCCCGCCTTCCTGAAGCCGCATTCCGGCGGCGGCTGGAAGAACGTATATAAGGTGGATAACCCGCAGGAGCTTTTCGCCGCTTACGACGAAACCGGCGACCTCTGCATGACCCTCCAAAAGGCCGTGGACTTCACCGATTACTTCCGCTGCTACGTCATCGGCCAGGAGAAGGTGTTGGTGATGCGTTACGATCCCAAGCAGCCGCACGCGGACCGCTACGTAAAGAATCCGCCGCCCATCGCGCCGGCCATGTATGCGCGCGTGGTCGGCGATGCGCTCAAGCTATGCCGCGCGCTGGGCTACGACATGAACACCGTCGAGTTCGCCGTGGAAGATGGCGTACCCTATGCCATCGATTTCCTGAACCCCGCGCCCGACGCCGACGTCCACTCCGTCGGCCCGGAGAACTTCGAGTGGGTGGTCAACGCCATTGCCGAGATGGCCATCAAGAAAGCGCTCAGCGACGAGAACCCCGCCGCCGAATACCGCTGGTCCGCTTTCCTATGAAAGTGGGGCAGACCTCCAGGTCTGCGCGGGTCCTCCAGGACCCGCTCTTCTTCGCCCAATGGCTGCGCGCCGCCAGCCACGGCAGCTACAGCGGCGCCGACATTGGCGAATGCCTCGCCGCCGCCCGCCAAATCCGCGAACGCGATGCGGAAAGCTGGTTCACGGCCTGGAACAGCCTGGCTGGCAGCGTCCTGGCCGAAGCGGACGCCAGTCTCGCGAAGGAGCGCCGCGTAAGCGCCCTCGCATCCTATCTCCGCGCGTCGAATTACTTCCGCGCGGCCTACACCTTCCTCATCGGCGCCCCGGTCGACCCGCGCGTCCTTGATACCTACCGTCGCCACCGCGCCGCATTCGAGAAGGCCGCCGCCCTCATGCATCCGCCCGCCGAGCCGATCGCCATCCCCTACGCCGGTAAGTCCCTGCATGGCTACCTCTTCCGCGCCTCCGGCGACCGCACCCCGCGCCCCACCGTGATCGTCAACGGAGGATACGACAGCACCGCCGAGGAGGCGTATTTTTTCAGCGGCGCAGCGGCGGTTGCGCGCGGCTACACCTGCATCGTTTTCGACGGCCCCGGCCAAGGCGCGGCCCTCGTCGAGGATGGCCAGGTCTTTCGCCCGGATTGGGAAGCCGTCATCGGGCCCGTGCTCGATTTCGCCGTTGCCAGGACGGAGGTCGATGCGTCCAAAATCGCGCTGCTGGGAATCAGCTTCGGCGGCTATCTGGCGCCCCGTGCAGCCAGCGTCGAGTCGCGGCTGGCCGCCTGCATCGCCGATCCCGGAGAGTACTCCCTCCTCGGAGAATTCAAGAGCCGCGTCCCCGCCTTCGTCGCCCGCGAACTTCCGGACGGAAACCCGATCGTCTTGCGCCTGCTCAATCTCATTTTGAACCGCAAGTTGCGCCACACGGCCGAAGGTTGGGGACTGCGCCGCGGAATGTGGGTGCATGGCGCCGGCAGTCCCCTCGACTACGTCAAACTGACCCAGGATTACACCCTGGTAGGCCGGGCCAAATACATCCGATGCCCCACCCTGGTCTGCTCCGCCGAAAACGACGACATCGGAGTCACAGCGCGCCAGCTCTACGATGCGCTATCATGCGAAAAAGCGTTCATCGCGTTCACCGCCAAGGAAGGCGCGGGAGCGCATTGCGAAGCTGGTGCGCGCTCCTTGTTCAATCAGCGCGCTTTCGACTGGTTGGATAGAATACTGGAAGGACCGCCCAGGTGAACACACAACCACTAGCCACCAGCCACCGGCCACCAGCCACGGCGGGCGAAGCCCGCCCAGAGGGGACCCCATGAAGCCCAGCCTATCCATCGGCATCGAGGAGGAATATCAAACCATCGACCCGGAGACCCGCGATCTCCGCTCCCACATCGGCCTCGAAATGATCGCCAAAGGCAGAGCCGTGCTCACCGAGCGCGTCAAGCCCGAGATGCACCAATCGGTCATCGAAGCCGGCACGCGCATCTGCCGCAATATCCAGGAAGCCACGCACGAAATCCATATGATTCGCCGCGACCTGATCGATCTGGCCCGGGAGAACGGTCTGCGCCTGGCGGCTTCCGCCTCCCACCCCTTCGCCGACTGGAGCACACAGAGTATCTACCCGGACGAGCGTTATCAGACCATCGTCGAAGACATGCAGATGGTGGCCCGCGCCAATCTCATCTTCGGCCTGCACGTCCACATCGGCGTCGAAGATCCCGAAATCGCCATCCAGATCATGAACGGCGCGCGTTATTTCCTGCCGCACATCCTGGCGCTCTCCACCAACTCGCCCTTCTGGCGCGGCATGGATACCGGCTTTAAATCGTACCGCTGCAAGGTCTTCGACAAGTTCCCCCGCACCAACATCCCGGATTACTTCCCCAGTCATGGCGAATACGAGAGCTTCGTCAACCTGCTCATCCAAACCAACTGCATCGATAACGCCAAGAAAATCTGGTGGGATATCCGCCCGCATCCCTATTTCAGCACGCTGGAATTCCGCGTCTGCGACATCCCCATGCGCGCCCAGGAGACCATCGCCATCGCCGCGCTCATCCAGGCCACCGTGGCCAAGCTCTATAAGCTGCACTCCATGAATCAGGGTTTCCGGCTCTATCGCCGCGCGCTCATCATGGAGAACAAGTGGCGCGCCCTGCGTTACGGCATCGACGGCAAGCTGATCGATTTCGGCAAACGCGTGGAAGTGCCCATGCGCGACCTGATGGAAGAATATTTCGAGATCATCGACGACGTGGTCGACGAATTAGGCAGCCGGGAAGAGATTAATTACATCCGCGAGATACTAAAGAATGGTACGGGCGCGGATCGCCAGTTGCGCGTCTGGAGCGAAACCCACGATATGAAGAAAGTGGTCGACTACATCATCGAAGAGACCGAAGCGGGCATTTACGATACCGAGGAAAGGCGGGCAGCAGCAAAGTGAGCCAGATTTTGAAGGAAGTGAACGTGGAGCCCTCGCTCGTGGAGGGTGCGCGCAACGCCGTCGGCGTTTGCCTGTGCATTCAGCCGCATGAAAAGGTGACGCTGATTACCGATCATGCCTCCATCGAGATTGCCGCGGCGCTGGCCGCCGAGCTCGACGGCTTAGGCGCGCCCTATCGCTTCTGGACGCTCGAAGAGGTTGCCCCGCGCCCGCTGGCCGAAATGCCGCGGCCGGTGCTCGACGATCTCGAGACCAGCCAGGTGAGCATCTTCGCCGCCCAGGCGCAGGCCAACGAGCTGCGCGCGCGCATGCACATGACTGAGGTCGTGACCCGCCGCAGAATCCGTCACGCCCACATGGTCAACATCAGCAAGCAGATCATGCGGGATGGCATGCGGGCGGATTTCCGCGAGGTGGATCGCATCAGCCTGCAGGTTATCGAGATCGCCCGCGCCGCCGCTCTGATCCGCGCCAAGACGCCGGCCGGCACCGACCTCACCGCCGAGATGAACCCGGACTACAAGTGGCTGAAGACCAGCGGGATCATCAGCCAGAATACCTGGGGTAATCTGCCGGGCGGAGAAATTTTCACCACCCCCGGCGAGGTCAACGGCACCTTCGTGGTCGATGGCGTAGTCGGCGATTACCTCTGCGCCAAGTATGGCGACCTGCAAGGCGAACCGCTCACCATCCGGATCAAGGGCAACCGGCTGACCGAGGCGCACTGCGCCAACCGCGCGCTCGAAGACGAATTCTGGCGCTATACCCATACCGATGAGAACAGCGACCGCGTCGGCGAGTTCGCCATCGGCACCAATATCGGAGTGCGCGACGTGATCGGCAACATTCTGCAGGACGAAAAAATTCCCGGCGTGCACATCGCCTTCGGCGACCCCTACGGCACCTATACCGGCGCGCAGTGGAGTTGCTCGACGCACATCGACGTGGTCGGGCGCAAATTCGATATCTGGGCCGACGATCGCCAAATCATGCGCAACGGCGAATTCGTCCTGGAAGACAGGCTTTAGTGGGGCGGACCTCCAGGTCTGCGCGGGTCCTCCAGGACCCGCCCAATTTATGATCCCAGCCCTCCGAGAACGTTTCAACGCCGCCTTCACGCCGCAGAAGTACGCGGCCTTCCTCACTCGTCTGGAAGCCGCGTGCGGCGCGCCCCAAGCCTTTCGTCACAGCGAAACGCCCTGCTTCTTCCCCACTCCCCTGATCCACGCCATGGCCGGCGATGGCGCGGAATTAATCCGCCAGCTAACCGCCCCGGAGTACCAACAAATCGCCAAACAGGCCGTCCCGCCTCAATTCGATGTGCCCGGCCAGCCGGACCACCCCCTATTCCTGCAAGTCGATTTTGGCCTTGTACGCGAAGCGCCCGGGCAAATCGCCCCGCGCCTGGTAGAGATTCAGGCCTTCCCGTCGCTCTACGCCTACCAGCCGGTGCTGTCGCAGGTGTACATCGACGCTTACGGACTCCCCGAGTGGGGCGGCGCCGTGCGCCGCCATCCGTACCTGCTCGGCAACCTCGACCTAGCCGCCTACAAATCGCTCCTCGGCCGCGCCATTCTAGGCGGTCACGACCCCGAAAACGTGATCCTGATGGAGATCGATCCGCTCCACCAAAAAACCCTTGCGGATTTCCTCCTCACCGAGCGCATGTTCGGCGTGCGCCCCGTCTGCATCACGCACATCCGTAAAGACGGCAATCGGCTTTACTACGAACGCGACGGCCGTAAAATCCCCATTCACCGCATCTACAACCGCACCATCGTCGATGAGCTCCAGCGCCGCGCGATCGTGCCGGCCTTCGATTTCCGCGACGACCTGGAAGTCGAATGGGCCGGCCACCCCAACGACTACTTCCGTATCAGCAAGTTCTCCATCCCCTACCTCCGGCACCCCTCCGTGCCCCAGACCTGGTTCCTCGACCAGCTTCATCACATTCCCCAGGACACGCACAATTATGTGCTGAAGCCGCTCTACTCCTTCGCCGGCCTGGGCGTGCGCATCGGCCCTCCGCGCGAAGAGATCATGGCTATCCCCGCCGCCCAGCGCCGCGATTACATCCTCCAGGAGCGCGTCAATTTCGAGCCCGTCATTGAAACACCGCACGGCAAAACGCGAGCCGAAATCCGCATCATGTATATCTGGCTCGACGAACTTCTCCCCGTCTCCCTGCTGGTCCGCATGGGCCGCGGCGCCATGATGGGCGTGGACCACAACAAGGACCTCGCATGGGTGGGCGCCTCCGCCGGCCTATGCGCCTGACAAAACCACCTGCCAAGGCGCGCCCCGGCTCGCGGTGGTTATCTTTCGTTATTGTTCAAAGCTGATTCCGCCGATCTGTATACTAGTGCCTGTGATTCAATTCACCCGCCCCGCCGTGGGCATCGAATTCGCGCTGGTGTTAGCCGTGCTGGTAGCTACGGTTACGGATCTGCGTTCGCGCCGCATCCCCAACTGGTTGACCGTTAGTACTCTGGTACTCGCCTTCGTGTTGAATGCGCTGATCGCCTACCCGTCGCCCGTGGAAGGCGTGTGGCTGGCGGCCAAGGGTTTCGCGCTGGCCTTCGTGTTGAATCTGGTCATGTACATGCTTCACATGACCGGCGCCGGAGATGTCAAACTGCTGGCCGCCATAGGGGCCATGGTGGGATGCTCCGATTTCTTGGGGATCTTCCTGCTCACGGCTCTCATTGGCGGCGTGCTAGCGATCGTACTCATGCTGGTGAAGGGTCGCGTGCGGCAGACGTTGTGGAACGTGGGCTACATGGTGGGCGAGTTGATGAAGTGGCACGCTCCGCACGTGACGCGGGAACAGCTCGATGTGGGCAGCTCCAAGGCGTTGCGGCTGCCGGGCGCGGTACGGATTTGCCTGGGCGTAGTCGCTTTTCTGGTGATGGCGCGCGTTTTCTCGCCGGCCTAGCCCGGTCCCAGTACAGGCATTACCGGCATTCCCCCGAATGCGCGGCTGATATGCTCGTATAATTGCAAATGAGGGAAGCGCGAACTTCCCCCGCGCGGCGAGACCAATCTAACGGACGGCAAATGCTCTACATTCAGGCGTTCCTGTACCTTCAGGTCCTGGACCTATTTACCACCCTCATTGGGTTCAAGCTGGGTTTGGCGGAGGCCAGCCCGTTCATCCGCGCACTCCTGCAATTCGGTCCTCTGACCGCGCTGTTGCTCTCGAAAGCGGCGGCCCTGGTGCTGGCGGGCGTCTGCCTCTTACTGCACAAGCAGCATCTGATCCGTTGGATTACCTATTGGTACGCGGGATTGATCGCCTGGAACCTGTGCACGATTCTGGCCGGCGCCCACTGCCGCTAAGACCTGTTCCCGAGCCGCGACCCCTACCGAGCCGCGACCCTACCGAGCCGCGACCGTGAGGGAGCGGTTTCCCGCTATGCTTAGAAGCGGGAGGGTGCATGTATCCGCTGAAAAAAGGCAAAGTGGCCTCGCAAGCCCACGTCGGGCTGCCCGAAGGGACCTTCGAAGAAGAGCACGGACGCAAAGGCTTCTATGGCAAGAGCGCGCATCTTTACCACGCCCACGCGCCCACCGGATGGGTGCGCTTCGAAGGCAAGCTGCGCCCGCATTGCTTCGATCTGAACCGCCTGGAGCCGCCCGACCTGAGCGATCCGCAAGGCCTGCCCGTCGCCTTCCTCGGCAACCGCGACATTAAACTCTATGTGTCCCGCCGCGCGGCGCCCATGCCGTTCTATTATCGCAACGCCGATGGCGACGAGCTGATCTTTGTACACCGCGGCCAGGGGACCATCGAAACGGACTTCGGCCCCATGCGCTTCGAGCGTGGCGATTACATCGTGGTGCCGCGCGCCGTCACTTACCGGATCGATCCGGACACCGCCGATAACTTCTTCCTGATCGTGCAATCCCATGGCGAATTCGATCAGCCCGACAAAGGCCTCTTGGGCCAGCATGCCCTGTACGATCCCGCGGCCATCACCACGCCCGAGCCCGCGCCCCTTCTAGACGACAACCGCGAGTGGGAGATTCGCATCAAGGTGGACGACGAAATCTCCAAGGTCTTCTACCCGTTCAATCCCATGGACGTGGTGGGCTGGAAAGGCGATCTGGCCGTGTGGAAGATCAACATGCGCGACATACGCCCGATCATGAGCCATCGCGCGCATCTGCCGCCCAGCGCGCATACCACCTTCGTCACCGAGGGCGCGGTGGTCTGCAGCTTCCTGCCGCGGCCCCTCGAACAGGATGCCGATGCCCTGAAGGTGCCCTTCTTTCATCGCAATACCGACTACGACGAATTCATCTTCTATCACGACGGCGATTTCTTCAGCCGCGACAACATCAAGGCGGGCATGGCCACGCTGCATCCGCGCGGCATCCATCACGGTCCGCATCCCAAGGCGCTGGCCAATCAGGGCAAGAAGTCCTTCACCGACGAGAGCGCCGTGATGCTCGACGGTCTCAATCCCATCGACGTGCTGCCGGCGGGGGAGAGCGTGGAGTGGAAAGAATATTGGATGAGCTGGATGGAGAAGAAGTAGGTCGGCGTCGCTTCGATCTCGGCACCACCTCGGCACCACCGGTCGCGCGCCTGCGGTTTTCCAGGTTGTACTGTGAAACACCCCTTATTCGAGATGCGCACCACGAGAGCTTAGGAAGCCGCAAAAGCCCTCGGGGCAAGTTTGTCCCAGCGCATCAGTGCAATGGACGCACCCCGAAACAAGTGGCGAAACGCCAGGAACTCGCTCAAGGCTTCGACGAGATCCGTAGTAATGACCGCCGGCCGGGCATTTGTCGGTGCGGCCATTTGATTCAGTAGTTCCTTATGCCATGCTTCCGAGGCCGGCAATGGTTCATCCATCCCCCGGGCGATCAACCTTAGGTTCTTCTCGATTTCACTTGGCGATCAGCGGTGACGTCTGCTCGCGTACTGCGGCGAGATCTTCGAGTCCCAGTCGTATTTTGACCGCAAGATCACCTGACACGGATTAACTCTTGACTTTCCAGAAGGTAGCGAACCAATGCAGTGTCGTCGTCCAAATCCACGAGATCAACGGGCCGTCCGAGGATGTCGGACGCTCTGCTGACCGCGGAAAAATAGAGCTTGGCAGGCAGACCCGATACCGCCATATCGATGTCGGAATCCGGCCGCAATTCGCCTCTAACCAGTGAGCCAAAGACGAAGACCCGGGAGGCGCCCATACTGAGCAGCATGTTCGCTGCTTCGAGAACCGCTTGGCTTTCGGTGAGGGTCGCTGGCATTGGGAAATCCTGACCAAGCCGTCGAGAATTCGCAAAGACCCCAGGGCTATGCTGTTGAATATACCACCATCGTACGATTGCGTCGGGTGTCGCCACACGCGGCGCGTTCCTCGGCGCTCACCTGTTTCCTTCAATCCCATGGACGTGGTGGGCTGGCAAGGCGCGATCCGGCCGTATGGACGATCGACATGCGCGACATACGCCCGATCATGAGCCATCGCGCGCACCTGCCGCCCAGCGCGCATACCACCTTCGTCACGGAAGGCGCGGTGGTCTGCAGCTTCCTGCCGCCGCCCTCGAACAGGGTGCCGATGCCCTGAAGGTGCCCTTCTTTCATCGCAATACCGACTACGACGAGTTCATCTTCTATCACGACGGCGGCTTCTTCAGCCGAAACAACATCAAGGCCGGCATGGCCACGCTTCATCCGCGCATCCATCACGGTCCGCATCCCAAAGCGCTGGCCAACCAAGGGAAGAAGGCGTTCACCGACGAGAGCGCCGTGATGCTGGACGGCCTCAATCCGATCGACGTGCTGCCGGCCGGGGAAAGCGTGGAGTGGAAAGAATATTGGATGAGCTGGATGGAAACGAAGTAGGTCGGCCCGACACTTGTTTCTAAGTCCCGTCCGCCCGCATCGCTCGAGCTTTGGCCGCAGCCGGTTGAGCGGCCCATTGCGTTGTTCGAACACCTCCTGGGCCGGAAGTAGAGCTGTACGCATGGCGGGTCGTAGAACAAGTTGGGCCGGAGAAACGAGAAGGCCACATGGTCCTCATCCGGCAACTGCCACGCCGCCGAATACAGGTAGAGGGACACTCGGTCCTGGTTCGTCCGCGAAGTGGTACATCTCCTCTTGTAAGCCGCCGCCTTCGCCGCGGAAATCGATCTCGGTTTTGACTTCGGTGGCTCGGTTGAACACGCCGAGGGCCGGCCTGCTCGGAATTCCTTTGGCCGTCGACGCATTCCATGCCCGATTCGCGGCTTAAACAGTCCCCGCCTCGGAAGTGCAGCGGCAATGCGAGCCATGCGTTCCATCGGCGTTAATCGGCGTTCATCGGCGGCCCACACGGCCTTTTGCGCGCCCTGCCCACTTCCCCCGCACCCCCCGTGATATCATGATGATGAAAGTTCGAATGGAGGAAGCAGCCAGATGGGTCCCGTAGGTTTCCCGGAGATGGTCGTCATCTTCCTGGTCGCGCTGGTGCTCTTCGGCCCCAAGAAGCTGCCCGAGTTGGGCAGAACCTTGGGGAAGGCGATCGCCGAATTCCGCCGCGCCCAGAGCGAGCTGAAAGCCACCTTCGAGCGTGAAATGCAAAACCTGGAACGGGAAACCGGCGTGCAAAAGGAAATCGGAGGCGGTTATCAGTATGATAATTACAACTACGATTATTCTTCGAGCGACGCCGGCACTTACGGCGAGCCGTACGGATCGTCCGCTACGGAGCCGCAGGATTCCACCGTAACCAATACTTCCACGATCAGTGCATCCGCAACTGAGGGCGCTGAGGCTTTATCAACCGTTCCACCCGAGGGCGCAGTGGCCCACCGCATGGAAAACGACCACGAACTAGAACCGCCGCATGCGGCCAACGGTTCGTTGCCGATCGAGCCCCTCGGACACGCGGAGCACGCTGAACACAACGCCTAGTTCTCAATAAATGCCTTCACGCGACGACGACAATGGAGCGCAGACTCCACCAGGGGAGGTAACGCCTCCGCCCGCGCCGGTCACCGCTGTGACCGTTACCCGCGGCGGCGGACGCACACCGCCTCCGCCCGATCCTCCGGATCCCCCCGGCGGCGACGACGAAGGCATGCTCCGCATGTCCTTCCTCGAGCACCTCACCGAACTGCGCTCCCGCATCATCAAGATGGTGATGGGCGTACTCGTCGCCATGGTCGTCAGTTTCAGTTTCTGCAGCCAGCTCTGGCGCCTCATCGCCGCCCCCGCCGTCGAAGCTTTGACCGCCCTGGGTATTAAGCCGCCCACGCTCAAAGCCATCACCCCCATGGAGCAGTTCAACGTCATCTGGGTGAAACTGCCTTTTCTGTGCGCGCTGTTCATCGCCTCGCCTTGGGTCCTCTACCAGGTGTGGGCTTTCATCTCTCCCGGTCTCTACAAGCGCGAGCGCCGCTATGCGGTGCCCTTCATACTCTGCTCCGCGGGCCTGTTCATCGGAGGCGGCGCGTTCGCTTACTTCGTGGCTTTCCGTTTCGCCCTCACTTTCCTGCTCGGCATCGGCGTCGGAAACTACGTCGATCCGATGGTCTCCATCAGCGAATACTTCGACCTGTTCGTCAACGTCACGCTCGGCGTGGGTCTCGTCTTCGAAATGCCCATCCTGATCTTTTTCCTGACGTTGTTGCGCCTCGTCAGCCCAGCCTTCCTGGTGAAGCACAGCCGCTACGCCATCCTGGGCATCTTCATCATCGCCGCTATCGTTACCCCTACCCCAGACGCATTCAACATGCTGCTGTTTGCCCTGCCCATGTGCTTCCTGTTCTACGTGGGCGTCTTCGCCGGTTATCTGTTAGTACTAAAACGCGAAGGCCGCCGGTTCCCTTGGGTGAAGGTACTAACAGTAGTGGGGATTGTGCTGGTAGTCTTTAGTGCGCTACTCTATTTTGCCGCGCTACACTATAAGTTGCATCCGGTGCCGCACTGGCCTTTCCTGAAGCGCTAAGAATCGGGCCAGGCGGGTAACTGGGCGGCGACCGTACTGAGCCGCGACCGTAAGGAAGCGGTTAGCTACCTGCAATGGACCTGAACAAAGCAATTCGGGGCTTACATGAGGAACTGGAGAAACTCAACCAGGTCATCGCGTCTTTGGAGCAATTCCAGAGTACTGGTACTCTACCGGCGCCCCCGCATCGCGGCCGTAAGTCCATGAACGAACAGGAACGCAGACTGGTCTCCGAACGCATGAAGAAATACTGGGCCGCCCGCCGCAAAAACAGGGGCGCAAGCGGTGGTAGCACAGGCTTTAGCCTGTGAACAAACCGCTACCGCCGTTTCAGTATGCGGCCCATCCTGCCCCGCCATCGCCGGTAAGCCAGGCGTAGCTTGTACTCCCGATGCTGCCGCCAGGCCAGTGAAAGCAAGCTAGGCCTAAAGTACCATAGCCAGAAATATTGGGTGCCTGCGCCAAAGCTATACCGCATCTCGAAGTCGCAGCGCAGCGCCATGTCCCGCGCTTCCTGCTCGGAGAAAGTAACCCCAAGCCAGGTATCGTCCGGTGGATTGTCAAACGCCGCCCCGCCCTGTATCTGGAATTTGAACAATCGTCCCCGGCGTAGCCGGCTGCGCACAGAGTGCACATAACTTTCGATAACTTCGCGGCTCGGAATATGCTGGAAGACAATCGAAGAAAAAACAAAGTCGAAGCTAGTACCTCCTAGTACTTCTAGGTCTTTGCCGCTATTCTGTAAGATGTGGACATGCGGCAAATCCGCCAGCGCCGCCCGCGCCTGCCGCACCATCTCGCCGCTGATATCCACGCCATAGACTTCGCCGAAGACCCGCGCCAGCGCCCGCGTTACGCGCCCCGCCCCGCACCCGATTTCGAGCACTCGCATCCGCTTCGGGTCCTTCCCCTGGCAGATGTTGATCATGTCGGTCAGGATCTCTTCGGCAACCGTGCGCTCCCCCGACTGGAAAAACTCGGCGTCGGTCCAATCCTGCCGTTCGGTGTTCACGTAGAACCGCGCGTTCTCGCGCGCCCGCGCGTCCCACTCCCGCTGCATTTTCTCCAATTGCCCGCTGAGATCCGGCTCCGCCATCATGGTATATTGTAGTTGTCGAATCGGTCCGCGTGGGCGACTAGCTCAGCTGGGAGAGCGCTGCGTTCGCAATGCAGAGGTCGGGGGTTCGATCCCCCCGTCGTCCACCAAATTTCTCCCCGTGTCCCGTGGGGCGGCGCCATGCGCCGCCAGGGCCAGCTTCGCTCGCCTATGGAGTTTCTACATTCTGTCCCGCCGTAGTGGGGCAGGCTCGCAGCCTGCGCGGGCCTCGCAGGCCCGCTCTTCGGCGCCACGAGGCTGAAGTGATCCGCCGTCAGCGGCCTTTGGCCGGCTCCGCCGGCTGAATCAAAATCGGATGCTCCGGCAAGATCGCCGGCACCCGCGCGGGCGGGTCGAAATCGAAGTCGCGCCGCAAATCCCCCAGTTGAGAAGCCTCCCCCCGCACACCGGGCCGTGGATCGGGCCGCCCATCTTTTCTTGGATCCAGCCGCTGGCTGTCCGGAAAATCTGGCGATCGATGAAGCCTTTCCTGACATAAGGCGAGATCACCAGCCGGTTAGGTCCCGACACCACCGCGTTGATCCGCGTTGGATCAAGGTAGTGACAAAAGTTTGCCCCCGGCTCACCAGCGCGGGCGGATGCTCACTGACATCGCCGGAAGGCACAATCCACGAAACCGCCGGCAAAGTCCCTCTCCGCGCCTGCTCCAGGAATCTCTCAACCGATTGGATGTTGCCCAACTCGCCGTCATTCTTGACCGTGTCGAAATACGGCAAAGGATTCCGGATTCCGGGTGTCTTCTCATTCTGCTAAACAGGCAGACAGCCCACCTTCTCGTCGTCCTCGCAGTCGGGCGCCGAACGTTCCACAATGTTCCACAATGTAGTAACCCCAACTGACGACCTTCTTATGCAAGAGATAAGTCAAGTCCGTCCACGCATAGACGGGCGCCGCCGTGCCGGACCCTCTTCTCCACGGTGGAAAGTTCGGAGGCAGCCCGGGCAACTCCAGCGTATTAGTGCAACTGAAAGGATCGTCATGCTTCTTACGGAAAGCCGACCATTCCGAGACCTGGAATACATGCTCGGGCAGGCTTCAGGAAGCGTTTGGCTCGAACATACGGTCTTCGAGCTCGAAATCCCGCGCGGACTTCCAGTAGTTGGGTATGTCGCCGCCATCGTGGTAACCCAAAACGTCCGGGATTGCCGAGTTAGTGCAGGCCGGGTGGTCGGGGTCCAGGCAGCCAAACCCTTTTCGGCTTGTGCCATGAAACCGTCCATTTTGCCGCCATTCACATCCGCCTTCGCCGCGGGCCCGCCATGTGGACCGCCGCCATTCCGGTCACTCGCATCGTGATATGGCTTCACGCACTTATTGGCTGCGGGGTCGTTTGATTCTGTGGATGCCGCCGCCCTGCGACTGGCGGTCCTGTGTCCGCAAGCCGGTGCTCGGGCTCAGCGGCACTAACAGGCCGATGGCGGCCGGCACAAGCGCGACGACCCTTCCATGGACCTTCCGCCTGTTAAGCCTCTTCGCCATCCCGGCCCAACGGACCGCTACCGGCCGACTCTGAAAATAGATCGTATCGTTCGTCTGCGTCAAACAGCTATTCGCCGGTTCGGTGACCGTGCTCTTGCGCCCGCTTGCGCCAACCACCTCCTTTCCGCCATCATGAAATGCGCCCACCAAGCCCATGCCACCCGCCCCCGCACTCATCCTGTTCGACATCGACGGCACCCTCGTCCGCCGCGCCGGCCCGCATCACCGCCAGGCGCTGGTCGATGCCGTCCGCCGCGTCACCGGTCTCGAAACCTCCACCGATCACATCCCAGTCCACGGCATGCTCGATCCCGACATCCTCACCCGCATGCTGCGCGACGCCGGCGCCCGCCCGGCCGCCATCCGCCGCGCCATGCCCGAAATCGTCCGCCGCGCCCAACAGATCTACGTGCGCGGCCTCCCCGACCTCCGCCGCAAAACCTGCCCCGGCGTGCGTCCTCTCCTGCGCCTTCTGCAACAGCGCGGCGTGGTGCTCGGACTGGTCACCGGCAACCTCACCCGCATCGGATGGAAGAAACTCGACCGCGCTGGCCTGAAGCCCTATTTCCGCTTCGGAGCGTTCGGTGAAATGGCCAAGGATCGCGCCGGACTGGCCCGCCTCGCCATCCGCCGCGCGCGCGCCCAAGGCTGGATCGCGAAGGACACCCCCGTCGCGCTGGTAGGCGATGCGCCCAGCGACATCATTGCCGCGCAGCGCAACGGCATCCGGTCCATCGCCGTGCACACCGGCATCTCTACGCGCGATGAACTGCTAGCCTACGCGCCCGATGTTATCGTAGAAGATCTGCGCGGCGCGACGCTGGCCGCCATCTTGGGCGATACGCAATCCGGTCACGCGCCGCGGCAAAATCGAGCATAGCCCAGCCTTCCAACTTGCCGCCCTTCCGCCTGAAGGCGGGAGCCCACCGCATTTTGGTTTTGGAGGGCGGGCAATTCTGCCCCGCAGCCGGCTGTCAGCCGGCTTGGGTTCGTCCAAAAGTGCAACTTTAAGAAAACAAAGGCTACTATTGGCTTCGTTCCTTCCAAAAATGAATGGTGAGCCAATCCTTCCCGCCAAACCACACCGCATTCCCCCCAATCTTGACTGGGTTTGCTATGATACTCCTATGAATCCTGCATCCCACCGCGCCGCCCGCTGATCTAACCAACTAGACTATGGCTGCCGCACTCGTCCTAGATCCCGTCCGGACCCAGGCCCAACACCTGCTGTCCACCATCGGCAACACCCCCCTCCTGCGCCTGGACAAAATCGGGCGCGAGGTCCCCGGCATCGCCATCTATGCCAAGGCCGAGTATTTCAACCCCGGCGGCTCCGTCAAGGACCGCGCCGGTCTGAACATGATCCTCGATGGCGAGCGCACCGGCCGCCTCCGTCCCGAGCACATCGTCCTGGACGCCACCAGCGGCAACACCGGCATCGCCTACGCCATGGTCGGCGCCGCGCTCGGCTACCGGGTCCGCTTGTGCCTCCCGGCGAATGCTTCCATCGAGCGCAAGCGCATCCTGAAAGCCTATGGTGCGGAGATGATTTTCAGCGATGCCGGCGAAGGTTCCGACGGCGCCATCCGCAAGTGCCGCGAGATCTACGAAGCCGATCCCGACCTCTACTTTTACCCGGACCAGTACAACAACCCGGCCAACTGGAAAGCGCACTTCGAAACCACCGGCCGCGAGATTATCGAACAGACCAACGGCTTGCTCACCCACTTCGTGGCGGCCATGGGCACCAGCGGCACATTCACGGGCGTCAGCCGCCGCCTGCATCGCGACCTGCCCGATGTGAAGTGCTACTCCGGCCAGCCCTCCAGCAGCTTCCATGGCTTGGAAGGCTTGAAACACATGCCCACTGCCATCGTGCCCGGCATCTACGATCCCACGCTGGCCGACGGCAACATCTGGCTCGAAACCGAGGAAGCCTACGCCATGGTGCGGCGGCTGGCGCGCGAAGAGGGCCTGCTGGTCGGAATTTCGTCCGGATGCAACGTGGTCGCCGCCTTGCAAATCGCACGCCAGTTGCAAGCCGAAGGCCGCCAGGGCATGATCGTTACCGTGCTTTGCGATAGCGCGGAGAAGTATCTCAGCGACCAGTTCTGGGACGAGGAATAAAGACGGAATGATCCGCATCGAACCGGACGCCTGGCGCGAAATGGTGGCCCACGCGCAAGCCACCTATCCGAACGAATGCTGCGGTGCCATGCTAGGCGCAATCGACGGCGCAAACAAGAACGTGCGCATCGCGTTGCCGCTCGAAAACGCCTACACCGGCGAACGCGGCAGCCGCTACGAATTGCGTCCCGAAGATCTGCTGCGCGCCGACAAAGAAGCTCGCAGCCGCAACCTGGACTTGGTCGGCATCTACCATTCGCATCCCGATTGCGACGCCTATTTCTCCCAGACCGATCTGAAGAACTCGTGTCCCTGGTATTCTTTTGTAGTGCTCTCCATCCGCAATGGCGTATTCGATCACGCCAATAGCTGGCTGCCCGATGCCGAGCAAACCAAGGCGGAGCGCGAGGAGTTGGCATACTAATGGAGGGCGGGCAATCTTGCCCGCAGCCGGCTTTTAGCCGGCCCAGGAGATGTGAATTACTGACATGGCCAAAGTTTTGATTCCCACACCCCTGCGGCAATACGCAGGCAAGCAGGATTCCGTCGAGCTCAGCGGCTCGACCGTGGGCGAAGTGCTGACCGCCCTCACCACCCAGCACCCCGATCTGCGCCGGCAGCTCTTCAACGATGAAGGCAAAATGCGCAGCTTCGTGAACGTCTATTTGAACGACGAGGACATCCGCTATCTGCAGAAAGACGCCACGCCGGTGAAGGACGGCGACACCGTATCGATCGTGCCGTCCATCGCCGGCGGTTCCGTAGCCGCGCCGCCCGAGCCCGCTACCGCCGAACTGTCCAAGGACGAGATCTTGCGCTACAGCCGCCACCTGATCATGCCCGAGGTCGGCACCGAGGGCCAGCTCAAGTTGAAGGCCGCCAAAGTCCTTCTGGTGGGCACCGGCGGGCTGGGCGCGCCTCTGGGACTGTATCTCGCAGCCGCCGGTGTCGGCCGCATCGGCCTGGTGGATTTCGACGTAGTGGACTTCACCAACCTGCAGCGCCAGGTAATCCACGGCACCAGCGACGTCGGCCGTAAGAAACTCGACTCCGCCGCCGACCGCATGCACGAGATCAATCCGTTTGTCCGCATCGACAAATACGAAGTCGCGCTGTCCAGCGAAAATGCCCTCGGCATTTTGAAGGACTACGACATCGTCGTGGACGGCACCGACAATTTCCCCACACGCTACCTGGTCAACGACGCGTGCGTCCTGCTGGGGAAGCCGAACGTCTACGGCTCCATCTTCCGTTTCGAAGGGCAGGCCACTGTCTTCGCCTACGAGGGTGGACCCTGCTACCGCTGCCTCTATCCGGAGCCGCCGCCTCCCGGCCTGGTGCCGAGTTGCGCAGAAGGCGGCGTGCTCGGAATTCTGCCGGGCACCATCGGGTTGATTCAGGCCACGGAAACCGTGAAGCTGATCCTGGGCATCGGCCAGCCGCTGGTCGGGCGCTTGTTGCTGTACGATGCGCTGGCCATGCGTTTCCGCGAGTTGAAGCTGCGCAAGAATCCCGAATGCCCCGTGTGCGGCGATCGTCCCACCGTGACGAAGCTGATAGACTACCAGCAGTTCTGCGGTATACTACAGCCTGTGACGACAGAGGGCGACATCGATCCGGTGGAAGTGAAGGCGCGAATCGATCGCGGCGACAAGTTCATGCTCATCGATGTGCGCGAGCCGCACGAATACCAGATTTGCAGCATTCCCACCGCCAAGCTCATTCCGCTCGGCACGCTCCCGCAACGCCTGGACGAGCTGGATCGCGATATCGAAATCGTGGCTCACTGCAAAAGTGGCATGCGCAGCGCCAAGGCTGTCGACTTACTCAACAAGTCCGGCTTCCGCGCACGCAACATGAAGGGCGGCATTCTGGCCTGGAGCGACAAAGTAGACCCCTCCGTCCCTAAGTACTGATTCTCTTAGGTGGGGCAGGCTCGTAGCCTGCGGCGGCCTCGCAGGCCGCCTCCCCGCGGCTCTAAAAGCCTCGACAGACGCGCGATATTGGCCTAAGCCCCGTTTGGATTTAGCAGCGGGTTTCGTCCAATGGACATTTCGTCTATCGGAAATTCTCCACCAGCATGAGGTCCGAACCGTTGATCTTGCCTTCCGCGAAGACCATGTAGGCATCGTCCGGCGAGACGCTGATGCCGCCGCCGAATGCGCCCCCAAAGAAGGACTTATCTGCTTTCGCCACCGTCGTGATCTTGCCTGTGGCCGCATCAGCCAATTGCAGCGTCATGTCGTCCGGGAGGAAATAGGCCCCTTTCGCCGTGACACCGAAACTGTCCCAGCTCGCTACCTTAGGCGCGACCTGCTCTTCGGGGCCGCCCGCGGCCGGCATGCGGTAGAGTGGGCTGCTGCCGCTGGTCGAGGTCAGATACAAATATCCGCCGTCCGCCGATTCGAATGCCACGCCTCCCCTGTTCCGTGTCACTTGGACGGCCGGGCCGCCGTCTACGGGCGCTTTCCAGATCCGCCACTGTCCCGAGCGGTCCGATTCGAAGTAGATCCATTTGCCGTCACTTGACCAACTGGGCAACTGGTTCTGCGCCTCGCCTCCGGTCACGCGCCGGGGCTTTCCGCCGTCGGACGCGATCACGTAGATCTGCGGACTTCCTTCCACCCGCGAATCCAGCGTGATCCACCGGCCATCCGGCGACCACCGCGGCGTCCCGCATTGCGGCCCTTGAAAGAAAGTGAGCTGCTGGCAGTTGGTGCCGTCCGCCTGACCCTGCGCATCGCAAGTCCAGACCTCATCCTGCCCCGACCGGTCGGATTGGAAGGCCACCTTGCGCCCGTCGGGTGAATACTGCGGAAGTTGCTGCCAGTGCCGGGAGTCGGAGATGATCCGGCGCTGACCCGTGCGGAGATCCATGCGCCAGAGTCTCCCGGTTGCGGAATAGGCCGCGTATGCCAGCAGGCGCTGGGCCGGCGCAACCGTGGGCATGCTCGATCCTATGGCCGTCCAGCTCAGAAGTTCGGGGGATCTGCCGCCCACCTGCATGCGCCACAATCTGGCATTGGTGATGTGGCTTCCGGCGCCGTAAACGATGTCCCTGTTACTCGCCCAGGCGATCCCTTTCACACTCGGGTAACTTTGGCCGGCTAACAGCTCTGGCTTGCCCTGCGGCCTGAAATCGCGAGTCAGGCGTACCGTATAGAGGTTGAACAGCCAGGTCCCGGAGGTGCGGGCGAACGCGAGTGTACGTCCGTCGGGTGAGAGTGTTCCGTAGAAATCGCCCGGCGCGTATTGTTGCGTGCTCGATGTTGCCGCCGGGGGTGAGAGCAGGCGGTGCCGCTCGCCGGTTTCCACCGACAGCAGCCAGATTCCATAAGGCTCATTCGGCGATTCCCGGGTCGAGACCACCAGCCACTTGGCGTCCGGCGTCCATGAGATTCCCGACCAGCCGGCGCCGGGCTTCCAGTCCATCTTCGCTATGGTTCTCTCCGGACCTCCAATGGACGGTACCAACATGATGGTCCCTTCCTGCAGCCGGCCGAATGCGATGTACCGGTCATCCGGGGACCATGCGGGAATGTAGTCCGTTTCACCGCTGGTCAGCCGCACCGGCGGACCTCCCCGAATCTGCTTGACATAGATACCACACTGGTCGTCGGGTCCACCGTGTGAAGCCGCCGGTGCAGCGACCAGACGGTAAGCGACGCGGCTACCGTCGGGCGAGAATGCCGGCGATAGGACCTCACCCGTTGTCGAGAACAGCGGCACCGGCGTCATCGCCGCGTGAGGGCCGCCGGGTCTGGTCAGGACGAAGAGCGTCACTGCACAAACGAGCACGGCTGCCGATAGCAGCCACGCACCGCGCCGTCGTTCCCGCAAAGCCTGCCGGGGGATCCTCTCCAGCGCCGTCCGCAACTCGGCCGCCGATTGCCACCGCTCGGCCGGGTCGTTCGCCAACGCCTTCGCGATGACCGGAGCCACACGGGATGCCAGCCCCTCTCCCGCCAACTCCGCCATCACCTTTCCGAAGGAGTAGATGTCGGATCGTGCGTCGAGAGGGTCGCCGTGCGCCTGCTCCGGCGACATGTAGCCACTGGTCCCCGTGACGGCCGATTGCGCCACAGCCCCGTCTGCCTGGGCTACCGGCTTCGCCAGGCCGAAATCCATCAGCTTCGTCTGTCCGGAGTTGGTCGCGAACAGGTTGTCCGGTTTGATGTCCCGATGCACGATCCCTTGCGCGTGCGCCGCCTCCAGTGCCCGCGCCACCTGCATCGCAATCTCAAAGAACTCGGCCTCGCTTACCGGACCCCGCGCCATCCGCGCGCGCAGCGGTTCGCCATGCAGAAACTCCATCGCCAGGAAGATCCGGCCCGCGTCCTCCCCCAACTCATGCACCGTGCAGATGCCGGGGTGATTCAGCGCGCCGATCATGCGCGCCTCGCGCCGCATTCGCTCCAGCGCCGGCGGATGCGCCGCCAACTCCTCGGGCAGGAACTTCAGCGCCACCGTGCGGCCCAGCGTCAGATCCTCGGCCTGGTACACGACACCCATGGCCCCCCGTCCCGCCTCCGCCACGATCCGGTAGTGCGAGATCACGGTTCCCGGGCCGAGTTCCGCGGCGTCCTGGATAGCCGTCTCCAACTTGCCGATGAACCGGTAGCCTTTGCGTGGCAGCGTCTCGATATAGCGCGGAGTGGAGGCAGTGTCCGACAGCGCCTCGCGCAAGCGCTTTACAGCCGAGTTCACACTGTGCTCAAACTCGACCACCGTGCCGTGCGGCCAGAGGCGCGCCTGGATTTCCTCCCGGGTGACCAACTCGCTTGGCCGCTCCAGCAGCATGGCCAGGATGGCCAGTGACTGATCGGGCACACGCAACCGGGTCCCGCCCTTGCGCAGTTCCCGGGAAGAGAGGTCGAACGCAAACGCGCCGAAGCGAACTGGCCGTACGGCCCCTGCGGCCACCATATAATCTCGCCCCACGCTACCACAAGGCCCGCCGCGCGGCAAGCTTCATTCAGCCTAATTCACCTGTTTTGATGCGTTTGCCGTGTGACATCGATGTTATCGGCGTGCCCCCCGCCGTGCATCGAGTTTGCGCCGCAACCGGCCCATTATCGAGCCATGAAGAGCTCATGGAAAACGATACGGCTGGCGGCGCTAGGCGCGATGTTGGTGGCAGGTGCAGCAGACGCTCGGGTGAAACTAACGGGCGACCGCGCCCTTACGGTGATCGTTTGGGACTACGCCGGAGTGTCCGGCAGTTCCCTGGACGAAATGGAGACGCTTAGCGCGCTGGTGCTCTACCGTGCGGGCATTCAGACGCAGTGGGTCCACTGCGGTGGGCATCTGCAGGGTCCCCAGCCGGCCCTGTGCGACGCCAATCTGGGAAAAGGATCGGTTCTGCTACGGATACTGGTAGCGTATCCGGGCAACCAGAACAAGCTCGGCGATCCGCTGGGTACCGCCATGGTCGAGAGCGGCTACGCTTCCATCTACGCGACGGAGATTCGGAAGTACGCGGCCCACAATGGGCTCACGGAAGGCAACCTGATGGCTTACGCCGCGACACATGAGATCGGGCACCTGCTGCTGGGTCCGAACCACTCCTCGTCGGGGATCATGCTGGCGGTTTGGGGAGAAGCCGAATATAGTGCCATGGTCCAGCGTTGGCTCGGTTTCAGCGAGGCCGAACGCCAGGCTCTGCAGCGGGCGGTTCCCACGCCGGATCAGCTTGTGGCCAGTCTGAGATGAAGCAAGTCGTTTGCCAGCTTTACCGCCCGACAACCTCCACCATATCCGCATCCGGCTCGGACCACGCGCGCGCCCCCTCGTGGCTGAGCCGCTTGGCGGCATCGTCCCAGTGCAAGCGCGTGATACTGGCGTCGCCATTCTCGTATGCATAGGTCTTGCCATCGTCGCTGTAGAGCGTAAAGTCGCCGTCCGCGCCCGCGTACACGCGTACCTTCGCGATCTTCTGGGTCTCGCTCGTGCTGTTGATCGGTTCGCCCTCAGGCACGATGGATCCCGCGCGCACAAACAGCGGCAAAGTCTCGATCGGGGCATCCACCTTGATACTCTGTCCGCCGTGCGTCCGCTCCTTCGTCCAGTAGTTATACCAATCCGCGCCCGCCGGCAGATACACCATCCGGCTGGTGGCGCCTTGCTCCGTCACCGGAGCTACTAGAAAAGCCGGACCGAACATATACTCATCGCGCAGATCGGCCACCCGTGGGTCGTCCGGAAAATCCATGAACAGGGCGCGCATGTAGGGTGCTCCGGACTCGTGCGTATGGTAACCAAGCGAGTATATGTAAGGCATAAGCCGGTAGCGTAGCTTGAGATACTTTTCCAGGATCGGTTCAGCCGCTTTGCCATACGACCACACCTCGTTGTACTTGCGGCTGCCATGTGTGCGGAAGACCGGCAGAAACGCGGCGTACTCGAACCAGCGCGTGTATAACTCCGGATAATCGTCATAGCTGCCGACGTTATCGCGGGCGTCGCTGGGGTCGAGCAGCGGAGGGTGCGCCGGTCGATGCTCCGCCGGCAGATACTGCCAACCGCCAATGTCGTTGGTCCAGTAAGCGAAACCGGAAGCGGCAAAGTCAAGGCCCGTAGGAATCTGGCGTTTGAACGTGTCCCAAGTCGGGTAAATGTCCGACGACCAGAACAGCGTCCCGTTGCGCTGGGCGCCCAGGTAAGCGTCGCGGGAAAGAATCAGCGCCCGCTGTTTCAAATCGCGGCGGAAGCCGTCATAAATCGCCGCCGTGTGAAAGAGCGGGTAGATGTTGAAGTAGCGCGTGCCCGGTCCGACGCGAAAGTAGTTGCCGTTGGGCGGCAGGTCCGGCTCCGTCTCGTCCATCCACAACGCATCGAAGCCTTTGCTCAGTATGTTGTCGCGGATGGTCTCCCAATACCAATGGGCGGCTTCGGGGTTAGTGGTATCTATGTCGGAGCCCGCGCGGTCGTAGGGCAAGCCGTTGGTGGGCGTGCCGTCGGCAAGCTTCTCGAACCAGCCCTTCTGCAGCAGCATGTCGTAATAGCGCGTGCCCGGCAGGAAGCGCGGCCACACGCTAATCATGGTCTGAAAGCCCATGTCGTGAAGTTGGCGGTTCATAGCCGCCGGATCGGGCCACTTCGCCGGGTCCATATCGATCTGCCCCATCCTGGTCCAGTAGAACCAGTCGACCACCATCACGTCCGCCGGAAGCCCCCGGTCGCGGTAACCCTTGGCCACCGCCAGCACTTCCTGCTGCGAACTGTAGCGCTGCTTGCATTGGATGTAGCCGTAAGCGGCTTTCGGCAGCATGGGTGTGGCGCCGGTAAGCAGGCGGTACCCGGCATAAATCTCGTCGGTAGTCTCGCCGGCGATGACGAAAAACGACACACGGTCGCCCACTTCCGAAGTCCATTTGGTCTGCTCGTTGAAACCCGGCTCGATGGTGGTCTTGGACGGGTTGTCCCAGATCATGCCATAGCCGCGGTTGGTCACCACGAACGGTACGCAAACAGTCGGGCCGCCTGGGGCCGTGTAGTTGTGCCAGCATTCCACGGTGTGGCCGCGGTGATCGAGGAAGCCCTCCTGGTTTTGGCCCAGACCGTAGTAGTGCTCGTTATCGGGCGATGCAAACGTGGCGCCCACCTGGTAGAACGCCGCGTCGGATGCACGCCGGTCGTGCAATACGCCCGCGTTGCCGTCTTTATAATTCGGAACGGACATCGCCCAGTCCTTCAGATCGGCCAGCATTTTGCCGCCGGGTGTCGCGATGGTGATGTGTGCGGCCGGAGTGGACCCGTTGAAGAACTTGGCGATGTCCAACTGCGTGGCCAGGGGCGTGCCTGGACGGTTGGGGTGCAGCGTCACCACCAGCCGCGATGACCGGTAAACATCGCCCTGCCGGGACCATCCCGCGGCGGACGGATGCGCTACGAATCCATAGCCGGGAGCCGCCGTGGCTGGCTCCCTGAGCATGCTTAGCGTCACACGGATAATGTTGGGCGCGTAGGGTTCGAAGACGATGGTGCCGCCGTCGCGGTCGAGCACGATGGACTGCGGTTGGGCTGACGCGGTGGACAGCGCGATAAGCATCGCACCCGCCAGGCAGGTCTTGCGAATCAAGTGGATCATATGGGAAGCTTCCACCTGAAGGTATCACTTCTTGTGGGGCGGGACTCCAGTCCTGCGCGGGTCCTCCAGGACCCGCTTCGCGCGTAACTGGACTCACTCAGGCCAACGTGGACGTCGGCCTGCAGGACTGGAGTCCTGCCCCACAATCCGCACGGTACGCCAGCAACAACAGACGACCAGGGCCGCCAGCGCGACGATGCTGAGCAGATGGCAAATCCTAAGTTCGGCCCCGCCATCGTAATCGAGTTGCACGTCGCACAGGCCATTACATCCCGGCTGCAGCCACATCAACCCGAGGCCGTCGGCTGCGACCGGACGGGACGCGCCATTGGCCTTCGCATGCCACCCCGGATGATGCGTAACCTGGACAGAGACGGCTTGGCCGGGCCACGCCGTGGCCAGTATGTGAATCCGATTCGAGCCTTGCCATTGGAACTCCGCCTTCGGCAGTGACTCATCGTCGAGAGCCGCCACGTATTTCTGCGTCTCTCCTATGTCTCTGGCCGAAGCGGGCGCGCGCCGCACCAAAGCGGACACGGGCACTACGTGCGCCAGCGATTCCGCCTTTAGCGGAACGCGATAAATCGTCACATCGTCCGCGCTCCAAAGCACCGGTAAGAGCCCGTCGAATTTCGTGGGGTGCGCGAATGCTTTCCAGACCTCCTGGCTTTTCGGCCCCGAGACCGCGATCGCACCGGTACCGAACGCCTTCAACCATGCAAGCGAAACGCGCGCGTCCTCCGGCGCCGTGTCGCCGCCATTGTAGATACCCTCCAAGGCGCGTTGCTGGGACTGGTTGTAAGCCACGCTCCAGGAACCGCCCCCAAGCTGCTGGATATCGGTGAACGCATTGGCCCATTGCCCGATGGATCCGGACATCATGACGCGCACGCCGGGAAGATGGTCCCGCGTCCAGGTGGACGCGCGATATTCAATTGTCTGAGTCACATCGCCAGGCGTCAGATAGAGTTTGGCGACCCGGCGCTCGGAGACGATTTGTTCCCCCACCAACGCAATCATGAGAAACAACAGGCAGACTCGCAGCGGGCGTGGGATTCTAGCAAACAGCGGCCGCACCGCGAAGATCGCCAGCAGCGCCAGCGAAAACTCCATCTCGACTTTGTAGCGGTCCGATTGCGGCAGGAATTGCCGGTTCAAATAGACGGCAATCAGCGGTATGCTGCCCGTCAGCCACGCGAAAAGCGCGAAGAACTGTATACGCCAATCCGGCGTCCAGCGGGGCAGGTGGTGCCACAGTAATGCCCACCCCGTGGCCACCATGGCCAACGCAGTGAACGATCCCATGGTCCAAGGATCGCCCCTAATGCCCGACGAAGCTTTGGCGATGGCCCGCAGGTTGGCGGGCGAAAGAAACGGCGAGCAGATGGCATACGACGTGAGGCCGATGCCCGCGGTCAGCAGCAAGTTCCGGACAAAATCCCGCCGGCGCAATACAAACAGCAGGCACAAACTCGCCATTGCCGCGAGAATGGGTCCGAAGTCGCTGGCCAGCGCACAAGCGGCTATGGCCAGCGTTGCCGCGGCGTAGTAGCGCCGGCGGCGCCTTCGGATGGCGAGCGAGAGGAACAGAATTACCAGCGGCAGCAGGGCCAAAGCGGCCATGTGCGGCGTTTCGTCCCATACCGCCATCACATAAAAGCGGCGCGCGTACCACAGGCGCCGCATCGAATTCGCGTCGGGCAGCACCAATTGGGAGGGCGCTGCGAGTGAGTAGAACACCGCGGCCGCGAATGCATGACCGGGTGCGCGCGTCCATAACCACGCCATCAAGAACAGGGTCAACGGGCCCAGGCAATACACCAGGCCCGAGACCGTTTCAAACGCAACGTCGTGCGGGATGCCGCGCATCGCCGCGATCCATGCGGTGGCGGCGGGCACCAGAGGCGCGTAGGCGAATTCGACCGGCGATCCGCAATCCCAATAGCGCCACCAGGCGGAGTGAAACCAGGGCGGGCCCGCGAGCCGCGACAGGGCCATCCAAAAGCCGTGCATGGAGTTCATGCGCGGGGTGTAGTGCACAAACATCTCGCGGCAAACGTACGCGTTTAGCCAGACAAGCAGGGCCACATATCCAAGCGCCCGAGCTACTTCCGCGGCGCGTAACCGTTCTCCTGCCGGCACAGTTTGCGCGTACGGTGTAACCCGCGTTCCAGTGGCGCCCATGGGACTTACTTCCGCTTAGTCAGTAGCACCTTCACTTCGACCGGCTCGCTGCCGCGGATCACCTTCACCATCACCTCGTCGCCGGGCTTCTTGGCGCGCAGAGCGTAAGTGAAATCGTATAGATTCTGGATGGGCTTGCCGTCGAACTCCACCAGCACATCGCCCGCCTTCAGGCCGGCCCTCGCGGCGGGCGAGCCTTCCCGAATGTCGGCGAACTTCACGCCCTTGACGCCTTCCGCGAAGTCCGGGATGCTGCCAAAATCCGGGCCATAGCCCGAGTGCCCGGAATCGGACCCCGCCACGTCTCCGGCATGCTCCGGTTCCTTCACGCGCACGAAAAGCGGCCGTTCCGGAGCCTCGCGCAAGTCTTCGCCGACTTCCCCAACCAACTCCAGCAGCTTGGCCGCGTCCGGCGCGTCGATCTTGTCCCAGGTGTCGCTGGGCTTGTGATAGTCCGCGTGCAGCCCGGAGAAGAAGAACAGCACGGGCACCTGCTTGGTGGTGAACGAAGTGTGGTCGCTCGATCCATAGCCGGCTTCGGAATAGTCGATGTGCAAGCCGTACTTGGGCGTCACTTCCTCAAGTAACTTCCTCAAAGTCGTTCCCGTGCCCACTCCGCCGATGAACACCTTGCCGTCGCGCACGCGCCCGATCATATCCATGTTGATCATGGTCACGTCCTTATCGTTCGGCAGCAGCGGGTGGTTGACGAAATAGCTGGAGCCCAGCAGCCCCAACTCCTCGCCGGCGAAGGTCAAAAACAGGATGCCGCGCTTCTGTTTCGGCTGCGTGGCGAACCAGCGCGCCAGTTCGATCACCCCTGCCGTACCGGAAGCGTTGTCGTCCGCGCCCGGATGGATGGTACCGGCCAGCGACGGCGCGAGGGAAAATTGCTCGCCCAGACCCAGGTGGTCGTAGTGCGCTCCGATCACCACATATTCATCGGTCGTGCCGGGCAGGTAGCCGGCCACGTTGCGCGCGGTCTTCACCACCCGTTCCACATCCAGGTTCGCATCCACCTGGAGCGCGTCCGGAAAGGCGAAGGATCGCGGCTGCAGATCCTGGTCGATGCCTTTCTGAATCTCGTCCGGGTTCTTGCCGGCTATGGCGAACCAGCGCTCGGCGATTTCAGACCGGATCTGCACAAACGGAATGCCGGCATCTCCGGGCCCGGCGGCTGCGGCGAATTTCTCAAGTTCGTCGGCCTCGCCGGGGTGCGCCGCGCGGTCGCTCATCAGCACCACGCCGCGCGCGCCGTGCATCTTGGCGTTGGAAGCCTTGCTCCAAACCTGCGCGTGTTGTGTGTAGACCTTGCCCGCGAAGATGCTCTTCTCGTCGAATTCTTGCGGCTCGTGGCGCAGGATGAGCACGATCTTGTCGCGCGCGTCGATGCCCTTGTAATCGTCGTAGTTGTACTCCGGCGCGGTAATGCCGTATCCGGCGAACACCACGGCGCCGGTCATCCGGGCGCGCGCGGAGAAGTTGAACGGGATAAAATCTTCGGGAAACGCGAGCTTGATATGCCTGCCATCGGCCGTATACCCGAAGCGATTGTCCTTGCCCAGCTTAGCGGCGGTGGTCACGCTGAAGGCTTGGTAGTAGCTCTTGCCGTCAATCGGCCGCAACCCGAACGAACGGAACTTGCCTTCGATGAAGGCGGCGGCCTTATCCAGCTCGGGCGTGCCGGTGCCGCGTCCTTTCAGGTTTTTGGATGCCAGGAACTTCACGTCGTCCAAAAAACGATTGGGGTCGATCGACGCGGAGGCGCCGGAGGCGCCGTAGGCGGCCACCGCCGCGCAGGCCGCCATCGCGAACAGGCACAGGGCGGCGACCCAGCGGCGCACGCGCGCACGACGTCTTACAAATTCATGAGAAATGCTAAGCATATTGGTGTCTTATCCAACGGTCACTTCCCGCCGCTCTGCGACCAGGGTGGCGCGATCCCGTTCATGCGCGCGTAGGCCACCAGTTGGCCCATGTGCTCGTTGGCGTGCACGATGATTCGCAGGTATATCCCGTCGACGGTTGCGTGCCGGTGCGCGATCTCGACATTCCTTTGGAGGTCTCCGGGTTGTAGCTTCGCCCGCGCATCTCTTACGGCATCAAGGGAGCGTCGTAACCACCCGACCACGTCGGCTTTCGCGGTCACGGTCTTCTCCACGCTGTCCGATTGCAGGTCCGCGGGCATTTTAGGCCCGGTAGCACTGAGCAAAAAGAAATTCGCCTGCGCGATGTGCATGAAGACCTCGCTGGTGGAGCGCACTCCGGGTCCGGGGCGCCAGGCGTACGTCGTGGCGGGCATGGCTTCGGCCAGCGCGATGAGTTGCCTGGAAACGTGGCCCCACTCTCCGTCATAACCTTGCCAGACGCCTTCCAGGGGGTCCACCGGAGCGTGCTGCCCCTGCAGGGCAGCCACTCCCAGAGTCACTACGAGCATTAGAGTTTTCATGCGCTTCCTAGTTCGGCGTTTAGTTCAATTTGGGAGCGGGCAGGGCCACTTCGCAGCCGCAATCTTCGCCGGCGTTGTGAGCCATTTTTTGATAGTCGATCTCGTAGTCGATGATGTTGCGCAGAGTGGGCCAATCCATGCGCCCCACCACAGGGCGGCCATTGATGAACAGCGTGGGAGTGGCGCCTACGTTCACTTCCTTGCCCATCGCCTGGGCCTTGTTCACTTCCGCCTCGGTTTCCTTGTTATCCATGCAGCGCGTCAGTTGCAGCGCATCCAGTTCCTTGCCCTTGGCGAATTCCAGGACCTTGTCCTTCAGGTTGCCGGGGTTAATTTCTTCTTGGTGCGCGAAGATCCAATCGTGATAATCCCAGAAAGCGTTGGCGTTCTGGCGGAAGACGCAGCGCCCGGCGATGGCGGCCGCGCGCGCCCAGGGATGCAGTTGATCCAGAGGGAATTCCTCGAAATAGAAGCGCACCTGTTTGGGATACGTGCTCAGCAGGTTGTCGCGTAGCGTCTTAGCTTCTTCCTTGCAAACCGGGCACTCGAAATCGCTGAACTCCACCAGCACCACCGGCGCGCCGGGTGTACCGAAACTGGGCTGCAGATCGGTCTTGAGCTTATCGAGCTGGGGTTTGTAAGGGTTCTGCGCGATGTCGTAGAGAGTGCCATCCACGATCTTCTGCCCGTCCTTGGAAACGTAGTACTGAAAGTCGGCGTTGGCATTGCCGGCCGAAGCGTGCACGTTCACCATCGAGAAGCCGGGCATGTCGGAGGGCTTGGGATCGGCGATCTCCAGCTTGATCTGCGGTCCGAAGACCTTGAGGTGGCGCACGTAGGCTTCAAACGTGGGCTTGTCGAACGCGGATTTCTTCTCCGCGTTTTCCGCGGTCAGGCCTGCGGCCAACAGGGCGAAACACAGCATCAATCGTGACATTTACCTGCCATTGTAACTCAGCGGCGTTATCCCTTGGCCTGGCTGGACCTGCCCATCCCGGCGGCCCAGCCGGCATAACCCGGCGTGCACTTTGGCGAAAAACGCGGTCAATACGCGGCGGCCGCCACCGCACCGCTGCTCGGCGGCAGAACCCATCGCCGGAGGTGGGCAAAGCTCCGAGGCAGGCGGCCTGCGAGGCCGCCGCAGGCTGCGAGCCTGCCCCACAAGGTTTCCAAGTCGTGCTTGAATTCCGCAACAAAGTGGTGAATGGGTATGCGGCGGTCCGCCAGCAAGCGCTGGAACTCTAGCTGGTTCATTCCTGCCAGGCTGCTTCCGTTCTCAAGAGTCGGCCGTTCCCGCTAGAACAGCGCTGGAACAAAGCGCTAGGGCGAGTTCGCGCTTCGAGTCAGGGTCGGTCATGGAAACCACCAGAACCTATCTGCGTGCATCTGTGTCCATCTGTGTTCCATGTGCTATTGTGCCGCGCGTGGAAACAGGATATTGTTCTCCAGATGGATGTGCCGGTGCAGGTCCGCTTCCAACTCCTGGAGACCGGCAAACAGCGCGCGGTAGGAATTGCAGGCGTCCGTGGGCAGCGTGTAGTTCCCCGTGACGGCGCGCATGCGCTCCAGCGCCAGGCCGGCGGAATCGTGCTCTTGTTCCATGACGCGGATGGGGTTCGCGACGGAGGAGCTGCCGGCGCGGATCATGGGGAACAGCACCAGCTCCTCCTTCATCATGTGCGCTTCCAATTCCTGCCGCAGCGCCTGGAATGTTTCGCCCAGCGGGAGTAGCGAATCGGCGTGCGTGGCCCTGTCCGCTGCCGTCACCTTTTGCGCAGGCGGTCGAGGCGGGGTAGCTCGGTCTTTAGCCAGGCATGATGTTTGGTCAGGATGTGATCGATGAGGTCCGCCAGGCTGGCGGTCTGCCAGGCGGAGGCCAGCGAGATCCCGCCGCCGCAGCAGTAATCGATGCCGTACTTCTCAAAGATGCGCACGGAAGCGGGCAGCTCGGCCGCGATTTTAGCAACGGTCTTTTCTTCGGTTAAGGTGCGCATGCTTCGATTGTCGCTGGCGCGGCTGCGCGGGTCTGTGACCGCGGTCACCACGCCGGTCGATTCGGCTTACAATCGGGACTTATGCGTCGATACATATTTTGGGGAGCCATGACCCTGGTTTGCGCGGCGGCGGCGTTCGCCCAACCGCCACAGGAAGGTCCACGGCCGCAGGCTCCCGCGAAAGATGAAAAGGGCAAGGACGATAAGAAGCCGCCCGAGGAGAAGGTCTCGCCGACCAAGCACACGATTCAGATCGGCGGCAAAGACGTGAAATACACGGCCACCGCCGGAACCATGCTGCTGAAGAAGGAAGACGGCACGGCCACGGCCAGTATCTTCTATATCGCCTACATCAAAGACGACGTGACGGACACCACCAAGCGTCCGCTGACGTTCGCGTTCAACGGCGGACCGGGGTCGTCGTCGGTATGGCTGCAGCTCGGCGCGTTGGGGCCCAAGCGCGTGGCGATGGACCCCGAGGGAAATGCGCTGCCGCCGCCCTACAAACTGGTGGACAACGAGTATTCCATCCTGGATCTCACCGACCTGGTCTTTATCGATCCGGTCTCGACCGGATTCAGCCGCGCGATTCCCGAGCAGGATGCCAAGAACTTCCACGGGATCAGCGGCGATTTGGAGTCGGTTGCGGACTTCATCCGGCTGTACACCACGCGGAGCAGCCGCTGGACATCGCCCAAATTCCTGGCCGGCGAGAGTTACGGCACCACCCGCGCTGCGAATCTTTCCGGCTATCTGCAGCAACAGATGGGCTACGCGCTGAACGGGGTCATCTTGATTTCGGCGGTGCTGAATTTCGGAACTATCGGTTTCGACCGGGGCAACGATCTACCCTACATTCTGTTCCTGCCGACTTACACGGCCACGGCGTGGTATCACAAGAAGCTGCCGCCGGACCTGATGGCCAGCCAGAGCAAGGCGCTGGAGGAAAGCGCGCAGTACGCCGCGCACGAGTACACTCTGGCGCTGATGAAGGGCGATGCGATTTCGAGCGAAGAACGCGCGCAGACCTCGCAGAAGCTGGCGCGCCTGACGGGTCTGGCCGCCAGGTTCATCGACGAAAGCAATCTGCGCGTGCCGATTTTCCGTTTCACGAAGGAACTGCTGCGCGACGAGCGCCGCACGGTGGGCCGTTACGATAGCCGCCTGGAAGGTATCGACCTGGATCCGACCAGCGCCTTCCCGGACTACGATCCCAGTTACGCCAGTGTGTATGCGCCTTTCACGGCCGCGTGGAACCAATATGTGCGCGCGGAGTTGAAGTGGGAAAGCGACCTGCAATACGAGATACTCACGGGGAAGGTGCACCCGTGGAGTTGGGGAGACTACGATAACCGCTATGTCAACGTGTCGGATAGCCTGCGCGCGGCGATGACGCAGAACCGCGACCTGAAGGTCTTTGTGGCGAACGGGCATTACGATCTGGCAACGCCGTTCTTCGCGACGGAGTATACGTTCGACCACCTGGGGCTCGACCCCACGCTGCGCAATCACGTGAGCATGGACTTCTTCGAGGCGGGGCACATGATGTACACCTATAAGCCGTCGCTGGAGAAATTGAAGGCGGATTTGGCGAAGTTTATCGGGACGGCGGCGCCGTAGGGGCTAGTGCGCCGCGGGACGTTTGTAATGGCGCAGGAAGGCCTGTACTTCGTCGCGCGTGCCCAGGAAGACGAAAAGAGCCGAATCGTTCTTGTGAAAGAAAAGAGCGCGCAGTCTTAGACCGACGCGCACCTCCCAAAGCGCGGAAGGATGCAACGTTCTGAGGCCCAGGCCAGCATGCCGTTGCGGGTTGGAGAGCGATGCTCGCAGATTCGCGATATCAAGGACGGCGGATTGCTCCTCCGCGCTTGCGCTGCGGCAGCGGCGAAGGAATCCCTCCTCCAGAACGATCTTCATGGGGTTTTGCGAACTCCTGCTTGAGATACTTCACGGCAGCCTCGGGCGAACTGAATGTCTTCGATGGCTGCGCCTCGGACCACTTCCAGAGGGCCTGCACCTGAGCGTCGGTCAGTTCCGGCGTCAGATCCAGGTCGGTATCGTCGATCGGCCGCAAGGCCGCCACTGGCCGCGAGTCCTTGATAATGACGACATCCTGCCCCTGGCGGGCCTGCTCAATCAACTTGCCAAGTTCGCGGCGCGCTTCGGAAATGGATCGGGTGATCATAAGATTACTTTAATTGTACACAAAATGGGCGCAGAAAAATCCCCGCGATCGCGCACGGATCGGCCTTATCATGATTGATGGACGACCATCCCATCATGGATTGCCCCAACTGCGGCGCGCACATGCAACTCGATAAAGGCATGGATTCCTGGAGTTGCAGTTACTGCAGGACCGTGTATTACAGCCGGAAGAACGAAGACAACGTTAGCGTGCTGAACGAGACTTCCCGTTTCGCGTGCCCGGTGTGCTCCGTGCCGCTGGCAGAAGCGGCCATCGACGGACACAAGCTGTACTACTGTACGGGGTGCCGCGGAAGCCTGATTCCGGTGGAGACCTTTGTTTCGCTGTTGGACGACCTGCGCGCCAAGCAGGGCGGGGAATGGACGATCGCGCGTCCGGCCGACCCGCGGGAACTGCAGCGGCAGATCCGTTGCCCGCAATGCGGCCGGCAGATGGACACGCACTTTTATGGCGGTCCGGGCAACATAGTGATCGACGATTGCGCGGCGTGCGAGCTGAACTGGCTGGACAAAGGTGAATTGGCGCGCATCGCGCGCGCGCCGGAAGAACTGGTGTAGGCGGATGGCGAGCTTCGCTCGCCGGCGACAGCAGGACTGCGGTCGCGGCAGGCACGAGTGCCTGCGCCACTAATCCATCACTATTACGGCTTTGCCCGGAATCTTGCGATCGGCCAGTTCGCGCAGGCCGGCCGGCACTTCGTCGAGCCGGAAGGTCTTGCCCACCACCGGGTGGATCTGCCCCCCCAGATACATGGCGGTCAGCACTTCGTGGGTGTGCGCAAGGAACTCCGGATGCTGCTGGACATATTGTCCCCAATGCACGCCCACGATGGAGATGTCCTTCAGCAGGATGCGGTTCGCGGGCACGCTGGGGATGCGCCCGCTGGCGAAGCCGATCACCAGCATGCGTCCTTCGCCGGCGATGCAGCGTGTGGACAGGTCGAAGACGTCGCCGCCGACGGGATCGTAGACTACATCCACGCCGCGGCCGCCGGTGATCTGCTTGACATGCTCGACCCAGCCTGGGTCGGTGTAGGTTAAGGCATGATCGGCGCCCTGCGCGAGACAAAAGTCCAGCTTGGCCTGGCTGCCGGCCGTGGCGATTACCTGCGCGCCGTAGGCTTTGCCGATCTGAATGGCGGACATGCCCACGCCGCTGGCGCCGGCATGCACCAGCAGCCACTCGCGGTGCCCCAGGGCGGCCCGGCGATGCAGCGCGAAATAGGAGGTGTGATACACAACGGGCAGGGCGGCCGCTTCGGGGAAATCCATGCCGGCGATGGTGTGGAACGTACGGCTGGCCGCCGCCAGCGAGTATTCGGCGAAGGCGCCGTTGTGGGTCATGGCGGTCACCGGATCGCCCGGGAATACGTGCTTCACTTCGGGGCCCACGGCGTCCACGATACCGGAGACTTCGGCGCCGGGAGTGAACGGAAAGGGCGGGCGGATCTGGTATTTGCCTTGAATCTGCAGAATGTCGAAAAAGTTGAGCGCTGCGGCGTGGTTGCGGATGCGCACTTCGTTAGGGCCGGGTTCGGGTAAGGGAATCTCGTCGAGGGTCATCTGCTCCGGCTCGCAGAACGCGTGAACTTGCCAGGATTTCATGCGAACGAAAGGTATCATACGGCTGAGCGCGGGGGCAAGCGCGGTGGTTAATTGGCGGACGCCGTTTTCACTGCGGCCTACGAGGCCGCCGCAGGCTGCGATTGGAGGGCGTGCAATTCTGCCCGCAGCCGGCTTTCAGCCGGGTTGGCCGCCTGAAAGGCGGCTGCGGCCAGGATTGGCCGCTCCACAAGAGGTTTCGACGGTGCCCCACGTCTATTGCCAGCCGCCGAGGATGGCGCCCATGGCCAGGTAGCAGACAAGCTGATAGCCGGTGTCGATGAAGAACAAGGTGCGGTTCTTGTGACTGAACAGCGCGGCAGTCAATTGCACGGTCATGGTGAATCCCAGCCAGACCAGGAGGCCGAGCTTCAGTCCGCCGAGCACGCCGCCGGGCTGGATGCGGACGACCAGCACACAGACCGCGAAGGCGCTGAGCAGGGTGGCTACGAAGGTGGCCGCGTACGTGGCGCCCATGCCTTTCTGCAGTTCCTGGCTCTGCTTGGGATCGTGCATGTCGATGCCGCGGCACTTGGCCCAGAGCGGGCCGAAGAGCGCGCGCGAATACCACACGAATCCGACCAGCATGCTGGCGATTCCCGCGGCGAGTATGGCAAGGTAGTTGATCGCAGTCCAGCGCATAGGGAGACCAGACTATCGCGAGTATGGGACGGTGTCAAGGGTGGGTGGAGGCAGCGTGAAGGCAGGCGAGCCCTGCTCGCCTAAGAGCGGGCCTGCGAGGCCCGCGCAGGCTGCGAGCCTGCCCCACTGCCTAGACGCCTGCCCCACAAGACGGTCAGGCCGATGATGAGCAGACCGACGGTGCCTGGTTCGGGAGTGTTGTTGCGCACGCAATCCGCTTGTAGGACTCGTCCTCCGGCGCTTTGCGTGCCGTCGGGGCTGATGAAGGAAGCGGTAAAGTCACTGGCAATAGGCGAGCCGGGATAACCGATGGTGATGGGCGCGCCGGTGTTACGGATGTCGATCGCCACTTCGCCGGACGCAAAGATCGCGGCGGCTTCCGGCGAGCTGATGGTGACATCGGCGGAGATCAAGTCGACGGGGCCGGAGTACGAGCCGCCGCTGCGCGATCCGGGAGTGAGCAACATATCGCCGGTGGGCAGGTCCAGGCGTGCGGCGTTCGGGTCGGTCAGGGGAATCGAGATGGCGCCATTCAGGGATTCAAGTGTGCCGCTAAACAGGATGCCGGGCGAGTAGACGCCCGAGGTGCCGGGGATGGCCGCCACGGGTCCGCCGAGGGGCATCGATCCCAGGATCATTTCGATCTCGCCGGGATAGATAGATTCGTGGCCGAAGGAGGAGAGATCTTGTGAGATGTAGAAGATCAGACTGTCGTTGGTGCCGAGGGTCACCTGATCGGTGTTTGTCACGTCGATCAAGTTCGCTTTTGCCGGTGCGATGGCGGCTAGCAGAAGGGCGGGGAGTAAGTATCGGACTGTATGGTTGCTCATAAGTTATGAGTCAATTCTAGGGTGGAAAAGTTGGAATTGACCTGGAAAGATGTACCGGTACAAGGGGGATTCGTAACGGTACGGAAACAGGCGAGCTGCGCTCGCCGCTGGAGTTTCTACATTTGCCGGATCTGGAATTGGAGGGCGGGCTTTAGCCGGCTTTAGCCGGCGCGGGGCTTCAGCCCCGCAGGTAGCACGGGCTTCAGCCTGTGTTAGGCGAGCTTCGCTCGCCGTGGCTGGTGGCTGGTGATTGGTGGCTGGTGGTTAGAGTTGCAGGGGCAGAGCGCGGAGGCGGGTTCCGTTCAGGTGGAAGACGGCGTTGGAGACGGCGGGAGCCAGGCCCACGATGGGCGTCTCGCCGGCGCCGGCCGAGGGCAGATCGGGGCGGTCGACCAGTACGACTTCGATCTCGGGCATATCGCTGAAGCGGGGCACGCGGTACTGCGAGAAACGTGGATTCAGGATTTGGCCGTCGCCGAAGCGAATTTGTTCGAACAGCGCGCCGCCGAGGGCCATGCAGATGGCGCCTTGGATCTGGTTCTTGAGGTGATCGGGGTTGACCACCGCGCCGCAATCGAAAGCCTCGACCACGCGCAGGATGCGGATGCGATTGTTTTCGATGGCGATCTGCGCGCAGGTTGCGACATAGCCGTTCTTTTCGAATCCGCCGGCGATGCCGATGCCTTCGGCTTTGCTCTTGCCAGGGCCCCATCGGAAGCGATCGGCGGCGGCTTGCAGCACGGCGCGCAAGCGTTCGTCTTTCAGGTTCTTGAGGCGGAACTCGAGCGGGTCCATTTTCAGCGCGTGGGCTAATTCATCCATGTGCACCTCGCGCGCGAAATGGTTGGCGGTGGCGGCCAGGCCGCGGTAAGATCCCTGGCGCAGCGGCGAGTTGGAGGGGTGGAAGGCATTCCGTTGCCTGGGGAAATCGTACTTGCCGATGAGGGCCGAGCCGCCGGAGTTGTAGTTATGGCACTCCCAAGCGGCGACGGTTCCATCGCGATGGACGCCGCTCGATATTTCGATGAGGCCGGCGGGGCGGAAGTAGGACCAGGTGAATTCTTCCTCGCGGGTCCAGACGAGCTTGACGGGTTTGCCGGCGGATTTGGCCAGGCGCGCGGCTTCCACGGCGCACTCGCCGGAGTGTTTGCCTCCATACGCAGAGCCGGTATCGGGCACGATGACGCGGACGCGATCTTCGGGGATGCCGAAGGCGGAGGCCAACTCGGAGCGCACGCCGAAAGGCACTTGCGTGCCGGTCCAAACGGTGAGCTTGCCGGCATCCCACTCGGCGAGCGCGGCGCGGGGTTCGAGCGGGGCGTGCGCGATGTAGGCGACGGTGTACGCGGCTTGGAGCTTGATATCCGCCGCGGCCATGCCGTCTTCGACGGCGCCTTGGATATCGGTTTCAGCGGGCGAGGCGGTCTGCTTGAGGTAGTCGTAAAGGGCAGGGCCGGAGGCTGCGCCTGGCGGGACGGGCTCACGCTTCCATTCGGCCTTAAGCCGGCCGAGGGCTGCGGTGGCGGCTTGCGCGCTCGGCGCGGCGGCTCCGATGAAGTTCGTCTCGTGAACCACGGTGACGCCGGGCAGGTTGGGGGCTTCGAAATTGGCGAGGGTCGCGCCGAATGCGGGCGGGCGCAGCACGCAGCCATGGAGCATGCCGGGGCGGGTGAGATCGGTCGTATACTTGTGCTGGCCGGTGACCATATCGCGGGCCGCGAGCTTGGGTGCGGACTGGGAAAGCGGGCGGGCTACGGATACATCGCGCGCGATGGTCTTCGTTAGCTTTTGTCCTTTGGTCAATTCGCCGAAGCCGATGGGAGCTGCGCCGGCGCCGGCGATCTTGCCCTCCGCGATGGACAACTTGGTGCGATCGACATGCCACCTCTCGGCGGCCAGATCGAGCAACGCTTCACGAGCGGTAGCGGCGGCGCGGCGGACTTGCGGGGCCATGGTGGGGGTGGTGCGGCTGCCGAACGTGCCCATGTCGTAGGGCACCAGCGCCGTGTCGGCCATCACCAATTTGATGGAGGCGATGGGGCAATGGAGTTCTTCGGCGGCGGCCTGGCTAAGAGAAGTGCGGATGTTTTGGCCGACCTCGGTCTTGCCGGTGCAGATGGTGATGGCGCCATCTTCGCCGATGTGCAGCCAGGCATCCAGATCGGCGGGAGGGGCATCGGACCGGCGGCCGCGGCGGCCGGATTCCTGCGCTCCGGCGGAAAAGGCGATCAGCATGCCGCCGCCAAGCAGTCCGATGAAGTCGCGGCGATCGACGGCGAAGCGATAGGCGGGCGGAGCCGTGAGTTCGTAGCGCTCGGGTTCAATTTGCAGCGGCGCGTCAGGCATGCGATTGGGCCGCCTTTTGGATGGCTGCGACGATCCGCGGGTAAGTGCCGCAGCGGCAGATATTGCCGTTCATGTGATGCACGATTTCTTCGCGGCTGGGGTGCGGGGTCTTGTTCAACAGCGCTACACCGGAGACGATCATGCCGGAGGTGCAATAGCCGCACTGCATGGCGCCCTCTTCGAGGAAGGCGTCTTGCAGCGGGTGGCGGATGCCTTCGATGGTAGTGATTTGCTTGCCGGCGGCGGCACGCACCGGCGTGATGCAGGAGCGGACGGGCTGGCCATCGAGCAGCACGGTGCAAGCGCCGCACTGGCCTTCGCCGCATCCGTACTTCGCGCCGGTGAGCGAGAGGTGGTCGCGCAGGACGGTGAGCAGGGGGATGTCGGGGTCGGCGTCGATGGGCTGGCGGGCTCCGTTGACGGTGAGTTGAGTGACCCTGGGCATAAGACTATTGTGCCACTGCTGGCGCGCTCCGCGCGTTAGGCACCTGGACCGCATGTTCCGCCGGTGCCATCCATATTGCACCTGGTCCACGCCGCTATCGCGGCGCTGCTGCTGGCCATCCAATTCACCCCTTTCCTGAAGCCGCAAGCGATCGCCGAGCGGGATCACCCGATTGCCCGCAAGTGTCTGGCCAGTTCATAGCGGGCTGGAAATGGGCGTGGGCGGCCTGGCTGGCTTTGTACTGCTGGCTCTGGCTGCACGGAAGTGCGACCGGGAAACCGGACGCCGTCGCCGACGTCCTCAATTGCCTGACTTCATTTCCATTGTTCTGGTGCTTCTTTGTCCTGGACAAGCCCAGCGTGGCCGTGCCTGGAAACCCGGAGCGTAACGCGGCCTTCCGAAAAGCCATAGGGACGACGTGGGGAATCGGCGCCGGAGTCGCCGTGCTAGCCGTGGCCGGCCGCCTGCATCTCTGGGGCTTGAACGAGTTCGGGTTGGTGTTCATGGGAATCTACGACGGGCTGGCCCATCGCTTTCCTGGTCGGCCGTTTCGACAGCCACTGGATGAAGGTCCCGCGGTGGATGCTCGCCCCCCTCTACGGGTATGCGCTGATCCAAATGATCTACGTGTTCTTCTTTAACCTTTCACCGGAGTGGCAGGTCTACACGTATCTCGTCGCGCTGCTGTTCAAGGTGTGTCTGTTTTTGGTGGTCACGCATCTGTTGCACGCGGGAAGCATGCGCCGGTATCTGGAAGCCGCCGAAGATGGCAAGCTGGGGCCGCAGACCGAAGTCGGCGAGTCCGCCGGCTGACGGCCACGCGTTTCGCGCCGCTAGGCGAACATGCAATCCAAGGATTCGCATCGCCATGGTGGGCGCCGGGCGACTCGTCAACGCCGGGCTCCCTGGTTCGGTTGAGAGTTTGTTCGGTGAGCCTGGGCATAAGGGCGGCCACCTCCCTGTCGGCGAGCTTCGCTCGGCTTGGCGGGGCTAAGAACCCCGTGGCGGCGCATGGCGCCGCCCTACTAAGTTACAATCCACTGCAGTATGAAATCGGTTTTGACTCCTTTGGATTTTCTGGCGCGCAGCGCCTGGGTGTACCGGGATCGCATCGCCGTGGTCGATGGCGACCGGCGGTTCACCTACGCCGAATTGAACGAACGGGTACGGCGGCAGGCCAGCGCGCTACGGGCTATGGGCGTTGCGCCCGGCGATCGGGTAGCGGTGCTGGCGCCTAATAGCGCGGCCGCGCTGGAGGCGCACTTCGGCGTGTTGATGGCGGGCGCGGTGCTGGTGATGCTGAATACGCGCCTGCGAGCGGCGGAGCTGGCGTGGATCCTGAACCACTGCGAGGCGCGCGTGGTCATCGCAGATCCGCAGCTTGCGGCCGAGCTGCCGCAGTCGGTTCAAACGATCGCCGATTACGAGGCGTGGCTGGCGACCGGCGAGTATCCAGCAACCGGCTTCGCGGAGCCCGAGGAAGATGGCTTCATCTCCATCAACTACACGAGCGGGACCACGGGGTTTCCGAAAGGTGTGATGTACACGCATCGCAGCGCATATTTGAACGCGCTGGGCGAGGTGGTGGAACATGGGCTGAATAGCGGTTCGGTATATCTGTGGACGCTGCCGATGTTCCACTGCAATGGCTGGTGCTTCCCGTGGGCGGTTACGGCGGCGGGCGCGCGGCACGTGTGCTTACGGCAAGTAGATCCGCAGAAGATGGTGGAGTCGATCCGCGCGGAGGGAGTTACGCATCTGTGCGGAGCGCCGGTGGTGGTGGGCACGCTCACGCAATACTGCGCGGGGCAGGGCATCCGGTTTGAAGGCGGTCTGAAGATCGTGACGGCGGGCGCGCCGCCTACGCCCGCGGTGATTCGCGCCGCCGAGGAGATAGGCGCGAGCCTGGCGCACGCCTACGGTCTGACGGAGACATATGGGCCGCACACGATTTGCGCGTGGCATCCCGAATGGGACGCGCTGCCGGCGGCGGAACGCGCGCAACTCCGGGCGCGGCAGGGGGTGGCGTACACCGTAGCTGGCACGGACCTGCGCGTGGTGGACGCGGAAATGCGCGACGTTCCGGCGGACGGCCTGACGATGGGCGAAGTGCTGATGCGCGGCAACAACGTGATGCTGGGGTATTACAAGAATCCGGAAGCCACCGCGGAGGCGTTTCGCGGCGGATGGTTCCACTCGGGCGATTTGGCGGTGATGCATGCGGACGGATACATCGAGGTGCGCGACCGGCAGAAGGACATCGTGATTTCGGGTGGCGAGAACATTTCGTCGATCGAAGTGGAGAAGGTGTTGGCGGAGCATCCGGCAGTGATGGAGGCGGCGGTGGTGGCGGCGCCGGATGAGAAATGGGGCGAGGTGCCGAAGGCGTATATCGGCTTGAAGCCGGGGCAGACCGTGACCGCCGAGGAACTGATCGAATTTTGCCGAGCGCGGCTGGCGCATTTCAAGTGTCCGAAGCTGGTGGAGTTTGGGGTGTTGCCACGGACCGTGACGGGAAAGGTGCGGAAGAACGAGTTAAGAGCGGGGCTGAAGGCCCGCGCGGACTAAACTCCGCCCCATATCGCCGATATAGGCGTCGACATTGGTTTTGCGGCGCATGCCTGCCAGGGTCATGGAGCGAATCGTGCCGAAAATGGCCCGCTCGGGCCAGGGGCGGTCGTGCAGGCCGAAACACCAAAGGATGTTCGTGTAAGTGTTCGGATCGCGTCCGTCGAGCGCGTAACGGTCGTGCAGGTGGATCATGGTGCCGAGCGCTTCGTCGTAGGTGGGCGACCATTCGATAATCTTCTTGCCCCAATACATGCGGTAGTAGCCGTGGATCGTGCCGCGCGTGAGCAACTCGTGCTGGGTGGCGTTCCATAGCTCGTCGTGCGTGGCGGCGCGCTCGAATTGCTCGGGCGTATAGCCTGGATGGCGGCGGTCGCGGCGGTGGCGGCGCATGGTTTCGCGCGCCCAATCGGGCAGGACGTTGAGCGACACGTCACCCCCATGCAGTGTGAAGCGGGCGAAGTTGAAAGCCAGCTCGCGGCGGACGATTAATTGTTCGAGGAACTCGGCGGAGGCTTTAGCCGCCAGCGCGACTTCGAGCGGCGAGATTTGTCCGAAGTGCAGGTAAGGGCTGAGGCCGGAAGTGGCGTGCGCGGATGGTTGGTTGCCTTCGGCGGCGTAGCGGGCGAGACCGTGCTTCAGAAAATGCGCGAGCTGTTTCTTGGCCGCGAGTCGTCCGCCGGGGATGGCCGATGGCGGCACGCCATGATCGATCTGGCATGCGGCGATCAGGCCGGCGATATGGGCGCTGGTGACGGGCGTGTGGAACTCGCACACGCGGGGCGGAAATCGCTTGCGCACTTCGGCCGGCGGCAGGGGCCATAGGTAGTCGGGCAGCAGTTTATGGATCTTCGGCCGGATGGTGTACGCCGCGTACTCACGCTTGGCGAAGCAGGCCATGGGGACGATGCAGCTTGCATCCACGGCATAGAACGCGACGTCCAGCTTGGGCGCGACGCTGGCAGTGTGGCGCGCGGCGACGAAGGTGGGATAGTCGTCGGTGACTACGGCGGCGGCGCGGGCGGCCAGGCGGTAGACCACGTCATTTGGGTCGGAGGGACGGCGGCGGAGATAGAACGTGTATCCGATGCCGAGCGTGTTCAGGCGGCGGGCGGTCTCCGGCACGCCTTCGAGAATGAACCGGTGGAAGCGGTCGCTGGCATATGGATAAGAGTAGGTCAGCCCTTCGTAGAACAGCACCGGGAGATCCAGTTGGTTGGCTAGATCGACGGCGAAATCGAGCGCCTGGTTGGCATCCGCGCGGCGGTTCATCTGGCACCAGTAAAGGACATAGTCGGCGGTGGGGCGGACCGGGGCTGAGTTGAGCTGGCGGACGCGTTCGGGCACGTAACCAGTAATAGCAGGCCCGGAGAAGTGCGGGCCTGCGAGGCCCGCGCAGGCTGCGAGCCAAGGCTGCGAGCCTGCCCCACTACGGCGGCGGTTACAATGAAAGGACCGATGCGAGCGTGGAACCGGGCAAAACTGTTGTGGGGCTACCTGGCGCGGCGTGCGAAGCTGGCGGCGCTGCCGGTGGAGTACATCGTGGAGACCACGGCCAAGTGCAACTTGTATTGCCCCATGTGCCCGCGCGAGACGCATAAGCAGCCCAAGGCGGACATGTCCGGCGACGTGTTCGAGCGGGTGGTGCGGGAGGCGGGGGCGACGGCCGAGCACATGATGCTGATCGGGCTGGGCGAGCCGTTCATGGACCCGGCCATTTTCGAACGGATCGAGTTTTGCCACCGGCACAGCATCTCCACGCTGCTATCGACGAATGGGACGTTCCTGGACCAGCGCGTGGCGGAGCGCGTGCTCGAATCGCCGCTGGAACAGATCACGCTGAGCTTCGACGGAGCGAGCAAGGAGAGCTTCGAATTCTATCGCAAGGGCGCCAAGTTCGAGAAGGTGCGCGATAACTTCGTGCGGTTCGCGGAGATGAAGCACGCGCGCGGATCGAGCTTGCAGGTGGTGGTGCAGATGGTACGCATGGAGCGCAACGCGGGCGAGGTGGCGGAGTTTGTGCGGTTCTGGCGCGGGGTGCGCGGCGTGGACCAGGTGCGGGTGAAGGAAGACGAAACCAACGTGATGCATCCGGAAGCGGGGCACGCCGCGGAAGACTGGAAGCATCCTTGCCATTACCTGTGGCGCGGGCCGATGTATGTGAAGCAGAACGGCGATATTTATCCGTGCTGCCAGAGTTACATGCTGGATGGCGCGCCGCTGGGTAACATCGGGGTTGAGGCGCTGGAGAGCATCTGGAATGGCGCGGAGATGCAGCGCATGCGCCGCGCGCACACCAGCGGGCGTGCGGGCGAGATCGACATTTGCGCGCGCTGTTGCACCACGATTCCGCATCCGGCGCTGGTGGCGGGCAGTCTATTGTTCCATGGCAAGACGGTGCGCCGGATGCTGCCGGCCATCGAGCGGCTGATCTACTTTTCGAAGCTGCCGGGAAAGCTGCTGCGTCCACCGGCGGCGGCCGCGGTCAGGCAGGAGTTGCTGCAGATTTCCCGCCAGGACGCAAAGGTCACGCAAAGACCGTCCGACAACGGGGTATGAAGAAAACGCGCTGGCGCGCGTTGGCCTCGTAGGGCGGCGCCATGCGCCGCCGCCGCCGGCTGCGAGCTTGCCCCACAAAGGCAAGCTACTGGCTGGCGGGAACGAGTGCGAACAGCGTGCCGCAACCGCTCTTATTGCAAATCGATGAATACGGCCCGGTCTCGGTAGTTCCGTAGAAGATGCCGTCCTTGCCGATGATGACAGGCCCCGCGGGATTGGTTCCCAGGTTATTCTCGCCGGAAAAGCCTGCCAGTATTGTCTCCGTCCAAGGCTGCCCCGGCGCCGCCGGGGGCGATAACTCGAAAACGGTGCCGCCACCCGCAGGCCCGCCGGCGCTAGTAGTGCCGTAGATCGCGCCGTTCTTGCCTGTCACGACGGCCGCGGATGGAAGGAAACCATCCGGTGGACCCTTGAAGGCATAGAGATCGGTTTCGGTCCAGGCGCCACCGGATACAGTGGGCGGCGCTAACCGATATACAGTGCCACCGCCGGGAGCGCCGCCTTCACTCGTAACGCCGTACAATGCCTCGTCGGCACCCGCAGAGAGTTCCGTGGGAAAACTTCCGAAGCCATTCGGATTCGGGAAATTGTAGATGATGGTCTCGGTCCAAGGGTCGCCCGCCGCCGACGGCCGCCGCAGTTCGAATACGGTACCGGCACTGGCGGCTCCGCCAATGGAGGTGGTGCCGTACAGCGCTCCATTCTTGCCCATGATCAGGTTGCCGAAGGGTGCGGCCCCATCGCCATTCTGGCCGGTGAAACTATAGAGTACGGTTTCGGTCCACGCGCCACCGGGCGATGCGGGAGGTGTTAGCTCGAACACCGTACCGCAGCCCATATGCTGTCCCATGCATGGAAAGACGCCGCCGCCGGAGGCGGTCCCGTAAAACGTTCCATTCTTACCGACGGTGAGCGCACCGTTGGGTTCGGCGCCGTCCGCGCGGCCGGTGAAACCGTAGATCCCCGTCTCTGTCCAAGTTCCCCCGGGACTGGCGGGCGGCGCTAATTCAAACACAGCGCCGCAGCCGGTATCCAGGCAAACATTGCTGCCGCCGCCAAAGTAGGTCGTGCCATAGAGCGCTCCACCGGTGCCGATTACTACACCGGCTTCCGGGCTGCCTCCATCCGGTCCGCCATGGAAGCTGTACAGGAGGGTGTCGATCCAGGGTCCGCCGGGCGCTGTCGGCGGCGCCAATTCGTATACCGCGCCGGCGCCCGCGATCCCGCCGCCGCTGGTGGTGCCGAAGAACTGCCCGTGGGGGCCGGCTAAGAGCGGGCCGGAGGGATACGCACCGTCGCTGGGTCCCGCGTAGTCTGTGCCCGTGAAGATATGCAGCGTCGCGAGAGTGTAAGACGGGATTTGGGCGGCGCTCCGGGAAACACACAGGATTGCGCCGAGGAATAAGAGCGGGAGGGCTCTGGCGGCGGGGGGCGGCATGGTTACAAGCAAGTATAGCAGCGGGCGGGTCTCGAGACCCGCGCTGGAGATCGGCCATTTCGTGGCGCAGGCACCCCTGCCTGCCGCGCTGACACTCATGTCAGCGCAGGCGAGCGAAGCTCGCCCCCTAAGCTCGCCCCTGCTCGCCGTAGGCGAGCTTAGCCGGGTCTGGAGACCCGCCGCAGGCGTGGACGCCTGCCCCACGATTTCCTAACCAATTGCGCCGGCTATCGTACACTAAACCAAGGGAGCCATTATGCATCGACTAACCTTTCTGGTTTTCGCGACGGCCCTGGCGCTGCTCGCCTGGGACGTGAACGACGATCTGCTGGACGCCGCGCGCAAAGGCGATCTGGACACGGTGAAAGCGCTCATCGAAAAGGGCGCGCCGGTGGAAGCGAAGACTTCGTACGGGCAGACGCCCCTCTATCTGGCGGCCATGAGCGGCCACGAAGCCGTGGTCCAATTCCTGCTCGATAAGGGCGCCAAAACGGATGTGACCGACAGTTTCTATAAGGCTTCGATGCTTGATTTCGTCCTGGAACGGAAGCATTACACCGTGGCGAAGCTGATTATCGCCAAGGGAAACGATAAGCCCGACGCGGACCTGAAGACCGTGGCGGACTCCGGCCAGGCCGACCTGGTGCAAGCCGTTCTGGACAAGGGGAAACCCAGCCAGCCGGCCTTGGACAGCGCTTACGAGGGCGCGCTCGCCGAGAACAAGAAAGATGTCGCCGAGGCGCTAAAGAAGGCCGGCGCGCACGAGCCTGCGCCGCCAGTGGTGGTGGATGCGAAGGTGCTCGAATCCTACGCCGGGACCTTCAAGACGGAGGCCATTCCGCTGGATATTAAGGTGTTTGTCAAAGAAGGCAAGCTGTATTTGCAGGCCACCGGGCAATCCGAATTCGCGCCGAAGCCTAAGAGTTCGACCGTCTTCGCGATGGCGGCATACAATCTGGAGGTCGAGTTCGATTCGGCAAACAGTTTCACAATGAAGCAGGGCGGTCAGACTTTCAAATTCAAGAAGGCGGTGGCGCAATGAGACGCATGGGCATTTGGTTGTGGGTGACAGTCGCCGCCGCCGGCGCGGCATTCGCGGGCGACTGGCCGCAGTTCCGCGGTCCATCGGCATCGGGCGTTGGGGACGGGGCCAAGCCGCCGGTGAAATGGGATGTGACTAAGGGTACTAACATCGTCTGGAGCGTCGAAATCCCGGGGCTCGCCGACTCGTCGCCGATCGTGTGGGGTGACTGGGTTTTCGTCACCACGGCTGTCTCCAGCGATCCGAAACAGACATTTCGCACGGGTCTCTACGGCGACACCGATTCGGTGAACGATAGCTCACCGCATAAGTGGGAGGTCTTTGCGATCGACAAGAAGACCGGAAAGATCCTGTGGCAACAGACCGCGCACGAAGGTGTGCCCAAGACGAAGCGGCATCCGAAATCGTCGCAGGCTTCGCCGTCGCCGGCGACCAACGGCAAGGTAGTGGTGGCGTACTTCGGCTCGGAAGGACTCTATGCCTATTCCACCGCCGGCGAGATGCTGTGGAAGAAAGACCTCGGCTTGCAGAACGCGGGATGGTTCTTCGATCCGGATTCGGAATGGGGCGCGGCCAGTTCGCCGGTGATCTATAAGAACATGGTGATCGTGCAGTGCGACCGGCAGAAGGATTCCTTCATCGCCGCGTTCGATTTGAAAGACGGCAGCGAGTTGTGGCGCACGGCGCGCGCGGAGATTCCATCGTGGGGAACGCCCACCGTGGTGGCGGGCAAGGACCGCACCGAAGTGGCCACTAACGGATCCAAGGCCGTGCGCGGTTACGATGCCGATACCGGCAAACAACTGTGGACCTTGGGACCGAATTCCGAAGTCACTTGCACCACGCCGGTGTCCGCGCAGGGGCTGATCTACGTGACCGCGGGCTATCCGCCGGTGCAGCCGATTTATGCCATTAAGGTAGGATCGAGCGGCGACCTGACGCTGAAGGATGGCAAGGAGTCGAGCGATGCGATTGCGTGGAGCAAGCAGCGCGGCGGCGTGTATCTGCCGTCGCCGCTGGTATATGGCGAGCATCTATATACGGTGGGCAATAACGGTATTTTGAGCGTATACGACGCGAAAACCGGGACGCGCGTCTATCAGCAGCGCGTGGGCGATGGCGGCTCGTTCGTGGCTTCGCCGGTGATGGCGGGCGGGAAGCTTTATATCAGCAGCGAGGATGGGGATGTGTACGTAGTGAAGGCGGGGGCGCAGTACGAATTGTTGTCGAAGAATGCGATCGGGGAGCCGATCCTGGCAACGCCGGCGCTGGCGGGGGATTTGCTGTTGGTGAGGGGGGCGAAGCATTTGTTCGCTATTGCGGAATAACTGCCTTGCTTTGTGCGTTTGGAGTCCGATAGAATTCCGAGTGTGGACATTGATCTTAGCCAGTTGCGAGGGATGCACACTAAGCTGCGGACCGACCTTGCTCTGAGCATGGTCGGGCAGGCTGCGATGGCGCTGGAAAGGAATGGCCACGCGCCTGGTGTGCAGGTATCCTTAGACCTGGAACAAGTCTTGAGCAAGGGCTCCCTTTCATGGCCGCGCGACGACATGCACAAGGTCAATCAGTATGACCACCACCGGATCACGGAACTCGGCGCCGAAACTGTGGCGCTGGTCCTCGCCCATCGGCATAGGGAATGGCGCATTATTCGCCGGATGCAGCGCGGTGGGCGCGCGGACTGGCTTCTTGAGGACGCGCGAGGAGGAACGGTTGCACTGGAAGTGAGTGGAGTCGACCGGGGCAGCATATCGACACGGCTTTCCGAGAAGCTGAAACAAGTTGGTAATAGTCCAGACGTCGACCAGCGATGGGCAAGTGTGGTGGGCTTCGAAGAGCCCACCGCGGCTCTCCGTTCCATCAGGAGCTATTAGAGTGGATACTGACACATTGAATACGCTTGTAACTGAAGCCATCTGGCGGGCCGAGGAACTCGAAGCTCTCGGCATTCCTACGTCAGCGGCGTGGAAGGATGTCTCCGCGATTGAAGAGGAGCTGGCGAAGGCCTTTCCGGTGTCGGACGGCCAAGGACGGATTGCGCGGCGCGGCGCGGTGAGCGCGGCCCTCAAAGCTGGAGACTATGATCGCGCGCAGGCGCTAGCCGACGCCTACATCGCAGAAGGAGCAGCCCCTGACTCTCTTAAGACGGGGTTACGCGAGATTCTGGAGGAGGCCGATCGGGCGATGGCAAGCCGTTTTCAATACGCGGCAAAGCACCATACCCCGCGTGAAGCGAGAGAACTTGCACGTCGCTTTCGCGAAGCTGGCCCTTTCGGTCTGGCGGCCTGAGCACAGTGGAGGCGGTTGCCTTCTACTCCTACAAGGGCGGCGTGGGCCGCTCACTACTTCTCAAGCACGCTGCGCAGTACCTGGCGGTCCTCGGCAAAGGGGTGGTGGCCCTCGACTTCGATTTTGAAGCCCCCGGGCTGCATTACAAGTTCAGCGGAGACGTAACTTCCGCACCCCGCCTTTTTACCGGTGGCTCGGTTCCATACCTGGCCGCAACCGTGGAGGGATCCACCTCTTCGCCTCCGCTGGATGAACATACAATCCTCCTGATGCGGACCGACAAGGGCGGGTGGCTCCGCCTGATGCCCGCTGGCCCGGCGCCGCACCAGGCTTACTGGGCGACCCTCAAAGGGCTCGGCGACAAGCTCCGGCTGGGCGATCCGAGCGGCCAGAGCTCCATGGCCCTGCTCGATCTGCAGGCGCGCATTGAAGATGAGCTAAGACCGGACTATTTACTCATCGACGCACGGACAGGAGTGACGGAGATCGGCGGACTGGCCACGACAACCCTCGCTGACACCGTTGTGTGCATGTTCGTGGCAAACCGGGAGTCCCTGGACGGGACCCTTGCGGTAATCGATGCGCTCAAAAGCGCACCACGGCTCGCCAAGCAGAGACCGCTCCGGATAGTGCCCGTTTTATCCCGAACGACAACGGAAACCCACACCGCAGGGTTCGTGCGGCTCGTTGATAGTAGACTGGGTGAGAACGATCTTACGGCCTTCGAACTGCCACATGACGACCGTGCCGCGGCGGAAACGCTTGGCCTCTTTAGTCCACTCTCCAACGCTTACCTGCCGTTATTACTGAGACTCTTTCCTTCCGCCGTCGGCAACGCACGGCCAAGCTATCCTGAAAATCTTTAGAACGTTCCGCCCCTCCCCATCGTTATAACAATCAGAATGCCCCTGGCAATGGCCGCCGGCCGGATGACCGCGCGCAGCGACGCCGACCTGATTCAGGCATCCAAGCGCGGGGATCTATCCGCGTTCGAGGAGATCTACGCCGCGCATGCCGGGCGCATGAAGAGCATTGCGTTTCATTTGCTTACGGATCGCGCCGACGCCGAGGATGCGGTGCAGGAAGCCTTTTTGAAGATATACCGGGCGGCGGGCGCCATTCAGTTCGATTCCGGCCTGGCGCCGTGGATTTATCGCATTCTGCTGAATTGCTGTTACGACACGGGGCGCAAGCGTAAACGGCAGGCCGAGTCGCCGCTGCCGGCCGAGCCGCCCGCGATACCGAACGACGTGCCGCTGCAGGTGGCCATCCGCGGCGCGCTCGACCGGATCCATCCGCAATACCGGATGGTGTTCTGGCTATTTGAAGTGGAAGGCTTCCGCCATTCCGAAGTGGCCGCCATTCTGGAGATCCCGGAAGGCACTTCGAAGAAATGGCTGTTCGAGGCCAAGCGGGAGTTAAAGAGACTGTTGACGGAGCGCCGCGCATGACATTCCACTGCGAAGATCTGGAGCGCGCACTGGCTACCCCGGAACTGTTGCCCGATGCGCGCGAGCATGCCAAGGTTTGCGACGCCTGCCGCCGCGAGCTGTGGCTGTGGAACGAAATGTCGGCCGTGGCGCCGGGCCTGCGCGAGGAATGGGAGACGCCCGACCTGTGGCCCAAGATCCGCCAGACTTTGTCGGCGCAACAGAAGGCGGCGAAGTCGCGGAGCACTGGTTGGCGCGGCGATTGGCGCGTGCTGGCCGGCATTGCCGCGGCGCTGGCGATCGCGGCTTCGGTTTTTATCATGAAGTATTCGCGGCCCGCGCCGGCGCCCGCCACGCCGGACCCCGACTTTCTGACCGAGCAAACGCTGAAAGAGGTCGAGCAAACCGAGGCGGCCTACCGCGCCTCCATCGACAAGCTCTCGCGCCTGGTGCAGCCGAAGCTGGGCGCTTCGGAAAACCCGGTGGCCATCGCCGCCCGCGAGAAGTTGCTGGTGCTGGATTCCGAGATCGACAGCATGCGCTCCACCGTGAACCATAACCGTTTCAATGCGCAGCTACAAGCCGACCTGGCGGAGTTATACCGGGATAAACAAGAGACCCTGAAGGAGATTTTGCAACGTGCGCAATAATATCGTGTTTGGCCTGGCCCTGGCTCTGGCGATGTCGCTGGCGCCGCGGGCATTCGCGCGCGACGAATACTCGCGCAACTTCGACAAGACCGTGACTCTGGGCAACGGCCAGAGCGTCCGGCTGGAACATCGCATGGGCAACGTGAACCTGCACACGCACGCCGGCCGCGACGTGGTGGTGCACGCTTCCATCCGCGTATCCGCTTCCAATAACGCGGACGCCAAACGGCTCGCGGATCAGATTCAAATCGAGGTGGCGCCGGCCGGATCGGCGCTGGTCATTCGAACGGAATATCCGAAGGAGGAGCGCGACGGTTTCTTCGGGTTCCACGGCCTTTCCTATATTTCGTACTCGGTCAATCTGGATGTCGCCATGCCGGATACCGCGCCTCTGGAGCTGCGCAACAGTTTCGGCAGCGTCAGTATTGAGGATCTGAAAGCCAATGCGGATGTGGTGAACGCGCATGGCAAGCTGACGTTCCGCAACGGGCGCGGCACACAGCGTCTGGAAAACCAGTTCGCGGCGGTGGAGGTTACGGGCAATACCGGCGATCTGGACATTCGTAACAGCAATGGCAGCGTGGATGTATCCGGCGTAACCGGAATCGTGAACGTGAAAGACCGTTTCGCGAACGTCACGATCACCGACCCCGGGCGCGGCGGCACCATCGTGAACGGCAACGGCGCGGTACAGGTTACGGGCGCGGGTGGCGATGTGCGCATCACCAATTCGTTCGGGAAAGTGACCGTCAGCGGAGTGAAGGGGAACCTGGTGGTCGGCAACGGCAACGGCGATGTGGAGGTGAATAGCATCACCGGCTCGGCCGAGTTGAACACCAGTTTCGCCACCGTGCGGTTCGGCGATATCGGCAAAATCCTGTCGGTGCATGCCACGAATTCCGCCGTGATTGGCCGGAAGGTGGGCGAATCGGCGACGATTGAAAACTCATTCGGCAAGGTGGATGTCAGCGACGTGCATAAGGGACTACGGATCGTTGGGGGGAACAGTCCGATCACGGTGTCCGACGTGGGCGCGGAAGCTTCGGTCAAGACCAGCTTCGGCCTGGTGACGGCGGACCGGGTCGGCGGGGTGCTGACGGTGGAGGATAACAATGGCGCGGTGAAAGCCACCGCGATTCGAAACAACGCGAATGTGAAAACCAGCTTTGGAGCCGTGCTGCTTGATGGTGTAGCCGGCGCGGTGGATGTCGAGAACCAGAATGGCGGCGTGGAGGTAGCGCTGCAGGGCCAGGCATGCCGGCCGGTGGGCATCCGGACAAGTTTTTCGGCAGTGCGCGTGCGCGTGCCGGACAACGCCAGTTATGCGGTGGCGGCTAAGACTTCGTTTGGCAAGATCCATTCCGATTTTCCGATGACTATCTCGGGCGACATCAGCTCCGATTCGCTGAACGGCAATATCGGCGGCGGGGGGTGCCCGATGCGGCTCAACGACAATAATGGAAGCATCGAGATTCTGAAAAACGGCAAGAGCTAGCTGTGGGGCAGGCTCGTAGCCTGCGCGGGCCTCGCAGGCCCGGTCTTCGGCAAGCTAGGTTCGCCTAACCCGGTTTTTGGCCGGCCTACACAGGCTGAAGCCTGTGCTACACAGGCTGAAGTCTGTGCTACCAGCGGGGCTGAAGCCCCGCGCCGGCTAAAGCCCGCCCTCCAATTCTCGCTTCGGCAAATGGAGAAAACTCCAGCGGCGAGCCGCGCCCGCCGCGCGCCGTCCGCCTACCATGCTATAATCGAATCTACTGGAAGTTGATCCACAACCCCTCTCCCTCCGTTTGGTAGTCGGCTCGTCGATTCTCCTCCGCAAAACTCAAAAATGAAAAGTTTCTCTGAATTCCCCCTTTCCGCTCTCCTGCAGAGCAATCTATTAAAGAACGGCTTTAAAGAGCCAACCCCCGTCCAGGCCCAGGCCATCGAGCCCGCGCTGGCCGGACGCGACGTGGTGGCCACGGCGCAAACCGGAACCGGCAAAACGCTTGCGTTTGTCCTTCCCATGATCGACATGCTCGCCAAGGAACCGTCGCGCGGCGGCGTGCGGGCTGTCATACTGAGCCCCACGCGCGAGCTCGCGCTGCAAATCCACGAGACCTTCGTCAAGATGGCCGCGGGCTCCGCGGTCCGCGCCGCGGTCGTAATCGGCGGCGTCGGCGAAGGATCGCAATTGCAGTCCATTCGCAAGGGCGTCCAAGTGCTCATCGCCACGCCGGGCAGGCTGTACGATTTTCTCAGCCGCGGGCTGGTGGCGCTCGGCAACGTGCGCATCCTGGTGCTGGACGAAGCGGACCGCATGCTCGACATGGGTTTCCTGCCCACCATCAAGCGCATCATGGCGACGATCCCCGCCGAACGCCAGACGCTATTTTTCTCGGCCACCATCGAAAGCTCGGTCAAACACCTGGTGGAAACGCACGTCCGCAATGCGGTGCGCGTGGAGGTCGGCTCCACCACCAAGCCGGTCGAGAAGATCGATCTGCATTTGTACGAAGTGGAGCCGGACCGCAAGCTGGGTCTGTTGCAAATGATGCTGCGCGAGGAGCAGGGTTCGTTTCTGGTCTTCGCCCGCACCAAGCATGGCGCGGACCGCTTGGCCAAGAAGCTTTCGCGCGACGGCGTGAAGACGGCCACCATCCATGGCAATCGCAGCCAGAACCAGCGCACGCAGGCGCTGCGCGGGTTCCAGGACGGCTACTATCGGGTGCTGGTGGCGACGGATATCGCGGCGCGCGGCATTCACGTGGAAGGCATTTCGCACGTGGTGAACTTCGATCTTCCGCAGGCGCCGGAGGACTTCATTCACCGCGTCGGACGCACGGGCCGCATGGGCTCCGGCGGAACCGCATCGACCTTCGCCACGCGCGGCGAGCGGGCGGATATTGCGCACATCGAGCGCATCCTGGCAACGCGGTTGGTACGCCGCCCGGTATCGCCGGAGGTCGCCCGCGAGGTGAAGACTTCGGCGCCGGTCATCGAGATTGCCGCCGCGTCGGCGCGGCCCATGCATCGGCGGGTGCGCTCGTTCGCGCCCAGACGCCGCGCGGTATAGACCCGCCGCCTCAAGTTTCTACATTCTGCCCGCCGTGGTGGGGCAGGCTCGCAGCCTGCGCGGGCCTCGCAGGCCCGCTCTTCGGCGAGCGAAGCTAGCCTCCCGGCGGGTCTAGAGACCCGCCGCAGGCGTGGACGCCTGCCCCCACAGGCTACCTACCGCGGGTCGAAGTTTTGATCCACATACATCCACACCACCCGCGCAAGACGCGCCACCACCGGCACGCACGGCAGATACGCCACAAAAGCCGCCCCGATCGATACATCGAAGGGCCATCCCGTGAGCCTCCATATCAGCAAAATCAGCAGCAGCACCGGCGGGATCGACAGCCCGTAGCTCACGTACATCGCGCCCAGGAAGTAGCCTTGCTCGCGCTCGAACTTTAGCCCGCAAACCGGGCAATCGTCCAGCATCGCCAGCGGCGCGCGATACACCGCGGCGCGGAACATGCGCCCCTGCCGGCATCGTGGGCAGAGCTGCCGCCGGATGCCAGCCGCCGCCGACACTGTCCGCGCCCGCGTATCCACCTTCTGATACTATCCGGTTTATGCCGAAACTGTTGCTCCTCCCGCTGGCGCTGCTGGCGTTTGCCGTCGGCCTCCCCGCCCAGTGGGTCCCGCTGAACCCTGTTACCGGCGCTCGACAGCAGCCCGACGGCGTGCTGCTAACCATGCAATCCGGCGCCATGCGGATCGAGGTGGCGGCCGATTCCATTATTCACGTTTTGTATTCGCCCACCGCTTCGTTCCCGAAGCAGACCGATTACGTCGTCACGAAAACCACCTGGCCTACGCCGCCGTGGAAGATGCAATCCACCGAACGGGAAATCGTGCTTCTGACTGCGCGATTGAGGGTGGCGGTCAACCGCGGAGACGGCTTGATATCTTATAGCGATCTGTCCGGCAAGAAGCTGGTGACGGAAGGTCCCAAGACCATGACTCCCGCCGCGGTCAATGGCGAGAATACGTATCGCGCGGAAGATAACATTTCGATTTATGGCTCCGAGGAGGCTTTCTACGGATTGGGCCAGCACCAGGCCGGCGTATGGAACTATCGCGGCGAATCGGTGGACGTGTCGCAGGACAACACCAGCATCGCGGTGCCGTTGCTGGTCTCCAGCAATGGCTACGGGCTGTTCTGGAACAACGCGTCGCGATGCCGGTTCAACAACCGTTTCGTGCATTCGCTGTATATCAGCTCGGAAGTAGCCGATACTATCGACTATTACTTTCTCTACGGCCCGGACTTCGATAAGATCGTGGCCGGATATAGGGAACTAACAGGCGCCGCGCCCATGTTCGGCAAGTGGGCTTATGGCTTCTGGCAATGCAAGAACAAGTATCAGTCGCAAGAGGAGCTGCTGGGCGTGGCGCATAAGTACCGCGAGCTGCACATTCCGGTGGATAACATCGTGCAGGACTGGTTCTGGTGGACTACAAAGGGCGAGTTCGTATTCAATAAGAATTATCCGGACGCCAAGGGCATGATCGACGACCTGCATCGCAATAATTTCCACCTGATGATCTCGGTGTGGCCGTATTTCGATCCCGGAACCGCAACTTACGCCGACATGGCCAAGCGCGGCTTCTTCATCGACCGCACCAGGACGCGCGCGTACCACCCGGCCGGCATGGCGGTTTACGACGCCACCAATCCGGAGGCGCGCGCCTATTATTGGAACCTGATGGACAAGGCGCTGTTTCAAATCGGCGCGGATGCCTGGTGGCTCGACACCACGGAACCGGAAACCGAAGGCCGCGAGGAGAACCTGATGCTCAATAATAAGCTCGCCATCGGCAGCGGGGCGCGTTATGCGAACATCTTTCCGCTGATGACGACGGCGGCGGTTTACGACGGGCAGCGCAAGGCCAGCGACCGCAAGCGCGTGTTCATCCTGTCGCGTTCGGCCTTCGCGGGCGCGCAACGGAATGCCGTCACCGCCTGGTCGGGCGATATTCTATCCGACTTCGAGACTTATAAGCGTCAGATCCCCGCCGGGCTGAATTTCTCTTTGTCCGGCATTCCGTACTGGACCACCGATATCGGCGGATTCTTCATCGGCAACACTAACGATCCGGCTTACCGCGAGCTATTCGTACGGTGGTTCCAGTACGGCACGTTCTGCCCCATTTTCCGCGTGCACGGAACCCGCACGACCAATCGGAACGAGTTATGGTCTTACGGGCCGGAAGCCCAGGCGATCCTGACTCAGTATGACCGGCTGCGTTATGAATTGATGCCATACATCTATTCCGTGGCATGGATGACGACCAACCAGAGCTATACACCGATGCGTCCGCTGGTGATGGACTTCCGGACGGATGTGCGCGCCCAGAACATTGGCGACGAATTCATGTATGGGCCGGCGATATTGGTGAATCCGGTTACCGAGCCGGGTGCGACGACACGGCACTTATATCTGCCGAAGGCAAAATGGTACGACTTTTGGAGCGGGCGCGCCGCGGATGGCGGGCAATCGATCGATGCGCCGGCGCCGCTCGACCGGCTGCCTCTATACGTTCGTGCGGGATCGATTGTTCCGATGGGACCGGACGTGGAATACGCCGCCGAAAAGCCGGCGGACCCCATCGAGCTGCGCGTGTATCGCGGCGCCGACGGAGCTTTCACGTTGTATGAGGACGAGAACGACAACTACGATTACGAAAAGGGCGTTTACGCCACCACCCCGATTCATTGGGACGAGGCCGGAGGCAGTCTGACGATTGGCGAGCGCACGGGACGGTTTCCGGGGATGCCGGAAAAACGGACCTTTCGCGTAGTGTTCGTGGGCGAAAGCCACGGCGTGGGAATCGGCCAGACGGCGCAGGTGGATAGAGTGGTCCAGTATTCGGGGAAACCGGTTACAGTTACACCGTAGCGGGCGGCCTACGAGGGCCACCGAAGGCTGCGAGCCTGCCCCACTTAGCCACTTACTCGTATCGGAGCGATGTCATCGGATCGACGGCGGCGGCACGGCGCGCCGGGCCCCATGCGGCGGCGAGGCCCGTGATGGCCAGCAGCGCGGCCACCGCCAGGAAGCTTACCGGATCGCTGGGCCGCAGGCCGGGAACCAGGAACATGGCCAGCGGCTTCACCAGGAAGAAGGCGCAGACCAAGCCGGTCGCGGAGCCGATCAGGATGAGCTTTGTGGCGCTGGCGAAAACCATGAATGCGATATCGCGCCGGTTCGCGCCCAGCGCCAGGCGCACGCCGATCTCGCGCGTGCGGCGGCCGACCGAGTACACCATCACGCCGTATAGCCCTATGGTGGCCAGTATCAGGCCCAGCACGCCGATGCCTCCGAGCAGCGCCGCGCCGGCCTGGCTGGGAAGAAACGCCAGTCCGATGCTGGAGTAGAGCGTAGCCACCTCGAGTCCGGCATTGGGTTCGACGCGCCGCAGCGCCGCGCGTACGGCTTGTAATTGAGCGCCCGGCGGAGTGGCGGATCTGACGACGAACTCGATGCGTGTGCGATCGTTATCGATGCGCGCCAGGTCTTCGTAGAGTTGTGGCTGATCTTCTTCGCCGATGGAAAGATTCTTGGTGGCGTCGACGATCCCGACGACCACAAAAGGCGTCTTGTCTTCTCCATAGCGAAACATGCGGCCCAACGGATCGCGATCCGCCAGGTAACGCTCGGCGAACGTTCGGTTCACGATCACCGGACGCGTGGCGTCGTCGCCGCCGGCATCGCCAGGTTGGAACGTTTGCCCGCGATCGACGGGAATGCCCATGGCGCGGAAATAGTCCGGCGAGACGGCGTTCCAATAGTAGAAAGTGTTCACCGTCTTGCCCGTGTCCAGCAGCTTGATGCCGCCTCCAAAGCGCGTGCCCGCGGTGAAGGGAACGACGCGCGCCGCCGCCTCGGATTGGATGCCGGGCAAGGCGTGGAGTTCGCGTAGCGCCTGGGCCACGTAGACGCGCTTCCGCGCCGCGTCTTGGTATTCGTGTGGCGGCAGGTTCACGTCGGCGTAGATGGTGTGGCGGACGTCGAAGCCGGGGCTGATGGCGTTCGAACGCCACAGATTGCGCAGGAAGAGGAAGCCTGCGGTGAGCACAATCAGCGAGAGCGCCAATTGGGCCACTACCAATCCGCGTTGCAAGCGCATGCGGCTTTCGCGGCGCAGGCTCGGCGCAATGGATTGGCGGACGGAACGAAAGGCGGGCAAAAGGCCGCACGCCACGGTGGCAAAACTGGCTAGCAGCATCGCGTACAGGGTCACACGCCAATCGAGCGTCAGGTGCAGGCGAATGGGAATCGGCACAGGCAATTGCAGTTCTTCGACGGCCGAGGCCAGCGCTTCGCGTAGCACCAGTCCGAAGGCCACGCCCGCTAGGGAGAGCAGCGCGGTTTCCACCAGCAGTTGCTGCACGAGGCGGCCACGTCCGGCGCCGAGCGAGAGCCGGATGGCGAGTTCCTGGCGGCGGGCGGAACCGCGCGCCAGCAGCAGGCTGGCCACATTTACGCACGCAATCAGCAGCACCAGCCCGACCACGATCAGCAGCATGACGAAGAACACGCCCACGGTCTGCATCTCGGTCTCGGTCTTGATGCGTTCGAAGCCGCCGGCCGCCGCCACTTGGATGTCCTCCGCGTAGCGCCCCCGTCCGGGCGGGTTGGGCATTTCCTTATCGAGGCGCTGCGCTACGCCAGCCACGCCCGCCCGCGCCCCCCGGATCGTCATGCCCGGCTTCAGCCGCGCGTAGATCGCCAGAATCGTATCATCCAGGTAACTCGGGACAAAAACATCGGGCGAGTACCCGAAGCCGATCAACGAGCGGAAGTTCTTGGGCAGAATACCGACCACGGTGTAGGGCCGGCCATCCAGACGAATCGCGCGGCCGACCACCGTGGGATCGCCGCGCAGCCGTGTACGCCAAAAATGATCGCCCAGTACGGCCACCTCGTTGGGGTCCCGGGGCATTATGCCGCGTCCCAGAGCGACGGGTACGCCGAGCGCGGTGAAGTAGTTCTTGGTGAGCAGCACGGCGGAGATCTGGCGCGTTTCAGCGCCATCGTCCCAGTTGATGTATGCCTCCTCGTTCTCGCCTACCACGTCCTGGAACAGGCCGCTCGCACGCACGAATTCCACGACTTCTTTCTTGGAGTGGCTGTTGCCGCCTAGCCGGACCGAAACCACCGAGCGGGCGTCGGTCACCGACGGTTCGCTCAGCAGAAACTCGACCGCCATGGAGAAGATGCCGGTGTTGATGCCGATGCCCAGCCCCAGAGAGAGCAGCGCGGTGACCACCAACGCGGGACTGCGGCGCAGGCTGCGCACGCCGTACACCACATCGCGCCACAGGTTCTCGATGAAGGTGAAGCGCCACAGGTCGCGGGCCTGTTCCTGGACCACGGCGGTGTTGCCCATGGGTATGGGGTTGCCGTGCGCGGCGGCCATCTCGCGATGGAAGGCCAGCTCTGTCTCCATATCCCGCTCCAGGGCGCGGCGGCGGAAAAGCTTCAGGAATAGGCGGGGCATGGATTCTCCTTGGTCGGTTGTTGCGGCCTACGGCTGGCGCGCCAGCACACGCTGCACTCCCAGCGACAGCCGGCTCCAGGTTTCCTGTTCGGCGGCCAGCAGCTTCTTGCCGCGCTTGGTGATTTCGTAGTATTTGGCCTTGCGGTTGTTTTCCGAGACGCCCCATTGGGCGGCGATGGCGCCGTCGAGTTCCAGGCGATAGAGCGCGGGATAGAGCGATCCTTCTTCGACCTTGAGCGCCTGGTCTGAAAGCAGGTGGATGGTTTGCGCGATGGAATAGCCGTGCAGGGGGCCGCGCTGGAGGGCGTGCAGGATCAGCAGGTCGAGGGTGCCTTGCAGCAGCATCGGAGAATCGGATTTGGCCATGCGTGCGTTTCCTATGACGATCTATGGGTAGTATGGGGCAGGTTGCCCTAGATTGTCAAGGGGAAAATGCATGGGGATATACTGGTGCTGATTCGAGGTGCTGCATGAAACGTCGTGGCGTGGTTGGCTGTCTGTCGTTGATTTTGTGTGGCGTGGCTTTCGGGCAAACGGCCGAGCTTCCCAACCTGGCGAAGTTCAATCCCACGCTTGTTGACCAGACCAAGGACCCGTGCACGGATTTTTATCAATACACGTGTTCGAAATGGATCGCCGCGCATCCCATACCACCGGATCTGCCGGTGAGCAGCGTGATCCTGCCGCTGTACCTTTACAATCAGACCATTCTCCGCAACGCCATGGAGAAGGCGGCCGGCGACCGGCAGGCGCGCGGCAGCGAGCGCCAGGTCGGCGATTTCTGGCAGAGTTGCATGGACGAGGCGGGGCGCGACGCGCATGGCAGGGCCTGGTTGCAAAACGATCTGCAAACGATCGGTGCGCTTCGATCGGCGCGGGATCTGGCCCGGTTGACGGCCTATCTTCATTTGAATTTCTCAGCGGTCTGGCAGGGAGACGATAATTCCACGAAAGCTCCGCTGTTCGGCTTCGGCCCCACCCAGGATCTCGAAGATTCCACCAAAATGGTGGCCGGCATCGACCAAGGCGGCATGGCCCTGCCTTCACTCGAATACTACCTGGATTCGGCCGATCGTTTTCAGACGTTGCGCGACCAGTACGTGAAGCATGTGGCGAGCATGTTCGAGCTGGCGGGCGACCCGCCGGACCAGTCGGCGGCGGAGGCCCGCACCGTAATGGACATGGAGGCCGCGTTCGCCAAGGCTTCCATGGATAACGTCAGCCGCCGCGATCCGGTGAAGACATATAACAAGCGGACGCTCGAACAGCTCAAGACCGCGGTTCCCGATTTCGGCTGGGACGAGTATTTCAAGCTGGTGGGCGCGCCGGCCGTGCCTTTCTATATCGTGACTGCGCCGGCCTTCCTCGACGCGCTGGAGCGGCAGATCGAGACGCGTTCGGCGGCGGAGTGGCGCACTTACCTTCGCTGGTGGACCGTTCACGCGGCGGCGCCCTATCTGGGCGACGATTTTCAAAAGGCCAATTTCGCTTTCTTCGGCACGGCGATCTCGGGCACGCCGCAGATGCTGCCGCTTTGGCGGCGCTGCGTCTCCTCCGCCGACCACTTGCTCGGCGAAGCCCTGGGCCAAGCCTACGTGAACATCGCTTTCCCGCCCGAGAGCAAGCAGCGGGCTAACGAGTTGGTGCACCAGATCCGCCAGGCGCTGGCCGAGGAGATCAAGCAACTCGATTGGATGAGCGGCCCGACCAAGAAGGCAGCGCTGATCAAGCAGGATTCCACCCTACAGAAGATCGGCTATCCGGACAAGTGGATCGATTACAGTGCGGCGAAGATCGTGCCGGATAACTACCTGGCCAACCTGAATGCAGCCAACGCCTTCGAGTTGCACCGCCAGATTCACATGATCGGCAAACCCATCGATCGTCTGCAATGGGAGATGACGCCCGCCACCATCGACGCCTACGAGAATCCGCAGATGAATACCATCAACTTCCCGGCTGGCATCCTGCAGCTTCCGTTATTCGGCGGCGATCGCGACGAGGCATCCAATTTCGGCGCCATCGGCATGGTGATGGGGCATGAAGCCATCCACGGCTTTGACGACCAGGGCCGCAAGTTCGATGCCAAGGGAAATTTGCGGGATTGGTGGACGGCTGAAGACGCCAGGCATTATGACGAGAAGGACCAGTGTATTGTGAAGCAATATTCGCAGGAGATTCCCGAGTATGGCGTTACGCAGAAGGGCGAGCTGACGGCCGGCGAGGACACCGCGGACAACGGTGGCATCCATCTTGCCATGCTGGCGCTGGAAAACGTTTACAAGGCGCGAGGCAAGTCGCTGGACACGCCGGAGGCGGACGGTCTCACCGCGCGGCAGCGGTTCTTCCTTTCTTATGCGTTCAGTTGGTGCGCGGATCAGCGGCCGGAAGCCGCGCGCAACCAGGTGACAACCAATCCGCATTCGCTGCCCCGCTTCCGTGTGGACCGCCCACTTTCAAACATGCCGGAGTTTCAGAAAGCCTTCGCGTGCCGTCAGGGCCAGCCCATGGTGCACGAACCGGCATGCCGGGTGTGGTGAGCGTGGGGCGGGACTCCAGTCCTGCGCGGGTTCTCCAGAACCCGCTCTTCGCGCAGGTGACCCCCGCGGCCGGCGTTTCAACTGCTAAAATTCAACTGGAACGAGGTGTTCGTGCGGTTCTGTCCGTCGGTGGCCGTTCTTGCGTTCGTCGGTGCGCATCATCCGGCGATCGGTCAAGAGCTTCCGCCGGCCACGCCCGGCATTGTGATCGGGTTTGTCGGCGGAATGGTCGGGCGCGACAACGCGGCCCATTCCGAAGTCCAATTGGCGGCGCGTCTGCGGAGCGATGGCCCGGCGGGCGTGCAGGTGAGACTCTTTGAGAATCGCCGGAGCGGCCAGGCAAACCGCGAGATTCTGCGGCTGCTGGACGTAGACCACGATGGCACACTGACGCTAGGGGAGAAGCTGGGCGCGCGCATCGCGATTTACGGGCACAGTTGGGGCGCTTCGGAAACCGTTACCTTGGCGCGGGCCCTGCAGAAAGAAGGAATTCCGGTATTGCTCACGGTGCAGGTGGACAGCATCGCCAAGCCGGGCCAGGATGACAGGTCGATCCCGGCGAATGTGGCCCAAGCGGTCAATTTCTATCAGCGGCGCGGGCTGCTGCGCGGGCGGCCGCAGATTCGCGCGGCCGACGCCTCCCGCACGCAGATTCTGGGGAATTTTCAATTCGATTACAAGAGCAACCCAGTCAGTTGTGCCGGATATCCGTGGTATGCGCGGGCGTTTATGAAGCCGCACATCGAAATTGAATCCGATCCGGGCGTTTGGGGTGAAGTGGAGTCCCTGATCCGGTCGAAGCTGCATGTGAGGCGGCCGTGATGAGAGGGCACGCTTTGGCTGGAGTGCGGTCCTCGCAGCGCAGCAGCCAAAAGAGGCGGCAGTTTCTGCGGCGCCAGTGCCCGAACAGGTACTTAGCGCCAAGAGGGTATTTGTCGCCAACGCGGGCGAGGAGAACTTCATCAGCGAGGCAAAGCCATAAAGACGCTCGCTGTCGTCTAACTGGAGGGCGGGCAATTCTGCCCGCAGCCGGCTGTCAGCCGGCTCAGGCGAGCAGCGCTCGCCGCCACAGGCTAAGAGCTTCGCGGCAGGCGGCCTACGAGGCCGCCGCAGGCTGCGAGCCTGCCCCACATTGCTTTACACTTCCAGAATCACCGGCATGATCAGCGGGCGGCGGGACGTCTCTTTCACGATATAGCGCTTCAAATCCGCGCGGATCTTTTCCTTGATCACGCCCCAGTCGGTCTTCTCTTCCCGGTTCGACGCTTCCAGCGTCTTCGCCACCACCTGGCGGGCGCTCTGCATAAAGTCCGATCCGTCTTCGGCCAGCGCGAAGCCGCGGCTGACGATTTCCGGCAGGCTTTCCATCCGGCCGGTCTGCCGGTTGATGGCGATGATGGGCAGTACGATGCCGTCTTCGGAAAGATGCCGGCGGTCGCGGATCACCATCTCTTCCACCACGTCGTCCACCGAGCCGGAATCGATGCACACGCGGCCCACGGTCACCTTGCCGGCGCGGCGCGCGCCGTGGTGATCGATTTCCAGCACGTCGCCCGATTCCATAATGAAAGTCTCCTCCAGGCCCGAAGCGCGCAGATGCTCGGCCAGGCGGGCATGCTTGGTGAGCTGCCGGAACTCGCCGTGGATAGGCATGAAATAGCGCGGCCGCACCAGGTTCAGGACCAACTTCATTTCTTCCATGCTGGCGTGACCGGACACATGCACGGGTGGATTCATGCTGCCGTACAACACGTCGGCCCCGCGGCGCGCCATGTGGTCGATCATGCGGAAGATGCCCTTCTCATTGCCGGGGATGATGCGCGCGCTCAACACCACCGTATCGCCTTCTTCCACCGAGATGTGCTTGTGGTTGTCGACGGCCACGCGCGAGAGGGCGGACATGGGCTCGCCTTGCGTGCCAGAGATCAGCACGGTGACTTTGTCTGGGGCCACACCCATGGCCTCCTGGGGCCGGATCAGGACGCCATCCGGAATCTCGAGCAGTCCCAGGGAGTGCGCGATTTCGCTGACGGATGTCATACTGCGTCCGACGATCGCCACCTTGCGGCCGAACTGTGCGGAGAGATCCAGCACCAGTTGGATTCGATGGATGGATGAGCTGAAGCAGGAGATCATCAGGCGGCGCTGGGCGCGGCTGAAGATGTCTTCCATGCGCGGCTGGACGGCGCGCTCGGATTCGGTGTAGCCGGGACGGTCGGCATTGGTGGAGTCGGAAAGCAGGAGCAGCACGCCGCGCTTGCCATAGTCGGCCAGCGTGTGCAGATCGAAGAGCTCGTTATCGGTAGGGGTGGGGTCGACCTTGAAATCGCCCGTGTGGATGATGACGCCTAGCGGCGTAGTGATGGCCAGCGCGACGGCGCTGACGATGGAATGCGTGACGTGGATGAACTCGATCTTGAATGGGCCGATCTCCAGTATTTGCTTAGGCTTAACTGTGTTCAGCTCGGGATCTTCTTCAAGTTCGTATTCTTCCAGGCGCCGCTCCACCAAGGCCAGCGTGAAGGCGGTTCCGTAGACGGGCACGCGGATCTCGGTGAGGAAATAGGGGACCGCGCCGATGTGGTCCTCATGGCCGTGAGTCAGGATCAGGGCTTTCACCTGGGACTGGTTCTCCTTAAGGAACGTGAGATCCGGCATGACTAGATCCACGCCCAGGAGTTCGTCCTCCGGGAACATCATCCCGGAATCGATCACGATGATTTCGTCGCCGAAGCGCAGGGCGGTCATGTTCATGCCGAACTCGCCCAATCCGCCTAGGGGGATTACTTGCAGTTTGGTTTCTGTCATTTATCTTCTTTTCAGGCTGGAAACCACCGGCTAAAGCCTGTGCTACCTAAAGCCCGTGCTACCTATACCCCGCCGCTTGCAGCTCGAACAACTCCGCGTATTGCCCACCCAGGGCCACCAAGTGGCGATGCGTGCCCTGCTCGCGGATCCGGCCGTTTTGGAGAACCAGGATGCGGTCCGCCATGCGGACTGTGGAAAATCTGTGGGAAATCAAGACGGCCATTCTCCCTTTAGTCAGTTCGGCGAAGCGGCGGAAGACCTCGTACTCGGCGCGGGCGTCCAGCGTGGCGGTGGGCTCATCCAAGATTAGCAGTTGCGCGTCGCGCATGTAAGCCCGCGCGAGGGCAAACTTCTGCCATTCGCCCCCGGAGAGGTCTACACCGCCATCAAACCGGCGGCCAATCATCTGGTCGTAGCCGTTGGGCAGCTTTCCGATCACCTGGAACGCCATACTCTTGTGGGCGGCCATTTCGATGCGGGACTGGTCCGCGAGGTCTTCGATTTTCCCAAATCCAATATTTTCTTTGGCTAGCAGCTCATAACGCATGTAGTCCTGGAAGATGACGCCGATCTCCTTGCGCAGGTCTTCGACGTCGTAATCGCGGAGATCCGCGCCATCTAAGAGGATTTGACCGGCGGTGGGATCGTAGAGTCGCGCCAGGAGTTTGACGAGGGTGGTCTTGCCGGCTCCATTTTCACCGATAAGGGCAATTTTTTCTTGCGCTTCCAGGCGGAAGTTGATGTTTTCAACGACCATGTGGGTGGAGCCTGGATAAGCGAAGCCCACGTTACGAAACTCGAAGCCGTCGCGAATGGGCCGGGGGGCGGGCAGAGCATGCGGCGTGCTGTGAATAGCGGGTTGCATCTCGAAGAACTCGAACAAGTCTTTCAGGTATAAAGCTTGGTCGGAAATATCGGTGAAACTTTGCAGGATTTTTTCGATGTACATGCGGGAGCGGGAGAATGCGCCGGTGAGGAAGGTGAAGGTCCCGACCGAAATGGCTCCAGCCAGAGTGCGGATCAGGACGACCGCATAAGCGCCATAATAGCCGCCGGTCGAGACCAGGTTGAGTAGGAAGCCAACGCTGGCGCGCTTAACGGCAACCTTCTTATTATCTTCATAGATACGGTCGGAAACCTCACGATATCGTTCAGCTAAATGGGGGCCTAGTCCGAAGATCTTGATTTCTTTGGCGCTCTGGTTGGAAGCGCCCAGGAGCCGGATGTAGTCGAGAAGGCGGCGCTGCGGTGTCCAGCGATAGAGGACGGAGTAGGCGAGGGTAGTGAAATGGGTTTCGCCGAGGAATGCGGGGATCACGGCGGCGACCAGCAGGACCATGAGCCAGGGCGAGAAGACAATCAGGCCGACGGAAAGGGAAATCAGGCTGAGGGTATCCTGGGCGACATTGAGGACCGCCGCGAGGAGGCCAATGCGGCCGGTAGTTTGCCGGCGGGCGCGTTCCAGCTTGTCGTAGAAGACGGGATCTTCGAACGACGCCAGGTCCAGTTTGGTGGCATGTTCGATGATCCGCACGCTGATGCGGTTCGTAAAGCGGTCGCCGAGCAGGCTGTCTGCCAGGGAATTGGCGCGCGCCAGGAGGTCACTGAGCACGGCCAACCCTAACTCGAGCGCGACCAGTTTCCAGAGGCCGGCGGCATTGCCATTTCCACGGCGAATCCAGGTCACTACGCCATCCAGGATGAGTTTTGAGACCCAGAGCATCGCCAGCGGCAGGAGCGCCCGTACCAGGCGCAGGGCGGTGGTGACGGCAACTAGGGGAGGGCTGGTATCCCAAACCATCCCGAGCAGCGGACTGATGTTCCGCAGTGAGGCCAGGCGGGTACGCCAGGTGGCGTCGCCGTCGGGCTTCCGGGGGATGGGCGGGTGCATGGCTTTAGTTTAGCAGTGGGGCGGCGCCATGCGCCGCCGGACGGATAGAGAAAACATCGCCGATTCGCGCACTGTACATGTGGAGTCCTTTGCCGTGGAGATTTGGAAGAACGGGTTCTCGAAAGAAGCACGGAAGCTTCGATTGGGAAAGCCCGGTAGATGGCCGGGCCTTCCAGTCGAAGCGGAAAGGAGGATCACTTAATGATCAAAGCGCTAGTTGTACTGCCGTTGATCGGCAGATTCACGATCATTATCGTCTGGCACCGTAAGGGCCAGCGGTAATGACCGAGCAGGATCGGGCGGCCGTACCCCCAGTCCTGCTACTGGCATACTCCAAAATGCACCTCTTTCAAAGACAATTTCGGGTACCAGGCTGGCGGCGCACGGCGCCGCCCCACTGGCGCGGCAAAATAGAAATGCTCACCCCGAAGGGTGAGCATTCATTTCCCCGTTCTACCAGGGGGATGTTCGATGGGAGAATCAGGTTCGACGGAATCGCAACTCCGCCAAAAACCTTTGGTAGTTGGATCTTATGGCTCCTGGCGCTGCAAGTCAAGTAAAAATCGGACAGAAAATTTCCGCCTGTAATTAGAGGCAGATGAGATATTTACAGGATTTCCACATTTCCACCGGCAGTGTCCGAAAACGGAAAAACGGATGGTTTTGGCCTGTTGATATTGGTCTAAGGTCCTGGAATGCGGCAGTTTATGGGTTTGGCGTTGGGCTCGCTAGCGGTCTTGGAGGTGCAGTACGATCATGGCGTCGGCCTCGTCGCCGCGGCCGCCACGCCGCAGGAAGGCTCGCAAGCTACCGAAGGCCAATCCGCTAACGAGCGCGAAGACCAGCAGTATCCCAATTAAAACAAAGGCGTTGATGACCAGATTGCCGATGTTGTCGCGGCGCGTGTTCACGCGTTCGTCCAGTGTGATGTCGGCCTGATAACGGATCAGGGACAGGAGTTTCTCGGCAGCGTCGGGATTGGGCGGCGCCAGGATGACGGCCACCAAGGGGCCGCTGCGCTTGACCATGGCGCCCGCGATCTGCTGGAACTGCACGGTCTGCTGACGGGCGATCTGGGGCGTCGGGTAGCTGAAAATGGCCAGTTTCAGGTCGCCTGCGGGGGTATGGAAGGAGCCGACTTGCGCTTCGGCCGAGAGATGGAACGCCGCCGTGGAGGGGGGGATCCCCGGATCGAACCTCTGCAAGGCCGCGGGGCCTTCCACGTAACGCTCGGAATTGGGTATCAGATCCTGGGATGGCAGGTAGTCTACCAGCGTAGGCAGCGGAGAATTGTCGACCTGCTTTAGACCCTCGATGACCGTGGTCAGAAAGGGCGCAGCCGGACGGTAGCCTTCGAACCGCAGCAGGTAGTTTCCGTGGGCCAGGAGGGTAACGGTGGCGGTCTCGGCGGATAGTTTGGCGATGGCGGATGGCCTGGCATTCGGGGGGCGCAGCCACTCGAAAGCGCCCAGGGCGCCCGTGGGGTCCTGCAGGCGCCAGACGGTGGCGGTGAATTTTTGGCCGTTGCCTTCATATTGTGCGGTTTCGCCTTCGCGCAAGCCGTATTCGTCCCATAAGGCTTGGTCGGTTGTGGAGGCCACAGCCTTTGCAGAAGCTCGGTGGAAGGCGCCGAGCTGGTCGGGCCAGATGGCGGCGTTTGCCAGGACGGGGAGGAGCAGTAGGATAGCAGCCGAACGGGCCGACGTGGACGTCGGCCGCAGGACTGGAGTCCTGCCCCACAGGCGGAGTTGCATTATGCCGCTCCGTGACATTTCTTGTATTTCTTTCCGCTGCCGCAGGGGCATGGGTCGTTGCGCCCCACTTTGTCGTTGTTGATGACTTGTTTCTTCACGGCAGAGGAGCCGTCGCCTCCCACGAACTGCATTTCGGCCAGCTCCTTATCTTTGTCGCGCTGGAGCTTCTTGGTCATGTCCTGGACGGCGGATTGCGCGGCGCGCTTTTGCTGTTCGGCGATGGCGGCGTGACCGTCTTCGGCGGCGTCCTCCTCGTCGTCCTCCTCGTCCTCATCCATGGGGAAGGGCAGGACCGGCTCAGCGGGCCTGCCCAGGCCAGGGTCCCCGCGCGATACCTGCAGGAAGAACAGATAGCGCAGTGTCTCGTCTTCGATGCGGTCCATCATGTCCTGGAACAGGATGAAGGACTCCTTCTTATACTCCACCAGCGGGTCCTTCTGGCCGTAACCGCGCAGGTGGATGCCTTCCTTCAGGTGATCCATGGAAAGCAAATGGTCTTTCCACTGGTCGTCGATCACTTGCAGCATGATGATGCGCTCGGTTTGCCGCATGGTGTCCGGCCCGATCAGGTCTTCCTTCTCCTGATATTTCTGGGCCAGACGGCCGACGACGGCGTTTTCGATCTCCGGGCGGTTCATGCTGGCGAATTCCGCGGTTTCGATCTTGCAGCCGAACTGGCTTAATACGTCGGTTCTCAGGCCGGGAAGATCCCAAGTGTCGGGATGGGAGTTTTCCACGCAGCGCACGTCGAGGTATTGCTCCACCAGGCCGCGGACCATTTCCAGGACCCGCTCTTTCTGGTCGCTGCCTTCGAGCAGCAGCCGGCGCATGCCGTAAACCGCCTGGCGCTGCTTGTTATTGACGTCGTCGTATTCGAGCAGGTGTTTGCGGGCTTCGAAGTTCTGCGCCTCGACGGCTTCCTGGGCCTTCTGAATGCGCTTGGTGATGAGCTTCGACTCGATGGGCACATCCTCTTCCATGCCGAGGCGCAGCATGAGCCGCTGCATGCGCTCGCCGCCGAAGATGCGCATCAGATCGTCCTGCAGGGACAGGTAGAAGCGGGAACTGCCGGGATCGCCCTGGCGGCCTGCGCGGCCCCGCAGCTGGTTGTCGATGCGCCGCGAATCGTGCCGCTCGGTGCCCAGGATATGCAGCCCGCCGAGCGCGGTGACCTCATCGTGTTCGCGGTCGGTCTGGGCCTTGAAGCGGGCCAGTAGCGCGTTCCACTCCTCTTTGGGCATTTTGTCCGGATCGAGGGCCTGTTTGCGGGCCGCTTCGCGCGCCATGAAGTCCGGGTTGCCGCCCAGGAGAATGTCGGTACCGCGGCCGGCCATGTTGGTAGAAACCGTGATAACGCCCTTGCGGCCGGCCTGCGCCACTATGGGCGCTTCGCGCTCGTGATTCTTCGCGTTCAGCACCTCGTGCTTGACGCCCACTTTCTTCAGGAGCGCCGAAAGCCGCTCGGATTTCTCCACTGAGACAGTGCCCACCAGCACTGGCTGACCCTTCTGCTGAAGCTCTTGGATCTCCTTAGCGGCGTTGCGGAACTTCTCCTCCTCGGTGCGGTAGACGACGTCCGAAAATTCTTTGCGAACCATCGGCTGGTTTGTGGGAATCACGGCGACGTCGAGGTTGTAGATCTTCTGGAATTCGGCCGCTTCGGTTTCCGCGGTACCGGTCATGCCGGCCAGCTTCTTATACATGCGGAAATAGTTCTGGAAGGTGATGGTGGCGAGGGTCTGGTTTTCGCGCTCGATCTTGACCCCTTCCTTGGCTTCCACGGCCTGGTGCAGGCCATCGCTCCAGCGGCGGCCGGGCATCAGCCGGCCGGTGAATTCGTCCACGATGATGACTTCGTCCTGCCCGGTATCGTCGTTGCGCTTGACCACGTAGTCGCGGTCTTTCAGATACAGGGCGTGCGCTTTGACGGCCTGCTCCACGTGGTGCTTCCACTCGATGGTGGCGATGTCGTAAATATTCGGCAGGTTGAGCAGCCGGGCGGCCTTGTCGAAACCTTCCTCGGTGAGGGCGGCGCTGCGGTGCTTTTCGTCGACGGTGTAATCGCCGGTGGTGTATTTTTCGCCGGGCTCTTTGCCTTCGATTTCCTCCCCGCGCATGAGCTTGGGGATGATGCGATTGACCTTGAAATACTTGTCGGTGGATTCTTCGCTGGGGCCGGAAATGATGAGCGGGGTGCGGGCTTCGTCTATCAGGATGGAGTCCACTTCGTCGACGATGGCGTAGTTGAACAGCTTCAGCTGGGTGCCCTTGCCGTCGGCGGCGGACACAGAGACGGGTTCGATGGTCCGGTGCGCGCAGTCCTCCAAGCGGAACTTCATATTGTCGCGCAGGTAATCGAAGCCGAACTCGTTGTTGGTGCCGTAGGTAATGTCGGCGTTGTAGCTATCCTGGCGTTCGCGGTCGTCGAGGTCGTGCACGATGACGCCGACCCGGAGGCCGAGCGCGCGGTGGATTTTGCCCATCCAGTCGGCGTCGCGGTGGGCCAGGTAATCGTTGACGGTGACGATGTGGACGCCTTTGCCTTCCAGCGCGTTGAGGTACGCGGGAAGGGTGGCGACCAGCGTTTTTCCTTCACCGGTGCGCATTTCGGCGATTTTGCCGCGATGCAGGACGATGCCGCCGATCAACTGCACGTCGAAGTGGCGCATGTTGAGGAAGCGGCGGCCGGCTTCGCGGACCACGGCGAAGGCTTCGATGAGCAGGTCGTCGAGAGGCGCGCCCTGGGCCAGTTTTTCCTTGAACTCGATGGTTTTGGCGGCGAGGTCGATATCGGAGAGCTGCTGGATGTGCGGCTCGAGGTCGTTGATAGCGGCGACGATGGGCTGAATGGCCTTGATTTCGCGCTTGTTTTTGGTGCCAAAAACCTTGGCCAGAATAGCGTCGATCATAGAGAGGTCTCGTTACAGAGTGGAGATCCGCTTTTTCTATTCTAGCGCGGGTGGGGCGGGCGGCGAATGGGTCGATGGGTCGATGGGTCGAGGGGTCGACCTTTACTTCGGAACGTCATCCGGTTGACACTGTGGATGTGAGCCTTCGTCGCGAACTGCACTTTGAATGGGACGGCGCCAAGGCTCTATCGAATGAGCGGAAACATGGAGTAGCGTTCTCTGGCTCCGACCGTCTTCCGTGACCCGCGGATACAAACGATGTTCGACGAGGAACATAGCGACACGGAGGAACGTTGGATCGGCCTTGGCGAGGCCTCGAGCGGTGTGCCGGTTGTGGTCGTGCACACCTGGAAAGAGATGGATGCGGCCAATGTTAGAGTGCGAATTGTTTCGGCCCGCAGGGCGAATGCAGCCGAAAGGGCCTATGAGGAGAGGCGATGAATAACGATTCACATGACGATATGATGAAGCCGGAATACGATTTCAGCCGCGCCGAGCGCGGTAAACACTATGCCGGGCCCGACGCGGTGTTTCATGTTCCGGTTTATCTGGAACAAGAGGTACAGGCATTCTTGATCGAACGGGCTGCCAGCAAGGGGGTCCCCTTGGATCGACTCGTAAACGACCTTCTAAAAGGCGACATTGAGGCCTTCCGGGCGCTTGGCTGAAGTTTCGCCGCAGACCGGGGATGCCCGATTTTTCGACGGTGAGGGATGCCGTTTTCGTCTGCCGTTGTAAGTTGCTGCCCCAAGGACCGCCAATGTTTTATCGTTCATGGGAGCCGTCCGCATTTCCCTCCGCGAAATCCAGAAGCCGGCGATTTGCAGGGTCGTCAATGGTCACCAGTTTTTATACTCCACTAGTGCAGCCGCTCCGGCCGGTGCACCACACTGGTGCAGTAGTAAGATATGAGTATGCGCAAAACGAACAAACTGCTGCGCCAGGCTCATGTCAAGCCAGTCCGGCAGAGCGTCACCATTCCAGGTTCGCTCGCGCTCGAGGTGCGCCGCGTTGCGCGAGAACGTCATCTCACGATGAGCCGTGCGCTGGTCACACTAGCGGAAACGGGCGTCCGCGCGGAAGTCGAGGCAAAAGAAAACCTGAAGGCCGCCTACCAGCGATTTATGGACGAGCGGGACCCTGCCCGCAGAGACGAGGCTGGGAAGGACCTGATGCGCGCTGTCTTCGGGAAGGACGCGATCGCCGACGATACAGTTCTCTGATCTGCCGCGCGCGGTCTGGAAGCACGTGTTGGAACGAGTGCAGCAACGGCAGCTTTCATTGGCTGACCTCGGCCGGTTGCAGAAATGGGTGGGATCGGGGCCAATGGCTCCCGAGGGCGACTGGTACAAGGACTTTGGATCCTTCAACCTATGCGGCTCGGGGAAGTACCCTAAAACCGTCCTCACCAAGAATATGAAGGCCTTTGGGAAAGAAATCGAGTAGCGCGCAAGGTAGCGACAGCGTTTTTTCTTCACCCGTGCGCATTTTCGGCGATCTTGCGATGCAGGACGATGCCGCCGATCAACTGCACGTCGAAGTGGCGCATGGTTGAGGAAGCGGCGGCCGGCCCCGCGGGCTACGGCAAAAGCTTCGATGAGCAGGTCGTCGAGAGGCGCGCCCTGGGCCGGTTTTTCCTTGAACTCGGCGATCCCTTGATACAAACGATGTGTGTCCCTGTGTACCTGGAACCGGAGGTGCAGCCATTTCCGATCGAAAGAGCCGCCAGCAAGGGTGTTCCGCTGGACCGCCTCGTGAATGATTTACTGAAGGGCGACGAGGCGTTTAGGGCGCTTGGCTAGAATCACCATGCAGCATTATCATGCGCTCCGTCCGCCGCATTGTGTTGGCTGCCCGCTACGGCGCGAACGTGCGCAGGATCTTGCTGCTGCGGGCGTCGCGCAGCACCACCGCGGAATCGGAGAAAGCGGTCAGCAAGCGGCCTTCCCCGGCCCACACGATGGGACCTTCGCCGTCGAATGGCGTGCGCATGTCGCGCGTGCGCTGGCCGGCCTCGCTGAATACGGCGACGCTCGGCGGAGCCCACGCGAAAATCTCTTTGCCCGCGGGGCTCCATGCGAAATCGAGGCAGTTGCAGGCGGTGGTCTTCTTAGGCTTAAGGGTTTCCGGGTCGAGCACCGACAGACTGACTCCGCGCACGGAAGCCACCACGGAGTCTTCGCTCGGCCAACCCACTTTGACCGTGGCGGAATGCCCCCCGGTCTCCAATTTGGCGGAACTGATTACGCGTCCGCTGGAGGTTTCCCAGTTCGACACTTCGCCGTCATCGGTGGCTACCGTGTAGTACTTCTCGGATGGATGCCAGACCACGTCCGTGATGATGGCGCGCGTCTCCAGTCGGTGTTGCCATTGGGTGCGCCCTTGGGCGTTAATCAAGAAGATATCGCGGCCGATGGCCACCAACATGGAATCGACCTGCTGCGACCAGCTAAAGGCGGTGATGCCCTTCACCAGCAATCGGTGCGGCACCAGTACAGTGGCGGCGCCGGTACCGAGATCGTGCGAAACCAGGCCGGCATCGCCTTCCTGGGTAAACGCCAGGTAGCGGCCGCCGGCGCTGAAGTGCGCCAAAGGCTGGTTCAAAGTGTTCCTCGGCGCGGATGCATTGTACGCGTTTTTCACGCGCCCCGATTCGAAATCCCAAACCACAACCTGGCCGCCGCGATAGGCGGCCGCCACCAAACCCTTCTCTTTGGCGTAGTCGACGGACAAAACATCCCGGCGCAATTCGCCCGCCGCCACATGCAGGCTGAAGAGTGTTGCGGCAGCCGCGGCGAGCCAAACTCGTTTCATAGCTTAAACTCCGGAGATAGAGATGATCGCACAAGCGCCCGACACAGGGTTACCGCGGCCGAGCCGAGTTAACCATCGATAGTACCATTACGGTTGGGAGCATGCGCGAGACGGTGAGAAGGGTCTATTCTAGTGGCATCTGCGAATGATGCCTGGAATCGGAAGTTACAGTCCGCGCAACGGTCTGACCGTGCTCTTGGCAGTGGCCATGGGCGCGCTGGTGGGGTGCGGGTCCGATCCGCCACCGCCCGACTTGGTTCCACAAGCGGCGGCCGCGGCCATCGTGCAGTTATGGTCGCAAGAACAGATGAACCATTTCAAGGTGACCTTCCACTCCGACGACGTGGTGGAATGCGGGGTAAGGAACGATCTGTGGAAGCTGGTGGAAGTCACCGACCGCAACGGCAACGCCTGGACGACGACATACCGGTTGACGGACAGGGGAGGCAAGATCGTGACGGCGATCAGCCTGAAGGAATCCGGCAGAGGGCATGAGATTCTGTTGAAAGGCCCCTATCGCATAGAGGTCAACAGCGTCACGGATGGAGGCCAACCGGGCACCAAGCAGGTGGCGTTCCGGTGGGATATCGATTGGGACAAGGCTCCCGACGACTTGAAGGCGTGCATACCGCGGTTTGAATTGTCGGGGACGGAGACCGCGCTGTTTCAACTGGACAACAATGACTGGAGATTCGTTTCGTATTTGAACCCCGAAGAGATCGTGACTCCGCCGCCGCCGGACGGATCCGCGGCGCCCCCGCCGTCGCTCAGCTCACCCTTGGCGCATTAGCGCGAGTGGAGGGCGGGCAGAATTGCCCGCCCACCAGTTGGTTTTCATCGCAGGGCCATGACGACAAGCTCGCAGGCCGCTTTTCGGCGAGCTATGTTCGCCGAAGCGAGGCTAAAGCCCCGCGCGGGCTCAAGCCCGCCCCCCACCGCAAGGCGCGGCGAGCGAAAGCTCACCCGCCCTACGCTAGTTCTTGCGGCGCAATTCGCGCAGGGCGTCGCGGCCGATCCAGCGCGCCGAACGGGACTCGGCGCCGGCCAGCGATTCGGCCGTCGCGATGGCTGCCTCGCGCAACGCGGGGTTGCGCTTACCGATCTGGCGCAAGGCCCAGTTGACTGCCTTCTTCACGAAATTGCGGTCGTCGGTGGCGGCCTTCGCGATGAGCCGGAGCGCCGCTCGGAACCGTTTGTCGGGGGCCTGTTTGTCGTGGACCGCCAGCCCCGCGAGCAGCGCGAACGCGGCGCGCCGCTCATATTCGGGCTTGCGGCGGGACCACTCGCGCACTTTACGCCAGGCGAACGGCGTCTTCCACAGCAGGCAGATGCAGGCGGAATCGCAGACCGACCAGCAATCGAAGCCGCGCACCCAGCGCTCCACTTCCGCTTCCGGAATTTGCAACGGGTCGGCGATCATGGTGGCCAGCATGCGCGCTTCCAGGACGTTGGTGGACCAGAGCGCGGCGGCAAGCTCGGTATCGCGACCAAGCTCTTTGGCGATGGACCGCATCACCGGCGTCGCGACGCCGTAAGCTTTAGCGGGGCGAATGCCGTAACGCGCCATGCCGGCCACGTTGACGGCGCTGCCGGCGGCGCGCAGGCGTTTGAGGATATCGTTGGTTTTCGTCATAACCGCTCCCTCACGGTCACGGCTCAGTAGCCAGGACTCACGGTCACGGCTCAGTAGCCAGGATAAACGCCCCCGCCAGAATCAAGAGCCCGCCGGCGCCGCGCGCCAATGTGAGACGCTCGCCCAGAAAGAGCGCGGAAAACAGGATCACGAAGGCCACGCTCAACTTGTCGACGGGGGCTACGCGGGAGGCTTCTCCAAGTTGCAGAGCGCGAAAGTAACAGAGCCACGACAAGCCGGTGGCCAGGCCGGAGAGGACCAGAAAGAGCCAGGTTCGCGAAGTCAAGTTGCGGAGGGCCGCGGGCCGCGCTGTGGCATAGGCCACGATCCAAGTGAAGACCAGAACGACGGTGGTGCGGATGGCGGTCGCCAGATTGGAATTCACATCCGCCACTCCCACCTTGGCGAGGATGGCGGTGGCGCCGGCGAACAACGCGGACAGTAACGACCAATAGATCCAGTTCATGGAGCCCATATTGCATCTTACTGATAAACTGGTCCGATGCGAATCACACGGAAGTTGTCGATCGGACTGTGGGGCGGGCTGCTGGCGGTGGCGGCGCTGGGCCAGTCGCTGCCAATGGCAAACCGGCCGGAGGATGTGGGCATTTCTTCGCAACGTCTGGAACGGGTGCACGCGCAGATGCAGGTGGACGTGGAGAAGCGCCGCATTCCGGGGGCGGTGCTGCTGATCGCGCGCCATGGAAAAATCGCCCGGCTGGACGCGCTCGGATTTCAAGAGCGGAAGTCTCAGACGGCGATGAAGAGCGATGCGATTTTTCGTATCGCCTCCATGTCGAAGCCGATTACTTCGACAGCCATCATGATCCTGGCGGAGGAAGGCAAGCTGGATATCGGCGCGCCGGTGGCGCAATATCTGCCCGAGTTCCGGGATGTGGCGGTGGGCGTAGAGAAGGCCGCGCCCAAACGGCCCATGACCGTGCAGGATCTGCTGCGCCACACCTCCGGTCTCACTTACGGCATCTTCGGCAGCTCGCCGGTGGACGATTTGTACAAGAAGAGCGGCTTCTTCGCGAGTAAGTCGCTGGCCGAGATGGTTGCCACCATTGCCAGCCTGCCCCTATTGCACCAGCCCGGCGAGTTCTGGGAATATAGCGTGTCCACGGATGTTTTGGGACGCATCGTGGAAGTGGTCAGCGGCATGGACCTGGACCGCTTTGTGGCAGAGCGCATCACGGGGCCACTCAAGATGGCCGATACAGGCTTCTATCTGAATGCCTCGCAGGCGGCGCGCATCGCACACCCGGATACTGCAACGGCAATGGGCAATGCCGACCCGGCAGTGAAGCCGGCGGTGCTTTCAGGCGGCGGCGGGATGCTCTCGACGGCGGGCGATTATGCGCGGTTCTGCCAAACGATGCTCAATGGCGGCGAACTCGACGGCGTGCGCATCCTTTCTCCCAAGACGGTCGCGCTGATGACCTCCGACCAACTCCCGCCGGCGACGGAGCGGCACACGCCGGTGGCGACGGTGCTGAACGCGTTCGGCCCCACGCCGGAGATGGGAACGAGCTTCGGCCTGGGTTTCGCCGTGCGCGTGGACGCGGGCCGTAATCCGGTGCCAGGCTCGGTGGGGGATTTCTCGTGGGCGGGCATTACCGGCACTTACTTCTGGGTCGATCCCCAGGAGAAGCTGGTTACGGTGCTGATGATCCAAGTCCCACAGACGGTCAACGTGCCGTACTGGCGGCAGACGCGGACGCTGGTGTATCAGGCATTAGTGAATTAGTAAGTTACTCGGAGTAGCTAACTTCCAGCTTGCGGGACTTAGCGGCGGCGTAGGCCAGGACCAGGGCGGAGACGATCAGCAGGCCGGGGATGGCCAGCCAGGCGGGTGTCGGCTCGGTCATGGTGGCGAGGAAAGCCAACGGTCCGTCGGCGGGGATGTCGCCGACGGGGCAGAGCGATTTCAAGTAGAAGATCACGCTGAATTCCTTCAGCAGGGAGGGCAGGAAGGGGTTCAGGTTCTCCCATATGAAGACGACCGCCGCTAGGGCGAGGCGTCCGCGGGATGCACAACCTCGACGCCCTCGTATCGGGAAAGCCAGTCCTGTCGAAGGTGAGAATGCTGGTGAGGCCATGCACCTGCATGGCGGCCACCGGCCGCGTGTCGTGCGCGGGTTTTCCGGAAACCTGATACCGGATCACCAGGCTCTCCCAAGCCGGATAGATCGCCGGCGTATCAGGCAACAGCGGGAACATGCTCTTCAGACGCATCAGTTCGGAGGTCGCTTCCGGGACCGACAAGCCCAGGCCGTTTTGCGCGACCGGCCGCGTGGCGACCACCCATAGCTCGAAGAGGTTTTGAGGAACAATGTGGAGGTCGTAGCCCCGGGTGGGTAGCATCTCAAGCGCGTGCGTGGCCGTTTCGTACTGGGGATGCCGAACCTGCAGAGTTCGGAGAAGCGTGCTGGTGTCGATGAGCACGGCGCTAAATCAAATCCGGGTAAATGCTCTTCCGGCTCATGCCTTCATCCGAAAGGACTGGGATGTCGGGCCGGTGGCTGTCAGCCCAAGCACGAAACTGCCGGGCCCACTCCTCGGGGTCGGTTTTCTGCAGGTGGGCAATGGAGGCGGGCTGTACGGACTGGTCGGCAAGTTCCAGCATCCACTGCTCGACGCTTAGCCCTCGCGCTTGCGCCTGGGCCTTGAAGGCAGCTTCTTTTTCCGGCGGCAGAGTCAGGGTGACGGTCATGATTGGCAACCCCTCGTCTTTAGGTTAACGCAATTGTTGACGCATGGGGACAGGCCGAAGAACTGCGCAAGGCGAGCTACGCTCGCCTGTGTCGGCAGGAGTGCCGACACGGCACGCACGAGTGCGTGCGCCACGGTCTACTCGGAGTAACTGACTTCCAGCTTGCGGGACTTAGCGGCGGCGTAGGCCAGGACCAGGGCGGAGACGACCAGCAGGCCGGGGATGGCCAGCCAGGCGGGCGTCGGCTCGGTCATGGTGGCGAGGAAAGCCAACGGTCCGTCGGCGGGGATGTCGCCGACGGGGCAGAGCGATTTCAAGTAGAAGATCACGCTGAATTTCTTCAGCAGGGAGGGCAGGAAGGGGTTCAGGTTCTCCCATATGAAGACGACCGCCGCGGGGATCATGGGGTTGCGGTACAGCACGCCGGTGAGCATAAACACCGAGCCATAGCCGACGCAGGCCAGAGCCGCGGTTAGCGCGTACCAGCCTAACTGATGCAGGCCGGGTCCGTGGAAGAGATACTGCTGGAAGACAGGGCCCCAATGGGCCGACATGAAGATAAAGCTTAGCACGACGCTTCCCACGAAGTAAGTGACGGCGGCGATGAGTCCGGCTAAGTACTTACTGACCGCCAGCACTTCGCGGCGCACGGGCGACATGAAGTAATAGTGCAGGGTGCGCTCCAACACTTCGGCGCGAAACAGGTTTGAGAAGATACCGAGGCAACCGAAGAAAATGCCCAGCCGCAAGAAATAAATCTGGAAGGTCCCGGCGAAGATCATGTTGTCGTCGCCCATAGTGTGGCCGCCGCGGCCGCCGCTGAACAGGGAATGCATGCCGGTGATCAGTACGGGTCCGAGTGTGAGGACATAGATCCACCAGGCGCGCTTCGAAAACAGGCTCTTTTTCAATTCCAGGCGCAGGATGGCGGCCACCTGGCGGCGCCAGAGCATCCAGGGCTGGGTGGCGATTTGGCTCCAGGTCATGTAGTGCCTCCTTCGGCTCCGATCAGGTATTGATAGACGGAATTCACGTCGTCGTCGGCGGGGGCGACGGCTTCCACTTCGAGACCGTTATCGAGCACGATGCGGTTCAGCAGAAGATAGAGATTGTCGGCATCGCGGGTGCGCACCAGCAGGCCGCGGCCATCTTCGTTGACCTTGGCTTCGACCACGTGATCCTGCTCGAAGAGGCGGGAGGCCAGCAAGCCGGGCTTGTCGCAACGGACCAGGATCTGCATGGGCTGATCCTTGACCTCGCTGCGCACGCCCTGGATCTGGCCTTCGGCGACGACATAGCCGTGGCTCAGCAGGATGACTTGATCGGAGATGCGATCGACTTCGTGCAGGATATGGCTGGAGACGATGACGTGGCGGCCTTCCTCGCCCCATTGTTTGAAAAGCGCGATGGTTTCGGCGCGGGCCATGGGATCGAGTCCGTTCAGAGGCTCGTCGAGCACCAGCACGCTGGGGCGGTGGGCGATGGCTTGCGCGAGCTTGATGCGCTGCCGCATGCCTTTGCTGTAGGCCGCGACGGGACGGTTGGCGGCTTCCGTCATGGAGACGCGCTGCAGAGCTTCGTCCGTGAGCTTGGCGGCTTCGGACTCGATCATGCCGTGCACCAGCAGGAACGAATAGATGAATTGATAGCCGGTGAGGCCTTTGGGAAACGCGTCGAATTGCGTGCAATATCCCATTTTCCGGAAGAGCTCTTCGGGGCGGTCGGGCGGGATGCCGAGGACGCCGATGGAACCGCGCGACGGGCGGATGAGGCCGGTCATCAGGTTCATGAGCGTGGTTTTGCCGGAACCGTTGGGGCCGACCAGGCTGGTAATGCCGCGCTGGATGGCGAGGTTCACGCGATTCACGCCGAGGACTTCGCCATAGAAGCGGGAGACGTTGTCGAAGACGATGCGGGGCTCGGTCATCGGGCTGCCTCCGTATACATTGTGGGGCAGGCTCGCAGCCCTCCACTTGGGCCGAAAGGGGAAATTCCATGAAGAGAAGAAGCCGGCTTACGAAGCCGCCGCAGGCTACGAGCCTGCCCCACGGCGCGGCGTGCCCAAAATCTAAGTGGCAGGTAGAGGCAAGCAGGGCAGGTCATCGGACCACCTCCGCGCCGCGAATTTTGCGGGACAGGAGATACAAGCAGAAGCCACAGATGGCCAGCAGCGCGATCCAGCAGCACCAGGTGGGGGTTTCGTCGCCGTGGACGCGGAAGAAGACCGCGCCGGAGCCGCGATGCATGGGCTGTTCGAACAGCGACGTCCAGACCGCGCCGATCAGATGGCTGAGGTTCAACAAATTGCCCCACTGCGTGCGCATGATGGCGTTGATGGCGCCGCCGAAACCGGCGCCCACGAAGAAGACGCCGAAGAGCAGGCCGCCGGCCATGGGCTTCCACTTCACCCAGGCCGAGAGGGCCAGGGCCAGCAGCGAGAGGAGCAGAATCCAGATCCACGCGCCGAAGAAGATGGCGCCGGCGATGCGCAGGTTATGGATGAGCCAGCCGCCGCCTTCGAGCGAGGCTTGCAGGATGAAGAGCAGCAGGCCGGGGATCCAGGTCATGCAGGACATGAGGATCAGCAGGACGGACATCTTGCCGAGCACGTATTCGGCGCGCGAGAAGGGCCGCGCGAGATAAAGCGAGAGTCCGTTGTTGGCGAGGTCCGGCGAGATTTGTCCAGGCCCCACGAAAGCGGCGAGGAAGAACGCCAGCATGCTCTGGGTGCCGAGAAAGTTGAGAAAGAAGCGCGGGCCGATTTCGATCAGGTCGCGGACTTGCAGCATCTTGAGGGCGCTCAGATTGTGCTCGATATAGATAATGAGCGCATACACCAGCGGTGCGATCATGGAAACCAGGAAGAACATGCTATAGGAGCGCTTGCGGCGCATTTCCTCGAAGGCGTAGCGCGGCAGAATGAAGAAGCGCGACCAGGCGGGCGTGAGCGCCCCATCGTAGCCTTTATAGGCGTGCTTAAACACCGCCATTGGGCACCTCCATGGCTTTCAGGAAAATGTCTTCGAGCGAATCGCGCTTGTGATTGAGGCGGCGAATTTGTACGTTCTGCGCGGCGGCCAGGGCGTAAAGTTGGCGGATTTCGACGCCGTCGGGCATCACCAGTTTCATGCGGCCATTGGGAAATGCGGCGGCCTCGCAGCCCAGTTGCTCGATGGCGGCGGTGAAGGTGCCGTTGGCGCCGCGGGTTTCGAGCTCCAGGAACTTGCGGTTGGCGCGGCGCTCTTCTTCCAGGTTGCAGGACGCGGCGATGCGGCCGTCTTTGAGGATGAGGACTTCGTCGCAGCACTCGTCGACGTCGCGCAGCAGGTGCGAGGAGAGGATCAGGCGCAACTCGCCGCGGTCGCGGATTTCCTGGATGAGCTGGATCATGCGGGCGCGCGCGGGCGGATCGAGGCCGTTGGTCGGCTCATCGAGAAAGAGCAGCTTGGGGCCGTGCGCGATGGCCTGCGCGAGCTTGGCCATTTGTTTCATGCCGAGCGAGTAAGTGCCCAGATTGCGATAGCGGGCTTCGCCCAGACCGACCCAGAAGAACGCCTCGTGGGCGCGCTCCATGGCTTGTTCGGCGGGCAAGCCGGAGAGTTCGGCCATCAGGCGGACGAAGTGCACGCCGGTCATGCCGGCGATGAAGGAATCGTTTTCCGGCATGTAGCCGAGCAGGCCGCGGACGTTCTTGGCTTCCGTGCGGATGTCTTTGCCGAAGATGCGGGCGGTGCCTGAGAAGGGTTGGTGGAAACCGAGCAGGGTATTGATGAGGGTCGATTTTCCGGCGCCATTGGGACCGAGCAGGCCGATGGAGCGGCCGGTGAGTGAGCCATTCAGTTGTTTGAGAATGACCCGGTCACCGAAGCGGACTTCTAGGTTGTCGAGTTCGATTACGGGTGGCACTTGATTAATAGGTACGCACGTTTGAGTCACGGTGTTCCGCTCACCCGGAGGCGGCCTAGGAGGCCGCCGCAGGCTACGAGCCCGCCCTACTTAGTGTACTCCCGGCTTTTCCAGTAATTGCAGCAGGCTCATGTTGCCGAAGGTGGTGAAGAGGCTGCCGCTGGTGGCGAAGGTGATGCGGTCGTTCTCGCCGTAGGCCGCGATCAGCGTGGGCTTCAGATTGGCCGCAAGCTGCTGGACGGCTGGCTGCTTGCTGAACTGCTCGAGCAGCGGCGCAAGAGTCGAGGCATTGTAGTAGATTGCCGCGGAGAAGTTGGCGTACTGGTCGTGCGGGATGAGCGCGGTGAAAGTCGCGGAGCGCGGCAACGTATAGCCGCTGGCGCGATTTTGAATCGCGGTATCGAGCAGCGCCTGGCTGGAGCCCGCCAGCAGGTAGCCATCCGTGTAGGTGTAGCAGAACGGCGTGGCGCTCTGGGTGGAGAGCGTATAGTAAGTGCGGCCGTTGGCAGTCGACTGCTGGAGCTGGACACCGGTCATGCTGGCGGCGGCCAGAAGCTTCTGTATGGTGGCCTGCAACTTGACGGGATCGTACACCTCGACGGCGATTTTCCAGGAGGGCAGGGGCAGCAGCGGGCCATCTTGCGCCATGGCGACTTCGCCGCCGAGGGCGGCAGCCAGGTCGTTGCGCAGATCCACGCCTAGCAGCGCCTGGACTTCGGCCACGTGCTGTTGGAAGGCCGGATTGGATGCCTGCATGGTCATAATTTCGTCGATGATGGCGGTGGGCTGCTTCACGGCGGCGGCCCAGGCCAGGGTGGCTTGCGGGGACATGAAGTCCAGCGCGTCGAGCGGCGCGGGCGCGGCCAGCCAGGAAGCCACTCCGGTGCGCTGACCATTGAAGATGATCGCGGCGCGCGTTTCGGGTGCGCCCGCATTGCCGGTTTGCTGCACCATAAAGTACTGCACGTTTGGCGCATGGCCGTGGCTGGCGGGCGCCATCGCCTGCACATCCGCTGCGAACAACAGGCCGACTCCAGCGCCATAGGCGGCCGCGATCTGCGATCCGAATTCAGAAGTGGCGAACGTGGTGGGCGCGCCGGCAGCGATCTGCTGGAGAGCGGCGGCATCGGGCGAGAGCGCCACCAGATGGGGCAGAACCAGCAGGACGCATTGGCCCTGCGGGATCGCGCCGATGGCCGATGGATCGGTAACGATGCGCAACTTCTGCGCGTTTGCTCCGCTGGAAAGCTTGGCGACTTCGGCTTGGGCGAACGCCGCGAAGCCGGGCTGCGTCAGCTCGGCCATGATGACCGGCTGGCCGGGGTGGCCGCTGGAATTCAGCGAGGCGGCGACGACCATCTCGCTACCCAGGTAGCCGCTCATGGTGCTCATGTCGGCGATCACTTGATCGAGGTGGTTCTGCTGCCACCACTGCGTGAGGGTTGCGTTCTGTTGGATCTTGGGAACGAAGACCTGCTGCACCTCGGTGAGGGCCTGGCTGAGGTTGGGGATGCTGGCGTAGACCACGGTTCCGGCGGGCGCCATGCTCAACAGGTTGCTCGTGTAGCGCAGAGCGGGAAAATGGTCCTGATCGAGCTTGACGTTGAGGGCGGTGACGGCGTTAAGCATCGCGATATACGCGTCGGCGTTCTTGCTCCAGGAGATTTCCAGGGGGACCGGCGTCGCGCCCATGGCGGAGCTGGTGGCCACCTGATCGCCGGCATGCAGCACGCTTTCGTGGCGATCCTGGGCTACCAGCACGGTGCCTTCGATCACCGTAACACGCGATCCCTTGAGTCCGCTGTTGACGCTGAAGACGGTGCCGGTGACGGCGACGCGGCAGTCGCGCGTGGAGACATAGAGGTGGCCGGTGCGCCGCTTGGCGGCCTGTACAAGGATGGCGCCGCGGTCCAGGCCAATGGTCAGGTCACGGCCGCGTTCGGAGATGGAGAGGCCGGAGCGCTCGCGCATTTCGACATGGGAGCCGTCGTGAAGGCGCAGCATGGCGTGGGAATCGCGGGCCGCTCGGATGGTCGCTCCGGCGGGCACTTCTGCGCCACGGATGAGGGGGACGGTGCCGGTATCGGAGACGCGATAGATGAGTCCGTCGGCGGATTCGACGACGGCTTCGGGGCCGCTATACGCGGGA
>JBEKMJ010000050.1:0-64561 GCA_050008575.1 Bryobacteraceae bacterium
ACGCGGCCGGTTCCGAAACAAGGCTTATAATTACATTTGGCCCACTGCCGATAAGCAAGATGTGGACACGCACTCCCGGCAGATGGGCTTTTCGTTCGAGGACGCTTTGATCGATCGCGCCAAAACGCGCTGCGGCCTGGAAACCGAGAGTGAGGTTCTGGCTGCCGCGGCTGCGCTCGGCGCCCTCCGGATTCCCGATGTCACACCGGCCGAAGAGGCCCTGATCCGCTGTGCCGGCGGCCTTCGGGATGGCTTGGCCGAGGGCTTGAAGCGCGACATCGGCCGGAACGGCGACCCCTTGGGCGCCGCCTTCGCGGTTCTGCGGACATCCGCCGATCGCCGGGAACGGGGCGCTACATATACTCCCTGCGCAATTGTCGAAGCCATGGTGAATTGGGCGGCGGCATTTCAGGCTCGTGTCCGCTCCGCGCCGGAACGCATCGTCGACCCCGGCGTGGGCTCGGGACGATTCCTTGTGGCCGCCGGCCGCAAGTTTCCCGGAGCCGAATTGATCGGCATCGACATCGACCCCGTGGCCACGTTAATCGCTCGCGGCAACCTGGCGGCGGCCGGATTCGAGGACAGATCTCGAGTGCTGGTCGCCGACTACCGTGAGATAAAGCTGCCCCCCGCGGCAGGCAACACTCTCTACGTGGGGAACCCGCCATACGTAAGGCATCACCTACTCACAGCCAAATGGAAACGATGGCTGACCACGGAGGCGCGCGGTCTCGGGTACGATGCCAGCCAACTAGCGGGGCTGCATGTACACTTCTTCCTGGCCACGGTTCTGCAAGCCAAAGCCGGCGATTTCGGCTCGTTCATCACGGCAGCCGAATGGCTCGACGTCAATTACGGCCGCCTCATGCGCGCGATGTTCCTGAACGAACTGGGCGGCCAAAGCCTTACCGTGGTGGAACCTACGGCCCGGCCGTTCGCCGACGCCGCGGCAACCGCTGTCATCGGCACTTTCCAAATCGGATCGAAGCCCAAGAGTATTCATATCCGCCGTGTCGACCATGCCGGCCAGATCGAGCCGCTTGAAGGCGGAATGTTGTTGCATCGCGAGCGGCTGGAAAGCCAGACTCGCTGGTCGCACCTGACGGGGCGTACCAAAGCCGTGCCGCCCGGCTTCGTGGAACTGGGCGAACTATGCCGCGTGCATCGCGGTCAGGTAACCGGAGCGAATCGCGTATGGATCGCGGGAAGGCATAGCTCCGGATTGCCCTCCTCGGTCCTGTTCCGAAGCGTGACCAAAGCTCGCGAATTGTTCCAAGCCGGCGTCGCGCTGTGCGATAGATCCAGCCTCAAGGACGTTATCGACCTCCCCGTGGATCTCTCGGTGTTCGATCGGGAAGAGCGTAGGGCTATCGGGCCGATTCCTGAAACTGGCGAAGGGCGCCGGTGCAGCCGACGGCTACATAGCCGCGAACCGGAAGGCTTGGTGGTCGGTCGGCCTGAAAGCGCCCGCACCCATTCTGGCAACCTATATGGCACGCCGCGCGCCCGCGTTTGTCCGCAACCTGATCGATGCGCGGCATATCAACATCGCGCATGGACTTTAGCCGCGCGATCCGTTGGCGCCGGAAGTTCTGGACCGGTTGGCCGCGTATCTGGCGAAGGCTACCGATGTGCGCCACGGCCGCACTTACGCCGGCGGCCTGACGAAGTTCGAACCCCGAGAGATGGAGCGCCTCTTGGTTCCGGGGCCCGAACTGCTTTCGCAGGTTGAAGGATGATCGCTCCGCCGAGGTGGACCGACGAACACCTTGACGCCGGAATACAAGTCGCCACCGGTATCTTCCGCCGCGAGCGCACGAGCCGCTGGAAGCGTACCTTGGCGCCTTCGCACATTACGAAGGCTTCATCGGCGAATTGCTCGCCGCCAGCGCCGATTTGACGGACGTCGACCGCCACGCAACCGATGTTCTGACCAATCCAAATCTTCTGGAAGCCTTCCGCTATTTCACAGGCCCGCCCTTGTCTGCGGATGACCTCAAGACCCTGAGCGAGGGTGTCCTCAGTCCGGCCCGGCTGCGCGAAGATCCGGCCATGGTGCGTCGCATTGTGGACATCGTGCGCATGGGCCTTGATCGCCGCCGTTTCCCCTGGATCTCCCAAAACCGCGCACCCACAGCGGAGGAACGCGCCGCGGCCGTGGTGGCATCCGCCGCGATCATGGCGGCTCGCAGCGTGGGCACCGCCCGGCGCCATGAGGGGAAGGAGGCGCAGGAACTCCTGGTCGCTAATACTCTCAGTGGCGCGGGTATAACGAGAGTCGACACCAGGGCGATACCGACGCTGAATCTCGCTCCCAACGCAGGCGAGTTTTGCCGGGAAAGCGTATTGGGCTCGCGCAAGGCGGATATCGTCGTCCGCCTTTGGGATCACCGCATCATGCCCATCGAATGCAAGGTATCCAACTCCGCCCTGAATTCGATCAAGCGGCTCAACAACGATGCCGCCGTGAAAGCTGAGACCTGGACTAAAGACTTCGGTACCCGTAACATCGTACCCGCCGCCGTCCTCAGCGGAGTATACAAGCTACGGCATCTCTCGGACGCCCAACAGCGCGGCTTGGCGCTCTTCTGGGCGCACGACCTGCATGCGCTCGTTTCATGGATTGAACAGACGCGGTGAGCCCTCCAGCCCGGAGGTAGAATGGAATCGGATCGCGGTATCCGGTTTTTCGGCGGCCGGTCCATGGAGGAGCTGACAATGGTGCTTGCGTCTCAAATGCGCGCGGGAATGGCGATTGCCTTCGAGAATCAGAATTACCGCGTGGTTGACGCGGATTACCATCCGGGCCAAGGCCAGATGGGCGGCGCCACGCACGCGCGGCTGCAGAATATCGATACGGGAACATTTCGCGAACACAGCTTCCGCGCCGAACTGCGGCTACAGGACCTGCCGGTCGAGAAGCACACGCTGGAATTTCTTTACATGGACGGCGATCACTGCTTTTTCATGGATCCCGACAACTATGAGCAGACCGAGATCTCCCGCGCGGTGGCCGGTTCGCGCGCCGCTTTTCTGGAGCCTGGGATGCGGCTGACGATCGAATTCGTCAGTGGCCGGCCGGTCCACCTGGTGGTTCCGGATGCCATGGAAGTGAAAATCGCCGACACCGCTCCGGCCGCTCACCAGCAGGCGGACAGCGGCTTCAAGCCGGCGAAACTCGCCAACGGCATCGAAGTGATGGTCCCGCAATTCATCAAGACCGGCGACCTGATCCGCCTCGACCTGGAAACCATGAAGTACATGGATCGTGCGCGGCACTCTTAGTCAATCGGCATGCTCATCCAAAGGGCGATCAAGTCGATCTATACGATCCCCGGCTGCTGGGTGCGGGCGCCGCGGATTCGGACCATACCCGGCGGGCTTGAAATCTGCTTCGCAATCCACAAGGGGAAGCGCGGGAAGAAGGTGGACGACTGGATTGTCGCCTGCCGCGGAGTGCACGAAACGAAAATCACGGATCTCGATGGGGGTGGGCTGGGTGTATACGGGACCAGTCACCCCGCCGCCTACCAGTATGTGGCACGGCAGGCCGAGTTGCGCCGGCCCCGCGGCAGCGACGAGTTGAAGGTACTGGCGACTCTTTTCAGCGCGCACAGGGCAACGGTAAACGATTGGATTCCTTTCGAACGATACGTGTTCACCGATGGTCCTTGGGACGGTAGGCGCTTCCCTCTGATATTCGCGCCGGGCGTCGGCGACTGGTTCGTCTGTCGAGGTCCGGATTTTCTGCTGCGAGCTTATGCCAAGGCTCTGGAGTCGATCGGCGAGCCAGTCCGGATGACCCTTCGAGGCCGTCCCAAGTCGAAGTCCCTCCGCCCAGGAGTCCTTCACTTCGGCTCATCTTATGTTTTTGCAAACGAGTTCGCCGCACGGCGTCCAGGGGAACTTCCACTCCGAGCCGCGCAAACGCCCTTGGGAAGAGGTAGCTATTGAAGGGGCTCGCTTAGCCGCGAGAACGTTGCAAACCAGACTCCGCCCCCATCCTCAGGCTGCATACCGGATGACTTCCAGTTCCGCCGATCCGTTCACGGAGGCAAGCAAGGAGCTGATCGACCCTGGACATGGTTGCCTGCTCCAACTCCATGTCGCCGGCAAACTCGGCATCTCATCTTGTACTCCTAACGCGCAACCCATTGTCCCACTCGCCAGGGTCGGGAAGATACATCGTAACGATTCGAACGTTCTTGCCCTCCACATCCGTTGCAATCTGGGCATGGAGAACAACGCCCCCGGACTCGCCCCTCGCCAGGAAGACTGGGCAAGTACTTGTCCTCCGCGTACGCTTCGATGATCTCCAGCGTCGCAATTGCGCTACGAACGATGGCGGCCGCTAGCGTGCGTCGTTGAAGGCGCGGTTGGCTTGTCGGGCAGGCCGGCACTCCGCAAGTTCGCGCCGATTGGCCGCGAACGATCCCGCGCCGCTGTTTGCCATCGCCGGCATGAACCAGTTCAAGGACACTTTCCTGGCCTCGAAAAGCAGCCACAATTGCGGTCATTTCGTCGTGGTGTAGGACGGCTATTTCTTTGGGTGGCTAGTTATATCCAGCAGGACGTAGGTGTCATCGATGATGTTGAAATAAAAGCGCCAATCCAGAGTGACGCGGGCCTGCCAGCGATCCTTGCCTTCATCGTACTTCTTGGCGTGCAGGGAAGGATGCCGGAGGTTCTGCAAGAGCAGCAGCGATTGCTTGTCAAAAGCTGCTTGGATTTGTCTGGGTGCTTTCCCATACGCCCGCGCGAAGTGGGCGGCCCTCTGAAGCTTCATTTGGCCAGAGGTCTAGTTTTTCTGCCGGTCGGCTTTGCCGCTGCCTTGTGCAGGTCGGCGATAAATTCGTCGTGGTCGGTAAAGGCTTTGGACACGCGGCCGGCCGCGATGTCGGCCTCGGCCTTTGCCAGGCGGGCATCGACGCGTCGGCGCTGAACTGGTGTGTACTCGTCATCGGCGGCGGGGAACCGGCAACGGTCGATCGGCAGCTTGGGCGTGAGCACGATCTTGCCGCGTTGCAAGGAGGCTTCCACCAGATCACCCTCGGCCACGCCAATCGCGGCGCGGAAACGGCTGGGCAGCGTCATCTGGCCCTTGCGGTGGATTTTTACGATCGTCGTCATATTCGATTATAACAGTCCCGAATTGGAGAGTCGGACTTCTTCTGAAGGGAGGATAGCGGTTCTAGCAGAAATCGTCAAGGGCGTGAAGCCTGAGGACTGGTCAAAGCCGGTGGAGGGGCAGTTGGTGGACGGGCTTCGATATTCTGGGCCTTTGACCTTTCACTTCGCCCGAGTTACCGGGGGTACCAAAAGATCGTGCCTATAGAGAACAGCCAGCACGGAAGGATAAACAGCACTGCCCATAGAGAGGCGGTTAATATGCGCATGCAGTGTGACCCTTTGCTTTGCTCGTGCTCCCACCCCTCAACATGGAACGCACATTCCGTTCGGCGTATGTATCGATTTAATCCGTTGTGGTGCCGGATCGCCCCAAGACGCTCGACGTGGAGTGCCCATTCAGGCCGCATATCGGATAACTTCCAGCTCCGCGGAACCACTCACTGAGGCAAGCAGTTCATCGACGCGCGACATGGTTGCCTGCTCCAGTTCCGCTTCGCCGCACTGGTCGCACTGGAGCACTGGGAGCGACTTGAAGATTACGATCGCGGAATCGCCGATTTTGAAAGGCAAATCCGTGACTCGCGGCTCCAGTAGTCCCCCGCAAACTCGGCATCTCATCTTGTCCTCCTGACGCGTAATCCATTATCCCACTTGCTAGGGCGTGGAACGTACATCGTAACGATCCGGATTGTCGCCCTCTACATCCGTTGCAATCTGGGCATGGAAAACAACTCCCTCAGACTCGCCCCTTACCAGAAAACTCGGCAGGACTTGTCCTCCGGATAGGTTTCGATGATTTCCAGCGTTGCAAGCGCCCTGCGAAGGATCCCGGCCGTTAAGGCAGGTTGCTCAAGGCGCATCGCCACGTGATATGTCCAGCGGACGCGTCCGCTGAAAATGCACTCCTTGATAAACGCAAGCGGCGCATCCGGTTCATCAGCCCTTGGCAAATCCGATTATAGAACGTCCGCGTCCGGCACGCCCGCCCCTGCCACCGCTACAATAAATACGTGACAGGTCACGACATCCGACAGCGCTTCCTAGATTTCTTCGCCGCGCGCGGCCACCGCGTGGTGCGCAGTTCCTCGCTGGTCCCCGCCAACGATCCCACGCTGCTGTTCGCCAACGCCGGCATGAACCAGTTCAAGGACACTTTTCTGGGCCTGGAAAAGCGCGATTACTCCCGCGCCACCACTTCGCAGAAATGCGTGCGCGCGGGCGGCAAACACAACGACCTGGAAAATGTCGGCTACACCCGCCGCCACCACACTTTCTTCGAAATGTTGGGCAATTTCTCGTTCGGCGATTACTTCAAGGCCGAAGCCATCGAGTTCGCCTGGGACCTGGTCACCAAGGACTACGGCATGCCCAAGGATCGCCTCTACGTCACGGTTTTCCGCGAGGACGACGATGCCGAGCGCCTCTGGCAGCAAGTCGCGGGAGTGCCGAAGGAACGCATCTTCCGCCTCGACGAGAAGGACAATTTCTGGCAGATGGGCGACACCGGCCCCTGCGGCCCGTGCTCCGAAATTCACTACGACATGGGTCCCGGCGCGTCCGAGCCGGGCCATGAGCACGAAGTCTTTCCCAGCGACGCCGGCGGCCGTTTCGTCGAAATCTGGAACCTGGTCTTCATGCAGTACGACCGCGCCACGAACGGCGTTCTTACGCCCTTGCCGCGGCCTTCGATCGACACCGGCATGGGGCTCGAGCGCGTGGCAGCCGTGCTGCAAGGCAAGCTCTCGAATTACGATACCGATCTGATCCATCCCATCATCGCGCGCGCGGCCGACATGTTCGGCGTATCCTACGGCGCCGATGCGCGCGTCGACACCGCGCTGCGTATCGCGGCCGACCATTGCCGCGCCACGACCTTCCTGATTCACGACGGCGTGCTGCCGGCCAACGACGGCCGCGGCTACGTGCTGCGCAAGATCATGCGCCGCGCCATGCGGCACGTCCGCCTGATCGGCGTCGAAGAGCCGTTCCTCTACAAGCTCACCGGCGCCGTGGCCGAGTTGATGAAGCCCGCCTATCCCGAGCTGATGGAGAGCGTGCAGCGGATCGCGCGCATCGTAAAGGATGAAGAACACCGCTACGCGACTACGTTCCTGGTGGCTGAGCGCATGTTCAACGAGGAAGTGAAAACGCTGGCGGGCCATGTGATTCCCGGCGCGACTTCTTTCAAGCTGTACGACACCTTCGGCCTGGCGCTCGACGAGCAGGAAGATATGGCGCGCGACCGCCGGTTGTCCATCGACCGCGCAGGCTTCGACCACGAAATGGCGCACCAGCGCGAGCGCGCCCGCGCCAGTTGGAAGGGCGCGGAGAAAGGCGCGGTCGCCCCTGTCTATCAGGATTTGGTGGGGCACGGCCGTACCCAGTTCCTGGGCTACGAAGAGCTGTGCGCCACCTCACGCGTGGTGGGGTTGTTGGTCGAGCGCGAGTTGCGCGCCGAGGTCGGCCCGGGCGTGGAAGCGGAACTGGTGCTCGACCGCACGCCTTTCTACGCCGAAACCGGCGGCCAGGTGGGCGACCGCGGCAGTCTGTTCGCCCCGAACTGCGATAAAGTCGCCGACGTGCAAACGGCTTACCCAGCGGTGCCTGGCCTGACGGTGCATCGCATCGTCACCACCGCGCCCATCCGCGTGGGCGACGAACTGCGCGCGGAAGTTGCCCAGCCGCTGCGCCTCTCCACCATGCGCAACCATACCGCTACGCACTTGCTGCACGCCGCGCTGCGCCAGGTGCTGGGCACGCACGTGAAGCAGGCGGGCAGCGTGGTCGAGCCGCCGCGCCTGCGTTTCGATTTCACCCACTACGCCGCCATGGATAAGGCTGAAATCGAAGAGGTCGAACGGCTGGTGAACGAGCAGATCTTGCGCAACAGCGGCGTCGAAACCAAGGTGCTGCCGCTCGAACAAGCCGTCGCCACCGGAGCCATGGCTTTGTTTGGCGAAAAATACGGCGACCAGGTGCGCGTGGTTTCCGTCCCCGATTTCAGCAAGGAGCTGTGCGGCGGCACACACGTGCGGCGCACCGGCGACATCGGCGTCTTCAAGATCGTTTACGAAGGCAGCATTTCGGCGGGCGTTCGCCGCATCGAGGCAGTCACCGGCGAGGGCGCCGTTCGGCAGTATCAGGAGCTCACCGGAACGTTGCACCGGCTGTCCGAATTGCTGAAAGCCGCGGAGCCTGACCTGGTCGATCACGTGGAGAAGTTGATCGCCCGCGAGAAATCGCTCGAACACGAGCAGCGCGATCTGAAAAGCAAGCTGGCCCACTCCGCGGCCGGCGGGTTGGAGAGCCAGGCACACCTCGTGAACGGTTCGCAGGTGCTTACGGCCCGGACGGACGGGCTGGATCGCCAGCAAATGCGTGAGCTGGTGGACGCCTTGCGCAACAAATGGAAGAGCGCCGTAGTGGTGTTGGCATCGGTCGAAGATTCGGCCGTGTCCATTGTGTCGGCAGTGACCAAGGATCTCACGTCCAAGGTGCATGCCGGCAAGCTCGCTGCCGCGCTGGCGCAGGCTGTCGGCGGCAAGGGCGGCGGCCGTCCCGATATGGCGGAAGGCGGCGGCAAAGATCCCGCCGCTCTGCCCGCCGCGCTCGAGCGGATCTACTCCGAAATCGAGAGCAAGCTGTGAACGAGTTCGACGCGGTGGTCGTTGGCGCGGGACCCACAGGCTTGGCTTGCGGCATCGAACTCCAGCAGCGCGGCATCCGCACGGTCTTGATCGAAAAGGGCTGTGTGGTGAATTCCCTCTTCAACTATCCGACCAACATGGTCTTTTTCACCACGCCGGAACTGCTCGAAATCGGCAACATCCCCATGACCAGCCTCAACGAGAAGCCCAACCGGCATGAGGCCTTGAAGTATTATCGCCGCGTGGCGGACCATTTCAAGCTGAACATTCACGATTACGAACGCGTGGCAACCATCGCCGGCCAGGATGGCGCGTTTGAGGTGTTTACCGAGGACCGGCTGGGTTGTCACCATACCTACACCGCGCGCAAAGTAGTTTTGGCCACCGGATACTATGATGTACCTAACTTAATGAATGTCCCTGGCGAGGAGCTTAGTAAGGTTCTTCACTATTACAAAGAGCCACACCCGTACTATAACCACGACGTGGCGGTGATTGGCGCCAAGAATTCCGCTGCAATCGCTGCGCTGGAATTGTTTTGGACCGGCGCCCGTGTAACACTTATCCATCGTGGTACTGGTATCTCCGAAAAAGTGAAGTACTGGATCAAACCAAATATCGAAAACCGCATCAAGTGTGGAGAGATCGAGGCGTATTTTAATTCACAAGTTGTGGAAATTCGGCCCGAGTGTATCGTAGTGGCAACGCCCGAGGGCGAAGTCATCCTGAAAAACGATTTCCTGTTTGCGCTGACGGGCTATAGCCCGGATCTCAACTTCTTGAATTCCATAGGGATTTCGCTCGATCCCGAAACGCAGAGACCGCGCAGCGATCCGCAAACACTGGAAAGCGAACGTCCCGGCATCTACCTGGCCGGCGTCATCGTGGCGGGCATGCACACCAACGAAATCTTCATCGAGAACGGACGCTTCCACGGAAAGCAGATCGCGGAATCCGTCGCCGCCAAACTCCAAGCGTGAAACATTTGCGCCGCAACTCTCACTACTCTATGTGAGCCGGCCGCGATTGGGGCCGGTACTCACATCCGAAGCTTCACGTCGTTGCGTACTTGAAACCAGGAGCGATGTTTCCGTATCTAAGCAATTGAAGGGGTCGCGGCTATGTTAAATAATTTGATGAATCTTCTGATGGGTTGCTCTCACCGCAGGACGACCTTCCCGATCACTCCCGCGCGGAGAGCTGGTTTCTCGCCGGCAGCCGGCCAGCGCCACTCCACCTATGTCGTATGTTTGGATTGCGGCAAGGAGTTTGGTTACAACTGGTCCGAGATGCACATCGGCGATCCAGTTAGCGCACCCGTAACCGGCGAAGCCGCGTTCTCCACGGCGCACCGCTAGAGGCACCCTCATTTAGCTACTCATACTCTACGGCAGCCAAGAAGAGACCTTTTGCGGGAGCCGTAGGTCCGGCTTTGCGCGGGCAGCCGGGAGTGAGCAGCGCGCGCAGGCCGGATTCATCCAGGTTGCCGCGGCCGGCTTCCAACAACGATCCCACGATATTGCGCACCATGTGCTTCAGAAAGCCGCTGCCGCGCACGCGGTAGATCAGGCGGCCGGGCTGCGATTCGAGCTGCGAACGGAAGATGGTGCGCACCTTCGTCTTGCCTTCCTCGTCGCGGTCGTCGGATGCCGCGAACGCGGCGAAATCGTGCTCGCCCTCCAGCACCTGCGCGCAAGACTGCATGCGGTCGGCCGAGAGCGGATAAGGATGATGTTGCACATAGCGCCATTCCCAAGGCGGGCAGACTTCAGCGCGTACAATACGGTATTCGTAAGTCTTGGCCACTGCCTGGAAGCGGGGATGAAAATCGGGCGCGGCTTCATCGGTGGATAGCACCCGGATGGACGCGGGCAGCAACCGGTTCATGGCCTTGCGCAGGTTTGGCAGTGGGATGGGGTTTTCAATACTGAAGGCCGCCACTTGTGCGAGGGCGTGCACGCCGGCATCGGTGCGCCCGGAGCCGGCTACTTGTACGGGCCTCCCCTCAATTTCACCGGCTACGGATTCCAGCATGCCTTGAATGGTCGGCAGGCCGGGTTGCACCTGCCAGCCGTGGAAATCGGTGCCGTCATACGCGAGTTGGATTCGGATGCGCCGCATTCGATGCTCAGCGGTGGGGCAGGCGTCCACGCCTGCGGCGGGTCTCCAGACCCGCCCCCGGCCGAGGGCCGGCGTGGACGCCTGCCGCAGGACTAGAGTCCTGCCCCACTTCTCACCCGGGGCGCGATCCCGGCTTCACCGCCGGTACGCCCTGGGCACACAGCGGACACTCGGCCGGATCGTAAGCCACCACTTGCAGCGTAACCAGCGCCACGCGCGGCGCCCCCACATCGGCGGCGCCTCCGCTGCGATCCACGATGGAGCCGGCCGCCAGCGGACGGGCTCCGGCCCCTCGCAGCGCCTCCACTACATCGCGCGTACTGCCTCCGGTGGTGACCACGTCTTCCACCACCAGGGCCGCCTCTCCCGGCGATACGGTGAAACCGCGGCGCAAGATCATCTTCTTGTTCTCATCGCGCTCGGTGAAAATGAATCGTGCGCCCAGCGCGCGCGCCACTTCGTGGCCGATAATCAGGCCGCCCAACGCCGGCGACACCACCAATCCCACCGGTTCGTGCACCAGCTTGCGCAACTCGTCCGCCAGCAAGCCGCCCAATTCGGCCGCATGCCGGGGATATTGCAGCACCAGCGCGCATTGCAGATACTCGGGGCTGTGCAGTCCGCTGGTCAGCCGGAAATGGCCGTTAAGATACGCGCCAGTGGTGCGGAACAGATCCGGAATCGACTCGGCTTGCGGCGTCACAAACGCCTACTATACCATTGAGAATCCACGGCGGAATCCACGTACGCATCGAAGGTTACCTATGCATCGCTTTCAAACCGTAATTTCCATCGTCTGTATCCGGCTGCTGATCGCGCCGGCTTTCGCCCAGCAGGCGCACCAGATCGGCCAGCCGGACGGAACATTCGCCTGGCTCACGGGCCGATACCGCACGCAGCAGGTGCCGCCCATCGATGTGGCTAACTCCGGCCGGCTGGAATTGCTGTTGCGCGCCGGAAGGCTGTACCTCTCGATGCAGGATTCGATCGCGTTGGCGCTCGAGAACAACCTCGATATAGAGATCCAACGTTACGGGCCGCAGATCGCGGACACCCAGGTTTTGCGCGCCAAGGCGGGCGGATTCGCACAAGGAGTTTCCACGTCGGTGACCGCCGGACCCACCAGCGCGCAGCCCGGCGGCGTAGCGCAGAGCGGTGTGGCGGGGAATCCTTCAACGCAGGCCAGCTCGGCCAGCGCCACGGCCGTGGGCAACACCGTGATCACGCAATCCGGTCCGCCCATTCCCGTTTACGATCCGGCTCTGGTGGGCAGCGCGAGTTGGGCGCATCAAACGATTCCCGAAAGCAGCGTGTTCATTGCCGGCACCGATGAGCTGATTCAGCGGCAGGATACGTCGGGCCTTACCTACCAGCAGGGCTTCCAGAGCGGAACTTCGGTGAGCCTGGGGCTGAACAACTCCACATCGGTCGGCAACAGCTCCACTACGCTGTTCAATCCGGTGACCAGCTCGTCGCTGGGAATTACGGTGACGCAACATTTGTTGCAAGGCTTCAGCCTGGCGGTGAACCAGCGGCAGATCCGGATCGCCCAAAACAACCGGGACCTTTCGGATCTCACATTCAAGCTGCAGGTGATCACCACAGTGGCGGCCGTAATGGATCTTTACTGGGACCTGGTGACGTTCAACGAAAACGTGCGCGTGGAGCGGCAGGCGGTGACCACCAGCACCAAGCTCTTCGAAGATAACCAGAAGCAGCTGGACGCGGGTATGATGGCGCCCATCGAAGTGGTGCGGGCGGAAGCGCAACTCGCCACCGACCAGCAGAACCTGACGCTGGCCGAAACCCAACTGCTGCAGCAGGAGACCATTTTGAAAAACGCGCTGAGCCGTAACGGCGTGGCCAGCCCTAGCGTGGCCGAAGCGCGGATCGTGCCAACGGATCGCATCCGCGTGCCGGACGTGGAGCCCGTAACGCCGATGCAGGATCTGGTGACGATGGCGTTGTCGGCGCGGCCGGAGCTGGCCCAGAACCGCATCCAGGTGACCAATCAGGAGATCACCCTGCACGGGTCGAAAAACGGGCTGCTGCCCACGCTCGATCTGGTCGCCTCCATGACCAACAACGCGCTGGCGGGGCAGGTGAACACCATACAATCGACCTTGCCTTTCAATTTCGGAGCGCCCAGCCCGGCTTTCATCGGGGGCTACGGCACGGTGCTGAAGCAGTTGTTTGCGCGCGATTACCCAAACTATTCGGCGGGATTCAACCTCACCATTCCGTTGCGCAATCGCGCGGCGCAGGCGCAGGCCATCAACGACGAGCTGACGCTGCGGCAGTTGCAGCTCGGCGTGCAAAGGCTGGAAAACCAGGTGCGCGTGGATGTGCAGAACGCGATCATCGGGGTACGGAATGCGCGCGCGCAATATCGGGCGGCCATCAAGGCGCGCATCCTGCAGGAGCGCACGCTGGACGCCGAGCAGAAGAAGTACGCGGCGGGGGCATCGGTGATTTACAACGTGATTCTGACCGAGCGGGACTTGGCGACGGCGCGGCAGAGCGAGTTGGCGGCGGAAGCCGCGTATGCCAAATCGAAGGTGGAGCTGGAGCGGGTGACGGGGCAGACCCTGAACAGCAACGGCATTTCGCTGAGCGAGGCGTTCCAGGGCGTGGTGTCGCGGCCCGCCAGCCCGTTGCCGGCCGCGGATCAGCCGGCCGAGTAGGTGTGACGATTTTTCGTTCCAGTACTGTTTCACAATTGACCAAATCGTGCCGGGCAAGTGCCAATTTGGCACTTGGGCGGCGGGTTATTTGATTTACGCTAGTGGAAATAATAGGGTTGTAGTTTGGCGAGGCGATTGCTGAATGAAGTGCGTGACACAAAAAGAGCAAGCCCAGCGAGAAACGATTGATTCCCCGTATGGTTCCCTCCAACCAGTCACCCCACTAGAACCCTCCAAAACCCTCTAAATCCTCAACAATCGCTCTCGCTGGGCTTGGTAGCACGGGCTTCAGCCTGTGTAAGGCGAGCTGCGCTCGCCTAGCCGTGGCGCAGGCACTCGTGCCTACCGCGACCACACTCTTGCGGTCGCTGGCGAGCGAAGCTCGCCTGGCCGCCTGAAAGCCGGCTGCGGGCAGAATTGCCAGCGCTCCTGTGGCGATGCGCATGCGGTGCTACGATGGGCACTATGTCGCAAGGTCTGTTCGAGGTGGAGTGCCCCTGCTGCAAAGCGGTTCTGAAGATCGATCCTGAAACGCGAGCGGTGATCGCACACGCGGTGCCGGAGAAGCCACCCGCCATCGAGGATCTGGCGGCGGCGGTGGCCAAGCTGAAGGGCGAGGCCGGACGGCGCGACGAAGTTTTCCGCAAGCAGTTCGAAGCCGAGAAATCGCACGGCAAAGTTCTCGAAAAGAAGTTCGACGAGTTGCTGAAACAGGCCAAGGAGAATCCGGATCTCACGCCGCCGCGGCGGGACATCGATCTGGACTAGCTGCACCGGTCATTGAGCCGGGGCGCCAAAGGTTACCTGCACAAGCTGCAAAACCTGCGCCAGAAAACCGGTGTCCTGCACATAAACGATGTACTGCGTCTGCCCATTGCCCTGCGCGAACTCCGGATGCGCCAGCGCCGCATAATCGGCGTTGCCCTGGTATCCCGGCAGTCCCGTGAAAATGAAGGTCTGGTTCGACCACGGCCCCCAGGGAGTGTATGACACGCGATAGTAGACATCGTCGCTGAATACTGCGCTGTAGATGGCCACATACATCCCTAAAAAGCTGTCGTAGAAAACGGAATTGCCTGCGGCGCCGCCCTGGAATATGGTAGTCGCATCGCCCGGATTCGAGCTCCAACTGCCGGAGGCGGTGTAGTAGGTCCAATCGGCGGGAATCGTGGCATTTTCCAGAGCTACTTGTGCCACCGAGCAGTCTTGTACGAGGAAGCCCGCTGCGCAGCCATAGGCATAAAGCGTGTCCCCTACGGTGACCCAGCCTCCGGCGTAACCGGTCTGGCTGCCGGTCCACATCAACGTGTCGTATTTCGACCCCGGGCGAACCACCGGCCGCGTGATTTTGCCATTCTGCCAGATGGCAATGCCCACGCCGATCTCCGTCCAGGAAGGTTGACCCGTCACGCGCCAGATCTCGTTGTAGAAGATCAGCGCGCGATTGCGTGCCGGATCGGGCACCAGCGGCCCGGGCCACATCGCAAATTCGGCGCCGCACCGGGTGGCGGTGCAGTTCTTGGAGCTGTGCGCGGCGTTGTATTGCGCTTCCCAGGGCAGATAAGGCATGAACTCCGTGGGGACACCGGTCGAATCCAAATAATTGCCGTTGAGCGTGATGCCCTGCGAGGCATCCAGGTTGGTAGACCACGACAGGGTGTTGTCGATGAAGTTGTTGCCGGTGGCATTGGCCTTGGTCATCGCCGTATCGTCGAACAGCCAGAAGGATCTGCCGTCGATCAAGGCGCTGAATGTGCCGTCCCTTCCCTGAATCAACGGACTTTGCACGACGGTTCCCATCGGCGTGACCGACTGAATGGGTGGGATGGGAGGCGGCCCCGTTTGGGCTCCCGTTTTGGCTATGGAAGAGACGCAAGCGGACCACGCCAGCGCGGCACCGCCGGCGGCTTTGAAAAAGGAGTGCATGGATCAATTGTAAAACCTCCCACCGCGGTGGGGCAGGCTCGCAGCCTGCGCGGGCCTCGCAGGCCCGCTCTCCGGCGAGCGAAGCTCGCCGCTGGAGTTTCTACACTTGCTGGAGCTGGAATTGGACGGCGGGCTTTAGCCGGCGCGGGGCTTAAGCCCCGCTGGTCGCACAGGCTTCAGCCGGCTTCAGCCTGTGTTCGGCGAGCGAAGCTCGCCGGCGCTGGCAGGGGTGCCAGCGCGGCAGGCAGGGTGCCTGCGCCACGCCGGGGCTAAAGCCCCGCGCGGGCTGAAGCCCGCCCCCCAAGCCCTTCCCACAATCCGCGCCATTTACGCAACAGCAGTTCCGCCAGGTTCAGCCCAATGGCCAGTGCGAGCAGGAACGGCCACAGATCGAGGGTCGCCGGGATGGTCCGGCCGCTCGAATCGAAGATGGCGTTTAGCGGCGGATTGTAGCGTCCGCCGGTGGCATCGGCCACCTGGTGCAGCAACTGGTCGTTCGCGCCGTATTCCAGCATCTCGTCTTCCTGCCGGTAGAATCCCACTTCCGGAAAGGCGCGCGATTCGCCCAGCGGGCGCACACGGAATAATCCCTGGCGCTCGCCGATCGCCACGCGCGCGCGATAGTGCCCGGCGGCGATCTTGGCCACCTTCAGCGGCGATTGAAAACCATTCGGTCCGAACGCGTAGATATCGGGAATCGCGGCCGGCTCGGCCACGTCGCGGCCCAGATGATAATCGACCACGAGTTCATTAGCGGCGCGGTCGAATTCCGCACCGGCCTCGCTCGATTCGGCGTGCGGCAACAGGTCGCGGAAAATGTTGGTCCACAGCTTGTCGAATCCAGGCCAGTCGACCCAGCTTGCGGCCCAGCGATTCTTAGCGTCGGAGGTGAACACGGCCGCGCGGCCCAGGCCATATTGCCAGCGCACCAGCAGCGGATCTTCGGGGCTGGCGCGCAGAATCAGGTCCGCCGTCGGCCGCGTCTGAAAGCGCACATACCCGCGCAACGGCGGCGCAGTCTCGATGCCCACGCCTTCCAGAATCTCGGCGCGATTCGCCACCTCGGGATGCACTTCCTTCTCCACCGCCGTGGATCCCGTATGCTCCTTCACGTCGCGCAGCACGATCTGTTCCAGGCCGGACGGGTCGTTCAGGAAATAGGAATTGCCCTGCGCAAGCTGCGCCACTTTTTCGAGGAAGGCGCGGTTTACGTCCTGCCCCAGCCCGACGGTGGAGATGGTGACATGGTTGGCCACGGCGTCCTTCGAAAGCGTCATGCTGTCGCCTTCCTCCGAGATGCCGTCGGTCAACAGCACGATGTGTTTGTAGACCGCTTTCGAAGTAAGGATCTTGCGATAGGCTTCGGTGAGGGCGGGGGCGATCTGCGTGCCGCCATCGGGCGTGATGCCGGAGATCAGGCGCTTGATGGAAACGCGGTCGTCGGCGCGGCGCAGCGGCACGGACCACTGGAAGGAATTATCGAAAATCAGCACGCCCACCTGATCGACGGGCCGCAAGTTCTCGACTACGCCGACGGCCGCCTGACGCGCCAGATCCATCTTCTTGCCTTCCATGGAGGAAGACTTGTCGATGATGAGCACCACGGCGGTGCCTTCGGGCGTGCGCGGCGGCGCGAGTTTGGCGGGCAGAGTGCGCTCCAACGCGTCTTCCTCTTTCTTCTCGACGTAGACGTTGCGGTCGCCGCCGATCCAGAGGAGGCCGCCGCCCTGCTTGACGAACGCTTCGAGCGCGGCCTTGCGCGGCAGGGGAACGCTTTGCATGTCCCAGTTATTGAAAATCGCCAACTGATAGTCGCCGAGCTTGTCGGGCAAACCGGAGGGCGCGCGCTGCACGTCGAACTGATTGGCTTCGAGCGTACGCAAGAGGTGCGCTTCAGCGTCGGGGGGATCGTTGGTGACCAGCAAGACGCGCGGCCGGCGCAGGGTAAGGGCGGCGTCGAAATGCGCCTCTCCCAAGTTCGCCGCGCCGACGCGGCCAGCCAACTCGATGGCGCCGGTGGCGCTGACGCTGGCGTGCGCGCGGAATCGGGTCGTGCCGGCGGTGAGGTTGACCTGGCTGGTACCCAGCGGCTTGCCCTCGGCGGCGATCTCCACGGTGGCTTGCGCGGCGCGCGGCGAATCGAGCGTGATGTCGAGGGGAAAGCGCTCACCGCTGAAGACCTGCGCGGGCATACTCACCGATTCCAGGACCAGGCTGGGGCGCGGCCGTCCGGCGAGCGGAATGACGTCGATAGGTACGCCCCGCTGTTGGGCCTGCCAGATGGCGCGCGTGACGCTGCCCAGGTTTTCGTTGCCGTCGGAGATCAGCAGAACGCGCGGCACCAGGCCGGCCGGCAGAGCGGCCAAGCCTTCGCGAACGGCGGCTTCCAGATTCGTGCCGTGGGACGCCTGGCCGGGGCTGTATGCCAGTTTCCAGGCTTGCCCGGCACGCTCGGCGGGCGCGGGATTGCGCGGTGTGCGCGCGAATGGGAGCACCTGCGTCCAGTTGCGCCCGCGGCCGCGCTCCACCGTGGTGGCCGACGCGGAGGCTGCATCCAGATCCGGCTGCGAGACGCTGGCCGAAGTATCCACCAGGATCGCCACGGCCACTTTGGATTCGTAGAACGCGATGCGCGGCTCGGCCAGCGCCAGCAGGATGGCCGCGAGGGCCGCGGCTTTCACGGCCAAGCCGGCGCGCCGCGCGGAATTGCGCCATTCCCAAGCCGCCCACGCGAGGGGCGCGAGAGCCAGCGGAACGAGCCATGGGTGGGCGAATGTCATACCGTCACGAAGCCTTCCTCATGGCGACGGGCCGCCTCGATACACGGGCCACACGGCGGCGGAAACGGCCGTACAGAATCCACTCCGCGAGCAGCCCCGCGCCGCCTGCCAGCGCCAGCCATTGCCACAAGTCGGTAGCCTCGCGCAACGGTGCGGCGAAGCGCGGCATGCCCCGGCGAGTTTCGGGAGGAACGTCCCATTTGGATTCCCAAAGTTGCGGCAGCGTCAATGCGTAGACATACTCGCGGTCCCCGGCCAACACACGTACGGTGCCAGCCGTGCCGCTGAAGAATTCCAGCGAGTCGCCGCGCAGCGTGAAAGGCGCGGGATTGCCGTCCTCGCGCAGCACGCGCACCCCGGCAGGCCGCACATCGGAGTCGAGGGAGACTTTTACGGCGCCCACGCTGCCGGCCGTCAATTCCCAGCGGCGGAAGATTTCGGGCGCCATCCAGCGCAGCAGGTTGGCATAAAGCAATGGCGTGGACAGCTCATAGCGCATGGACGAGAGCGCCGGATGAAAACCGAGCGCTACGATCTTGGGTTTGCCGGGACGCGCGACGATCACGGGACCTTCGGCCACTTCGGCGATCTTGAGGTCGTCGGGCGCGGCTTCGAAGACCGAAGCGGATTCCAGGCGCAAATCCTTGGCGCGCAGACCGGCGCCCAGCGGATGATCGGTGAGCCAGTGAGTGAGCGGTGCGTCGGACACATGCGCGCGCACGGGCACGGGCGAACCGGGCGACGGCGGATCGACCCAGATGGAGTCGGCCCGCGGAGGCGCGGACGGGTGGAAACGGTCCAGGATCACGAGCGCCGCGGGATCCTGCGCGGTGTATTCGGCGGGCGCGCGGAACGTAGCCACCACCTGCGGGCTGGCGGCCAGTACGGGGCGCAGCAGGTCCGGCTCGGCGGAATACACTGTCACGCGTAGCGCTGGCTGAGCGGGCAGTTGCAACGTAGCGCGATCGTCGGCGGGGAAGGCATCGTGCGGCAGAAGTTGTGCCTGCAGAAAGCCGGCGGAACGGGTGCGAAACTGGAAGCTGGTTTCGCGATCCGTGCCTGGCGCGAGCGTGATTCTCTGGGAGCCGGCAGGCAGCGTGCCCGGGCCATCGGGCGAGGGTCCGAAGGTCAGCGCGAGGGTTACGGTGCGGGGCGCGGTGCCGTAGTTGCGCATGGAAACGTAGATCTCCCAGAGGTCGGCGTCGTTGGTTGAACGGCGCACGCCGATGCGGCGCAGCCCGCAGTTTTCGACGGTATCGGGCACGTTCAAGAAGCGCAGATTGCGCAAGCCCAGCTTGCCCGGGTCGCGTTCGGCGAGTTTGCCCGTACCGACGAAGACCACTTCGCCGGCGCGGCGTCCGCTCTCGGTTTGGATCTGCCGCGCGAAGGCCAGGGCCTGGTCCAGGTTCAGCGCGGTTGCGCCGGGCTGCGAATCGGCGATGGCTTCCGCGAGTTTCCTGCGGTCGGGTTCGAAGGCGGTGGCGGGCGTGGTGAGGGCGTCGGCACGCACCAGCATGATGCGATCGCGCGCCGGAACGGCCCGGACATAGGCGCGGGCACGCTCGCGAGCCAGGTCCATCAAGGTGCGCGTGGATGCGCGGGCGGCCATCCAGGCGGAAGTGTCGAGGATCAGGACATGATCGCGCGGCGCGGAGGCCGGCGCACCCAGGCGCAACTGCGCGATGGCCAACAGCAGCAGCGCGATGGAGGCCAGTTGCAGCAGGAGGGAGAACGGCTGTTGAATGCGCCGCCGGCGCGCGACCACGGTGGGCTGCTCGGCCGATACCCAGAAGCGCAAGGTGGAGACGACTTGCCGGCGGCGGGAACGATCAAGGAGGTACAGCGCCAGCATCACGGCGGATACGGAGCCGAAGACAGCCAGGAATTGGGCGAGCGTTAGATTTAAGAGATGCATACAAGCAGCGGGGCTGAAGCCCCGCGCGGGCTCAAGCCCGCCCCCCAACTGCGCGCATCAGGGGGCCGAAGACGACTTCCTCCACTGGCTGGGCCGTCGAGATGCCGGCGTAACGGCCGCTGTTGCGCAGCGCCAGCTTTTGGATGGCGGCGGCATGCTCGTCGAACGCCTCGGTATACCTGACGCGCGCCGACGGGTCGAACTGCACCTTCAAGCGGCCGCCCGTTTCAGCATCCTCCAGTTCCAGTTCGCCATCCCAGGGCGGCGTGCGATCCTCGGCCGACCAGATTTGCAGCAACATCAACTCGTGGCCGAAATCCGCCAGGAATTGGAGCGCCCGTTCGCAGCCCTGGTCGTCCAGGAAATCCGAAATCACGATCACCAAGCCGCGCTGCGCGTAACGCGTGATGAATTCGCGCATCACGGCGATGAAATCCGTCTGCCCGCCGGCTTGCATGGCGGCAAGCGAATCGAGCACCGGACCGAAGCGGTGCCGGCCGCCCGTACACAAGTGCCGGTGCCCCAGCTTGTTGGAAAAAGGGTGCAACTCGATGCCATCCAGACGCACCATGCCCACATAGCAAAGCGCCCCCGCGAGGCGCCGCGCGTAATCGAATTTGCCGCCGGCCGACATCGAGTCGCTGGTATCGAGGAGCATCCGCACGGGCACGCGCGGCTCTACCTGGAACATTTTCAGGAAGAGCTTTTCCAGGCGCAAGTAGGCGCGCCAGTTCACCGCGCGCAGATCGTCGCCGTGGTGGAAGCTGCGATGGTCCAGGAATTCCTGCCCGGCTCCGGAGAAGCGCGAGGGATTGTGCCCGCCGACCAGGCCGGGGAACGATTTTTGCCAACGCAGGGCCAGGCGCTCCAGCTTCTCCAGAAACTCGCGGTCGAGAATGGGCGCGGAGTCCATGGGCAGGTGGCCGGCTTATGCGAGGGCGTCTTCGGTGACTTTCCCGATGATGGTGTTCAGGATGGTTTCCGGGGTTTGACCGTCCGCATGGGCATCGAAGTTCAGGATGATGCGGTGACGCAGGACGGCGCGCGCCACGTGCTGTACGTCTTCGATCGAAAGATTGTAGCCGCCGCGCATGAGCGCCAGCACGCGGCCGCACTCCACCAGGGCTTGCGCGCCGCGGGGAGAGCTTCCGTAGCGGACGTACTTGCGGGCCAACTCGTGCGCTTCGCGCTGCTCGGGCTGGGTAGCCATCACCAGTTCGATGGCATATTCCTGCACGTGCGGCGCGACCATCACTTCACGGCACACGGCGCGCACTTCCATGATGGCGTCGCGGTCGAGAACGGCACTGACGTGTGCCTCTTCGCGCTGAATGGTGCGCTCCACGATGCGATTCAATTCCTCGCGCGTGGGATAAGTGACCAGGATTTTCATGAGGAAGCGGTCGAGCTGCGCCTCGGGCAACGGGTAGGTGCCCTCCATCTCGATGGGATTCTGTGTAGCCATCACCAGGAATGGACGTTCCAGCTCGTGAGTGGTGGTGCCGCTGGTGACGGTGCGCTCCTGCATGGCTTCGAGCAGCGCGGATTGGGTCTTGGGGGTGGCGCGGTTGATCTCATCGGCCAGCACCAGGTTGGCGAAGATGGGGCCGGGCTGAAATTGGAGGAACTTGGCGCCGTGGTCGCTGGTTTCGATAATGATGCTGCCCACGATGTCGGCTGGCATCAGATCGGGCGTGAACTGTATGCGGGAGTACTTCAATTGCAGGGCGCGCGCCAGGGTGCGGAGGAGGGTGGTTTTTCCCAGGCCGGGCACGCCTTCGAGCAACACGTGACCGGAGGCCAGCAGGCAGATGAGCACGCCTTCGACGACGTCGTCCTGGCCGACGATGATTTTGGCGATTTCGGCGCGAACGCGCGCCAGGCGTTGGACGGCGATTTGGAGGGCCGCTTCGGTTCCCACTTTATTATTGTAGAGCACTGCTGTGGGGCGGGCGTCCACGCCTGCAACGGGTCTCCAGACCCGCTCCCCGTGCACACTGCGTAGATCAAATTGGACGAACAAAGCCGATTTTAGTAAGTTGCCGTGGATGACGCCGCCACAAGAAAACCGATATGGCGCACCCGATGAACGCCAATTCAGACGTGGCCCAAGGTCAGCTGCTTGATCTGGGCTGGGGATTCGGCATAATGGGAGGGCTTGCGCCCTTGCCGCATCTTGATCGTCGCGCCTCCTGTCGGCCCCATCGGTTCAGGCGAGGCTGGCGGCGTCGAAACGCACTTGTTGGGTCTCGTTCCGATCCTCGTGGGGCGCGGGCACACGGTTGGAATTGTCGCGCCGGATGGCAGCGTGATACCGGGTGTCAGGCTGTATCAGGTGGCGGGTGAAGCGAGTCCGAGCGCCACACGCGCCGCCCGGGACGCCATCTTCGTGGCGCGGACCGGCGGGGTGCTGGAGAATATGTGGGATCGCGCGTTGCTGCTGCAGCGCGATTACGACGTGGTGATCGGGGTGAGCTATGACTGGCTCCCGTTCTATCTGACTCCGTTTTTCATCGCGCCAGTAGCACACTGGATCACTATCTGTTCCTCCATGGATGAGGTGGACGGGATCATTGAAAAGCGTTGGCGGGAAGGCGGGCTGAGGTTGGTAATGTATACGAGCGCGCAGGCGCGGACGTATCCGTTTCTCGAAGGTGCGCGGATACATCTTCTATATGGAGCCGTGGATACCGCTGTTTTCCAGTACGGTGCGCAGCCGCGCGACAGGCTGTGTTGGGCGGGACGAATTTCGCCGGAGAAGGGGTTGGAGGATGCCATCGCGGTGGCGCGGGCGCTCGATATGCCGCTGGATGTTTGCGGCAAGATTCAGGACGAGGGGTATTGGCGGGCGGTGATGCAAGATGCGGGAGCGGGGGTTGTTTATCACGGTTTTTTGGGCGCGGCGGAGTTGGCGCGGCAATACGCTAGTGCGCGCGTTTCGCTGGTGACGCCGCGCTGGATCGAGGCGTTTGGGAACACGGTGATTGAATCGATGGCGTGCGGAACGCCGGTGGTGGCGTATGACAGCGGTGGCCCGGCGGAGATTGTGGAGCATGGAACGAGCGGAATTCTTGTGCCGCATGAGGCGGGCGTGGGCGGGTTGGTGGAAGGTCTGCGGGAGGCGGTCAGGCTGGACCGCGCCGCGGTTCGCGCGCGGGCGGAGGAATTCTCGTTTGTCAGGATGGCGGATCGATTTGAGGCGTGGATTGAGTCAGTGTGCCGGTAAGGACGCGGGCGAGGGTCTCCCAAGTTTCGAACGCGAGGTGGCGCTCGTGGAAGTACTCGCCGCTTTCGGCACGATGCCATGCATCTACGAAGCGACGCGTCGCATCTTTTTCCATCGCGCCGCCGACCGTGATCTTCACGTTGTTCATTCGGCTAACGATAGCATATCGTCAAGAAGCATTCTCAGGTGCGGGCATCGTTCTTATGCTCGATCTGGATCGAGTCTGCTAAATAACGCGGAGCCATCCTCCACCTTCTTGTATTCCCGGCCATTCGCTCTGTATAGCTGCTGGAGTAGCTTCGAACGTGGTTGCTGGGAGTCGACCGACTCTGGACGGTTTGCGTAGCGTTCAAGGCTGTTGCGAATCGCGGTTGGGAATATTCCGAGATCAGACAGAAGCCAAGCTTCCGTTTCGTGAACGGCGAAATGCTGCCGGAAGCGCGGGTCGCCAACTCGGATCTCCAATTCAGTTTTGGCCCAGTTGTACTTGGCGTCCGCGGTTGCGTTTGATGGAAACGGCAGGGGTGCGCCGTACAAATCCAAAAGGCCGATGACAGCGATCAGCCCACCCGAATCGAGATCTTTGCTGGCCCGCTGAGCGAAGCTCTTGAGGTAGTCGCCACTTCCCTTGAAGCGCACGGGTTTGACGCCGGCCGGACGCGAGAGCCTGGGATCCAGCCAGAGCTTGAGGAACGCGGGGATCGCACGCTCGGTGGAACCCTCGACGAAAAGCGCGAAGTTCACAAGACGGCTGCGGCCTCGCCGGAGAAAATGAAGCGGTCGAGTGAGTAATCCTCGACCCATTTCTTCAATTCGTCGCCACGGGCAGTCCTCAACTCGGTGTGGTCGCCCACCCAATCGAATATAGTCGCGGCCGGGAGTGTGTCCTCGAAAGCATCCAGCATTTCCGGCGAGTGTGTGCTGAGGATGACTTGTGTCCGCGTGGCAGCCGCCGCGGCGGATTCGGCGATAATCGGCAGCATGGAAGGATGCAGACCAGCCTCGGGTTCATCGATGGCGATGAGCGGCGGTGGATCGGGTGTGGCTAGGATCGTTAGCAGGAGCAAGAACCGCAGAGTGCCGTCAGACAGGTCGGCGGCGCTGTCTTCACGATGACCGTGCTTTCGCCGGACATATAGTTGGATGCGGTTTGGCTCAGTCTCGCGAAAAATCAGCTCCTGGTAGTCGTCGGGAAATGCCGCCGCCATGCCGTTGTCGATTGCATCCTTGAAGTCGCCTCCGTACAGGGTTTTCAAGACCGGGATGAGGTTTTGCCCGTTATGGGAGATGCGCGTCTCTCTTCTGGCGACAGCGGCCCGGCGAATTGGCGCGTCTTCGCCTACCTGAAGATCTTGGTAGATAGTCCATGCCCTGAGCAGTTGCTGCAACAGATAGGGTGCCGGGTGTATCCAGAGCGCTGAAACCATCGAGAGAGCAGTTTCCGATTCGGGAAGGTGCTTAGCCCGATCTCGCGCAAACTCGCTGTCTCCCTTAAATACCGTTAGCCCGTTCTCATCCCGGTCCAAGATTCCAAAGGGCGTAGATGGCCCCTCGAACCCGAGGGCCTCCGACACCACTCGATAGCCTGCCGACTGAGTCACCGACTCTAAGGTGAAGCGGTAGGTGTGTTGTGGGGGCTGATCGGGAGTGATGCTGGTGTCGATGTCAAAATCGATCTGCTGCGCCAACCCGCCCCACAACAATCGTGGCAAACCGCCCTTGTTGAGCACGAAATCGCGCAAGTTACCCGCGGCCGAAGCACGAATCAACTCCAACGCTCGCAGCAAATTCGACTTCCCGGAACCGTTTGGACCGATCAACACGTTCAGACCCTCCGGCTTCCATGTCACGTCCTTGAACGACGTGAAGCCCGAGATCCTGAGCGACTCAACGTACATACTCAGCCATTGTAACGCCGCCCTACCGCTCTCGCCGCACGTACTCAAACTCGAACGGCATGCCGTGAATGCCGGTGGTGGGTTTGGAAATCCAGTGCGCGATCTTGCCCAACTCCATAACCGGCGTACACAGATTGCGAATATAGGCGAAGTCGTTCCCATCGGGCAGGAATTCGTCGCGCCGCTCGTTCCACTGCTCCGGCGTCAGGCGATGGCCGGCGGGATCGAAGCGGTGCGCCGCGTATGCGCCGATGTGCCTATGGAAGCGGCGGTCGGGCAGACTCAGCCGGTAGGGAATTTCGTGCTCCGTAATCACGCGGTTCCAGCGTTCCAGACACTTCTCGCAATCTTCTATGTACGAATCGCGCAGCACTTCGTTCATGGCGTTGCGCAGCGGGATGTCTTCGCCGGCGACCGCATACGAGCCTTCTAGCGCCACATGGTCCGAATATTTGGGCTCTTGCGCGCGGCCCTTCATCCCGGAGCTGAAAAAGCTGGCGGCATTGCTGGATACTTCGCCGCCGAACAGATCGAGGCTGAGGCTGAACCACAGGTTGATGTACTTCTGGATGGTGGGCAGATCGATGGCGCCCTGGCGGCGGACGTCGTCGTCGCCCGTTTCGCGCATCAGTTCGCAGGCGCGGCGGACGACGCGGCGCACTCCGGATTCGCCCACGAACATATGATGCGCTTCTTCGGTGAGCATGAAACGCGTGGTGCGCGAGAGCGGATCGAAGCCGCTTTCCGCCAGCGCCAGCAACTGATATTTGCCATCCCTATCGGTAAATGTCGTGAACATGTAGAACGATAGCCAGTCTTCGATGGGCTCGTTGAAGGCTTCCAGGATGCGCGGCTTGTCGCCCGATCCGCTGCGGCGCTCCAGCAGTTCTTCGCTCTCCTCGCGGCCGTCGCGCCCGAAATAGGAATGCAGCAGGTAGACCATGGCCCACAAGTGGCGGCCTTCCTCCACATTCACCTGGAAGAGATTGCGCAGGTCGTAGAGGCTGGGCGCGGACTGCCCCAGCAAGCGCTGCTGTTCGACGCTGGCCGGTTCGGTATCGCCCTGCGTGACGATGAGGCGGCGCAACATATTGCGATATTCGCCGGGGACTTCCTGCCAAACGGGCAGGCCGAAATGATCGCCGAAGCCTACGCGGCGATCGTGTTCCGGGGGCGCCAGAAAGATGCCCCAGCGGTAGTTGGGCATCTTGACGTAGTCGAAATGCGCCCAGCCGCCGGCCTCCACGGATGTGGCCGTGCGGAGGTACACGTCGTCGGCCTGAAAACCTTCCGGACCCATGTCGCTCCACCACTGCATGTAGTTGGGGAGCCAGTGTTCGAGCGCGCGCAATAGGCGCTTGTCGCTCGAAAGGCCGACGTTATTGGGAATGCGTTCGTAGAGGGACATTCAGGTCCTCCGCCAGTTGAATTGGGGACGCTCCGGCTTGCCGTAGAGCGTGAGGGCGCCGCGCTCGCCGGTCGAATTGGGGCGCGAGAATATCCAGTTTTGCCATGCTGAAAGGCGGCCGAAGACTTTGCTGTCGGCATTTTCCGCGCCCGCGAAACGCAGGTTGGCTTCCATGCCGGTGAGGGCGTCGGGCGAGAGGCTGACGCGCTCTTCGACGGCCACGCGCAGTTCGTCTTCCCAGTCGATTTCGTCCGCGGCGGCGGTGACCAGGCCGGCTTCATCCGCAGCGTCGGTATCAAAGGGTTGGGATTCGGCGACGATTTCTTCCGCGCGAGCGGGGTCGGCCAGGAAACGCACCTGGAGGCGGGACAGGCCATGGGTCATGGGCAACAGGCCGCCATTCAAGGGCGACGAGGCCAGGCTTACCGCGCCTGCGGTGTCGCGCAGCATATAGATGCGATCCGAGGCGAGAGCGATTTCGAGCAGGCCGCCGGCGAAGCAGGAGCCTTCATCGACCACGGCGAAGAGGCTGCGGGCGGTGAGGTCGAGGCGGCGCAGGGTGCGGGCCATCAGCAGGAGGATTTCGTTGGCGAGCCAGTCTTCGCGGAGATGGTAGAGCGTGGTATCGATGGCGCGCACCGCGGCCAGGTCTCCGCGCGTCTTCAGCAGCACGACGCCGATTTCGTCGTTGTGGAAGCGGAGGCGCAGCAGCGCATCGTCGATTTCGCGGAACGCGCGTAGCGGCCAGAAATCGGCTCCGGCGGCGTGGATGGATTCGGGGGTATCGGGCTGTTCGCCCTCGGGACCACGGATGGTGAGTTCGGCGGTGCGCGCTTCGCGATTCAGTTGGAGATGGACATGGCGGTAGCGCACGGCATCCGGCGTGACTTCCGGCGAAAGCGCGTCGAGCACGATGCCGGGGCCGAGCGGCCGCGCTTGTTCGGCGGCTAGCGCGAGGGCGCGATCGCGCACGGCCTCCTGAAAACGGCTACGCGGGAAAAGGCCGTCCACCAAGCGCCATTCGACGGCGCGCTTGCCTTTGATGCCTTCGGCGAGGGTGGAGAAGACATCCGCCAGGTCGCGGCGGACCTTGCGCTTATCCACCACACGCGTCAGTCCGCCGGTGCCGGGCAGCACGCCCAGCAGAGGCACTTCCGGCAGGCTCACGGCGGAGTTGCCGTCGTCGACCAGGTAAATTTCTTCGCAGGCCAGCGCCAGTTCGTAGCCGCCGCCCGCCGTGGTGCCGTTGCACGCGGCGATGTAGTGCTGGCGGCTGTGGGCGCAGGCGTCCTCGATGGCCAGGCGGGTTTCGTTCGTGTATTTGCAGAAGTTGACCTTGAAGCCGTGCGTGGAAGTAGCCAGCATGTGGATGTTGGCGCCCGCGCAAAAGACGCGGTCGAGGCCGCCGGTGACGATGACGGCGCGCACTTCGGGATGCTCGAAACGCAGGCGCATGATGGCGTCGGCCAGTTCGATATCCACGCCGAGATCGTAGGAATTGAGCTTGAGCTTGTAGCCGGGGACGACGGGCGAATCCTCAGCGACGGCGAGCGTCAGCGTGGCCAGCGGCGGCTCGATAGAGAGGCGCCAGTGACGGTATTCGGACGGATGTGTTTCGAGTGCGAACCCAGCGGAGCGGCTTGGCCCCATATGCTTTCATTGTACGGCGGTGGCCGTGGTGGGTGCTGATCCGGATTGTGGCGGCCACAAAGCGCCAGTCAGGGCCGGTCACAGTCCTCTGGCTCGACGTCGGGCGCCTTATCGAGAACGGCCAAAAACTTCTCGCGGCTGCCACGCGCTGCTCGCTGCTGCAGACGTTCCCATGCCGCAACGTGCTCTACGAAGGCGGAGGCGAAGACCTCGTCAACCGACAAATTCTGCGTCTTGGCGATCTCGACCGCCTTTTGGTACAACTCCTCAGGCACGCTAACGCTCACGCTCATTGGCTTTCTCTAACGCCCGCATGAATTCGCCGGGCGTTTGTATCGGTATTCCGAAGCGATCTGCCCCGGCAAAATGTCTTTTATTAAAGGTAACAATTACCGCGCGGCACTCGACCGCAACTTGCAGAATACGCTCGTCGTCCGGGTCCCGCAAGCTCGGGCGGCGGCGCAGGACGGACGGAACCGGATTTGAAACCTTAAACCCGTAGTCCAAGAATTCGTCGGCTTCCTCTTCGCTAATGGGGAGGAGGCCCTTACGTTTCAGGACGTCCTCGTATTCAAGCGCCAGGGCCACAGAGCCAATTAACTGGTAAGAGGCGCCCCGCTTCGACCGTAGCGCCGCTACCAACGCGGGAGAGTCTTCAGCGGCGGCTCGATGGCGAGGCGCCAGTGACGGTATTCAGACGGATGAGTTTCTAGTGCGAACCCAGCGGAGCGGCTTGGCCCCATATGCTTTCACTCTACCCTTGCCAACCTCTGTAAGGTACGGTACAGTTTCTAGGTTACGGATTGCGGGCGCCCGATTAAAAGGAGAAAAAGCCGGATGCACAAAGGTGAAAGGTTCGCGTGGATGCTGACAAGCCTCCTGTTGCTGAGCCCGGTTGCGTGGGCTCAGAGAGACTCGAATCCGGTCGCGGGATGCGCCCTATGCGGGTCGTTGATGTTCATCCCCATCGCCATCGTCGTCCTGGATATCGCGATGCTGGTGTGGGTGGCGCGCGACGCAAAAGCCCGGGGGATGGACAGCGCCGTGATCTGGATGATCCTGGTAATGTTTACGAGCGTGCTCGGGCTGATTCTCTACATCTTTTCGCGGCCCCAGGGCAATCTGATCCGTTGCCCAAGCTGCGGCAACCAGCGGCTGCAGGCCAGCGCGAAATGTCCGCATTGCGGAAACGCCTAAAGAGGCCGGAGACCTACCTCGCGCCGGTATTGCTGGTTTACGCTCTGGCCGCGGCGGACTCGTTCCGCCAACCAAGCAAGCAGATTACCGCGCGCGTTTACCAGGCGGCGGTGCACGGGTATCAGCATTATGGGCGGCCCCTGTTGCAGCCATATATCCATTGCCGCTATCAGCCAACCTGCTCGGAGTATTCGATTCAAGCCGTGCGGAAATGGGGCATCCGTCACGGCTTGGTGTTGACTACGAAGAGGCTGTTATCGTGTAGGTCCTCGGTCCCGTTGGGCACGCCGGATCCCGTGCCATGAGCGAGGCAAGGCGCAGAGTGGGGCAGGCTCGCAGCCTGCGGCGGCCTCGTAGGCCGCCTGCCTCGAAGCTCTGGCTGGCTTTTTTGCACTTGGTGGCATAGGCTTTAGCCTGTGGAGGCGAGCGAAGCTCGCCCAGCGGGGCTGAAGCCCCGCGCCGGCTAAAGCCCGCCCTCCAGTCCACGCTACTCGGGCATTGGTTCGGCGGTCTTCTTGCGCCGGGGGACGCGTTTTTTGGGCGGTCCCGCGGATCTGGGTCCGGCGCTCTTGCGAGTGGTGCGGCCGCGTGACGGGGGCTCGGGAATGTCCGGGATGATCCCGGCCGCCGTGGGTTGTCCGGCCACGATGGGCTGCGGCTCCTCGATCTCCTCTTCGATAATCGGCTCCGGCGGAGGCTCGGGCGGCGCGGGCGGATGGAACTCCGGACCCAGGTACACCATGAGGCCCTTTTCTTCATCCGGATTGATGCGCACCACCAGTTTGTCCTGCGCGTAGTTCAGCAACTCGCTGAACTCCTGAAAGCCGTATTGCTTCCAGTCGTAGTCGGGGTGTTCCTGCTTCACCCATTCGGCGAGCGCGTCGGACGTGACGCCTTCGTCGACTTCCATGCGGTGCGTCTCCAACACATCGCGCAGCACGGGCAGGGCCGCCTCGGGCCGCACGGTGGCTTTCTCCGGGCCGGCCGCGCCAATGCGCTTGATCATGTAACGCCCTTCGCCGCCGGTGACGTGGACGAAGTTGGCCTTTTGCAGCTTCTCGACGAAATCGGTAAACGATCCCGACCCGTAAGCCTTCTCGCTGAAGGCGGAATCGAGCTGCAGCATGGTGGATTTCAGCAGTCCAAGCTGGGGGCGCACGCTGCGGCGCTCCAGCGCTTGCAGGGCGCGCTCCACCAACGGCATGGCCTGCGCCAGATCGAGCGGCGCCGGACGCCTGTGCGCCGGCCCACGCTGCTGCTGCTGTTGTTGTTGGGGCGGCTGCCCGGACGGTTGATGGGCGGCCCGCGGCTGGGGCGGCGGGGATTGTTTCAACTCGTCCAGCAGCGATTCGTAGCTGATGAATTCGTGACAGTTCTTTTGCAGAATCGTGCTGGTGAAGGCCTTGCCGCCCAGCACGAACACGCGTTTATCGTACTGTTTCAATTTGTTGAGCAGGGCCATGAAATCGCTGTCGCCGCTGACGATGGCGAAGGCATTGATGTGATCGTGGGTAAAGGCCATCTCCAGGGCGTCGAGCGCGAGATTGATGTCGGCGCCGTTCTTGTCGCCGCGCGGCGACGGGTCGCGCTGCACCATTTGCACGGCATGTTCCGTCATGGCGCGCGTGGCGCTTTCCTGCCGTCCCCAGTTGGCATAGGCCACGCAGGTGACGATTTCACCGCGTTCCTTCAGCGCGTCCAGCACGGCGGCCACGTCAAATTCCCTATGCAGGGTGGATTTCACGCCGATTTCGATGTTATCGAAGTCGATAAACACGGCCAGTTTGAGTTTGTCTTCCATTTAACTTCCTTCTGAGGCGCTCGACTCCGGAGTTGCCGGGTGGCAATCGCGTCAGCCGCCGCGCAACTGGCGCGGCGGTTGGATGTCGATTTTGCGGCTCGCGGCCGCGCCGCCGGAAAACCAAAGGTTCTCGAGGCGGGCAGCCTTCACTCAGTTTATCGTAAAGTCGATGTCAATGCGGGGGCGCCTGCGCGGCGCGTGTCCGCGTCACGCAATGTCCGGCGGTTCCACGATCGATGGCGCGGGAATTTCGTCGCCAGCTTCACGGCGGGTTTCCTCGATGATCCGCCGGTGGCGATGCAGCCGGTAAGGCCGGGCACGTGCGCGCTGTAGCCGGTGCGCGTGGGCGCTCACAACGGCGTATCCGTTCATGGAAGACCTGCCTGCCGTGCAACAATCCAATCATTATCGTGGTTGCCGTAGATCCCGGAAACTCTTCGGCACGCTTCCGGCCGGAAGCGGCCACCCATTACAATAGAACCTGCATGCCGCACCGCCTCCGCCACGCCATCTGCAACGAGGTCTTTGAAAACCGGACCTTCGTCGAGGCGTGCCGCGCCATTCGCCAAGCCGGATACAGCGGCATCGAGATCGCTCCATTTACGCTGGCGGAAGATCCGGCCGCGTTCCCACCCGCGCGCCGTCGCGAATGCCGCGACATCGTCGCGTCGGAAGGCTTGCAATTCGTCGGCCTGCACTGGCTGATGGTCAGCCCGAAGGGGCTGCATGTCACCACGCCGGATGCCGATCTTCGCTGCCGAAGCTGGCAGCACATCCGCCATCTCATCGACCTCTGCGCCGATCTCGGCCCGGATGGCATCCTGGTCTTCGGTTCGCCTAAACAGCGCGGCGCCACGGGCGGACTCAGCCGCGTGGAAGCCACCCGGCACTTCGTCGAAGGACTGGCCGCCGTCGCCCCCCACGCCGGCCAGCGCGGCGTCACGATTCTGATGGAAGCGCTGCCATTGGGCCAGTGCGATGTGGTCACTTCGCTTGACGAAGCCGCGGCGCTCGTGCGCCAGATCGATCGTCCCGCCATCCGCACCATGTTCGACTGTCACAATGCCATCGACGAGACCGAGCCGCACGCCGTACTGGTCGACCGTTACTACGACCTGATCCGGCACATACACGTGAACGAGCTGGATGGCCGCCATCCCGGAACCGGATCTTACGATTTCAGGCCGCTTTTCGATTTGCTGCGCCGCCGCCAGTACAGCGGCTGGATCTCACTCGAAGCTTTTGACTTCACGTTCGGCGCGGAAGCTATCGCCCGCGAGTCACTTCGTTACTTGGAAACCCAATGAGCAAATATGTCGTAACAGGAGGCGCGGGCTTCATCGGATCCGCCATTGTGCGGGGACTGCTGCGCGAAGGCGCGCGCGAAATTGTGGTGCTCGATAACTTCCTCACAGGCCGCGAAGAAAACCTGGAGGAAGTCCGCTCCGCGATCGAAGTACAACGCGCCGACATCCGCAACTACGACGAAATCGCCCCCATTCTGAAGGACGCCGATGTAGTCTTTCACGAAGCCGCCATCCCATCGGTGCCCCGATCGATCGCCGATCCCGTCCCATCTCACGAAATCAATATCGACGGCACGTTCAACGTGCTGCGCGCGGCGGCGGCGGGCGGCGTCCGGCGGGTAGTTTACGCAGCGTCTTCCTCGGCTTATGGCGACACCGCAGTGCTGCCGAAAGTCGAAACCATGATCCCGCGGCCTAAGTCGCCCTATGCGCTGCAAAAGCTGGTCGGCGAATACTACGCCCAGATCTTCGCGTCCACTTTCGGCATCGAAACCGTGTCCCTGCGCTACTTCAATGTTTTCGGCCCGCGCCAGGATCCCTCCAGTCAGTATTCCGGCGTGCTGTCGCTCTTCATCAAGTTCGCCGTGGAGCGCCGCTCCCCAACCATATTCGGAGACGGCGAACAGTCCCGCGATTTTACTTACGTGGACGACGTGGTGGATCTCAATCTGAAGGCCGCTCGCGCTCCGGGCGTGTCGGGCAGGCTGTACAATGGCGGCAATGGCGGGCGCATCACGCTGAATGAGGCATGGCGCCTGGTACAACGGATCGAAGGCACGACGATCCCGGCGACCTACGGTCCGCCGCGCCCCGGCGACGTACACGATTCCCAGGCCGATACCGCTTCCGCCATCGCCGATCTCGGTTACGCGCCGCGCTTCTCTTTTGAAGAGGGATTGCGGCTCACACTGGCATGGCACAAGGCGCAACAGACCCGGTAACCCTGACGCGCGAGCCGCTGTATCTCCGCGGCATCGAGCTATACCGCGCGGGCGAGTTCTTCACGTGTCACGAAGTGTTGGAAGAACTGTGGACACCCATGCGCGGCCCGCATAGGCTGTTTCTGCAAGCCCTGATCCATTTCGCCGTCGCGTTCTATCATCAGCAGCGGCGCAATCCGCTGGGGGCCGAGCGGCAGTTGCGCAAAGCCCTGCGCAAAATCGAGCGCTACCTTCCGATGTACGAAGGCGTCGACACCGCCACTCTGTACCGGGAAGGCCAAGCCTGCCTGCGGCGCATCCTGGCGGGCGAGACGCCCGCGCCGCCGCGCATGTTACTGCAACGCCTTTTCGATAGCTGACGCCGCCACGGGCGCCACTAACTCGTAGCCTTTCGCATTAGGATGCAACCCGTCGTCCGAGTAGCCCTCGCGTAACATGCCCTTATCGTCGGCCATCGCTGCGTAGTAATCCGCGAACACGGCGTGCGTCTTGCCTGCGTATTCGTGTAGCCACGCGTTCAGCTTCAGGATATCCGCCGGCGGGCGTGAGACGGTTTGCTTGTTCTTTGTGTAATCGCTTACCGGCATCACGGAGCACAGAATCACCTTGATACCATGCGCCTGGGCCAACTCGGTCATGGCTTGAAAGTTTTCCTCAACCATGGTGAGGGTCTCGGGTCCTGTGTTATGCGAGATATCGTTGGTGCCGGCCAGGATAATGAGCGCGGCGGGCTTCAGGTCGATCGCGTCCGGATACATGCGCACCAGCATTTGCGGAGTGGTTTGACCGCTGATACCTCGATTCACATACGGCTTGTCCGGAAAGGACTGCGCGAGCTTCCAGCCATCGGTGATGGAATCGCCGAGAAAGACGACGCGGCGCGATTCCGCGGGCAGCGCTTTCACGCGCTCGTTGTCCTGATGATAGCGGCCAAGCTGATTCCAGTCCTGAAGCTGATCGGCGAGATTCTTTGCGAAATTCGCCAGGCAGCAATTCGCCTTGGGCGGATTGTACTCCTCCACCAACTGGCAGCGCGCCGCGGCCGGCAGCAACAGCAGCGGGATCAGGAAGGTTGCGACGTCTCGGGGCATGGAATCTCCTTGGGCTTACGGAGCCAAGCATAACCCACTGCGCCGATCACCCCCAACATCGCGGCGCTCCCAAAGTAAAGCTTGCGGATGCCCAACTGCTGCGCCACCGGCCCGGCCACAAACATGGCCAGCACCTGCGACATGGCCAGCAGCGACATCAGGCTGCTCATCACCCGGCCCAGCAGGGCGTGCGGCGTCTCGTGTTGCAGCAACGTCTGCGACGGCACCATGATGAACGCGGCGCAGAAGCCGAGCCCCAGCATCCCGATGGCGGTGGTGGCGACCCTGCCAAACAGCGCCGTGATGAGAACCGCGACGCCCATCCCGCCGAGGCCATAGATCACCAGGAATTGCTGCGGGACGCGGGAAGCCACCCGATGCAGGAACTGCGTGCCGGTAATCATGCCGACGCCGATTAGTGAGTTCAGGGTCCCGAACAGCGCCGCGTTCGACAGCAATACGTCGCGCACGTAAACGGAGAGCAGCGCGCCGAAGCAGCGCACCGCGAACATGCCTGCGGTCATAGCCAGAATCACGAACGAGATGGCGGCGTGCGTAAAGATGAAGCTGAATCCCTGTTTCATGGAAGACAGAACGGAGCTGGCGGCCGCGCCCGGCGACGGTACGCGGTGAATCGTGAGCGCCATCACCATGGAGGCCGAGAAGAAGAAGCTGAAGCTGTCGAAAAGGAAGCAGGCATTGGCGCCGAACCACTGCACCAGCAGGCCCGCAATGGCCGGACTGATAATCTGCGATCCTTGCACGGCTTGCGACATCAGCCCGTTGACGGCCAGCAAGCCGGCGGCGGGCGCCAGCGCGCGTACAGCCACCGATTGCGCGGGCACGAAGAAGCTGGACACCGTGCTGAGCGCGAGGAAGATGACGTAGATGGCTTCGAGATCGCGCACGAAAACCAGCACCAGAACGAGGCACCCGCGTATAAGGTCGCTCGCGATCATGGTCCATTTCACGTTCCACTTATCGACAAAGACACCGGCTAGCGGGCTGACCACGGCCAGCGGGAGCATGTAAGCGACCAGGATCATGCTGACCTGCGTGGGGGTGCCGTGCAGTTGAAATGTTACAAGACTGAGCACGGCGAAGATCGCCAGGAAGTCGCCGAAGATACTGACAAGCTGCGCGAGCCACAGCCGCCGCACGGAGCGGATCTTCAATACGTCGCGAAAAGTCAGGTTGGGCGCAGGGCTGGCCATGCTGGAGGAAACCTCGGCGGGTTTCAACCATCATAGCAAGGCGGCGCGGGTCTTTTTGGGGAGTTTCTCCAGCACAAGGTCGTAGGACGCCCGAACCAGGCGCTTAAGCTCGGGCGCCGTTAGCGCATCTTCCGTTTCCAGAGCGACCCACTGATTGCGGGCGAAGTACGGCGCTTGGATGATGCCGGGGCGTTCGACTAAGTCGGCAAACTGCTCGGGATCGCATTTGAAAGATAACCAGGTTTTGGCAGGCTCCAGCGCCAGGATGGCGAATATCTTGCCGCCGATCTTGAAAACGAGCGCGTTCCACTGCACGATTTCGGTAGCGTGAGGCAGCGACATGCAGTAGCGGCGGAGCCATTCGATGTTCATACGGCGTGACCCATGGATCGACCATTATGACACGCGCTGAGCGGCGCGCACGAGGCCGGTTTCAATGATAGAGTTATAGCAATGGCTCGCATACTCGACATGCACGAGAAATGGATGGAAGAACCGGCGTACCGGGCGGAGTACGAAGCGCTTGAGGAAGAGTTCGCGCTGGCTGCCGCGGCCATCGCTGCGCGAATGCGCTCACCCCTCGTCGAAATCAGCGAGATCTGCCGCCGTTATGGCGTTAAGGAGCTGTCCGTATTCGGATCCGCTGTGCGAGGCGAACTGCGCCCGGGCAGTGACATCGATCTTCTTGTCGACTTCCTTCCGGACGCACGGCCCGGGTTACTGGGTCTTTCGGCGATGGCCCGCGAGCTATCGGATCTGGTGGGCCGGCGCGTCGATCTGGCCGTCAAGCCTGCCTTGAAGCCGCTCATTCGGCCGGAGGTGCTCGCCGAGGCTCAGCCGCTCTATGCGGCGTAATTGCCTAAGGCTACACGATATCATCGAAGCTCTGTCTTGGGTGACGATTGCTGTTGCGGGACGAACGGAGGATCAGTTTACCAGCGACGAGATGCTCCGTTACGCCATCGCCTAGCAACTGACCATTGTGGGCGAGGCAGCCGCGCGGCTCAGTTCAGAACTAATACAAAGGCATCCCTCGATTCCATGGGCGGACATCGTCGGCCTCTGGAACATTTTGGTGCACGAATATTTTGGAGTCCACTGGCCACTCGTTTTGCAGAGAGTAAGCGACGACGTTCCGCCGCTTCTGGAGTAAGTCGGGGAGGTTCTTCGATTGGAATTCCCGGAGTAGTTGTTCGGGGCTCGGGCGACCTACTCCCCCTCCTCGCTCCCCACCTTCAACACCGCCAAGAACGCCTCCTGCGGGATCTCCACCCGTCCTACGCGCTTCATGCGCTTCTTGCCTTCCTTCTGCTTCTCCAGCAGCTTCCGCTTGCGGCTGATATCCCCGCCGTAGCACTTGGCCAGCACGTTCTTGCGCATCGCGGGGATCGTCTCGCGCGAGATGATCTTATTGCCGATGGCCGCCTGCAGCGCCACTTCGAACATCTGCCGCGGGATCAGCTTGCGCATGCGCTCGATCAGGATCTTGCCGCGCTCGTAGGCGAAATCCCGGTGAATGATCATCGACAGCGCGTCCACCGGATCGCCGGCTATCAGCACGTCCAACTTCACCATGGGCGAGGCGCGGTAGCCGGCCAGGTGATAGTCGAGCGATGCATAGCCGCGCGAGCAGGATTTCAGCCGGTCGTAAAAATCCAGCACGATCTCGTTCAACGGCAGCTCGTATTCCAGCAGCACGCGCCCGCTGCCGATATGCTCGAATTTCTTCTGCTCGCCGCGCTTCTCTTCCAGCAAGCTCAGAATGCCGCCCAGATACTCTTCGCGCGTAATTACCGTCGCAAGAATAATGGGCTCTTCCACTTGTTTAATGTTGGAAGGGTCGGGGAACTTAGTTGGGTTATCCACCTCGATCAATTCGCCCGCCGTAGTCGTCACACGATAGCGCACGCTGGGAGCGGTAGTGATCAGGTCGATATGGAATTCGCGCTCCAGGCGCTCCTGCACGATCTCCAGGTGAAGCAGCCCCAAAAAGCCGCAACGGAAGCCGAAGCCCAGAGCCACCGAGCTCTCCGGCTCGAAATTGAACGCGCTGTCGTTAAGCCGCAGCTTCTCCAGGGCGTCGCGCAGCAATCCATGCTCGTGCGACTCGATCGGATACAGCCCGGCGAACACCATGGGCTTGATCTCTTCAAATCCCGGCAACGGTTCGGCGGCCGGATCGTCGTGATCGATGATCGTATCGCCGATCTTGGCATCGGAAACGGTCTTGATATTGGCGAACATGAATCCGACTTCGCCGGCGGAAAGCTCGTCGCACGGAGTGGCCTTGGGCGCTTGATAGCCCAGCCCTTCCACCTCGAGAACCTGCGAACTGGAAGAACTCGACCACAGCCGGATGCGCTGTCCTTTGCGTAAGCGGCCGTCCACCACGCGCGTCAGGATGATGACGCCGCGGTAAGGATCGAACCAGGAATCGAAGATCAGCGCGCGCAGCGGCGATTCGGGAACTCCCTTGGGCGGCGGCACCAGGTGCACGATCGCCTCCAAAACCTCGTGCACGCCGAGGCCCTGCTTCGCGCTCACCAAGAGCGCGCCCGAAGCGTCCAGGCCGATCACCGATTCGATCTGCTCGCGGATGCGCTCCGGCTCGGCGGCGGGCAAATCGATCTTGTTGATGACCGGAATGATTTCGAGGTTGTGGTGCAGTGCCAGGTAAGTATTGGCGAGCGTTTGCGCCTCCACGCCTTGCGAAGCGTCTACCACCAGCAGCGCGCCTTCGCAGGCTTGCAGGCTGCGCGAAACTTCGTAGGAGAAATCCACGTGGCCCGGCGTGTCGATCAGGTTCAGTTGGTACATGTGCCCGTCGTTGGCCGGATAATCCAGGCGCACGGCGTGGGCTTTGATGGTGATGCCGCGCTCGCGCTCCAGGTCCATGGTGTCCAGGACCTGCTCCATCATCTCGCGCTGTTGCAGCGCGCCGGTGGCCTCTAGCAGCCTATCGGCCAGCGTCGATTTTCCATGATCGATGTGCGCGATGATGGAGAAATTGCGGATGAATTCGCGATCCATGCGGTATGATTGTGCCGTGGGGGCAAGTGTGACCTGCCTCCACCGATTATCCCATATGTCTTACAGCAACATCCTGTTTGAAGTGGGTGACGCAGGCATCGCGCTGCTCACTGTGAACCGGCCCGAGAAACTGAACGCGCTGAATGCGGAGACGGTGCTGGAACTGCGCGACGCGGTGGCGCACGCAGCGAGCGATGCGGAGGTGCGCGCGTTGATCGTGACCGGTGCGGGCGAGAAGGCCTTCGTGGCGGGCGCCGACATCAACCAGCTTGCAGTGCTGAGTCCCATCGAAGCGCAGGCTTACGCGGAACGCGGGCAGCGCGTTTTTCGCGAGATCGAGATGCTGGCGAAGCCCACGCTGGCGGCCATTAACGGCTACGCGCTGGGCGGCGGACTGGAACTGGCGATGTCCTGCGCGGTACGCGTGGCGTCGGAAAATGCGCGGCTGGGTCAGCCCGAAGTGAAGCTCGGCATTCTGCCGGGTTATGGCGGCACGCAGCGTCTGCCGCGCTTGGTGGGCCGCGGGCGCGCGCTGGAGATGCTGCTCTCGGGCGAGCCGGTGACGGCGGCGGAGGCGCATCGTATCGGGTTAGTCAATCATGTCGTGCCACAGGCCGAGCTGTTGGAATTCAGCCGGCAATGGTTGCGCAAGGTGCTGGCGAACGCGCCGCTGGCATTGGGCCTCACGATGCAGGCGGTGGATGTGGGCCTGGAGGCCGGCCTCGAGCAGGGATTGCGATTCGAAGCCGCGGCGTTCGGCCTGACTACCGCTACGGAAGACAAACGCGAAGGCACCCGCGCGTTTCTGGAGAAGCGGCCGGCCGCGTTCGCGGGAAAGTGAAACATGCCGAGAGTGATTGAAGGTCAACTGACAGCCGCGGGTTTGAAGTTCGCCATTGTGGTGAGCCGGTTCAACGGATTCATCGGCGAACGCCTGCTGGGCGGCGCGCTGGACGCGCTGGCGCGCACGGGCGGGAAGCCCGACGATATCGAAGTAGTGAAGGTTCCCGGGTCGTGGGAACTGCCGGTGGTGGTGCGGGAGTTGGCCCGCCAGAAGCGCCACGACGCCATCATTTGCCTGGGGGCGGTGATCCGCGGCGATACACCGCACTTCGACTACGTCGCGGGCGAAGCGGTGAAGGGCATCGGGCACGTGGCGGCGGATAGCGGCGTGCCGGTTTCGTTCGGCGTGCTCACTTGCAACACGCTGGAGCAGGCCATCGATCGCGCGGGCGCCAAGAGCGGCAACAAGGGCTTCGACGCCGCCATGGCCGCTATCGAGATGGCCAACCTGATGCGCCAGTTGCGCCAGGCGCAGTGATGCCGTCCCGCCGCCGGTCCCGCGAGAGGGCCTTGCAGATTCTGTATTTGTGGGATGCGCGCCGGCAACCGGTGGAAGAAGCTACCGCCGCCTACTACGACACGCTGTATTCCGAGGAGAGCCGCAGCCGCCCGCAGCGCGACGAGTTTGTGGACCGGTTGGTCCAGGGCGCCGTGGAGCATGCGGAGGAACTGGACCGTCGCATTACACAGCATGCCGAGCACTGGCGTATCGAGCGCATGCCCTCGGTGGATCGCAATATACTGCGGCTGGCCGTCTACGAGATGACGCATTCCGATACGCCCGCGCCGGTGGTGATCGACGAAGCGCTGGAGCTGGCGCGGCGGTATTCCAACGAAGAGTCCGTGCAGTTTGTCAATGGCGTGCTAGATGCAGTGCATCGGGATTTGGTGCGCGAGAAGGCCAGTAGCGCGGGATAGCGCGTGGATTTATTGGTTTCGTCCGCTAGACTGATACCTTGGCCGCCACAGCAGACTGAACGCGCTTCGCCGCACTACTGTGAGGTGCATGGTCCTCAATGAACTTGCCGAATCCCCTTAGGACCTTCCTGGCCTCTTCTTTCTTGATCATGTAACCGCGATGGATGACCCTGTCTCGCAGCGCCAAGAGGCTCAAGAAGTAGTTCTGGTCGCGAATGTCCGAAACTAGTCTCTTAACAACATGAACCATCTTGTATGGGACGACCTCTCCCCTGAGGCGGACCACCTCTCTCGCTACCGTTTCGAACTCACGGCACGCAATCATGGCGGCTACGGTCGGCTGGCTGTCGAGAAACGCCCAAGCTAGGTCAAGCGGTCTGATCTCTTTGAGAGACTCGGCGATCTGCCACGCCCTTTGCTCTTGGATCCACGAGTCAGTGAAGAAGGCCCGATAGTGTTCGTCGCGCTCCCCCAGTTCGCCGTGGTACGCGAGCCGGTACCAGGTCCAAAGCGCGAACTCTGTCTTGACGGCACTGCCCTGAATTCTCGGCGCCCTTGTGCTCCACTCCCGGGTGCTCCACTCCCGCAGCTCCTTGCAGTACTTGACATAATACTCAGGCACCGTCGGGGCAGTAATGTACAACAAGCTGGCCAGGTGGTGACTGCACATTGCGAAATGCTTTGGGTACACGTGGTGGAGGACGAGTGACGTCAAGCCGAGTTCTCGAAAACAGTATAAGATTTTTCCTATCAATTTGAGATTGTCGACGTCACCACCCAGCAGCCGAATCGAGTCCGCTACGTTTCGCTCGGTCATTCTCTTGCCGAGAACGCCGAAGTCGGGTGTTGTCCAGTCATCGGCGAACGGGAGATCCTTGCTGAAAATTGCCTTAACGTGATCGATTGTCAGATCACGGTCCGATCCCGCGAATGTTCTCCCGATATTTGCGAACACCAAGTCACTCTCGTCCAGTTCAAAGCGCCTTCCGTACCGGTCTAGGAGAGCCTTCGGAAAGAGGCCCCAGTATTTGCCTAAATCGAAATCGATCCTATGCATGCTGTCTCCTAAACAGGCGCACGCAGGGTAGCCGTCTGCCCTTAGGCACCTCCGTGATTTACGACGCTGGATGACCCGGCAGGCTGACTGGCGCGGACATCAAGAAGAGCGCGTGTGTCAGGACGCCCAAGCATCAAGAACCTTCTGCAAGTGTTGGCGCTCCGCGTTGACGAACTGGAGGTCCAATCTATCGAGCACGCGTTGTGACGCCAATCCGATGGAGACGCGTTGGCGAGCATCCAGGGTCCAGACACTCTCGATGAGCCGGCTATCCGACTGCCGGACGAGCGCGTTCAGGCTCCGGTTGGCGCTGCCGCGCCAGTCCCGGCCAACGCAGCGTTGAGTGCCAGCAAACAATAATACCCTTGGCCGGTGGCGATCGATTTGCCTCAATAGGAACCGATTCCCCCGGTCGTGCCGTAGGCAGTTGTCCCAAACGCGCTTTCCCTCGGGTGTCATCACATAACCCATCCAGCTATCGCGAGTCGGGCACTTGATTAGATCGACAGCGCAGATCCGCCCCTCCGAAAAGCTCAGAGTGCGTCCGTCCAGGCGTATTCCATCAAGGAGGTCGATCCAAGGTTTGAAGAATTCACTTATCCGCGCTCCGGGTTCGAAATAGCGATCGAAATGCGTCTTGACTGAGGCGATTGACGCGGCGCTCAGCGCGGCACGACCTGAGGAGCCAAAACTCCTTGGTGACGCGCCGACTGCAACGTCGAGCCGATCCCCTTTCGGGTTGTTTAGGATCAGCCAAAGCGGGCTGCGACTGATGTCGCCGAGGTGGGACACCGGAATCGTCTGGGCGGGTCCGCGCGCCGCGAAAGTGGCGACGCCGTCCGGTCCCGTAAGATCCGAACAGGATTCGCAACGGAAAATGTCTCCGTACAGATCAAGCTCAGTGGGTGTATCGCCGGTGTGGAGCATGCAGATCTCATTCTATCCCAGTGGTGCCACGCTCATATTGGACGAAAAGTCGGCGATGCTTCGTTGAGTCCGCGAAAGTCAAGCGGGCCTACAACATGGCGACATCGACCTCAACGATCTGTCCGGTTTGCACGAAGTCGACGGCGGTAGCGATTCGCGCAGCAACCCGCCACAGGGTCGGCCAGTGGTTCGAGGAGAGGATCACAAGAGCCAGATTACGACCCGTAAAGTCTTGCTGATACTGGACGTTCTGATCGCACGTAAGCGGCAAATGGAACCCCGCCTGCCCTGAAGCAGATACGCGAAGTCCCGAATATATATGGCACAGCAGCTACGCCGAGCGCCGTATCGGGACGAAACGAATCTCCACCCTCCGGTGCAGCGCCGCAGCGATCCTCCGCAGCATCGCCAGCGAATGGCCTTCGTAGTCGGCGTCCTCCAGACGGCAGATCACCGACGCAGTCGTGCCGACCAGCTTACCCAGCTGAGTCTGGGTGAGGCCCGCCTTGGTCCGCAAGGCGAGAATTTTCCGGGCGACCTCGTCGTTCGCCCTCGCTTCTTCCAAACCCTTCAGCCGCTCGGGCTTGCCCTCATACAACCGGCGGTAGAGGATCTCAACAGCGTCAGTAGTGGTCTCGGGCTTCTTGGTCATTTCGTGCTCTCCCCTTGGCGGTGCTTCGCCGGATTCGCTTCAAACCGCTTCTTGCGCTCAAGGGCGCGATCGATTTCCTTCGGCGGAACGGCGCGCTCTTTCACAATTCCGTGGGACACAATCGCCGCCACCGCACCGTGGAAGAAATAGAGAATCCGGTAATGGATGCCCAGCAGGCTCGCACGGAGTTCGTAGATGCCATCGCGCAGCAGATCCGCTTCCGGCCGACGCAGTTCGTGACCCAGTTCGCGGAGCCGCTCCACGCGCACCAGCACTTGTCCTGCGCCTTTACCGGCAGTTGCTCGATCCACTCCAGGAACGGGCATGCGCCGTCTTCCTCGCAGTAAAGGATGACCTTGGTGTTCGGCATCCTATCTCAGTCTATTCGCAACCTTGCGAAAACGCAAGAACCGCGGAACGGGCGCGCGCCAGGCATCCAGCGCTCCGCCCAAGCAGCCCGACGATATCGAAGTCGTGAAGGTTCCCGGGTCGTGGGAACTGCCGGTGGTGGTGCGCGAGTTGGCCAACAGATCGGGGATACAAGCGAAGCACGCCGGCCGGCTCCGACTCATCCTCGGCCGACTGAACGCGTCAACGGGCCCGCGCGATATGAACCTGCCCGGCTTGGCTCTCCACGAACTCCGCGGCTCCCGAAAGGGTACTTGGGCCGTGAAGGGGAGCGGCAACTGGCGCGTTACGTTCTCTTGTGCCGGCAAGGACGTGGATCGCGTAGACTACGAGGACTACCATTGAGGCGACCATGAAGATGCATAATCCGCCACATCCCGGCGAGGTGCTCAGGGCACTGTGCCTGGAACCATTGAACCTTACGGTCACGGACGCCGCGCGATCGCTCGGCGTAAGCCGGAAGGCTCTGTCCAGCATCCTTAACGGGCGTGCAGGTATCAGGCCGGAGATGGCGATCAGTCTCTCGATCGCCTTCAACACGAGCGCGGAAAGCTGGCTGAACCAACAACTCCAGCATGACCTCTGGCACGCGAAAAAAAATCGGAAGCGGCTCCAAGTGGGGAACTGTCCGCTGCGTGATGTCGTCACTTCCCATAAATCGCCCGCACCGCGCTGCGCACATACTGCTCGTCGGTCAACCCTTCCACCGCCGCCTCCGGAAAGCTCACCAGCGCGCGGAAGTATCCGGCCAGCTCGCCGAATAGCTCCACGCGCGCGGGCGGTTCGTAACCATCGCGCTGCGCCAGCGCCGTCACCGCGATGCGCACCGCTTCCGGATCCACGCGGCTGCGCAGGCGCGCGGCCAGGTGCGGAAACGCCGCCAGCGAATTGTATTTCACCGGTGCGATCCGCTCCACATCGGGTTCCACGAGCTTCGCTTCGCGCAGCACCACCGTGTTGGCCGCCAGATCTCCCAGGCGTTGCCCCTTGCGGCTTAGCAGACACGCAGTCACTCCCACCAGATAGGCCGCCGGCAAGAAGTCGATGGCGCGCAGCAGATTGCGCAACACCACCTGCGCTGGCCGCAATCTTAACCCCTGCGCGTCCACCACGCGCAAACCGAACAGGCGCTTGCCCAACGTCTGTCCGCGCCAGTACCACTCGAATAACATGGCATACGCCATGGACGCCGCGAAATAAAGGAACACGTCCAGCGCCGTGGCCCAGTCCGCGCCGAGCATGGCGAACACGCGCGCGGCTTTCTCGATCGCCGCGGCAGCGGCCGCCAGTACCAGCGCGTCCACGGCCCAAGCCAGCGCGCGCAAGACGGGCGAGGCCAACCGCAACGAGAAGACTACGCCTTCGGGCGTTTCGATGCGCAGGTCCGATGCGCGCGCCGCAGTCATGTGCGGCCTACTCTCGAAAGGAAGATGGACAACGCCGCCATCTCCAAAACTCCGAATGCGATCTTCAGACTGTAAGGCAGCACCGGCTGATGATACTGCGATACGAACGCCTCCACGATGCCTGCCCACACCAGCATCGCCGCCGCGCCCAGCGCGATGGCGAGCAAATCATGCGCCACGGCGCGCAGCCGTTCCGCGCGCGAAGTCCCATCTCCCCAGCCGATCAGCGCGCCGGCCAACACCAGTCCGGCTTGCCCGCCCAGCAGAATCGCGGGGATTTCGATGGCGCCATGCGGCAGCAGCCAGCCCGCCAGAAACTGCCCATAACCCGCCCCCACATAGTCCGCCGCTACCGCACCCAGGATCGCGCCATTGTAGAAAAGCAGGATGATCGTGCCTACGCCCCAGGTCACACCGGCGGCCAGCGTCATCACGGTGACCTGAATATTATGGGTCATCAACTGCGCCGAGAACGAAGCCTTGTGCCCGTGCAGCCGGTCGGTCTGCGAGCTTTCTTCCTGCGCCACGCGCTTGGCCGGCGATTGCATCAGCCCGGCAAAAGGCATCAACACGGCCTTTGCGTCGGGATCGGCGCGAATGGCAAACCAACCGAACGCGCAGCCCGCCAGCGTCAAGCCCACGGCCAGGCGGAACGCGCCCAAATGCCGCCGAAAGGCACGCGGAAAGGCGGCGATAAACGCGCCCCAGCGGATCTTCCCGGCCCGCGCGCGCGTCTCGTGGATCTCCGCATAAGCGCGCGAAACCAGCGATTCCACATAGGCGCGCAACTGCGGCTCGGTGGCGAAAGTATCCAGGCGCACCAGGTCCGCCGAGCAGCGCTCGTAGAGATAGTGCAGCCGCTCGATCTCCGGAATCGACATGCGCCAATTCGGCTCCAGCCGCAGCCGGTCGAGCACGGCCTGCAATTCGTTCCAGTAGACGCGCTCGGCCGCCACGAATCGCGGCAGATCGAGAATCACAGCAACTGCCTCCGCTTGATCTCCAGATACGCCGCGGTGGCCTGGGCCTTGATGTCTTGCGGATCCACCACCGACAGGCGCACGCCGCGATTGCGCAGTGCGATCCGCAGCTCGTGCATTTTGTTCCAGCGCATCTGTCCCGCCAGCGCCTGATACGCAGCCTCCGTATCGGCCGGGGCATCGCCCTCAAACAGCGGCTGCGAGCCCGCCGTGCGCATCGCGTTCACCAGCACCAGGTGCCGGCGCGCCACCAGCGAAACCTCGCGCGCGAAAGTCTCGGCCAGCAGCGGATCGTCCAGCGAGGTGAAGAATATCAGCAGCGAGCGGCGGCGCAGATTGAGCTGCAGGCTGGTGAACAGCTCGCGAAAATCGGGACTCACGCGGCGCGCGTGCAGGTTGTAAATGGTCTCGCGGCACAAGCGGAAATGGTCCATGCCGCTGCGCGCGCGAACCATGCGGTGCGGGCGGTCGCTGAACGTCACCAGGCCGAAACGGTCGCCCTGGCGCTCGGCGGCCAGCGCCAGGTGCAGCGCGGCGGTCACATAGCTTTCCAGAATCTGTTCGCGCGCGGAGAGACGCGAAGCATCCACCACCACGTAAACTTCCTGCGCGTGCTCCACCTGATAGAGCTTCACCACCGGACTGCGGCGGTGCGCCGTGGCCTTCCAGTGGATATCTTCGTAGCTATCGCCCGGTATGTATTCGCGCAATCTCTCGAACTCACGGCCCTTGCCCACCTGCCGATGGACGCGCCCGCCCGCATTTGGCGCGCGCAGAAACAGCGCCGCCGTAGCAGGGTCCCGCAGGTTCGGGTAGACGCGCACGTTGCACGCGACCGGCACGCGCGCACGGGCCAACCACAGTCCCAGAGGCGACGGAGTTTCCACGTACAAATCGCGCAACGCATGATCGCCGCGCGTGGTGCCTGTACACGGCCACGCCAGCAAGGACCGGCCGGGCTGCAACGTAACGCTTTCCGCGATCCGCTCGGATGCGACGCCATCCGGCATGGCCAACCCGGCGCGCAGCAAAAGCGGCCGCGCCGCGCGGTTCTCCAGTGTGATGCTCACCTCCGCCAGGATATCTTTGGTGAGCCGCACCAAAGCGGGCACGCTGGCGCCGAATGCGGCCACGCGCTGACGGCTGAGCAGGGCATCCACGACGCTGGCAGCGAAGCACACTGCCAGAATTCCGGCGCAGGGCAGGGCCACTCCGGGCACCATGCCGGCCACGGCGGCCACCGGCAAAACGACCAGCGCGGCGGACAGCAGCATGCGCGACCCCGGGACGATCATCGCGGCACCGGCACCTCATGCAGAATACGGTCCAGAACTTCGCCCGTGCGCACGCCCTCCAGTTCCGATTCCGGACGCAACAGCAGCCGGTGTTCGAGGGCCGGCGATGCCATGGCGCGCACGTCGTCGGGGGTCACGAAATCGCGCCCAAAAAGAGCCGCCCAGGCGCGGCTGCCAGCCAACAACGCTTGTGTGGCGCGCGGCCCCGCGCCTACCAGCACGCTATCGTCCGTGCGCGTGCGCCGCACCGCTTCCACCACGTACTCCACCAGTTGTTCGCTCACTTGCACAAGCTGCAACGCGTCGCGCAATTCATATAAGTCGGACTGAGAAAGACACTGGTTGACTTCGCCGCGCCGCAACACCGCCTCCGGCGCGTTTTGGTTGAGACTGCGGCGCGCCAGCGACAGTTCCTCCTCCCGCTGCGGCCAAGTCATCGGAATCTTGAGCATGAATCGGTCTTTCTGCGCCTCCGGCAAGGGATACGTGCCTTCCGATTCGATAGGATTCTGGGTGGCGAAGACGGTGAAGTTCGGCGATAGCGAATGTGTCTCGCGATCGATGGTCACGGTGCGCTCCTGCATGGCCTGCAAGAGCGCGGATTGCGTCTTGGCCGGCGCGCGATTGATCTCGTCCGCCAACAGGAACGTGGTGAAGACCGGGCCCTTGATCAGCGAGAATTCGTTGCGCTGCAGGTTGAATACGTTGGTGCCCGTGATGTCCGCCGGCATCAGGTCGGGCGTAAACTGAATGCGGTTGAACTCGCATCCCAGCACGCGCGCCAGCGTGCGCGCAAGCAGTGTTTTGGCCAGTCCCGGCACGCCTTCGATCAACGCATGCTGGTTGGTCAGGATCACCACCAGCGATTGGCGGATGGCATCGTGCTGGCCGATAATCACCTTGCCGATCTCGCTCGAAACGCGTTCGATGGCGGCTTGAAATTGATCTAGATTCAATTTGCTCCTTTCGCGCGCACGATCGCTTGGATTTCGCGCAACGTATCCGCGGGACGGCCGGCCTGGTTGCGCATCGCGGTCTCTGCCTGCGCGCGGCGAGCCGGCGCTACGTCGCGCGCGTGAATCTTGAGCCATTCCTCCCAGCACGCCGAGGCCAGGCGGTCCGGCGCAATGTGCCGCCGCAAAAGCGTGACCAGACCGGCCACGGAAGTCCGGCCCAGGACTTTCTCCTCCCGCGGCACGCTCGCAACCGGCGGAAAGCTGGAGGCATTCTTCCAAATGAATAGAATCGCGACGATCGCCAGGCCGAGAGCCAGGCCGTGCAGCCGGAATCTGCGCGCCAGCGCGACCACGCTGCCGTTCTCGACGATCCCGAAGTGCGCTTCATCGAATACGATCCGCGTGTGTGGGCCTATCATCTGCGTCAGTAGCGCGGTTTGCCTGGCATTGGCCACCGACTGATTGTCGAACAGGCGGCCATCCGCCGCGAGCACAATACTCCCTTTTCCGAAAGCCTTGGCGATTGCCAGCGGCCGCGTCCCGTTCCGCTCCAGAATTTCCCAGTTATTCGCTTCGACGAAATACGGATTGCCGCGGCCTTCTTTGTCGAAGTCCAGGCCGAAGCGCACGCCCCACCGCTTTTCAAGCGCGCCCGTGCGCGCCGGTTCCTGTCCGGACGCTTCTCCCATCGCGCAGACCAGGCGATTGCCGCGTTGCGCGAATTCTTCTAACGCAACCACCTCGGCATCTTGTTGCATGGCGAAACCGCGCGGCTCGATCCCGAGGCGCAGAACCGTGCTATCGCGATCCGGCACGCGGTCCAAAGGTTGATAACTGCGCGACACCGCCACGCCCGGCAGCCGGCTGAGACTTTCGAAAAGCACCTTGGCCCCGGCCGGGTCGCTGCGCAGGCTGGAGTACGGAGGATACGCATCGCCGCCCGTAAATTCCCGGTTGAAAAGATAAAGGACGCCGCCCGCGAAGGCTGCCGCCAAAAACGCCAGCAACAGGATGGACGCCCGAATCTTCACGCAGCCATCTCCGCCGGCGCCATGGCCGCCTTGATTTGCCGCAGACGCTGCCGAAACACGTCCGTATCCTCCGCGGTAACGCTGTGCGCGCCGTACCAGGCCCGCTCGAAACTGGCGACGTTCACCGCGAACAGCGCGCGCGCTTCGGGGAACTCGCGCGCCCTGCGCCGCACTTCCAGTTCATATTCGCGATTGGTTTTGCCGGGGTGGATGGCGATCCATTCGTGACGCCCCAACCAAGCCAGGTTGGCAAGATATAAAGCGCGCAGCGCGGCGCGGTAATCGCCCTCGCCCGCGCAACTCTCCGCCAGTGCGATCCACCCTTCTTCCGGCAGCCGGTCGGCCAGCAGGTTCTCGTCCTGTAAGCTGACCGCCGCGCCGCCTGCCGCCAAAGGGCGGGCCGGCTTGGTCTTAGCGCGCCGCAATCGCCATACGATCGGAGCCACCAGCGCCACCAGCGCGGCGACGATCGCATAAACGCTCCAATGCAAAGCTGAGCTGGGCGGCCGGGCGGGGTCATTTGCCGAAGCGCCGGGGAGTTTCTCGCGCAGCCAATCCACCAATCGATCAATCGCGTTACCCACGCTGCGCAGTCCGTGTTGAACAGTATCGGCTACACGGTCGGTTACGGTTACCAGCCACGAAGCATTGCCGGCCCTTTTCGTAGCCGGAGGCGGCAGCCGCCAATCGTATTCGGGCGATTGCAAAGTCCGGCGGATGGATTGGTCCAGATTGACGGGCGTGACTTGGGCCGGGAGCGCCTGCGCCATTGCCAGCAAGACCAAAGCGGCGGATGCCACCATGCGCACCACGCGCAATCGGGCACGCAAATCTTCTCCCGTTCCGCGCGATTCCAGGTGAAAGCCACGCAGGGTATAAACCGCCTGCGTAAACGGATCGAACGCCATCCAGGCCAGCGCCATCCCCGCCAGCCAGAATAGCGAATTATTCAGGTAGTATGTCTCACCGCGGCTGAAAACCGAGTCATAGCCAGTCAGTATCCGCACCAGTTGCGGCAGCACCGCGAGAGCGATTAACACATTCAGCAGCAGGATCGGATATAAGACGGCTAGAAGCAGAATTATGCCCCAGCCCTGCCGCTGTTCTAGACCCGCCAGCTTGCGTGCCTGGGCCATTAGCTGCGATAGGTTGAGATCCTCGCGGTCGCCCAGTGCCGCGGCACTCCGATAAAAAGCGGCCATCCACGGCATCGGCAGGATCGCGCCCACCGCCAGCGCCATGGCCAGCGGTTTGCTCCCACCGAGGAACGCCTGGCTCGATATCAGCCGCCAAAGCCGTCGGCGCGTCCAGGGCAAATCCCCCTGTCCCCCGAGTTGACGATGCAGGCGCGCCGCGAACACCGCCCGCCAACAGTTCATCCATAGCAGCAGCAATGCCAGCGCGAACGCCTCGAGAGCGCAATGGGCATCCGGGTGCGCCATGTGATTCCAAAAGACCAGCAGGCCCAGCGCAAACGGCGCGCTGCCGGCCGAGTGACAGACGATGGTCGAAAGCGGGGCGGCCCGCAGCGCGTGCACCGCTTCTTCGAGCAGGTCGAGGGCGCCGGGTCGCGCTAACGCCATGTGTGCTCCGCGCGCGCCGCGAGTTCCAGCAGAATTTCGCCGCCGATATAAAAGATCAGCCACGATAGCAAAACGCCGCCCACGGCCGCCATTGGCGACAGCAGCGTTGCAAGCATCGTTGCAAGCCGTGTGCGCCCGCGCCGGCCGTGTACGCCCGCGGACCGTGCAATTGCCAGCAAGCAAGCCGCGCACAGCAGCCGCGATTCATGCTCCGTCACACACTCGCGGCAGAAGTGGCGGCCGCACGCGGGACACCTGCAGACGGCTTCCCGCAGCTCGTGGTTCCAACAGCGCTGATGAATCAGGACGCCCGTCATTCCGGTTTGAAGGATAGCACGAACCCGGCGATAGCCAGCAGCGCCGCGCCTCCGCTGTATATGGGACGGACGATTCCGGAGCGCTCGCGCGGACGGACGGTGACGGGGCCGCGCTTGCCCGCCCGCGCCGCTTCAAAGGTGTCGCCAATTATTTGGGCGTACGTGATGCCGCCGATAAAGAGCAACGCGGCAATCGCCAGCCGCTGCATGCCAATGCGCAGGATGCCGCGGTGCCTTTGCACAAAGATCCAAATGGCGCTGGCGATCTGGACCGCGGTCAACGCCACCGAAACATCCGCCAGCCACGAACTTGCGGAGCGCGTTTCAAGCGTAGTGACTACGGCATCGGCGAAAAGGCTGGCCAGGAAGATGTCCGAAACCCAGGTGCGGCTGCGCGCCGCGGCAGGCTGCGGGCGGCCCGGCTCGGCTTGATAACTCGCCGGCCCCGCCGGACCCAGCGCGCGCACATCGGCGGCCTCGGCCCAGTCTTCCGTGAAGACGCCCTGCACCTCGGCAACCCGCTGCTCCAGTATCGCCAGCGCCTTGCGCGCCGTCCGCATGCGGTAGATGGAGGACAGATCCTCGCGGCTGACGGCCGTATAGAGCCGGCACGTGCAGCTTTGCGCCACGGAAATGTAAATCCAGGCGGCCGTCAAAATTGCCAGCGCCAACCAAAGCCACCCAGCCAGCGGAGCAACGCGCGCGCTCAGGATCGAGACGGCAATCGGCAGCAAGGCAGCCGCCAGCACGCCCTTCGGGACCACGAAACGGGGGACCTTGGTAATAACAATAGCCTGAATGTCGCGAAAGTAGAATCTCTTATACTGCTCCTGAAACCGCGCGGACCTCACCGAGAGCAGGTGGTCCGCGCCGGTCCACAAGCTGGCCGAAGAGATGAACCCGCGGCGGCGGCCGGGAAGCTTGCGGTAGGGCTGCCGGGTTTCAGCCACGCCCGGTCCCCGCCTTCAGGGCAACGTAGGCGATGCCCCAGATCCAGCCGCCGATCTCGCACAGCGCGAGGGCCGCGGCCAGTGCCGATCTCCAGCGCCAGCGCCGCACCAGGCTGAGCGGCCGATTCCAATAGCGCACCGCCAGAAACAGGGCGATCGGCGCGGAAATCGCGGTGAAAGGCCACAAAAGCAAGGGTACGGTGGCCACGATCAGCGCGGTGGAATCGTACAGCGTGCGGGAGTTTTCGAAACCGGTAGGCTCGGATGCCGTCTTGGGTTTATGCTCGCCCGCCGTGAAGCAGGATGGGCACCACACCGTGCCTTTGAATTCAACCGCGCAGAGCTGGCATACAAACCGGCCGCAGCGGCTGCACGCCGCCACCGCCCGCTTGGCAGGGTGGTCGAAGCAGGTGGACTCGCCCTCGGCCGCCGCCTCCGCCGCCACCGGACCGCTGGGCGCGTAGAACAGCGCCGGGAACACGCGCACGACGCTCGATGCGCCGCACTCCGGACACAGTGCGGCGTGCTGCCCGGCCAGCTCCCACTTGGGCAGCGGGCGGTTGCAGCGGTTGCAGGGGATGGACATTTCTGTTTGAGTTAACTTACTCCGCTCCCTGACGGTCGCGGCTCGGAATTCTGATCACGCGCGTATCGCAGATCAAATCGTGCAGCGCGCGTTTCTGCGAGTCGAATCCCGCCATGATGTAGCCAATCATCAGAATAATCGCGCTCACCATTTTCGCGAAGTAGCGGCCCACCGCGCGGCCCAGCGATACGGGGCCGCCATCCGGACGAACCACCTTCAAATCCAACGCCATCTTGCCCGGCGTCGCGCCAAAGCGGCTGATGAAGACGCCCTCGTAAGTAGCGCCAATGGCCATGTCGAGCAGATACACGGCCCCCAGCGCGATCAACGTATCCTCGATGCGCCGGCTGGACAGCATCCGCGCGAACGGCAATTGTACGACGATCCCGGCCACAAACAGAATGATGCCGTCGAGCAACGCGGCCGCGAAGCGGATCCAGAAGCCGGCATAAGTGAACGTTGCCGCGGAGGCTACTCCTTCCCGCAGCTTCTGCGCATAGGAGATCTTGCAGTTTGCGCAGATGAGCCGGTCGCCGAAACGGGCCAATTCCTCCGGGGGCCACGGCTGGCCGCATTCCGAGCAATACTGCATCGGGACTGGTGGAGGCGATGGGTGGCGGTTCGAGTTTAAGAGTAAATCGTATTGTTCTCGTTGGCCGGCATCCTGGAGAACCGCCCACGCGTCATTGAGCCGCTGCATCCTTCCTTCGGCATCGCCGTCAGGGTCGCCCCCCTGGACGAGTCTCGCATAGGCGTCGTGAATCTGTTCGGGGCTCGCCGATTCCGGAACCTCCAGGACCTCGTAGTGAGTTATATCCGCCAAGAGGAATTGTACCAATGACGCAGCCACAACCGGACTCTCCGGCGTGCGTGCTTAGTAGTTTTGGGGAAACCGCTCCCTGACGGTCGCGGCTCGGCAATACACGCGTTAATTGCGTACGGCTTACTGAGCCGCGACCGTCAGGCAGCGGAGGCGCTCCGGCGCGGACGTGCCCGAATCAAGCCACCGGGTTGCGCAGCACGCCGATACCGTCGATCTCCACTTCCACGACGTCGCCAGGGTGCATGGCGCGCGTACTGCCGGGCGTGCCGGTATAGATGACGTCGCCCGGCACCAGCGTCACCCAACGGCCGACCCAGCTTACGATGGCCGGACAATCGAAAGTCAAATCCGCGGTGGATTGCTTTTGCACGACTTCGCCATTCAAGCGCGTTTCGAGCGTCAGGTTGCGGTAGTCCAAATCCGTGACGATTGCCGGACCCAGCGGCGCGAAGGTGTCCGCGCCTTTCGCGCGCCACCATTGCAGATCCTTGTGCGGGCCGCTCTGCCAGTCGCGCTCACTTACATCGTTGCCGCAGGTGACGCCGAAGATCGACCCGCGCGGGCCGATCACGATGACCAGTTCGCCTTCGAAGTGCACGTTGGCGGCGTCCGGCGGGATGACGATCGGGTCGCCGGGATGTTGCAGCGCGCTCACGGGTTTGTAAAACATCTCCGGACGATCCGGAGCCTGGCGGTCTCCCAGGTGGCTTTTGTAGTTGCGGCCCACCGCCAGAATCTTCGACGGCTCACAAGGGTACAGCAGCTTCACTTCGCTGAGTGGGTGGGCGACGCCGGTCTGTTCGCGCGCGCCGAACAGGCCGCCGCGAATCTCGCGTATCGCCGCTCCATCGAGGATGCCGTAGGAGACGACAGACTCCTTTCGATATCTAACGTATTTAGTCAAGGTTCCAATTTGGTTTTGGACGGCGGCCAATCCTGGCCGCAGCCGCCTTTTAGGCGGCCAGAGCCGGCTGCAGGCGGCCTACGAGGCCGCCGCAGGCCGCGAGCCTGCCCCACAAAGACCACAGTAGCACGGCCACAAGACTAATACCCGCGCCGCTTATCCACCAGGTTGCGCAGCGGCTGGCCCTTGCGATAGCGGTCGAAATTGTCCAGGAATAATTGCATGGCGCGCTGCTGCCAGTCCTGCGTATGATCGGCGGAATGCGGCGAGAGCAGCAGATTATCGAAGGCATAAAACGGATGGCCCGGCGGCAGAGGCTCCTGGTCGAAGACATCCAGCGCGGCGCCGCCGATCCGCTTTTCCCGGAGCGCGGCGATGAGCGCGGCCTCATCCACCAGCGGTCCGCGGCCGACGTTGATCAGGATCGCGGCGGGCTTCATGGCGCGCAATTCAACCTCGCCGATGAGGCCGCGCGTCTCCAGCGTCAGCGGTGCGCTGAGCACGACGTAATCCGACTGCGCGAGCAGGTCGCGCTTGCCTTGCGGCCCGTCGGCGCGGCCCAGCCCAACGACCCGCAAGCCGAGGGCTTCCGCGCGCCGCGCCGCCGCTTTCCCGATGTCGCCCAAGCCGATTATGCCCATCGTCTGGCCAGCCACTTCGACGGTATCGAACGGGTCCCAGGCGCCGGCTTCCTGGCTACGCACCATGCGGCGCAATCCTTTGGCGAAGAACAGCACGGCCGCGATTACGAATTCGCCGAGAATTTCGCTGAAGACGCCGCGCGCATTGGTCAGCGGCACGGCGCTTTCGGCGAGTTCGGGGAAGAGAAGTTCGTCGAGGCCGGCCGAACGTGAGTGCACCCAGCGCACCCTCGGCGCCATGCGCCAGACCTGCTGCAGCAGATCGCGGCTACCCGTCCAATTCAGGATCACGTCCGCCTCCGGCGCGGCATCCGAGAACGCCTCCACGCGGTTCCCGGCCGCGATGCGGACGCTATCGGGCAGGGCCTCCAGCATGGCCAGCAGCGGGTCTGTGGGATCTGTCAACACCAAAACTGTGTTATCGTCCATGAGGAGCAAGCTACCATGTTCGACCTTTCACTGGAAGTGCTGCGCGTGGTGGAAGACGCCGCCATCGCCTCGGCCCGTACCATGGGCATGGGAGACGCCAAGACCGCCGACCACGCGGCGGTGGAATCCATGCGGCAATGCCTGGATACCATCGCCATCGACGGCACCATTGTGATCGGCGAGGGTGAGCGCGACGAAGCGCCCATGCTCTTCATCGGCGAGAAGGTGGGGGCGGGCAAGGACCAGCCGGGCGCGCTTTCGGTGGATATCGCGGTCGACCCGCTGGAAGGCACCAATCTGTGCGCAACCGGCGCGGGCGGCGCGATCACGGTGCTGGCCGCTTCGGAACGCGGCGGGCTGCTGCACGCGCCGGATTGCTATATGGAGAAGATCGTGGTGGGCCCGGCGGCCAAGGGCGCGGTGGATCTGGAAGCTCCGGTGAAGCAAAATCTGAAAGCCATCGCGCGCCGGCTGCAGCGCGGCGTGGACGATTTGGTGGTGGTGGTGCTCGACCGGCCCCGGCATGCGCAGCTCATGGCCGATATCCGGGAAGCCGGCGCGCGCATACGGTTGATCGGCGATGGCGACCTTTCGGCGGGCATCGCGGCCGCCGTTTCCGGCACTGGCGTGCATGCCGTGATGGGGTCGGGAGGCGCGCCCGAAGGCGTGCTGACCGCCGCGGCGTTGCGCTGCCTGAACGGCGAAATTCAGGGACGCCTGGTGGTGAAGGACGAGGCGCAGAAGGAGCGCATGCAGGCGATGGGCATCCGCGACCCGGGGAAGATCTACACCACTGCCGAACTGGCCCCGGGGCGCAGCATCGTCTTCGCGGCCTCCGGCGTGACGGACGGCAACCTGCTGAAGGGCGTCCGGTTCTTCGGCGACGGCACGCGCACGCAGTCTATCGTGATGACGCACTCGCCGGCGCGGGTGCGGTTCATCGATACGGTACATTTGGAGAATAAGCCGGACGTGAAGGTGAGATTCCGGTGAAAGAGAATGCTGAGCGAGAAGTTGCTCGCATGCGGAGTCGTGGGAGCTGGCGGCGCTGGGTTTCCCACGCACGTGAAGGCTGCGTCGCGCGCCGAATTCGCGATCGCCAATGGCGCTGAGTGCGAGCCCCTGATCCATAAAGATGCCGAGTTGATGAAGCATTTTCCGGCCGGATCCTGGCGGGCACGGCGGCCATGATGGAGGCTACCGGCGCGGGCGTGGCCAAGTTTGGCATCAAGTCCAAAAACGCCGAGGCGCTGCACGTGCTGCAGGCACAGACGCAACCGGCCAAGATGACTTCGTGATGCTCGGCGACTTTTACCCTTCCGGCGATGAATTCGAGCTGGTTTACGCCGCCACGGGCCGCCTGATCCCGCCCGCCGGGCTGCCGCTGCACGTCGTCCACCAAGCTGCGCGCGGGATCCCGGTGACGGAAAGCCCAACTCTTTCTGGGCGCCGATCGGAACTCCTTTCCGCGAATTGCTGGCATTGTGGGGCGGCCAATCCTGGCCGCAGCCGCCTTTCAGGCGGCCAAGCCGGCTGAAAGCCGGCTGCGGGCAGAATTGCCCGCCCTCCGCCTGGTTTAATCGCCATTCGTGGGCCGCAGGCCCATCCTGACAGGCCTGGAGGCCTGCCCCACTAAAAAGCCAATCTCCAGAGGCGCAGGCTGCGAGCCTGTCCCACCAAGCCCCTTGAATTCGGGGTGTAATGGGCATACATTTAGACTAGAGGCGGAGATTTCAGATGAGACTGTCTTTTGCAGTGCCACTTTTCCTGGCCGCTGGCCTGGTTGCGTTCGCGCAATCGATGCCCCGGATGACTACCGTCGATCCGGGCAGTGGGAAGGCCGGGGATGAGATCACGGTAGCGGGGGAGAATTTGGAAAAGACCCACGTGTCGAAGGTGTACCTGACGGATGGGAAGAACGATGTCTTGCTGGACTTGACCGATCAAACCGCCACCAGCATCAAGTTCAAAATCCCGGCCAAGGCCACCGCCGGGCGCTTCGCCCTGATGCTGCTGACCACGGGCAAAGAGCCCAAACTCATCGAACAGCCCGTCAAGCTGACCGTGGACGAGTAGGCGGGTGGAAAGGGCTGCGCGCCCCCTCAATTGTGCAGAATCGCATTGAAGGGCGCCGTAACGCTACCCACCGCTCCGGTTGACGCGTCCCGGACGATCACCCGTATCTCGCTGGCCTTGCCTGTCCGTGGGAACACCCGGCGGTAGATCAGGCCTTCCTGCTGCAGGCGGTCGTAATTCTGTTTCTTCAGGTCGAGCGCCAACGTGACATCCAGGTCGTAGGTTTGCGCGCCGTGCTCGTCTTTTTCCACGAACAGAAGGTCTAGCTTACCTGCCCATTGGTCCCCGTGGGGATCGAGCAGAATCGACTTCGGGTCTATGCGCAGGGTCACTTCGAGGTTCCCGCTGGTTTCCTTTACTCTGGCCAGCAGCCCGATGCCGTTGGCGTCCATGGGGCTCCAGACGGCGTCCCCCAGCGCCGCGTGCCTCAGTCCCTCGTCCTGCGGCGGAGTTTTCTGGTCCAGATAACCCTTCCGGTATCGCAGTTGCAGATGGGACAGGCCCGGTACGTCCGCCAGTTTCACTTTCAGGTTGTGAAAGGAGTTGTCGAACTTGTCGTTTTGCGGATAAAAGCCCAGCGTGTAGGTGACCGCGGAGTCCTCCACCGCGCTGCGGATGGCGCCCGCGATATCGTTGGTATTCCAGAATGCGCGGCCTCCCGTGCGTTCCGCAAGTTCTCCCATGGCTTCCTGGTTATGGTAGAAGCGGGATGAAGTACCTTGTCCGGGCAAGCCGGGCGCCGAAACGGAAGCAGTGCCCGGAAGCTCCATGCCGCGCGCGTCCACGGGATAGATAGCCAGGTTTGCGTTGTTCAGCGCGCGGATGGCGCGGTCGGTATTCACGGTCCAGCTATCCGAACTCGCGGGTTTATGCGCCAGAGACGCGCGCCCCGGGGGCACGCCGCTTTGGGCGGGGGAATCGCCGGTAAATCCAATCTGCAAGGGAAACCCGGCCGAGACCCAGATCAGGTTCTTGCGCCCCGGCAGGGAGGCCAGGTTGTCGGAGATGAACTCCAGGGCGTGCAGGGTCTGCAGAATGCGGTCGTCGCGAAATCGCGCGGTTTCGAGGGGGTTTCCCTGGCTCGCCAGAAACCCGTTCAATGGATCGGCAAAGTCGCTGAGCGTATCCGGCCCGACGCTCTGGGTCAGATACTTTGCCAGTCTCGCTACGAGCTCCGCGGAATCGGTGGTGTAGTCGTGCAGCACCTTCAAGCCGCGGGAATCCAGCGTATAGATGGCCACGCGGTCCTGCGGCTGAATCTGACTGAGAAACTTCACTACCTGCTTACGAGCATAGGTCTGATCGGAGAATTTCGTATTCAGCGCGTCCAGCAGAATAGCGGTAACCGCCGCCGGCGCCCCCGACCGTTGTTCGAGCTGATTGGTGAATGTGCCTGGGGGCAACGGATCGGCCACCGACGGCAGCATGGCGCGCGTGTCCTCGGAAAACTGCCGGATTTCCTGATGCTTGCCATTGTCGAAGACCTGAAAGTCTTCTTTCTTCAGTCCCGGCACGGGCGCGCCATCTTTGGTCACAATTACGTTGATCTGCACCAGGCGCGTAGTGGTGCGGAGGACCAGCTCGGGCGTCTGCGGGCTTAACATCGCCGCCGCCAGCGCGGCCAGGATCGGGAGTCGCATGGGCGTCCCTTTCATGCTACATGAACCACGCACGAACGGGGCGGCCTCGTGGGGCGGCGCCATGCGCCGCCGCTGGGCTCCAGCCCCGCCAGTCATCGCAGGGAGTATTCGCGCAGGAGTTGGCCGGCGGGATTATACAGCCGAACGAAATAGGCGCCGGCGGGCAGGCCACGGGCCAGCGTGGCTTGCAGCCTGCCGTTCCGGGGGGACTCGGCCGATTGAAACGCGGGATGGCCGCCGGCATCCACGATTTCCAGCTTATAGGCGGAGAATTGCGGCAGATCCGTCAAATCGAGCAATAGGGTAAGAGGCTTTCCGGCGGGCGCGGCGGCTAAGGTTGGGTTTTCAGGGCCACGGGTGGCCTGGAGCAGAATCACGACCGGCGCATCCGTGGAACGGCGTACGGAGCGCCACCCGATTCCGGCAAAGACGACCAAGCCCACCGCAGTCAGGCCTAGGGCCCAAGCCAATCTTGGATACCGTGGAACCGCGGTACGGGGCTGCTCAAGTACCGTTGCCACTCCGGCATGGCGCATTCCCTGGCTGAAACTGTCTTCGCGGGCGAGGCGATCCTGACACGACTCGCACACGAGCAGGTGTTCCTCAAACCCGGCCAACTCCGGCCCACCCAGGCGGCCCATCGAATACCGCTCCAGCACCTCGTCAGCAGCGTGACGATTGTCGGCGAACTGCACAGTTTCACCGTCCTTCCGGAGGACCCACGTCAATTTCACTATCCCTTAAGTGGTATCTCCCTCGAATTGTTCTCACTAAAAGGTACTAGACGTTTTGTAACCTTTCTTTTGCCGAGATGACCAAAGCGAGCCTTAGCGCGCGACTTCAGCAGCCGGAACTGGGTATCCGTCAAACCCATCTCCGAGCAGATCTGTTCCGCCGGCTGTTCCCAGAGATAAAAGCGTATCAGAATCTCGCGGTCGCGGGGCGCAATACTCTTCAAAACTTTGACGGCGATCTGCTGATTCTCCTGCCGGATGGCGGCTTGTTCGGGATTGCTGTTCGAGTCCCGCACGGCAAGCCCCCAATCCAGATCGAACTGTTGCCTGCGGCTGAGGACATTGTCCTCGATTTGGGCCGCCACCTGCCGGCGTACGATAGTGCGCACGTAGCCCATGAGGCGATCGGGTTCGCGCAGCTCACCCCGTTGAATGGCCTGCGCCACGACGATGAAGGTATCGTGTACGCGGTCGTCCAGATCCTGGGGGCCGAGCTGCCTGCACAGATAGAATCGCACACCGCGGGAAAAGACGTTATACAATTCTTCCAATCCATCCGGGTCGTTTTGTCTGATTTTCTCGACTAGCTCGGCCCAGCAGGGGTGGGCGGAAACCGGGCGGTCGTCGTCGGTGTCTTCGGCAATACCGTCTGCAATCATGGTTGGTTCCCCGTAACGAAATAAGCGCCCCAATAGAGCGGGCTCGAGCGCCATGTGCAAGACCGGAGCATGTCGATCTGGGCGCGTTGCAACGCGACAGCCGGTCCGGCTTGGGGGACCGCGCGCAAATAGCGGTAAAACGCGAGAAAAAGCGTTCCGGCGTCATCCGGAGTGGGCCAACGGCTGGCCACCACGGCGCGGGCTCCGGCGGCCTGGCAGGCGCGGGTGAGTCCCATCAGGCCCGTAGCGGGAAGCGCGTCGGCCGATCCGGAGCCGCAGCCGCTCAGCGAGACGAGCGCGCCATGCAGATTCCAAGTGGCAATCTCGACGGGGCTGAGGACATCGTGTTGCCCGGCAGGGTTGAGGCTGAGCACCAGGACGCCGGACGATCCAGCGGCGCGGCTGGAATGCAGGACGTGGGTAGCGAAATGCAGCACCGCCGGATGGCGATTGAGGGCGGCCTGCAGGATTTGGCGGGAAGCGGCCGGGCCTTCCAGCAATACGGGCGTTTGCGAGCCGCTGAAGGCGGCGGCGCAATCGGCCACCTCGCGCGCGCTACCGGCGAGGCGCGCCAGATGTAGATCGTCACCAGCGGTGGAGTCGCTCGCGCGGGCCGCGAAGAGGCCGAAGAAGGGAGCGGGCAGGGAACCCTTCCAGCGAGGATCGGCCGAGTTGTAAACGGGGTCGGCGACGCCGACGAACGGACCGGGGGGAAGGCCTGCGTCGAGACGCGCCGGCGACAGCATCCCGGCGCCGGAAGTAATCTGCAAGGAGTGACGCTCGGCCAGGAAGACGGGACCCTGTGCGCGGGTCTCCTCGACCAGCGCGGCGAAGGGCAGGGCGAACAATTGCGCGTCCAATGCCAGCAGCCACCGCGGCTTCTTCCGGAACGCTGGATCGAGCCGGCCAAACAAGATGCGAAAGATGCGAGACCCGGCCGCCTGGGAATCGGTATTTCCGCGACGAACGGAATTGGTGAAGCCGGCTACCAGCGCGGCGATCTCCGGGCCGGGAGGCAGGCGGTACAGCGCAAAACTCTCGCGCGAGAGGGCCCACAGATAGGAATCCGGCGAATCCAGGTGAAAGGCGAGGAAAGCCGCGTCGGGACGGAGGGTATGGCGAGTGCGTTCGAGAAGATCGGGCAGTTCCACGTCGCTGTTGGATGCGGCGCGCGATTCCCACTGAATGAGGTCGCCTTGCAGGCTGCCGGCACGATCGGCCGCGGGGCCGGAGAGCGCCGCCGGAGAGCGCAGCAATTCGGCCTGGGCGGCTTCGAGCTTCTGCAGCGTCTCCCAGTATGCGGCCGGCAGATTGCGGCGCCAATCCCGCGGCTCCGCTAAAATCGCGCGCAGGCTGGCAGCCCTGTTGGCCTCGGCGGACTCGAAGGTTTCCCGCGCAAGAGCGCGGCGGCGGGTTACGAAATAGAGCTTGTTGCCGGCCTCCACCAGGGCGGAATGAACCTTCTGTACGATGTTTTCGGCGCTCACGCGCGTGGCGTCGTCGGGGAAGGCATCCCGGCGCCAGTTGCGGGCCAGGCGCGTGGCGATGCGCAGGTCGTCGAGAGCGTCCCGCGGCCGGTTCTGGCGCAGACGCACGCGGCCGCGCGCATAGTAGACCTCCCAGTTGGGCCGCAAGCCCCCCGGCTGTTTGGAAAGCGCCACCGCGCGATCCAGAAGGACGGCAGCCGCGCGCGGGTCGCCTTGCTCCAAGCGCAAAACGCCGAGATTCCGGTAGGAACCCTCGACGCTCCGAAGATGGTTAAGTTTGCGAACGCGATAACCTTCCAGCAGCGGGCGCTCGGCTTGGAAGAATTGTCCGTACTTGAGGTATGCGTAGCCCAAGCCGTTCCAGGCTAACGCGACCGTTTCCGGGTCTGCCGCGCGGCCGGCGGCGGCGATGGCTTGCCTATAAAGGTCTACAGCTTGCGGCAGGCGGCCCTGTTCCGTTTGCAACGCGGCCAGGAAACTGAGTAGCTTGGGAAGTTCCGCGCGCCGATCCGGGCCGGATAAGCGCGCCAGCGCGCGGCCGACTGCCTCGGATGCGGCATCCATCTGTCCGAGATGGGAATATAGCGACGCAATATTGAAATCGGCCTTTCCGGCGGTGGCGATATCGCCCGCCGCTTCGGCCAGCTTGCGCGCTTCCAAATATGTTTGCAGGGCTTCCCGATACTGGTGCAGGGCGAACCGGCAGCCCCCCAGCTTAATCAGAAACTGCGCCGCAATCCGGGGTTCGCCCGCGAGCAGCGCGCCACGATAGCCTTGCTGGGCCAGGGCGGCGGCGGCATGAAACTCGTCCGTGAGGATTAGCGCGCCGAATTGTTTCAGTTGTGCCTGGAGAATACCCAAGCGGACATTCTTTTGGCCGGGCGGTGCCAGGGGTGGCGTCCTGGGCGGCGGAACGAAGCGCACTAGCGTTCCGGCGAGCGGGATCAAAGTCAATAAGGAGACCAAAAGCCTGGTCTTCACGAATCCTGCCCTGCCCTGCGGTGTGGAGTATTTCCGGTCTGGTATTCTTTGGGGATACCCTCTCCCGGAGCACCCCCAAAGAATAATACCAGTATTTGCCTTGAATGTGGCAACCATTTTTGTGCGATTGTGTTTTAACGCGCCGGGTTAAGCGCCGAGTTTAGTTACATATTGTGGTCTTTAGAACCAAAACCCGCCGAGTAGCCAGATGATAATCGGATCCTGCACTCGTTGTGCCTGCGAGGCCCCCCACCATGCGGGGACCCTCCCTTCTGCCTTAAAAATAGCCGCTGCGTGAGCCGGACCCCCGAGGCAATCGCGCTAAACAATTCAAACCATAAGGGAAAATAATTCCGCAAAGCACCGGACTGGAAAGAACTCGGCAAACAAATTAAATACCCCGGTGGTATTCCTGCACGAAGCCGCGAATCGCACCGCGAGGGAATGCGCGGCGAGGAACCTGACTACCGAATTTTGAACGATCCCCGATTTGCGCATGAATTATTGCCGGGGTTATTGGAATGGGGCGGGTATTTCCACGGCTTGTGGCGCGAGCTGGAACGGAATCGGGAGCACGTTCCCTGGGACGCCGTTTGTCGGGTTTGCCGCCGTTTCGCGCCATGGAATTGGAGGGCGGGCTTTAGCCGGCGCGGGGCTTCAGCCCCGCTGGTAGTAGCATAGACCGCCCTTCGCGTAGTGATATCCGCCTTACCTGCCTGAGTCACACGTCCACAAGAATCCCCCGCGCCCCCTTTCCCCCCAGTTTTCCAACAACCTACAGCCCCACCCCGGCACGCCCCGTCCATTTCCAGCCCACCGCAATGCTAATCTGAAGCCAGAAGTACGGCCGTGCCATGCCCGCCGCAAGGGCTTTAACTTTAACCGGCCTTTAACCCACCTCCGGACATTGGTAGCGCGGCGCCATGCGCCGCCCCTTGCCGGCCGCCAACTCGCCCCGTAAGTTCGTTTGGAAAAAACAAGGTAAGCCTATGACATCAAATAAGAAAACCGCGGCCAGCCGCCGCCGTGCACGCAAATCTTCGGGTCCCAAAACCTCCGCCGGGAAGGCCGCCTCTTCCATGAACGCCCTGCGCCACGGCCTGCGCGCCAGAACCCTCATCCTGCCGGACGAACAGCAGGAGGATTTTGACCGCATCCACGCCGAACTCGAAAACCAGTATCTGCCCGAAACCCCCTACCAACGGCACCTCGTCTACCAGGCCGCCATCGCCCAGTGGATGCAATTGCGCGCCGACCGCTTCCAGCTCGAAGCCCACCAGAAAGGTCTCGACATCCTCGCCCGCGTCTCCAT
>JBEKMJ010000051.1:0-54902 GCA_050008575.1 Bryobacteraceae bacterium
CGCGAACAACAGATTCGGGTCCTCACCAAAAAAGCGAAAAAGCTTGGGTTTCAATTAGTTATCCAGCAAACGGCGTAAACCTACAGGGGAAGGTTTCTGGAGAGTGCCGACACGGCACGCTGGGGGCGTACGCCACGCGGCTGCAGCCGGCCCTCCAGAGTGGCTGCGGCACATGTGAAAACCGGCCTCTTGTTTTCCGGCTACCGATGTCCAAAAATAGTAACAGATATGACCCAAGATCAATCTCTGCGGGAACACCTGATCTACCTGCTGGACGGCGGTGGAGCGCATCTGGATTTCGATGCCGCGGTGGCCGGTCTGCCGGCGGCGCTGCGCGGCGTCCGGCCCAGCGGATTGCCGCACACGCCATGGGAAATTCTGGAGCATCTGCGCATCGCGCAGTCGGACATCCTGGAGTTTACGCGCAAGCCGAAACATGTTTCGCCACCGTGGCCCGCGGGCTACTGGCCGCCTACACAGGCGCCCCCCGACGATGCCGCGTGGGACAAGAGTGTGAAAGCGTTCCGCGCCGATCTGGCGTCCATCCGGCGGATCGTGAAGAATCCGAAAATCAATCTGCATGCGCGCATTCCGCACGGAACGGGACAGACGGTGCTGCGCGAGGTGCTGCTGGTGGCGGACCATACCTCGTATCATCTGGGCCAACTGGTGGTGGTGCGGCGGCTGCTGGGAGCGTGGAAGTAACCGGAACGCGGGCATGCGGGTATAATTAGATTCCCGCCCATGCCACTTGACTGGTCCCCGCTCTGGCTCAGCCTGCGCTACGCGGGCTTGGCCACGCTGCTTGCCATGCTCGCGGCAGGGCCCCTGGCGTGGCTTTTGGCACGGTGCCGTTTCCCCGGCAGCGATCTGCTGGACGCTGCCGCCAACCTTCCGCTGGTCCTGCCGCCGGCCGTGCTGGCTTACTATCTGTTGGCCACACTGGGGCGCTGGACGATGCATTTTAGCTGGCATGCGGCCGTGGCTGTGTCCGCTCTCTATACGCTGCCGCTGTTATTCCACATGAGCCGCGCGGGGTTGGCAGCGGTGGACCACAGCTTCGAAAACGCCGCCCGCGGTTTGGGGGCGGGGGAGTGGCACACCTTCTGGCGGATCACGCTACCCCTGGCGTGGCGCGCGCTGGTGGCGGCTGTCCTGGCGGGTTTCGCGCGCGCGTTTGTGGATTTCGGCGCCACCGCGATCGTCGCCGGCAACTCCGGAACGGCCTGGCTGCTGTCGCCGATCGCCGCGTTGGCGCTGGCCGCCCTTTACTTTGGAAATCGCCTGAGGCGCGGGCAGGTGTGGGCATGATCCAGGTGCGCCTGGCGGCCCACGGCGTGGATGTCGAGTTCCAGGCCGCGTCCGGAATCACCGCCTTGTTCGGAGCGGCGGGGGCGGGGAAGACTCTCATCCTGGATGCCATCGCCGGTTTCGTGACGCCTGCCGGCGGCCGCATCATCCTGGACGATGAGATTCTTTTCGACGCGGCATCCCGCGTGAACCTGCCGCCGCGGCGCAGGCACTGCGGATACGTCGCGCGCCAATGGGCGCTGTTCCCGCACATGAGCCTGCACGATAACCTGCTGTTCGCGGTGGCGGGCTTACGGCGTCTGGAGCGGCACCGGCGCGTGAAGGAAACGCTGGACCGGTTTACGCTGCACGACGCCGCTGCCCGGCGCCCGCATGAAGCCTCGCCCGCCGAGCGTTTGCGCACGACCGTGGCCCGCGCGCTCATCGGCGAGCCGAAGCTGCTGCTGGTGGACGAGCCTGCCGCCGGTCTGGACATGGCGCTGCGCGCCGAGTGGCACAAGATCCTGCGGACTGTGCGCGATGAAACGAGCTTGCCGGTGCTGGTGGCCGCGCGCGACCCGGAGACTTGCTTCGAGCTGGCCGGCAATATGTTGCTGCTGGATGCCGGACGCATTCTGCAAAGCGGGCCGCCGCGCAAAGTCCTCGATCAGCCGGCCGGGGTAGAGGCCGCGCGCCTGCTCGGCATCCGCAACCTGTTCCCCGCCGAGATCGTGGCGCTCGATCCGGGCCGCAACACCAGCCGCCTGCGCCTGGAGACGTTCGAACTGACCGGCCCCTATTTTCCAGGCCGCCTGCGCGGCGATCGTGTCTGGCTGTGCGTGGAGCCGGGCCAGTTGCATGCCGTGCCGTACGACGGATCGCGGCCGCCGATGAACCACGTGCCGGCGCGGCTGGAGCGCGCGTCGGAGATGCCGCGGGCCGTGCGGCTGGAATTCGCGGGCGGCATCGTGGCCGAAATCGCGCGCAGGGAGTTCGAGCCGCACAAGGATAATGCGGATAATAAGGAGTGGCTGGTGGAATTTCCGCCGCACGCGCTGAGAGTGCTGGGATGCCCCTGAAAACCTTTGACGAATACGTGGCGCTGGCGGAGCAGGCGCATGGCCACATTTGCGCCGGGCAGATCCTGGGACTGCGCATGGCGATCTACGGCCTGAAGCTGCTGGAGCTGGACGACCCGCTAGGCAAGCATCGCAAGCGTTTGGTGACCTTTATCGAAATCGATCGCTGCGCCACCGATGCCATTCCCGTGGTCACGGGATGCCGGCTAGGCAAGCGGGCGCTCAAGTTCCGCGATTTCGGCAAAGTGGCCGCCACCTTCTGCGACCTGGAGGCGGATCGCGCGGTGCGCGTGGTGGCGCTCGAAGACTCCAAACAGCGGGCCCGCGAAATGTTTCCGGAGATTGCGGACAAAAACGCGCAGCAAATGCGGGCCTACCGCGAATTGCCGGATGCCGCGCTGTTCGCGGCGGAATGGGTGCGGGTGAAGCTGGGCCCGGAAGAATTCCCCGGCTATAAGGCGGCGCGCGTGGTTTGCGCGGAGTGCGGCGAGGGTATCAATTTCAAACGTGAAGTGGTGCGCGGCGGGCGCGTGCTCTGTAAGGCGTGCGCGGGCGAGCGGTACTACGAAGCGCTCTAATCCTGCAATCATGCTGCGCTACTACATCACAGACCGCCGGCCGCTGGGCGGATGCGCGGCGCTGCTGCAGGCGATTGCGCGGGCGCTGGCGGCGGGCGTGGAGCGCATTCAAATTCGCGAAAAGGATTTAAATGCGCGCGAGCTTGCGGATCTGGTGCGCCGCGCCGTGAGCCTCCCGAATCCGCACGGCACGGCCATCCTGGTGAATGCGCGCACGGACGTAGCGCTGGCTTGCGGGGCGCAAGGCGTACATTTGCCCGCGGATTCGATTGCGCCGGACGTCTGGCGCAGAATCGTGCCGCATGGTTTCTTGATTGGCGTATCGTGCCATGCGGTGGACGACGTGCGGCGCGCGGAGGGCGAAGGAGCGGATTTCGCAGTCTTCGGGCCGGTCTTCTTCACGCCGTCAAAAGCCGCATACGGTGCGCCGCTGGGCTTGGAGCGCTTGCGGGAAGCTGCGGCCGCCGTGGGTATGCCGGTACTGGCGTTGGGTGGCGTGACGGCGGAGAACACGGCTCACTGCATGGCAGCCGGCGCGGCAGGGATCGCGGGGATCTCACTGTTTCAAGGCGGGCCTGCCTGGCCCTTTACTGCACAATCTCAAACACCGTCCCGCAGCCGATTCCACCGAAGCCAAACTGGCAACCCTGATTGCCGCCGATCTGGGTAGTGCCGTACAGCGCGCCACCCGGCCCGAGGATCATGGGTCCTTCCGGATTCCAACCGTCCGTGCCCGCCGCAAAACTCTGCAGGATGGTCTGTGAGTAAGCGGGCGCCGTCAGTTTGTAAACGGTCCCATAGCCGTACTGGCCGCCCGCGCCGGTGGTGCCGTACACATTCCCCGCGCCGTCCAAAACCACCCCACCCGTGGGGGCGTAGGCGCCCGGCGGAATATCGGAGAAGCTGCTGATCACGGTGCGAGATCCGCCGGAGAATTTATAGGTCTCGACGTAGGTGACTCCGTATAGCGCGCCGGTTTTGTCGATAGCCACGCCGGATGTGGGGTTCTGATCGAGGTTGCTAAACCGGTATGCCACGCTTTCGGTCCAATCGCCGCCCGGCGCGGACGGCGGCGTGAGATGGAAAATGGTACCAAAGCAGGATCCCCCTTGGAAGAGCTGGCAGTATCCGCCGTATACCGTGGCGCCCCAAAGGTTCCCGTGGGCGTCGAGGGTCACTCCGAGGGGACCGCTGCCATCGCCGAATTTTTGCCCGCGCGGTACGCCCTTGAAGGTGTAGAGAGTACGCTCGCTCCAGGAGCCTTCCGGCCCAGAGGGCGCCCCGCGCGGCGGTACGATCTGGCAGACGCTGCCGTTATCGTTCGCGGAGGGTCCCACGCCGTAGAAATTACCCGCGGCATCGGCGGCGGTTATCCCGCACTCAGAATCCAGCGTAGGGAAGTCGTAGAGGGACGTCTTGGTCCACGAGCCGCCCGCCGTAGCCGGGGGCATCAGTTCAAAGATGTAGCCGCAGCCACCGGAGCAGGCGCCGCTGCCGCCCGTGCCCGCCGCGCCATACAACTTGCCGTCGCGCAACAGCAACCCTCCGGGAATCGCGCCGTCCGTTCCGCCTTGGAACTGCCAGACGATATGCTCGGTCCAGGCGCCACCCGCTTCGGCCGGCGGCGTCAGTTGGTAGATCATACCGCAGCCGGAGTAGGCCTCCTGGAACGCGCAGTTGCCGCCGCCGCCGTAGTTGGTCGTGCCATAGAGGTTGCCCGCGCTGTCCAGCACCAGGGGATAAGTCTCCGGATAATATCCGTCGCTACCGGCCTGAAAAACGTGCAGGATAGTTTCGGTTTGGCCAGGGGCTATCGCCGCGCTGGCGAACATCAGAGCGGCAACCAAGGCTTGGCGCCGCCAGTTCGAAGTCGGGAACAATGTGAGATCGTCCATAACTGTATCTGACCTCCATTCCGGCGGCGTGGCAAGTCCGGGTTGTATAAAGCCTCACGGCGGCGCATGGCGCCGCCCCACCCAAAAGCAAAGTCCACTGCGGGGCTAAAAGCCCCACCGCCTCCCAAGGGTGATACAATCGTCCGCCATGCAGAGCTCGCTCAGCCGCCGCCGTCTCCTCGCCGCCATGGCCGCCGCGCCCTTCGTGAGCCGTATTCCGCGGGCTCGCGGCGCGTCGGACTTCGACCCGGATTTCGGCAGCGCCACCGACGCGGCCCGCGCCATCCGCGCCGGCGCCATCTCTTCGCGCGAACTGACCGCGCACGTCTTCGCGCGCATCCGCAAGTACAACGGCCGTGTTAACGCTTTTGTAACGCTGGTGGAGGAGCAGGCGACTACACGCGCGCGGGCGGCCGACGAAGCGCTGGCACAGGGCAAGCCTTGGGGACGGCTGCACGGCGTTCCGATCCTGATGAAGGACGATAAGAAGACGGCCGGCATCCGCTCCACCTGCGGCGCAAAGATATACGCCGATAACGTGCCCAAGGAGAACGCACCGGCGGTCGAAAACCTTCTAAATGCCGGCGCCATCATTGTGGGCAAGACGAATTTGCCGGAGTGGGCTTCCGACTTTCAAAGCTACAACGATGTGGCTGGGACCACGAACAATCCGTGGAATTTCGAGCGCACCTCGGGCGGGTCCACGGGGGGCGGCGCGGCGGCGCTGGCCTGTGGCATGGGGTTTTTGGAATTGGGCAGCGACATCGGCGGCTCGATCCGGACGCCGTCGCATTTCTGCGGCGTCTTCGGGCACAAGCCGACCATCGACGCGATTTCCGACGAAGGGTTCGTCGATCCGCCGAACGCCAGTCCCGCGCCGGACCGGCTGTCGGTGAACGGCCCGCTGGCGCGCCACCCGCAGGATCTGCTGTTGGGGTTGCAAATCGCGGGCGGACCGGTGGGGGCGGAGCGAATGGCATACTCGTGGAAGCTGCCGCCGGCGCGCGGCGTGCGATTGCGGGACTACCGCATCGGCTACGTGTTGGACGATCCTTTCTGCCCCGTGGCGCCGGATGTGCGCCAACAACTGGAGCGGGCCATCGATACGCTGGGCAAGGCCGGCGCACGCCTGGAGCCAGGCTGGCCGGCTGGCATGCGGATCGGCGAATGGTACGGCGCGTATTTCACCATGCTGGGCGCGGCGGTGCTGCCCAACGATCCTACGACGCATCGCGCCTGGGGCGGGGCAGTGGGCGGGCAGTACGCCGCGCGCCGCTGCTGGGGAGACTACTTCCGCGGCCACGACGTTTTTCTGATGCCCGTGGATTTCGTCACGGCGTTCCCGCACGACCACAGTCCGGACATGATGGCGCGTAAGATTGCGACACCCGCGGGGCCGCGCCCTTACCTGGACATGCTGAAGTGGATTTTTCACGCGACGTTGAGCGGGAATCCGGCGACGGTTTGTCCGGTGGGACGGACGGCGGAGGGGCTGCCTTGCGGGATACAGATACTCGGGCCGTATTTGGAGGATGCTACGCCGATTGATATCGCGGGGCGGATCGCGGAGTTAACCGGCGGCTTCGTGCCGCCGCCGCTGAACGGGTGACTTTTGTAGGGCTGTCAATCTTGCCGGCGGCGCATGGCGCCGCCCCACAATTTCTACATTCTGTCCGCCTTAGTGGGGCAGGCTCGCAGCCTGCGCGGGCCTCGCAGGCCCGCTCTCCGGCGAGCGAAGCTCGGCTTACACAGGCTAAAGCCTGTGCAACACAGGCTAAAGCCTGGCTAAAGCCTGTGCTTGGCGGCGCATGGCGCCGCCCCACAATTGTCCCAAGCGAATGTCACTCCGATCTGCGCGGCCGTCCTTTGGATATACCGCTTACCCTCTTCGTACTCCTCGGCGGTTTTCAGGTGCTCCAGCATCAGCGGCGTTTCAACCGGCAGGCGCGACAGCTCGTTCAGATACGTCCGGTAATCGACCTGGCCGCGGCCGGGAATCACCTCCTGAAAATGCACATTCAACTCCACGATCCATGCCAGATCCTTGGCATGGCACGAAACAATCCACGGACCGAGCTTGCGGAAGCAATCGGCGATTACTTCGCCGTTACGATAAAAGCGCTCAGGCGAGTTGATGACGTTGCAGACATCCAGGTGCACGCCGAAGGCGGTCCGGTCGACCGCGCGAATCAGCTTCAGGTATGAATCCGGCCCATCGGGCAGCGACCAGCCCATGGCTTCGATGGTGAACTTGGTGCGCTTCGGTTTGATCGCGTCGATGACATGCCGGCAGTTGTCCACCGTGGCATCGAAGAACTCTGGCGAGAGGTTCTTGGGATTGGGCCCGTACCAGACGCTGGGATTGTAAGATCCCGCGATATCCACGCAGCAGCGTGCGCCGGCCGCTTCGGCAAGGGCCATGCGCTCGACCACGTATTGCAGATTGGCGCGCCGCTTTTCGGTATCCGGGTCGAGCATGTTGACCCATGCGCCCACTTCGGCAATGGTCACATTTTCCGCCGCAAAGGCTCTCTCGATAGCCTGCACGCGGGCGGTGTCTTCAGCTTTGGCGGGCGGGCAATAGGCGGCGCTGTAACCCAGGCGGCGATGCTCGCGTGCCAGTTCCGCCGGATCTTCGCTCTGCAGGAATATCGGCCCGCCCAAGCGGACGGCGCGGCGGCTATCCGCGTTCGCAGCGCCTGCCAGCGCGGCGGCGCCTGTGACAACCAGGAACGAACGGCGATCGGTTCGTAGCATGCCCCGATTCTATCGCTTTATATTCCGGGGAAGCGCCGCTCAAGGCCTGACCGCCGGCCGGGCCACGATCAACCACTCGATTCCCTCCGAGTCGGGATCGTCGACAAAGCGATCGTCCCGGCTCAAGATTTCGAATCCGGCCTGGCGCAATTCGTCCGCCGCCAGATCGGGCCGCAGCACGTGGTTCCGGGTCTGCGCCGCACGCGGCCGCGAGGCGGTCTTGCGCGCTAGCGGATCGAGGATTACCAGGCGGCCATCGGGCTTGAGAGCCTCGTGCAATCGCGCCAGCATCTCCGGGTATTTCACCAATTCGTGATACACGAAGAAGAGGGTGACCGCGTCCAGCTTGCCTGTGGGAAGCCGCGGATCGGCAACCTGCCCGCGCACCAAGGTGACGTTGCGCGCGCCATGCCGCCGCATGAGATTGCGGGCGGCCTGGAGAGCGCGCGGGTCGATATCCTCAGCCCAGACATGCCCGGTGGGACCAACCGCGCGGCTCCAGACCAGCGCGATGGCGCCCTCACCGCACCCCACATCGGCCACCTGGCTGCCAGAATGCAATCCCAGCCGCCCAGCAACTTCGCTGAGCCGCCAGTGTGGCAGTTCGTCGTCTTTGGGGAAGAGCGCCTTGACCGCCGCATCGGGGTCTTCAGCGGGCTGAGCCTGCGCGGCGGTGCAGGCCAAGCAAAGAAAGAAGATGGGCAGGGCGAGAAGAGTTGTTTTTACCCTCGGCCCTATGCTATGGTCGATTTCTAACTGGGAAAATATATACATGGCATACGTAATAGCAGAACCCTGCATCGGAACCAAAGACACCGCCTGCGTGGACGCCTGCCCGGTGGACTGCATCCACCCCAAGAAGGATGAGCCGAACCACGCCGAGGCTGAATTACTGTACATCGACCCGGTCGAATGCATCGACTGCGGCGCCTGCGTGCCGGTTTGCCCGGTTTCAGCGATCTTCGCTCTGGACGACCTGCCGGAGAAGTGGTCCGATTTCACTGCCCGGAACGCCGCGTACTACGGCCGATAAGTCGCGCTGGTCGTGTCGGTCTCCCAGAGCCGCACCTGTACCAGTTTCACGGGCGTACTCCGTCCAAGCCCACTGCTGATCTCGTCGTAGAAATATTTGGCTATGTTTTCAGCCGAAGGGTTCAGCACGTCGAAGGGCGCCAGATCGTTCAGGTATTGGTGATCCAGGCGATCTACCACCGTTTGCATGAGCTTCTTCACGGCCACGAAATCCACCAGGAGGCCGATGGAATCCAACTCCGGACCGGCGAACGTCACCTGGATGCGGTAGTTGTGGCCATGCACGTTTTCGCACTTGCCCTTGTAATTCCGCAGCGCGTGTCCGGCGGCGAAAGTGTCTTCCACGGAAACTTCAAACATTGAAAAAACTCTCCACGTCTGTGATTTTGGTGGTAAATCCGTAATCCGGCAGGCTGTCGAAGAACACCTGGCCGTAGCGCTGCTTGGTGACCCGGTTGTCGAGCAGCACCAGCACGCCGCGGTCCGAGCGGCTGCGGATCAGCCGGCCGAAGCCCTGCTTCAAGGCGATGGCGGCTTGCGGCACCTGGTAATCGTAAAAGGGGTTGCCGCCTTCGTCGCGCAGCTTGCGCACGCGCGCATCTACGATGGGATCGCTGGGCACGGCGAAGGGCAGCCGGTCGATGATCACGCAGCTCAACTGGTCGCCGGGTACGTCCACGCCCTGCCAGAAGGACGCCGTGGCAAATAGAATGCAATTGGGCGTGGCGCGGAATTCTTCCAGCAGCGCGCTGCGCGGCCCGGTGCCTTGCAGCAGCGTCGGATAATCGATATCCAGCGAAATGCGGTCGTACATCAGGCGCATCTGCTGATAGCTGGTGAACAGGACGAAGGCCCGCCCGCGGCTGAGCTTCAGCAACTGGGTTACTTCGGTGGCGGCTTCCTTGGGGAAGGCGGCGTTGCGCGGATCGGGCAGGTGTTGCGGCACATACAACAGCGCCTGCTTCTGATAATGGAAATGGCCGGGCACCACCAGTGTGCGCGCCTGCTGGATTCCGAGGCGCCTCTTGACGAAGTCGAAGCCGCCGGCCACGGCCAGCGTGGCCGAGGTCAGGACGCACGTGTCCACGGTATCGAAGAGCCGCTCGGCCAGCAGGGGCGCGACATCGATGGGGGTGGCTTGCAGGAAGAATCCGCGGCCGCGGCGCTCCGCCCAATACACGTAGGACTGGTCGTCGCTCTCCAGCACGAACCGTAAGGCCAAGCCCAGTTCGACCGTGCGGCGCTGCAGCGGAATGATCTCCACGGGCGGGCTCTTCAGCAGCTTCAGGTGGGAGCCGGTCAATTCCAGCGCGGAGTGCAGGTTGCGGTAGATCTCTTCGTGGCGTTCCAGGAATTCGGCGCGTCCGGTGAATGCGGCGCGGCCTTCCGGCGCGGGCAACACGGAGAAGAGGTAGGTGGCCAACTCTTCGAGACGGTCGAGGATGCGGTCCAGTTCGGCGGACCCGAATTCCTTGGCGCGTGCCACGGCGGAGATATCGCGGCGCAATTCCTGGAAGCGGTAATTGCTCACGGAGACGCCGAAATACTGCCCGGCGACGTCCTCGATTTCGTGCGCTTCGTCGAACACCACCGCGTGATATTCGGGCAGGATGCCGCCTTCGGTATCGCCATCTTCCAAGACCTCTTTCAGCGCCAGGTCGGCGAAGAACAGATGGTGGTTGACGATCACAATGTCGCTGGCATGCGCGCGCTGGTGCATGAGAGTGAGGAAGCAGCGATCGAACTGCTTGCATTTCTGGCCGGTGCAAAGGTCGCTGCGGGCGTCGACCTTGGCCCAGGCGGTGGACGATTCCGGCAGCTTCTTGATCTCGGCGCGGTCGCCGAATTCGGTAGTTTTTTCCCAGTCCTGGATAATCTGAAAGTCGGCGACTTCCTCGAGGCCGGTGAGCACCGCCTCGCGGTCGGCGTCGTAGATCTTCTGGCGGCAGGCGTAGTTGTTGCGGCCTTTCATGTAGCAGACGCGCAGGGGGCGGGGGAAGTGCTGCTGGAGGAAGGGAATGTCCTTGAAGAAGAGCTGCTCCTGCAGGTTCTTGGTGCCCGTGGAGACCACGATACGCTTGCCGGAGAGGATGGCGGGAACCAGGTAAGCGAGGGTTTTGCCGGTGCCCGTGCCGGCTTCCACGATGAGGTGTTTGCGGTCGGCGATGGCGGATTCCACGGCTTCGGCCATGGCCAATTGGCCCGGGCGGTATTCGTAGTTGGGGTGCCATTTGGAAAGGGCGCCGTGCCGCGAGAAGAACCGATGCACGCTGGGGGCGGCTTTGACTTCGGTGGACATGCGGGGTTAATTCGATTGTAGCCTAGGGGCGCGAAGCTCGCCTGGGGAAATTGGCCATTTGGTGGGGCAGGCGTCTACGCCGGCGGCGGGTCTCCAGACCCGCCCGAAGGCGAGCTAGGCTCGCCAGGAGCGGGTTCTGGACAACCCGCGCACGGTCGAAAACCACTGCGTTTCTACATTCTGTCCGCCGCCGTGGGGCAGGCTCGCAGCCTGCGCGGGCCTCGCAGGCCCGCTCTTCGGCGAGCAAGCGCGCCCGGGTGGGGGTAAAAGCCCCGCGGCGGCGCATGGCGCCGCCCCACGCGGGTTTTCATCACGATTCGTGGGCCGCAGGCCCATCCTGACAGGACTGGAGTCCTGCCCCACCACGGCTTACAGAATCTAGAAACTCAAGAGGCGAGCGTCGCTCGCCGAAGAGCGGGCCTACGAGGCCCGCGCAGGCTGCGAGCCTGCCCCACCACGGCACATAACTCCAGCGGCGAGCGACGCTCGCCTTGGCAGCGCATGGCGCTGCCCCACGGGCCTAGAACGCCCAGGTCAGGCTGGTATAGCCGGTATCGGCGTGATAGCCCTGGTAATAGGATTCCAGGCCGAATTGTTCGTGATAGTTGTAATACTGCCAACCGGCGTTCCAACGCAACTTTTCGCGCAGACGGATGGAAACGCGCGCCAGCGGCGCCTGGTAGCTTAACGGGAACGTCTGCACGGGGGCAAAGATCAGCGTGGTGGGATCGGTGGCGCCGGCCGGCGCGGCTGCGCCGCGGCCATCGCCCGTATCCAGCGTGATGGTGTAGCCCAAGTAAAGATCCACGCGTTTCGATAACACGAAGCGCGCCACCAGATTACCCGCATGAATGTTGCTGATGTAGACCTGATTGCTGGTCAAGGGCGAAACCGCCTCCGGCCCGGCGAAGAAGACGATGCCGGAGAGAGAATCCAGGTGCAGCTTGGAGTAGCTGGCATCCAGCGTGAACCAGTCGCGCGGCGCCCAAGCGGCATTCGCGCTATAAGTCCGCGCATGCGAGCTATAACTCGTCAGAGTAATTGAGTTGTTGTTATAGTTTTCCTTGTAAGCCGCTCCCAAAGTCAGCTTCTTGACGCGATATCCGAAGCGCGCGCCCAGCGCCTGATAGTTACGGTCGCTTACCGGAGTGAACGGGTGGTTGGCGCGGCCGATCTCGCTTTCCAGATTGATGGTCATGGCCTTCAAGGGCTTGATGCGAACGCCCAGCAGCCCCTCCTGCTGCGTGTTCACCTGCTCGTACGTCGCGCCGCTGAGCGGCCCCGGGATCGCGTAGTCTTCGATATCTTCGATGCGGCGATCGGAGTAATGATAGCCGCCATAGACGGAAAGCCAGGGCTTCACGCGATAATGCAGATCCGTAGCGTTGGCGATGGTGCGCAGCCCCAGATACCGGAATGAAATGAAATCGGCCGTCTCGGTGGCGAGGTTGAACTGCGCGTAGTCCGATGTGCCGTCGATGCGGGTGCTGTTGACGGACGTGTTATTCACCAGCGTCAGGCGGGAAGTGGGGAAGACGCTGATGGAGAGATCGCCCGTCACTTGCGGGCGCGATGCATCGCCGCCCACCTGCACCTGCTGGTTCTGCGCGCCCAGAGGCGTGCCGCCGAAAGCGCTCTCGTTCAGGAGAAAATTGCCTTGTCCATCCACGTAAGCGATGCGGCCGTTTACCGCCACGGTCTTAGCGCTTTTGTTCAGATTTCCCAACCAGTAGGGACTGGTTCCGCGATACGGCGCCGAGCGCTGAAACTGGTTGAGGGTGACTCCGCTCGACGGATTGTCGCCGGCGATCAAGCCGTTTTCCTGGTAGCCGCTGTCGTCTTTGAAGAAGACCCAGGTGTGCAGCAGAGTGAGTTTGAATCCGGCCAGATCCAGGTCGGCTCCGAGGCGGAATTCGTTCTGCGCGGTGCGCACGTTTTCGTACACCGGGAACTCGTTGCCCGCGGTGCCGCAATAAACGTTGCCGTTGAAGCATAACTGGGTGGTGGAAAGCGCCGGCCCATCTTGCGTGTTGCGGCTGTAACCCAGGTGGAATTGAATCTTGGATTGTGGCAGCAGGGTCAGGTTGTGGTCCTGCATCTGGCGGCTGGTATTCATCAGGTGCAGTCCGCCGGCCACGGGCAGGCCCGGATTGAAGTAATCGTCCAGCCGCCACAGCAGGTCGTAGCGGTATAGCTTGTTCTTTTCGACGCGCAAGGTGGCCGACTGATACGGATCGTTGCCCAACCCAACCGTGGTGAGCACGATCTGGTCGAACCAGCGGCCGTGTCCGTCCTTGGAATACACACTGAGATTGCCGCTCAGCAGGCGTATGCCATTTCCATAATTCACATCGCTTTTGTAGGTACCCACGCTGCCGCCCACTAAGGCGAAACGGTAGCCGGTTTCGAAGGACTCCATGACGTTATAGTCGCCCGTGTTTTCGCCGCGGGGGGATCCGGCCTGGTCGGGCGTGGGCGCGACGACCTGCTGCGCGAGCGCCGCGTGCGGCAGTAGTAGAAGAATGCAAAGGAGGCCGACTGAAAGCCGGCCTGCAGCCAAGATTGGCTGTCCCATAAGGCTCTGCGGGCCACCAAAGTTGGCGAAGACCAACTGGAAGGCGGGCAATCCTGCCCGCAGCCGGCTGTCAGCCGGCTCTGGCCGCCTGAAAGGCGGCTGCGGCCAGGATTGGCCGCCCCACGTGGATGGATAGTCGTTCCGCATGGCTGGCTCCTAACGGAAGAAGTACCCGTCGCTGTTGGACCCGTGGATGCGCACGTGGCACAGGGTGCAGCGCTGATAGCGCGGGTCCAGCATGTTGTGGGTGTTCGAGAGCGCCGGGATGCCGTTATTGCGCGTGCCGAAGCTATCCGCGCCGTTATGGCATCGCAGGCAGAGCGTGAAGACCACCGGCCGCGCCAGCAGTTTGGCGTTGGTCGATCCATGCGGCACGTGACACACGCCGCAACCCTCCACGCGCACCGGCGGATGTTCATAGGCGAAGGGTCCACGCTTGTCCACGTGGCATTTCAGGCAGGGCTCCTCGTTGCCCTCGGCACGCGCCAGCAGGTTGGGCCCGTCCGCCATCCCCCAGGTGGGCGCGAAGGCCCCGTGCGGGTTGTGACAATCCGTGCAGTTCATGAAGCCCTCGTTGACGCGGTGCTTGAAAGGCATGGAGAACTGGGCGCGCACATCCGCGTGGCAGCCGTAACACAGGTCGGATTGCTTTTTGGCTAGCAGGAATTGCGGGGCCGGCGATTTGTGAATGGAGTGGCAGTTGGTGCATACCACGTCGGCTAGCGAATGCTGCGAGCGGCGGATGTTGGATTTCGAAAAATCGCGCGCGTGGCAGTTGAGGCAGGTATCCAGGACGGCTTTCGGCTCCATCAGGGAGAAGGCGCGCGGGATGGTGGTCTTGCCGCCGTGCGCTTCGATGTGCGCCTTGGCCGGTCCGTGACAGCCTTCGCAGCCAGTGCGCTCGGGCGGTTGATCCCCGCTGGCGACGCTCTTGTAGTGCGGATTCTTGTAGAAGTTAAACCAGACGTCGGCGTGACAGGTCTTGCATACGGCGCTGCCGACGTAGCCGCCTTCCGCCGCTAGGAGCGGCACGCACAGGCACAATAGGAGCAACCAACGGGACACTCTCTCAATATAGAGAAAAAATCGCTAAACAATTGCAAATTCTGGGGAGAGCGGGCCGGCGAGGCCCACACAGGCTGCGAGCCTGCCCCACTCAGCGCCGCTAGACCGCCAGACGGATGATTTTCTTCTGGATGGCGTACTGCACCAGTTGCGCTTTGTTGTGGATATCCAGTTTGCGCATCAGGTTGAATTTATGCGCCTCGATGGTCTTGACACTCAGATTCAGCGTGCCGGCGATTTCCTTTACGGAGTTGCCTTCCGCCAGGAATTTGAGGATCTCCAGTTCGCGGCGCGTAAGGGTATTGAACCGCGGCTGGCGCGTATTGGACCGCACCCGGCTGCGGAAATCGTCTACCAGGTGCGAGAGCATCCGCGGGCTCAGATAACTGCCGCCGCGATGCACTTCCCCGATGGCCGTGACCAGTTGCTCCGCCGGACTGTCCTTCAGGAGGTAGCCGCTGGCGCCCGCCTCCATGCACTCCGCCAGGTAGTCTTCGTCGTCGTACATGGTGAGGAACAGCACCTTGGTCTCGGGCCGGCCCTTGCGGATCTGCCGGGTAGCTTCGAAGCTGCTCAGCCCCGGCATGCTGACGTCCATCAGCACCACATCGGGCCGAAGCTCCGCGGATTGCGTGATGGCATCGGCCGCATTGGCGGCTTCGCCCACCACCTCCAGGTCTGGTGTGGCGGCAAGCAGCGTCCTGATGCCCTGCCGAAACAGGGTGTGATCGTCGGTTAGAAGCGTTCGAATTGCCATAGTTGTCTCACTGGACGGCTGTGCGGGGCTTAAAGCCCCGCGCGGGATAAATCCCGCCCCCCAAAGCCTGCTCCTTAACTGGGAATCGGCAGATGCACGGCGACCGCGGCGCCATGCCCGGGACTGCTGCGGATCTCCAAGCGGCCTCCCAGCAGGGCGACCCGCTCGCGCATGCCCTTCAACCCGAAGGACTTCGGTTGGGCTACCGCGCCATCCACATCGAATCCGATGCCGTCATCCTCGATTTTCAACTCCAATAATGTATCGGTGGATCGCAGTAGAAGGTTTACACGGGAAGCCCCAGAGTGTTTGGCGATATTCTGATAGCTTTCCTGCACAACCCTGTAGATGGCGGTCTCGGTCTCGCGCGGCAGGCGCGCGGCATAAGCGCTTAGCCTCAGGCGCAGCTTAAAGGGGTAGAGCTTCCGGAAGCGGGCGCTTAGGTGGCGGATGGCGGCGGGCAGGCCCAGTTCTTCCACCGCCGACGGGTTGAGCGCCGCGATGATGCGCCGGATCTCGGCGATGATCCGCTCGGTGACGGCGCGCGCCTCGGCCAGTTTCGGCCGCAGATCGGGCGGGGCGCCCCTCTCCAGCATTTCCAGGTGCAGACGTAGGAACAACATGGATTGGCCGGCCTCGTCGTGCAACTCGCGGCTGATGCGCCGGCGTTCCTCCTCCTCGGCGCGCAGGAGATGTGCCGCCAGCGAGCGTACCTGCCGCTCGCGCGCGGCCAGGTCCTCGAAGAGGCGGGCGCGTTCGGCGGCGCGCAGGCAACGATCGGCGAAGGCGGCGAGCAGGTCCAGCTCGCGCGGCAGCCAGCGGTATGGCTTGGGAAAACCGAATTGGATGAGCCCGGCGAGTTTGCCGCCGGAGAAATACGGGATGGACCAGTAGGATTGAAAGGCACCATGCATGCTCCGATCCAAAACCAGCTCCTGTCCGGGACTGCCGGCAGCGATATAGCGGGGCCGTGCCAAGCGCTTGAGCGCATTGGCGGCTATGGGCTGACGATCCGTGAGGGGGATCATGCGGCCGGCCTGCGCGCGGAATGTGCGGGTCAGGATCACGATGAAGCGGCGCAGCAGATCGTCCAGGCCGGTCGCGTCCATTTCGGCGCGTAGCAGGCCGTAGAAGGCTTGCGTCTCGGCCTCGCGTACCTGGTAGTAGGCGCTGTTGACGGCCAATTGGGTGCGGAAGTGCAGTTGCTGCCGGACGGCTTCGAGCGCGTGTCTGGCCAGCAAGCCATCCATATCGCGGTCGTACACCTCCAGCGTGTCCAGCACTTCCATGGGCGGGGCGTTCAGCTTGGCCAGCCGCCGGCTGTTGTAGGCCACCTGTTCGAAGAAATCGGCGGCGGGCCGGCCGGCCGCGAGCAGGCGGGCCGCGGCGCCCGAGGTGATCAGCGAGAGCGCTTTGATCTGCCGCGCATCGCACGGTTTCAGTCGGCGGCGCAGAGCTGCGTCGAGGCGCGGCAGGTGCGGCTCGACCAGGCGGGCGAACTGCGCCAGTTGCGCGGCCGGCGGCTCGCCGAACATGTCGGCGGTGCCGGTTTCGGCGGGATGAGATTGTGCCAATAGCAGAAGTGGCGGGCGAGGCGAAATGTTCTCCACACGACGTGGTGATAAGATTAGGCCAGAACTCCGATGGCTCCGGGCCAGCAGGCCCGAAATGAAGAAATTTACCCGAACGGCGCGGGCACTGGCTACGCGCAGGGAACTACCGCTGGTACCTTCAACGTGGTGGGGGCTATCAGGGGGGCTACGATAACGCGCGTAGTGTCCACCCATCGGCTGGGCAGGAAGAATACGCCGATTCCGCTCGCCAACTGGAGCGAGTTGCGCAAGGCGGGCAAACAAACTGTCTCCGCTAGCATCAATGCGGCGACGGCCATCGCCGGATACTACGGTGACGCAAGTAATGTGTTTGACGGGCTCGCAGCCTGCGGCGGGCTCGTAGGCGGCCTGCCTCGAAGCTCTGGCTGGCTTTTTTGCAGGGCTTGGTGGCATAAGGTTAAGCCCCGCGCCGGCTAAAGCCCGGCCGTCCAATTCCAGCTCCAGCAAATGTAGAAACTCCAGAGGCGAGCTACGCTCGCCTTCGCGCCGCCATAACGACGTTCAATGTTCCGGGCGCAAATACGGCAGCCCGTGGGGGAACGATCGCCATTGCGATCGCCGCGGCAGGGCTATCGCGGGATGGCACCTTGACGCGAGCGGTGTGTATCACGGCTTCCCGCTGACGCCGTGGAGAGACAGTCGGGCGAAACGCCTGCGCCAGGCGAGCTATGCCCGCCTGTGCCGGCAGGAGTACCGGCACGGCACGCCCGGGGGCGTGCACGAGGGCCGTCCACTAAAAGGCCAATCTCCCGAGGCAGGCGAAACGCCTGCCCCACCAGCAGTTACTTCAATCGAGGAACGGTGATAACATCTCACTTGACCACAATAGCTTTGGATAAGGAGGACCGCAGTGAGGTTTGCCGGAATGCCCGTGCTTCGTCTCTGTCTTTGCGTACTTTTTGCCGTAGGGCGGCGGCGCAAGACAGTAAGCCCACCTTCATCGCGTTCGAGGCTCCGGGCGCGGGCACAGGCGCCTACCTGGGCACTACTGCCGTGAGCATCAACCGGGCAGGGGCAAGCGCGGGATACTATACTGAAGCGATTTATGCGTTTCACGGCTTCGTGCGGTCCGCCGATGGCGTCATCACTACGTTCGACCCTCCGGGCGCAGGCACGGCAGCGAATCAGGGCACTCTCGCCGGCGACATCAACGCGGCGGGAACGATCGCGGCATACTATCTGGACGCGAACCTCGTCTTTCACGCCTTCGTGCGCGCCGCCAGCGGCGGCATTACCACGTTCGGTGCTCCGGGCGCGGGCACTGCCGCTTACCAGGGAACCACCGCCGCCGGCATCAATGCGGCCGGGACCGTCGCGGGAGCTTACTATGACGCGAACGGCGCAGGCCACGGTTTCGTGCGCACTGCCAGTGGCGCCATCACCACGTACGATGCACCGGGCGCGGGTACCGGCGTAGGCCAGGGAACCTTCGGCCTCAGCATCAACGACGCGGGGGTTGTCGCGGGATACTACGTGGACTCCGCGTCCGCGCAGCACGGCTTTGAGCGCGCTGCCGGAGACGCCATCGCCGAATTCAATGCCTCGGGGGCAGGCACAGGCGCCGGGCAGGGCACCGAAGCTCTGAGCGTCAATGAGGCTGGGGAGATCACGGGAAATTACCAAGACGCCAACGATGTGTTCCATGGTTACGTGCGCGCCGGCGGCAAGCTAATCGCGTTCGACGCTCCGGGCGCAGGTAACATTGCCTACCAAGGTACTTTCGGGTCTAGTATCGGCGCAGGCGGGGCTGTGGCGGGATATTACGTTGACGGGGGCGGTGTGTATCACGGCTTCCTGCGGACGCCGTGATCCGCTGCCGGCTATGGATTGAGGAGGACCGGATGAACAAGTTTCTTGGAACGGCTGTCGCTTCTCTCGTTCTGTGTTGCCCATTCGCCCTGGGGGCGCACGCCCAGAACCGCAAGGCTTCCTTCACCACGTTCGAGGCTCCGGGCGCGGGCGCCGGCGCTGGCCAGGGGACCTGGGCAGTTTCCATCAACACGGCGGGGGCCATCGCGGGATACTACGCGGACGTGAGCAATGCGTATCACGGCTTCGTGCGGACCGCCAACGGCTCGATAACCACCTTCGACGCTCCGGGCGCGTCCCCCAGCACTTTCGCGTACGGCATCAATACGGCGGGAACGATCGCGGGATATTACTACGCCAGTCATGCGTACCACGGCTTCGTGCGCGCCAGCGGCGGCGGCATAACCGAGTTTGACGCCCCGGGCGCGGGCACGGTAGACAACCAGGGAACCTTCGCGTACTCGATCAACACGGCGGGCGCGATTACCGGACATTACGTTGACGCGATCGGCCTGTCTCACGGCTTCGTGCGCGCGGCCGATGGCGGCATCACCACGTTCGATGTGCCGGGCGCTGGCACCTCCGCCAATCTGGGAACCCAGGCTTACTCTATCGACGCGGCGGGGACTATCTCAGGGTTCTACTACGACGCGAGTATCGTGGTGCACGGCTTCGTGCGCGCCGCCAGCGGCGCCATCACCACGTTCGACGCTCCGGGCGCCAGCACCGCCCCCGGTCAGGGCACCGTTTCCGAGAGCATCGACGCGGCGGGGGCCATCGCCGGATATTACACCGGCGCGGGATCTGTTTTTCACGGCTTCGTGCGCGCCGCCGATGGCACGATCGCCACGTTCGACGCTTCCGGCGCGGGCGCCGCCGCCAGCCAGGGCACCGTGGCCTTTTGTAACAGCCGGGCCGGGACTATCGCGGGATATTACGTTGACGCGGCCGATGCGTTGCACGGCTTCGTGCGCACCCCCCAGGGCGCCATCACCGGATTCGAGGCTCCCGGCGCGGGCACCGTCGCCTTCCAGGGCACCATCGCCGCCGGCATCGACGCGGCGGAGGCCATCGCCGGATATTACACCGACGCGAACAATTTGTCTCACGGCTTCCTGCTGGCGCCGTGAGTGAAAGCTCCAATGGCTCCGGATTAGGCTGACCGTAATGAAGATATCGATCGAAACGACTGTCCTTTGTTTCTGCCTCGGTGGGCTTTTTGCGGAGGGAACGTTCGCGCAGCAGACCCAGCCCACCTATACGACCTTCGACGCGCCGGGCGCCGGCACGGGCGCCAATCAGGGCACCTTCCCCGTAGGTATCGACGAGTCGGAGAACATCGCGGGATACTACGCGGACACGGGTTTCGTGTACCATGGCTTCGTGCGGGCTTCCGCCGGTACCATCGCCGTATTCCATGCGCCGGGCGCGGGTGCCAGCTATCCGGAGGGGACCTTTCCGCAAAGTATCAATGCGGGCGGGCTGATCGCGGGGTATTACGAGGACGCGAACTTCGCCTTCCACGGCTTCGTGCGCGATGCCGACGGCGCCATCCACGCGATTGATGCCTCGGGCGCCACCGGAACTTTCGCCCGGAGCATTAACACAGCCGGACATATCGCAGGGTTTTACCGTGACGCGAGCAGCGTCAATCATGGCTTCGCCCGCACACCCGCCGGTGTCATTACCACGTTCGACGTTCCGGCCGCGGGCACCGGACCAGGCCAGGGCACCTTAGGCGAGAGCATCAACCCGGCGCGAGCTATCGCGGGATCGTATATCGACGCCAACGATGTATGGCACGGCTTCGCGCGGGCCGCTAGCGGCAAGATCACCACGTTCGATGTCCCGGGCGCCAGCACCGGCTCCGGCTCGGGCACCGTGGTCGAGTGCATCGATACGGCCGGGATTATCGCGGGTTATTACTTCGATCCGAGCGGTGCGTTGCACGCCTTCCTGCGCGCGGCCAATGGCACCATAACCAGTGTCGATGCGCCGGGCGCGGGCACCGGCATTGGTGAAGGGACGGAAGCGTATGGCGTGAACACGGCGGGTTCCATCGCGGGCTACTATCTGGACGCGAACCTCGTCTATCACGGCTTTCTGCGTGGCGTCGGCGCCAATATCACTACGTTCGACGCGCCGGGAGCGGGTACGGGCGCCCTGCTGGGCACGCAGGGCCTGGGCATCAACCAGACGGGCGCCATCGCCGGATACTACGCCGACGCGAACAAAGTGTATTCACGGCTTCCTACGCCTACCGGGGCACGCGGGCACGCAATAACGCGGCGATATCCTCGAATCCGTTGGTGGTAGCGCCATCCAGCGCGGTGGCGCCCGCCTTGGTGCGCAGATCCGCATCCGCCCCGCGCGCGAGCAATAATTCCACTACGTCGCGGCGGCCCCAGGAAGCCGCGTTGTAGAGCGGCGTCTCGCCCGCGGCGTCGCGCGCGTTAATACCCGCGCCGCGGTCGAGCAGCAGCGCCGCCATCTCGCGATGCCCGCCCAACGCCGCGTCATGCAGTGGCGTGGCGCCGGCGGAGTTCTTCTCGTTGACGCGCGCGCCATGGTCCAGCAGGATGCGCGCGATCTCCGTGTAACCCTTCAGCGCGGCATCCGCCAGCGCGGTCGAACCTTCCTGGTTGTGCGCGTTGACATCCGCGCCCTTGCCGGCCAGCAGTTCCACCATGTCGGCCTGGCCTTTCAGCACGGCCTCATCCAGCAGGGTGAATCCGGGCTGATCCTTCTTGGCCAGCGTCGCGCCGTGCGCCATCAGCAGATCCACGACCGCCGCATTGCGGTAGCGCGATGCGTTTTCGAGCGGCGATGCACCCGAGTTGTCGCGCGCATTCACGTCCGCGCCATGCGCCAGCAGCAGTTCGACCATGTCCGCGTGGCCTTTCGCGGCGGCTTCGTTGAGCGGTGTGGCGCCGGTTTCCGCATTGCGCGCGTCGACCGCCGCGCCTTTTTCGAGCAGCAGCGCGGCGATGGCGCGATAGCCCCTCCACGCAGCCTCGTCGAGCGGCGCTGCGCCGGATTTGTCGCGCGCGTTGACGTTCGCGCCGTGGGCCAACAGCAACGCCGCCATGTCCAGGTAGCCGCGCGTGGCGGACAGGTGCAGCGCCGTCGCGCCCGAGCGATCCGCGGCCTCCACGGTGGCGCCATGCGCCAGCAGCAGATCGGCCACTTCCCGGTTATCTTTGATCACCGCGTAATCGAGCGGCGTAGATCCGGCTTCCCGATGACGGGCATTCACTTCCGCGCCGTGCGCGATGAGCAGGGCGGCGATTTCGCGGTTGCCGCTCCAGGCCGCGTCATGCAAAGCGGTGGCCCCCAGTGTGTCGCGCGCGTTCACGTCCGCGCCGGCAGCCAACAGCGCGCGCACCTGTTCCACGTCCCCGGAGGTGACCGCCTCGTGCAGATCGGCGGCTTGAGCCGGAAGGCACACCCACCAGCCACCAGCCACCAACCACCAGCCACGGCGCGCGAAGCGCGGCTTGCTAGAACCCCACGTATTGCACTTCCTCCTCCAGCTCGACGGCAAACTGGCGGCGCACCCGCGCCTTCAGCTCCTCGATCAGCGCGCAAAGGTCCGCGGCGGTGCCTCCGCCGGCGTTGTAGATCAGGTTGGCATGATAACCGGCCACGTGGATATCTCCCCGCGACATGCCCTTCGCGCCCACCTGTTCGAGGAAATATGCGGCGGGCACTTTGCCTTCGCGGATCGCCTTTTCGGGAACCTGGGCGGCTATGGCGGGCCGCAATTCCGCCAGCAGAAAATTCTTGAAGATGCTGCCCGCGCACTTCATCGTGACGGGGAACTTCTCGTTGCGCACTCTCACGATATCGTCCGCCGTCTGGCGCAAAGCCGCGGCATCCGCGGGCGAGAGGCGCAGTTCGGTTGAGAATACGACCCAGTCTTTGCGGCGTTTGAAGACGCTTTCGCGATAGTGAAATTCGCACTCCGCGTTGTCGAATACACGCACGCACTCGCCATCGAAGAAGCGCACCTGACGCACGCGCTCGGAGATGGAATGGCCATACGCGCCGGCGTTGCCATAGACGGCCGCGCCCACCGAGCCGGGAATGCCGGCCAGAGTCTCGAGGCCCTGCAGGCCGCGATCGATGGCGAAATCCACCAGATCCTGCAAAACAGCGCCGGCATCGCACTGCACGCGGTCGCCCGCCGCAAGCATGCGCCGCGCCACGAAACGCAGCATGATGCCGCGGAAACCCAGGTCCGACACGATCAGGTTGGTGCCGCCGCCCATCACCATGTAGTCGCGGCCGCTCGCGCGCGCCGCCGCAAGCGCCTGGATAAAAGATTCCACGCTTTCGGTTTCGGCATAGATATCGGCCGGCCCGCCGATGGCGAATCGCGTGTAAGCGGACAGCGGCGCGTCGCGAGAAACGGTTAAATTGGTTATTTCGGACAGGCGCGCCAGCGTGGAGTCCATCGATTCAATTATAGGAGGCAGCTATGCGATCCGGGTTTCCGGGCTTTCCCGCGGAGGCAATCACGTTCTACCGCGGCCTCGCCGGCCACAACACGCGCGAATGGTTCCAGCCGCGCAAAAACGTCTACGACGAAAAGGTGAAAGCACCCATGGTGGAGCTGGTGACGGCCCTGAACAGCGCCATGATGGATTTCGCGCCGGACTACGTCACGGATGCCCCGAAGGCCATCTACCGCGTCTATCGCGACACGCGCTTCAGTCCCGACAAGACGCCCTACAAGACGCAAATCGCGGCGTCGTTCTCGCGGCGCGGCATGGAAAAGCACGGCGCAGCGGGATACTATTTCGCGGTGTCGCACAAGGGCGTGGATGTGGGTGGCGGCATCTACATGCCTACGCCGGAGACGCTGCTGGCGGTGCGCACGCACATCGCCGAACGGCACGCGGAGTTCCGCAAGCTGGCGGCATCGCCCGCCATTAAGCGGCTACTCGGCGCAGTGTACGGCGCGCAGCTTTCGCGCGTGCCGAAGGGCTTCTGCTCCGATCATCCGGCGGCGGACCTGTTGCGGTTCAAGCAATTCCTGCTGTTCACCACGCTGGATGCGGCGATCGTGACTACGCCGAAACTGTTTACGGAAATCGAAAAGCGGTTTCGCGCGCTGGCGCCGTTTCACGAGTTTCTGAACGCCCCTCTGGTGGGGAAGCGGCGGGAAAGCGGGGAGCGGTTCTTCTGACGGGCGGCGCGGCTGCGGCTTCCGCGTCACCCGCGTAGCCTGCCCCGCACGGTGCGAACTCCTGCACGCGCCCGTTCCATTGGTCACTCACAAATACGTTTCCGCTCGAGTCCACTCCTAAACTCAGAGGCAGGTTAAACTGTCCGTCTCCCAAGCCATCGCTACCCAAGTGGTGATGAAGCGCCCGTCGTTCGGGAACTTTTCGATGCGATTGTTGGTATTATCCGTTTGGCATAACTCACACCCGCCGTCCGAGACATACACATTCCCACTCGCAACCACGGCCACGCCCCAGGGATTCTCGAACTGTCCCAAGCCCGCTCCCTGGGTCCCCCACTTGCCGATGAAGGCGCCGCTGCTTGTGAACTTCTGAATCGGTTGTTTCCGGAATCTACAACGAAGATATTTCCATTACGGTACGGGCGATGGGCAGTTTAACTTAGCAAAGCCTGGTACCTGTACTGGGAGAAATGGTTCCCACGGGCCGCGATCCGCGTCCCGGCCGGCTGATGCGCAGGCCAGTTTCAGGTGGGTCGCCGGAATCCCGGCCCGACCTGCATACTCTCGCGGCGGCAAGACCGACTGGTCGGTTTCCCCGGACGGTTCCGGATCGTCCGGCCAGCGGCAATTGCGCAGCTCACATTCCGAAGCCGGCTTTGCGCTTCGCTGCCTCTTTGAAAGCCCGCTTCTGCTCTCGACTGCCGTGGAAAATGTGCAGGATCTCCTTCCCCCGCCGCGTGCGGTAGTAGATGAGGTATTTGCCGGCCGGAAAGCACTTCACACCCGCGGCGATCTCATCCGCGGGCTTGCCCGCTTCCGGATGTTCACCCAGCAGCCAGAACCGTTCGGTGATGCCGTCAATGAGCCGGTCCGCAACCTCAAGACCTGCCCGCATGGCCCAGTAGAGAAAGAGCTCGTCGAGATCCCGCGCCGCGCCCGTGGAGACGCGATACCGCGTCACTCGCCGGAGACTTTCCGGGCGAAGCGCCGGCGCCCCCTGGCCTTCACCTCATCCGCCAGCATCCGCAAACCTGCGCGCCCCTCATACTCGGTATACTCTCCCGCTCCGATCGAATCGATGCTCGCCCGAACCCGCTGCCGGATGTCTTCGAGTTGCAGCCCCGTCAGATCGGAAACCAGATCCTCAGCCGTAGGCCGCGCGAGCCGTATCGTTCTGTCGTCCTCATCCTCCATCCGCCGTAGGGCTTCCCGGACTACCTCGCTCGCATTGTTATACCGCCCGCTCTTCACCTTCTTGCGAACGTAGCCTGCGAGACGATCCGTAACTGACACGTTCATCTGGTCCACTGGTTTGCCCGTCTCGTAATATACCGAAGGGACCAAGCCGATGTCAATCTTTGATATTTCTAAACATCCTACTCTGTTGCGGGAAGCGCGCCTGCCAAAATCGAGCGGAAATCTCGCAGGCCACAACACGCGCGAATGGTTCCAGCCGCGCAAGACGGTCTACGGCGAAAAGGTGAAAGCGCCCATGGTGGACTTTTGGTGACGGCGTTGAATTTGACTACGCCGGATTACGTGACGGATGCCCCGCGGGCCATCTACCGCGTCTATCGCGACACGCGCTTCAGTCCCGACAAGACGCCCTGCAAGACGCAAATCGCGGCGTCGTTCTCGCGCCGCGGGATGGAGAAGCATGGCGCGGCGGGTTACTACTTCGCGATCTCGCACAAGGGCGTGGATGTGGGTGGCGGCATCTACATGCCGCAGCCGGAAACGCTGCTGGCCGTGCGCACGCACATCGCGGAACGGCACGCGGAGTTCCGGCAACTGGCGGCATCGAGCGCGATCAAGCGGCTGCTCGGCGCAGTGTTACGGTTCGCAGCTTGCGCGCATGCCGAAGGGCTTCTGCGCCGATCATCCCGCGGCGGAACTGTTTACGGAAATCGAAAAGCGGTTTCGCGCGTTGACGCCGTTCCTGGAGTTTCTGAACGCCCCGCTGGCCGGAAAGCGGCGCGTGCGAGATGAAAACCGGAGGTGAAGCCGGCGAGATTCCGACTTATCGCCGATTGGGTTAATTAGAAATGCCGCTTCGCGTATACCAGCCAGCCGGGCAGCTCGGGGTCATTCACCTGGTCGGTGTACTCAGGTAGATAGTTCATGAGGTCGTGCGCGAACAGCCGTGGGGTTCCGTCGTTGGTAAATGCAACGATTCGCGGGTCGCGCGGGGTGTACGCAAGGAAGTCCGCGTTACCGACCGGCTCTCCAGCCAGTAACCGGTCGGCTATGCCGAAAGCATAATGACGGAACTGGTGTTCCGCGTAGAAGTGGGATAGCGGAAGCCACGGGAAGTACGCTTGACCCGGATGGCGCCGCAGATACTCGAAAGCGACTTGTTGGGGGGCCTGGGGCAAGCGCCTGGCGCTGGCGCGGATATCGACGGCCAGAGGAGCTTCGGATAGGGCCAGCGGGAGCATGGTGGCCGCCAATACGGAAACCGCCAGACGGCGCGTGGCGCCGTTTTGCGCGCCGCGACAGACGTCCGCCAGCAGCACTGTAAGGCTGCACGTGAGAAAGAACAGAGAGAAGCTCAGGCTATTGACATCGCCGCCGGCTTTGGCGCGGCCGGCGATGGAGAAGGGCAGCAGGGCGACCCCCACCAGCAGCAACGGCGCGGCGCGGTGGGCCGCCAGCGCACGCCGCATCGATCCACCGGGAGCCGGTCCACCGAGCCGCCCGCCGGTCAGGAAATACGCCAGGCATGCCAGCAAGAGGACCGGCACCGGCATGGATAGCCGGATGAAACTCCGCAAAGCCTGGATGGCGCTGACGATGTGCGACGGGTTGTTCCAGGGATGATGCGCGGGTATCCAGATCATACAGTGATAGAGGCGCGCAGGACCTGCCGCAAATAGCGCGGCGCCGCCGGCCAGGCCGCCCGCCGCGGCCAGCCACCCCAGGTAACGGAGCGCCCGTAGGCGTCCCTCGGCTGCCCATAAATAGGCGAGCAGCGCGAACGGAACCGGCAGAAATGGCTGCTTGCAGAAAATGGACAGAATGGCGCAGAAAGCGGAAACCGGCAGGGCCGCGCGCCATTTTTCGGGCCGGCCAGGGTAAAGCGCGCCGCAAGCCACCGCGCCAAACGCCAGGCCGGGACCGTCGACGTGGATGTTGAAGCAAGCGTACTTGAGCGGCTCGAGATAACACATCAGGAAGGCCGCGGTCAGGAAAGCCAGTACATCGACCGCGCTTTGCCCAGGTTTGGATGGCGATAGGTGCAGGAACGCCGCCGCCGAAAAGCACAGCATCGCGGTGATGGCGGATCCCGCGAGGACCGCGCTATTTGGCGAAGGAAACAAGGTGGCGGGCAGATACACAATGGCGCCCATCGGCCCGTACAGGCTGATGTAGAGTGGTCCGCCGGGCGGCAAAAGGACGTAGTAATCGACGCCGTTGGCGAGCGCGGCCGACGGCATGAGCCGGGCGCCGTTGACGCCCCACAGAGGGGTCTCCAATATCCGGTGGCAGACTGTGATGAACAGTACCAGGGCCGCGGCGGCCAAGCCGATTCTATGTCGTATGTGGAGCAAGCCCATCAGCCATGGTACGCCAACGCGCCCGCCGCTGAAAGGCGGCGTCATTCGGCTTGTCGATCTCCGGCAAACTGCGATGCCGGTGGGGCAGGACGCCAGTCCTGCGCGGGTCCTCCAGGACCCGCTTTGCGCGCAACGCCCCCCACCGCCTACTGCGTAGTCAGGGATACGTCGTCGATGTTGAAAGTGGTCGTCTTTTCGTAATCGTTAGTCGCATGGAACACCAGTTGAATAGTCTTCCCTTTGTACGCTGTCAGGCTAACCGCCGCGGGCTGGAAATAAACTCCGTTAGTATTGTTCGACGATTTGTTATCCAGGTTGCTCAGCGTTAGAGGCGTCGCCAGCTTTGTGCCGGCAGTGTTATGGATTTCCACGTAAAGGTAATCGTACTTAGTCGATGTTGTGGTTTCTTGGGTCACCACATTCACCCAGAAAGTCAGGGTGGCCGATGCGATATTCGATGGGATCGTCACAGTCTGGGTGAGCGTATCGTTATCGTTGTTGTACCCGCCCTCGGTTGCGTAGTTGGTCCCCGTGTGCGGGTACGGGCCTTCATAAGCGATCACGTTGTGGCCGGAGATGTTGGTGGTGGCGGTCCATCCGGGCGCACTGTTGCCGGACTGCGTGGCGCTCTCAAAGCCGCCATCTACGATCAACTGGGTGCCTCCGCCGCCGGCAGCGACCGTAAGAGAGACGGTTGCCGTCTGGGTCACGCCGCCGCCGGAGCCGGTGACTGTCACAGTGTAGGCGCCGACGGCCGTGGAGGACGCCACCGAAATCGTCAGGACGGAAGAGCCGGAGCCGGGCGCCGCGATGGATGCCGGATTGAAGCCGGCGGTGGCTCCGGAAGGCAGGCCGGAGGCGCTCAACGCAATTGCGGAATTGAAGCCGCCAGAGACGGCAGTGGTGATCGTGCAGGTGCCATTGGCGCCTTGGTCTATTGTCAGCGAGGTGGGCGAGGCGGAAATGGTGAAGCCTGGCGTCGATCCCGAACTCACCGTGAGCGTCAGGCTGGCCGTGTGCGTCAAGCCGCCGCCGGAGCCCGTGACGGAGACCGTGTAGGTGCCCACGGCCGTCCCGGATCCCACCGAAATCGTCAGGATCGAAGAGCCGGAGCCCGGCGCGGCGATGGATGCGGGATTGAAGCTGGCCGTCGCTCCGGAAGGCAGGCCGGAGGCGCTCAACGCAATTGCGGAATCGAAGCCGCCGGAGACGGCAGTGGTAATCGTGCTGGCGCCATCGGCGCCTTGGTCTATTGTCAGCGAGGTGGGCGAGGCGGAAATGGTGAAGCTGGGCGTCGATCCCGAGCCGACCGTAAGCGTCAGACTGGCCGTCTCCGTCACGCCGCCGCCTTTGCCTGTTACCGTGACGGTGTAAGTGCCCGCGGCAGTTGACGCACCCACGTTGATGGCGAGGGTGGAAGACCCGGAGCCGGGCGCCGCGATGCTGGACGGACTGAAACTGGCCGTGGCGCCCGAGGGCAGGCCGCCGGCCGTCAGCGAAACCGCGGAATCGAACTTGTCGAAGACCTGGGTTGCGACGGTGGCCGTGCCGGAACTTCCGTCGCTCACCGTCAGCGTATCGGGACTGGCCATGATCGAAAACCCGGCCTTGCTGCCGGACCAGGGTGTGCCTCCCGTGAAGTCGCCGGTCAGCGTGCCGTAGATCGAGGCCAGAATCGCAGAATCGGAGATAATCAGCCCCAGCTCGCGATTCTCCGTCAGGGAAGCGCTGGAGAAGTTTTCCGAGCCGATGAACACCTGGGCGTCCGGACTGCCGTAATCCGCCAGAATGACTTTCGCATGGATATACAAAGACGCCGTCTCCGCATAGGTGGAAATCTCGCCGCCGGCCGCCACAATCTGGTTGAACTCGCTCGAGTACTCGTTATCGTCGTTGGTCATGGCGATCTGCACCAGCACGCCGCGCGCAGCCGCGCTCACCAGGGCGTTGACGATATTGGTGTCGCTCATCTCTTCGTTCTCGATCAGGAGGCTGTGCTGCGCGCCGTTAATCAATGCCAGCAGAGCGCTTTGGGAGTTGGTGGGGCTCCATACCAGATCGTCGCCGTCGGGCGGCGTGATCGCCGCGTTGGTGAAGTCGGCGTTGAAGGTTGCCTCGATGGCCGCCACGTCGTTGGGGTCGTTTTCGATGACCGCGAAGTCCCGGCTGGTGGAATAATACTGAGAAGTCAGGTTCAGCGTCATGACCGCCGACGTGGCGCCATCCACGGTGATGGTTTTCTGGTGCGTCGCGGCGTAGATGGGGTTTGCCCAATGCACCTGCACGCCGTTTGCCGTGAGGTAATTGTAGGCGGCGGTGTTGCCGCTTTTTTCCAGGTTTTGATCCAAGATGACGCGCACCGTCACGCCCGCGGCAGCGGCTTGCGCCAGAAGCTGCTCGCCGGTAGTGTCCGTGAACTCGTACATGGTCATGTCGATGGTTTTCTTGGCGGTGCCGATGAAGTTGTAGATGGGCGTGATTCCCTGGTCCGGCTCGGTGACCAGGGTGTAGGTGGTGGAGGCGGCCGCCGCCGCGGTTTCCAGCAAGATGACGGCTGCGATGGCGATGGGGAAGCGGAATCGAGAGAGCATAGTCTGAATCATAGTATCGTCTTTTGCGCCGGTTTTGTGCGCACGCGCGAGGCAGGTTGGAGGCAGGCGGGTGCGTAACTGTTTTGGGGATTTCCGGGTTAAGGAAACCGCTTCCCGACGGTCGCGGCTCGATAATTACTCGCGTTGATTGCGCACGGTTTACTGAGCCGCGACCGTCAGGGAGGGGTTTCTGTCGGTCAGGAATCCCCAAAACGGTTAAGCACTCAACACCCCCAGGAGGCCCGTCTCACCTGTTAAGCTCTGTTAAGCTAATGATGTGCGACTCCTGGTAGTGGAAGACGAAAAGCGCATCGCGGATTTCCTTTGCCGGGGCCTCCAGGGCGCGGGCTACGCCGTGGATGCCGCCCCCAACGGTGGCACCGCCCTGGAATTCGTGCATGCCACCGACTACGACCTGGTCATCCTGGATATCATGCTGCCCGATATGGACGGCCTGCAAGTGCTGGAAAAGGTCCGTCACCGCAAAGCCGGTCCGCCGGTGCTGATCCTGAGCGCGCGCGGGGCGCTCGACGACCGGGTGCGCGGCCTGGAGCAGGGCGCCGACGATTACCTGGTGAAACCCTTCGCTTTCGTGGAACTGCTGGCCCGCGTACGCGCGCTGTTGCGGCGCGGCCAACCCGCTCCCGAGCGCCTCCAGGTGGCCGACCTGGCCCTCGATTGCATCCGCCGCAAAGTCACCCGCGCCGCCGAGCCCATCGACCTGGCCCCCAAGGAATTCGGCATTCTGGAATACATGATGCGCAACAAGGGCCGCCCGCTCAGCCGCACCATGATCGTGGAACACGTCTGGGACATGGACTACGACGGCCTCACCAACATCGTGGACGTCTATATCCGGCACCTGCGCAGCAAGATCGACGACCGCTTCCCGCAGAAGCTGATCCAAACCGTGCGCGGCATCGGATACATGATCGAAGCGCCCGATAAGGCCGCCGAGAAGCCGGCCGAGCAGCCGGCGGAGCGGCAGGTGTAGCGTGTCCGCGAAGCGCCATCTCACACGCGGCCTGCGCTTCCGCCTGACGGCCGGATACGCGCTGCTGTTCGCGCTGTTGCTGGTGGGCACCGCCGCGCTCTTCCGGGAGCGCCTGGCTTACACCCTGAACTCCGAAGCGCACGACCTGCTGGAGCAGGAATGGGCCGCCATGAAGGGCTATCTGCACATTGAGAGGCTGCCCGCGCGGGGACACGCCGCCGAGCATGAGCCTTGCCCGCCCTTCAAGGCTACCTGGGAGTACGACAAGGTCGATCCCGATGAGGACTTCGCCGTGGAGAGGCTGCGGCGCGTCTATGTGCTGACGGATGCCAAAGGTTGCGTGATGGAAGTCTCCACCATATATGGGTCCATCGGCATCGAGCAGCCCAAGGAAATCGAGGCGGCCATCCGCGGCGGCCAGCCGGTCTGGAAGCGCAGCGCGAGCCCGCATGGCATTCCGTATTTAATCCGCGCCGGCGTGGTCTATGACGACAAGCATCATAGCCCGTTCTACGTGGCCGTGGGCCGGCCCATGGACGAGGGTGAGAAAATCCTGAAGCGCTATACCTGGATGTACGCCGGGCTGATCCCGTTCTCGCTGCTTTGCGGATGCCTGCTGGGCTGGTTTCTTACCGGACGCGTGCTGCGGCCCGTGATGCAGGTGGCGCGGACCGCGCAAAGCATCACGGGCTCGAACCTGAGCTTGCGCATCCCTACGCGCGCCGCGGGCGATGAGTTGGATTACCTCATCCTTACCTTTAACCGGATGATCGAGCGGCTGGAAAACTCGTTCCAACAGATCCGCCAGTTCTCGACCGACGTTTCGCACGAGTTGCGCACCCCCATCACGGCTATCCGCGGACAACTGGAGGTGGCGCTGTTCACCGCCAAGACCGTGGACCAGTATCGCGACGCCACGCTGAATTCCCTGCAGGATATCGAGCGGCTCTCGCAAATCGTGCGGGCGTTGCTGCTGCTTTCGCAAGCCGAATCCGGGCAGCTCGCGCTGCAGAAGACGCGGCTGGATCTGTCGCCGGTGGTGCGCGACATCGTGGACCAATTCCAGATACCGGCCGAGGGCGCCCGCGTGGAGCTTTCGAGCGACCTGCCGCCGGAATGCGCCGCCGAAGTGGACCGCGTGCAACTGGAGCGGATGCTTTCGAACCTGCTGTCGAACGCCCTGAAGTTCACTCCGGCCGGGGGACGCGTACACGTGGCCCTACGCAGCTTGCCGGAAGCCATTGAGATCGCAGTGGAAGACACCGGCTGCGGCATCCCCGAAGAGCACATCCCGCACATTTTCGAGCGCTTCTACCGCGTGCCGGCGCAGGAAACCTGTGCCACCGCGGAGCCCGGGCTGGGCCTGGGGTTGAGCTTCGTGGCCTGGATCGCCAAGGCCCACGGCGGCACGATTCGGGTAGACAGCGCGCCCGGCAAAGGCACACGCTTCACCATCTCGCTGCCCCCGGCAATGGCCGAGCCGGCGCCGATGGAACCCGTCCCGACAGGAGCCGCAAGCGGTGCGGTACTGGGATGAATGAACTTTAATCCGAAGTTTACCCCGCCTTCATTCCTTTTTCTTAATCTAAGGAATGTGCGGTTGCTCTCGTGCGGTGCGATTAGTGTGTTCCTGGCCTTGGCGGGCTCCAATCCGGTACGCAGCCAGGACCCGCCGCCCAGCGTGCAGCAGCCGGCGGCGGACCAGTTCTTCGCCGGAGTGGTCACCTCGCTGACCGACGAGAGTATCACTTTGACGCGCACGGTGTTGGGGAAAGCGACGGTGCGCACCTTCGCCGTTTCAGCGGAGACCGTCATGCAGCCGCTGGGCGGCAAACCCAAGCTGAAGCAGAAGGTGACCGTGAAGTGGGTGAGCGGGGAAAATGGCGACCGTGCGCTGAAGATCATTCTGCGCGGGCCGGTAACGCCGCCGAAAAAGCAGTGAGTGGGGCAGCGCCATGCGCTGCCCGGTCTGCCAGACCGGCTCATGCGATGTCCATCTCGCAGACCTCCAGCCCCCGAAACGGCTGCGAGCCGCGGGGAAGGGGCGGGTCTGGAGACCCGCCGCAGGCGTAGACGCCTGCCCCACGAGAGGGAAGCCCATTCCGGTTGGCGGGCGACGATGCACCCTTGGGCCAGTCCCTTCGATTGCGCGGATGGCGTGCGGCTGTGGCGATCTCGGATTCATGACCAAGTGGAGGAGGAAACGACTTCGATGTGGGTCGAGATCGATGCGGGAGGTGACCGCGCCCCAGACATCGTCCACGGGGTCGGCGAGGGAGGGCAGCGGGGCTCAAGCCCGCCCCCAGGGTTTCGCGTGCCGCAAACGTAGAAACTCCACAGGCTGAAGCGCCGCGCCGGCTAGCGCGGCTTGGGCAGTTCCTTTCGCGGCAGAAGCTCCGGGCTATTGGCGGCTTGATACACCACAGCCGCGATGACCGCGGCACACTCCATCAAATCGGAGGGCACCGCGTGATCGTAGGTGTCCATGCTGGAATGGTGCGTGACGCTGCCGTAATCGAGCGGATCCTGAATGAATTGGAATCCCGGCAGACCCACGGCATCGAAGGACTGATGGTCGGTGCCGCCGGTGTCCTTGACGGTGATGGTGGTGGCGCCCTCGTCGCGGAACGGCGCCAGCCAGGATTCAAACAGCGGGCGCATGGCGTCGTTCCCCTGCAGGTAGACGCCGCGAATCCCGCCGCTGCCGTTATCCAAGTTGAAGTAGCCGGAAAACCGGGCGTGATCCGGCAAGAGCTTCATGGTTTTGGCATCGCCGTAATGTTGCTTTACGTAGGCCTCTGAGCCATACAGGCCTTCTTCCTCGCCGCTCCACAGGCCGATCCGCACGGTGCGATCCATCGTTACGTTCAGCGTTTTCAGAATGCGCATCGCCTCGATCGTCACCGCGCTGCCGGCGCCGTTATCGGTGGCGCCCGTGCCGGCATGCCAGGAATCGAAGTGCGCGCCGATCATCACTACTTCGTCCGGCTTCTTGCCGCCGGGGATTTCTCCAACGATGTTGGCGGAATTCACGTCCGCGTCGGAAGCGCGCACCTTAAGCGACATGCGCACGCGCACCGGCGTCTTCTTTTCCATCACGCGCGCCATGCGGTTGTATTGTTCCGCGGTGATTACGAACATAGGCGGCGCGAGCGGATCGGCGCTCTTGTGAGATCCGGCTTGTTCCGCGTTGGTAGTGCCGTCGTGAGAGCGGTCGTCGCGCATGAGGATGCCGAGTACGCCCTCGTCCAGTAAGAAGCCGTTCCTCTCGGTCGCCAGCCGGATGAATTCATGGAACCACTCGTCGATAACGGATTCCGGCAGACCCATAAAGAACTTAATGATCTCTTCCGGATCTTCCGGCCAGTTCAAGTCCTGCAGCTTCCCGTAGTGCTTGGCTGCGTGTTCCGGCGCCGCGGCGATCTCCGCCAAGTCTGTATCCGTGTAACGCCGGAACTGCGGCTTGGTCTGCGCGGCCGGAATCTTGGCATCGGCGAGCATCACGAACTTGCCGCGCAGTTTGCCGGTCCACTGCTTTCGATAGGCTGCGAGCTCCTCGCGCGCCTTTTTCAAATCGCGGGTGCGCGGCAGCGGCGCGAGGATCGTTTCACCGGTGATGGCGCCATTGGTGCTCGCGGTCCAGGCCAGCGGCGTGGCATCCAGCACGGCGTAGCGCGGCTCCAGCATTTCGACGGACCACTGCTCGGCAGTCCAGGCGCGCCCGAACGGTCCCCAGGTCTCCAGGTGTACGTTGCTCAGACCGATCTCGCGCAGCCGCGCGGCGGCCCAATCGGCGGCTTGGAAAAACTCGGGTGAGGCGGTCAGCCGCGGGCCGTAGACGTCGCTCAGCCAGGAGAGATGATCCATAACCTTGGAGTGGTCGTAGGCTTCGGTTTTGATGCGCGAGACGATGCCGAGATCGACCTTCGGCTGAGCCCAGGCGGCCGGCAGCAGAAGCGTCAGCAACAGGAAATGTTTGCGGAGTGCGGATGTAAGCATGGTTTGCCCCTCGTCGTATTGTGGGGCACTGGCGAGGTTGGCGCAACCCCAAAGAACGGGCCTGCGAGGCCCGCGCAGGCTGCGAGCCTGCCCCTAGCATTTTCCAATCGTAGAATGAGCCTGAAATCGGAACTTGATTCCAATACAGAATGAGCCTGAAAACGACCTTCGTTTCCAATGGTCAATGAGCCTGAAAAGCTGTCGCTCGCGACCGTGTGCTCGGCGCGGGTATTCTCCTTTCTGTGTGTGTGTTCGTGATTGCTTGAGGTCTCTTTCGACCGGCAGCTGATGCTCGAGGCCGACCAACGGGAGGCGCGCCACACTCCCAAACACCAACCCTTCTTGGGATTGGTTTTTGTCCGGCCCGCCCGTCGATGCTCGGGGCCGACCAACGGGAGGCGTACCGCACTCCGAAATACCAACCTTCATAGGATTGGTTTTTTGCCGGCCCACCCACCGGTGCTCGGGGCCGACCAACGGGAGGCGTGCCACACTCCCAAACACCAACCCTTCTTGGGATTGGTTTTTGGCCGTTCCGCTAGCTGATGCTCGCGGCCGACCAACGGGAGGCGGCATACTGCGGGTCATCGCGGCATGCTCCGGCATTGGGTCAACAACTCCTGTTTGGCCTTCTGCATGCGCAGTGCCGCTTCGGTGTCGCTGCGTTGTTGGGACTGCCGCGCCAACAGATCCGCCTTGATCCCGGGCTTCAAGTATTCCTTCCACTTCTTTAACGACACCAACTTTTCGTAAGGAGTGCGGTAGTCGTCCGCCCGATAGCAGCGTTTGCGCTTGCCCCGCCCATCGGTGGCCACTGTGGCAAATCCGCACGGCCGATGATAATTCAGATAAGGGTTGAAGTAAGCGGTGTAGAACTTCTGCCAGGCTTCGGCATGCTCGCTCCCGATGGGGCCGTAGCCGATATGCTTGCGCACCACCGCTCCGTTTTTGCCCTCCACCAGCGCGTTGTCCGTGGTCCGGTAGGCCCGCGATTTGGTGAACTCCACCAACAGCTTGTTCAGCATCTCGGCCACCTTCTGATTGATAAACTCCGATCCGTTGTCGCAGTGAAAGCCCAAAATGCGGAACGGAAACTGGTGGAGCATGCTCTCCAACACCGGCACCAGGTGACTTTCGCAGATGGTCTCCACGCAACCCACCACCTGCCATTGCGTCACCGTATCGACTGCATTGATGTGGTAGACCCCCAGCTTGCCATCGTGGTGACCCTGATGGACCGTGTCTATCCGCAGGTAACCGGGCTGCCCCCGCGGATCCGGTTTCCGCCGCTCGCCGATGGACACCTGGCGGGCTTGGGTGTGCGTCATGTGCACCCGCACACCCGCGTAGGTTTTCGAGTCCCGGAGATTGTAAATATGCGACGCCGAAATGTCGGCCAGGTTCCGGAACTCCGGCTTGCCGAAAACCACAAACTCCCGCTGCAAGATGCGCCGGACTCCCGGCCCCGATAGATCCTCGTGCGCGGCGTCTACCGCTGCCAGCAGCCGGATGTCCGCGACGGTATAGCGCCGCGCGAATCGCCGCCTCTTCACCACCGCCTTCCGTGGGATGCACCGCTGCTTCATCCAGCGCCCCACCAGGCGCGTCATCTGCGCCCGGCTGAGGCCGGTCACCTTCACCAGAAATCGGCGCACAATACCTTTTTGTCCTTTGTTCAACTTCCGATACTGCTGGCTCTTCAGCGTTCCTTCGATGAAGCCATAAGTCTCCTCCCGCGCTTCCGTCGAGAAGCAGACCTTCCGGTTCCCCTCGACGAACTCCTTCATTTCGTCCAAACTCAACCGCTCCAAATTCTGCATGGTGATGTTCATCTACCCGCAGCATGCACCTGCCGGCGGCCCCCTTGCTCAGCCGAGTTTTCAGGCTCATCTTGTATTGGAAACGAATCTTCATTTCAGGCTCATCGTTCATTGGAAATGCACCCTCGCTTCAGGCTCATCTTGTATTGGACAATTCTCCCCACAGACTTACGGGAAGCAGCATGATAAAGTGATCTTTAAGTCTGTTTATCATGATTCGATTAGCCCTATCCGCCGCCGCTCTGTTGGCCGGGCTATGCCTGGCGACCGGATGCGCCAGCAAGAGCGCGACGCCCCCGCGCCAGGCGGAAGGCGTGCCGGTGGTGGTGGCCACGGTCAGCCAGCGGACGGTTCCGGTGGACGTCCAGGTGATCGGCAACGTCGAGGCATACGCCACGATCGCCGTGAAATCCCAGGTGGGCGGCGAACTGACGATCGTGCATTTCAACGAGGGCGACTTCGTCAAGAAGGGCGAAGTTTTGTTCACCATCGATCCCCGGCTGCTGGACGCCCAGGTGAAGCAGGCGCAAGCCACGCTGGAGCGGGACAAGGCGCAACTTAGCCTGGCGGAAGCCAACCTGGCACGCGACACCGCGCAGGAAAAGTACGCGCGGGAGCAGGCCGCCAGATACCGGAACCTCTTTCAGAAGGGCGTGATCTCGCGCGAGCAGTACGACCAATACCAGACCGGCTCGGACGTGCAGACCGAAGCCGTGCATGCCGACAAAGCGGCCGTGGAAAGTTCGCATGCGGCGTTGGACGCCGACGAGGCGGCGTTGCGCAACATCGAAGTCCAGCTTTCGTACACGGTGATCCGCAGCCCGATCGACGGGCGCACCGGCAATCTGATGATCAAGCAGGGCAACGTGGTGAAGGCCAACGATGTGGATCTGGTGACCATCCATCAACTGCAGCCGATCTACGTGACGTTCACGGTGCCGGAGGCGCGCCTGGCGGACATCAAACGGTATATGGCGCAAGGGAAAGTGAAGGTGCTGGCGATCCCGCCGGATGCGGACGACGCGCAGACCGGGGACCTCAGTTTCATCGATAACGCGGTGGATTCGACCACCGGCGCCATCAAGCTGAAGGGCACGTTCGAGAATGCCAACCGCAAGCTGTGGCCCGGGCAATTCGCGCGCGTCACGCTGCGGTTGGGCGCGGCGCGCGATGCGCTGCTGGTGCCCACCGAAGCGGTGCAGAGCGGGCAGGAGGGCCAGTTCGTTTTCGTGGTCAAGAAAGACATGACGGTGGACGCCCGTGCGGTGGTGGCGGGCTCCAGGATTGAGAAGGAGCAGGTGATCGAGCAGGGCTTGCATTTTGGCGAGACCGTAGTCACCGAAGGGCAGCTTAGGCTGGCGCCCGGCGTGCGGGTGAAGGTCGAGGACAGCCGGCGCGCGCCGGGATAGGCGCGCGGGGCACGGCCGGAAGCCCGCCGCGAGCCGTGGGGAAGGGGCGGGTCCTGGGACCCGCCGCAGGACGGAGACGCCCGCCCCACAGGGCATCCTGACAGGTATGAATATCTCCGACAACTTCATCCGCCGCCCCATCGCCACGAGCCTGCTGATGTTGGCGATCGTCTTGTTCGGGCTGGTAGCCTATAAGGCGCTGCCGGTGAGCGACCTGCCCAACGTGGATTTTCCCACGCTGGTGGTGACGGCCAGTCTGCCCGGCGCGAATCCGGATACCATGGCCTCGGCGGTGGCCACGCCGCTGGAGCGCCAGTTCTCGATCATCGCCGGCCTGGACACCATGAGCTCGACCAGCTCGCTGGGGGTCGCCTTAATCACGCTGCAGTTCGACCTGAGCCGGAATCTGGACGGCGCGGCGGTGGACGTGCAGACCGGCATAACCCAAGCGTCGCCCTATCTGCCGCCGGGCATGCCCACGCCGCCGACGTTTCGCAAGGTCAATCCAGCCGACCAGCCCATCCTGTATCTGGCGCTGACCTCACCGACGCTGCCGCTGTACACGTTGGACGAGTACGCCGAGACCACCATGGCGCAGCGCATTTCGATGATCAACGGCGTGGCGCAGGTTTCCGTTTTTGGCGCCCAAAAATACGCGGTACACGCGCAGTTGGATCCGCACCTGCTGGCCGCCAAACAGATCGGGATCGACGAGGTGGAGAACGCCATCGAGAAGTGGAACGTGAATCTGCCGACGGGGACGCTCTACGGCGCGCGCAACTCCTTCACGGTGCTGGCCACCGGGCAGCTCATGACCGCGGAGCAGTTCCGGCCGCTGGTGGTGGCTTACCGCAACGGCGCGCCGGTGCGCCTGGAGCAGTTGGGACGCGTGATCGACAGCGTGGAGGACGATAAGACCGCATCGTGGTTCTACAGCAGGAAGGTAGCCGGCCGCCGTTCGATGATCCTGGCGATCCAGCGGCAGCCCGGCACAAATACGGTGGAAGTCACCGACGCGATCAAGCGGCTGCTGCCGGTATTCAAGTCGCAGATTCCACCTTCGGTGGAGCTGCACATCCTGTACGACCGGTCGATCAGCATCCGCGAATCGTTCCAGGACGTGCAGTTCACCTTGCTGCTGACGCTGGGCCTGGTGGTGATGGTGATCTTCCTGTTTCTGCGGAACCTTTCGGCGACGGCCATTCCCAGCCTGGCGCTGCCCTTCTCGATCGTCGGAACATTCGCGGTGATGTATGTTCTGGACTTCAGCCTGGACAACCTGTCGATGATGGCGTTGATCCTGTGCGTCGGTTTCGTGGTGGACGACGCCATCGTAATGCTGGAAAACATCGTGCGGCACATGGAGATGGGATCTTCGCCGATGCAGGCGGCGTTCGAGGGCTCCCGGGAAATCGGTTTCACGATCGTCTCCATGACGTTGTCGCTGGCGGCCGTTTTCATCCCGGTGCTGTTCATGGGCGGCATTCTGGGGCGGCTGTTCAAGGAGTTCGCGGTCAGCATCTGCGCGGCGATTCTGATTTCGGGATTTGTTTCCGTGACCTTGACGCCGATGCTGTGCTCGCGGTTCCTGCGCGTGCGGCACGCGACCGAGCGTGGCGGGCTCTATCGCCTGACGGAGCGGTTCTTCGACGGCATGCTGCGTTTCTACGACCGCACTTTGCAGGGAGTGCTGCGGCGCCGGCCGGCCACCATGGCGGTCTTTTTCGCCATCCTGGCGGGCACCGCATGGCTGTTCGTGAAGATCCCCAAGGGCTTTATTCCGGATCAGGACAACGACCAGATTTTCGTAGTGACGGAAGCGGCCCAGGGCACCTCCTTCGAGCAGATGAAAGAGTACCAGAAGCAGGTGGCGGAGGTGGGCATGCACGATCCGTACGTGGAGGAATTCATGTCCAGCGTGGGCGGCGCTTCCGCCGCCAGCCTGGGCGGGCAGAATTTCGGCCGGATGTTCTTCCACCTGACGCCGCGCGCCACACGGCCGCTGGACGTGACCCAGATCATGCGTGAGATGCGTCCCAAGCTGGCGGGCTTTCCGGGCATGCGCGTCTTCCTGCAGAACCCTCCCACCATCAGGATCGGCGGCCAGCTTACCAAGAGCCTTTACCAGGTGACCATGCAAGGTCCGGACACGGCGGAGTTGTACCGGGAGGCGCAGGGCCTGGAACGCGAGATCGGGCGCCTGCCGGGGTTGCAGGACGTGAACAGCGATCTGCAGATCAAGAACCCGCAGGTTTACATCGAAATCGACCGCGACAAGGCGGCGGCTTTAAACGTGAGCGCGGCGCAGATTGAAAACGCGCTGTACGATTCTTACGGTCCGCGCTGGATTTCCACCATCTACGCGCCTATCAACCAATACAAGGTGCTGATCGAGCTGATGCCCAAGTATCAGGCTACGGCGGATGCCATTTCCCTGCTCTACGTGCGCTCGAGCGATGGCAAACTGGTGCCCATCGACACGGTAACGCGGATGACCCGCGATACCGGACCGCAGACCATCAATCATTTCGGCCAGTTGCCGGCGGTGACGCTTTCCTTCAACCTGAAGCCGGGCGCTTCGCTAGGCGAGGCGGTCTCTGAGATTCAGGGATTGATTGGGCGCCTGCCGGCGTCGATCAGCGCCACGTTTCAGGGGACGGCCAAGGCGTTTCAGAGTTCGCTGGGCAATTTGTGGCTGCTGCTGGTGGTGGCGATACTGGTGGTGTACATCGTGCTGGGTATTCTGTACGAGAGTTACGTCCACCCGTTGACGATTCTTTCGGGCCTGCCGTCGGCCGGTTTTGGCGCACTGCTGACGCTCTATCTTTTTCACATAGAGCTGAGCATCTATGCGTTTGTCGGCTTGATCATGCTGATTGGGATTGTGAAGAAGAACGCCATCATGCAGATCGACTTTGCGCTGGCGGCCGAAAGGCGCGAAGGCAAGTCCCCGCGGGACGCCATTTATGAAGGCTGCCTGATTCGTTTCCGCCCGATCATGATGACCACCATGGCGGCGCTGCTGGGAGCGGTGCCGATTGCGCTGGGCTACGGCGCGGGCGGTGAAGCGCGGCAGCCGCTGGGGATGGCGGTGGTGGGCGGACTGCTGTTCTCGCAGTTGATCACGTTGTACCTGACGCCGGTGGTGTACACATATATGGCGGCGTTGACCGGCCACGGGGGCAAGCGGAAGGGCGGGCTTGTGGCGGTAGGGGCGGAGCCGGGAGAGGTTCACACGGCTGGTTGAGTGGGGCCGGCGGGAGACAAACGTTTTCCGCGATGGGCGGCGACACGCGTTGTGCACGTTGCACCAGGCTGAGCATAGCCGGTAAATTTTCACGCGCACGGAAAAACGCACGCGATGCCTGGGGGAAAGGGCGGGTCCGGAGACCCGCCGCAATCGTAGACGCCTGCCCCACGGGTTTTCAACACTATTGTGCTGGTGTGATAGTCTTGATGGCTATGAAAAGACCAGGGACAGCCGTATTGATTTGCCTGTCGTTCGGCGCCGTGAGCCTGATGAATATGGCGCTGAATGGGCGGTTGGCAACTCTTCGGGCCGTGGACGCGGTCCAGTTGATTGGCACCGGCATGTGTTTCGGCGCGGCGCTTGCCGGCATCGTCACCATCCTGCGCAAGCGCCAGTAGGAGAGAGCCCACACAGTCCAAAACACCGGCGGCGGCGCTATTTTGCGCTCGGGCTATCGTCGGCCCGCAGATCGCCGAGAGCGTATTGGATCCCCGCCAGCATGTGAGCGATAAAGGGCCGCGAGAAGTACACCTTCTCATCGTGACCGTGTGCCTCGTAGAACACGCGGCCGTTACCTACGCGCTGAATGTAGCTCAACGCGTAGTCGCCGTCGGTGCGCCTGGTGGCGGCCGGCTCTTTGGCTTTGTCTTCCGCGCTCATCCTGGCGTAGTTGACGCTGGTGAGAACATGAACCCGCTTGCGGCTAAATGAGTCCTGCGCGAAGGTGTAGGTCTCGTCGACGATCTCGAACCCACGGGCCGGCAGCATCGCAGTCAGGGGACTGTTCGGATCGTCCACCTTAACGGGGATCAGGGTCGGGTAGACCCAGTGGAACTTGAAGAAGCCGCCGATCGTTTCGTTGAACTCGGGCCACGTGCCGGCCGGCGCAGGGCCGCTGGTATGGTAGCTATCGGTAGCGGCGTGGATGCCGGCCAGGCCCTTGCCACCTTTGACAAAGTCAAGCAGCGCCTGCCTGCGAAGGTCCGTGGCAGCCTGGTCGTTGGGGTCGTCCAGGAATTCGCCGGTAGTGCTGGCGAGAAAGATCGCATCGTACTGCTTCAGGTTTTCAGGCGAGATCGCGGCCGCGTCGTAGGTGATGGTAGTCATCCAGGCACCGGTCTTGTCTCCCAGGTATTCAACCATCTTGGCCGCCAGGGGGATTGAAGTGTGCACCCAGCCGACGGCGCGGCCGAGCACCAGCACGCGGCGCAGACTCTGGGGCGTAGCATAGGGCTTGTCCGGCAGCGCGGCCATCATGGCCGAGATGTCCGCCGGGTTGGCAAACTGCTTTTGGGGACAGCCGCGGGTGAAGCCTCCGCTAAATCCTTCCGCTGGGCAATTCGCGGGTTTCGCAGGAGCCGCCGCCGGCTGTGCGAAGCCCAAAGGGCCGGTCAATACCACGGCGGCTAACGCCGCACCGATTCCAAATGCCTTCAGTTTCATCATCGTATGTTCTCCGGATCGTACCTGGATCGAACACGCAATTATATCCCGCACCACGTCCGGCTATCGTCTCGGAACCCTCGGAACCCGGTTCGACTCTGGTAAATGACTGGCCGGCGTTCTCTCCGCCGGCGCTGGCCAAAAGGGCATGGCCGGCTTTCCTGTTATGATGCTCAGGAATGCGCCCGGCCGCTCGATCGATGGCGGTTGCCAGGAGGATCGCCATGAGACTTTCTTTCGCTCTGCCGCTTCTGGCGGCCACCGTCGCCTGGGCCGCCGAACCCACGCCCTTGGATCTGAAAACCGGCGAATGGGAATACACCGTAACCATGCAAATGAGCGGTAAGCCCCAACCGGCGGCGCAGATGCCGCAGATACCGGCAGACCAGCTCGCCAAGCTCCCGCCCGAGCAGCGCGCCAAAATCGAGGCGGCCTTGAAGCAGGCCGGCAATATAGCCAGCGGCAAGCCCACCACCAGTAAGAACTGCATCAAGAAGGAAGACCTGCTCAAGCTGAACCCCCTCGGCAAATGCCGACAAGAGCTGCAAGATGACGGTGGTCAATTCCTCACGCAGCAAGTTGGAGGCTAAAATGGAGTGCGACTCCCCTGGTAACAAGTCCAACAGCACCGTGACCATCGAAGCGTTCAGCCCGGAATCCAGCAAGTTCACCGTTGTGAGCGCGGGAATGGCCGACGGCCGCCCGATGAACATGACGGTCAATGGCACTGGCAAGTGGCTCAGCGCCGCCTGCACCGACACGAAGTAGACTGACCTGAGATAGCGAACTGAGAGATCGAGCATGTGAGACAACCCATTCCGAAGCCAGCATTGAATCATTGGTGTAAATACGGCGCGGTCCAAGCGTTACTCCCGCCAATAACATCAGGCGTCGAATTACTTGGCTTATCCGGATGTGGTAGGTTGGAATCCGGCCAGCGGATTTGTTTCCGTCAGGCCGAGGACGGCGTTGTTGAAGGTTTTTGTTAGTCACAGTCATCAAGACAAGCGGATTGCCAGGCGGATCGTACGGTTCCTTCGCACGTACGGCGTCGAACCGTGGTTGGACGAGCGTGAGCTTCGCTTGGGAAATCGTCTGGACGAGGCAATCCGAACGGCCATCGGCAATTCCGATGCCGTAGTGGTCGTCGCGACGCACGCAGCGGCACACTCGGGTTGGGTCGATCGCGAAGTCGCCTTCGCTACTGATTTAAGCCCGGCAATCCCGGTCTGTCCCGTCTACGTCGACGACGTGATGGCGCACCCCAGCTTCGCGCCGCACCTCGGCATCGACGCAATGGACCGTCACCAATTCGCGGACGTGCTGGTGCGACTGGGGGCAGCGCTCGTCGGGAGCCCGTTGCCCCAGCCGGACGCGCGGCAGCTCGAAGCCGGCCTCGACGAGCTCGCGCGCCAGAGCTCCGGGGTGGCGTTGCTCGTGGAGAGATGCTTGCGCGGCGAGGGTCTGTACTATGAACAGGTCCAGCTCGTTTCAGAGGTATCGTTTCACGACCTCGACGACGCACTCGACGCGATGTCTCGTCTGGGAGGCGGTTCCAGCGCCGCCCACGCCACGGCAGCGCTGTTCGCCCGATCCGGCGCCGGAAGCGCAGCCCTATCCCGCTACATTGTCGCGGGGCACAACGTCTTGGGCGGTGCGGTCGGAGTGGCACTCGATCCCGCGGTGCTGGATACCGCCATTCGCCTCCTGGGCCTGCCGAATTCCTCCGGCGATCAGGCCCTCGCGTCGTTCTTATGGAAAAACCCGGAGTCGCTGGCCGGCAAATACCGTTCCGAGGTGGTGCGTCTCGTCACGCATCCGGCTCGCGGGCCAGCGGGCTTCGGCGCTGACGCGGCGGCCGCCGCCTTGGCTGTGTTTCCCGAGGATGACGATCTTGCGATGCTGTGGTCGAGATGGATCAGGGAGGAGTTGTTCGACGGGCAAGGGAAGCAGGGAACTGGCGGACCGGATGCATTCGCGTACTGGTGTGCACAGGGAATTCGGGCGGGCTCACCTGGCTGGAGCCGGGTCTTCGATTCGTTCGTCGGGCACGTGCGGGGGCTGGCTCGAGCCCAGTCGAAGCCAGCGGTGCATGCCGCCCTTCGGCACATGATGCTTGCGGCGGACCGGAACAACCCCAGGGTTTCTGAAATCGTGCGAGAGTGCGAGGCGGCAATCGGGGCCGCGGAATGGGACGGCTGGGAGGATAGAGACGAGATGAGCACTTACGTTTCGGCATTGGCGGCCGAGGCATTGGGCGAGCGCAGATGGGGCGAGGCCATGGGTCGTGCCGCGGAAACGTGGAAGGCACAAATCGCGTGGCGGCGTGCGCTTTCGGAGCGCGACGATGCGGATTGACGATCTTCCGTGCGGCAATCCCCGCGTTGGACCCGCTTTCGGTTGTGTGCCGTCACCTGGCCGGCTTTCCCGTTGGTAGAGTGGCGGAAGCTAGTGGGAGTCGAACCCACCCACGATACTAAGTACCGCACGACGGGTTTGAAGCCCGCGCCCAGCACCGGCCAAGATTAGCTCCCGTAAACGATTGTACCGGTTTTGCCGCAATGCGCCACAATGGAAAGCATCATGCGAAAACTGCTGGTTCCGCTTTTGTTGCTCGGCACGGCGTGCTGGGCGCAGGAACGCATTCCCATTATTCTGGATACGGACATCGGCGACGACATCGACGATGCGCTGGCGCTGGCTCTGGCGCTGCAATCGCCCGAGCTGGACGTGCGCGCCGTGACTACCGTCATCGACGATACGGAGACCCGTACGCGGCTGGCCTGGAAAGAACTGGGACTTTACGGGCGGCACGACATTCCGGTAGGCACGGGCGCTTCCGAGCCGCTGCTCGACCCGGTGCGTCCGCAGCGCGCGCGGCAATTTGAAGTGCTCACGGACGCGGACACGGCACCGGAGGCCGCGCATCGCCGCGCGGCGGGACTCATCATCGATACGTTGATGGCGTCGCCGCGGCCGATGACGCTGGTGCCGATCGGGCCGCTGACCAATATCGCGCTGGCGCTAAAGAGCGGCGCGAATATCCGGCCCAAGATCGCGCGCATCGTGCTGATGGGCGGCGCATTCCACATGCTGTATCAGGAGTACAACATCTGGCGGGACCGGGTGGCGGCCGAGATCGTATTCTCGTCTGGCGTGCCGATCACGGCCGTGGGGCTGGATGTGACGACACGCTGCAAGCTGGAGGGCGCGGATCTGGCGCGGTTGCGGGCGGCGGCGAATCCCGCGTCGCGGTTTCTGGCGAAGCTGATCGATCTATGGCAGGATGGGCATCCGAATCAATTTCCGACGCTGCACGATCCGTTGGCGGTGGCGGCGGTGATTCAGCCGAGTTTGATTGAGACGCAGTTGGGAAGCGTGGCGGTGGAGACGGGATGTTGCGTGGCGAACGGCATGACCATGTTTAAGTCCGCGGATCAGTTGGCGCAGGGAGTGAAGTTGACTACGTCGATCGCGCGGGATGTGAATGTGCGCGGTTTTCTGGATTTGTTTTTGGAGAGGGTGACGGCGGCGCCGCGGGGGAAGTGAGAGCGGGGCCTGGAGACCCGCTGTGGCGGGGCTTAAGCCCCGCGCGGGATAAATCCCGCCCCCCACTAAGTCCGGAGGGCGCGCAGGTCGATGCCAAGCTGCTGACACTTTTTGTAGAGATGGCTGCGCTCGAGGCCCAGCGCTTTGGCGGTGTCGGTCATGCGTTGATGACGCTTGAGCTCGGCCAGGATCACTTCCCGTTCGTATGTCTCGGTGCGCGCGGCGAGCGTGCCCCCACCCAGTGGCGCTCCGGAAGCGGTCGCGGCGTGCGGCAGAGCGAGGCGCACGGCGGCCACATCCACCGCGGCGTCGGCCAGCAGCAACAGGCGCTCGACCACATTGCGCAGCTCGCGCACATTCCCGGGCCAGGCGTAGCGGGTCAGCTCCGCGATGGCCACGGCCGAGACCGGCTTTGGCTTCCATCCGTTGATTTCCGAGACCTGCCGCGCGAAGTGGTCCACCAGCGCGGGGATATCTTCCTGCCGCTCGCGCAAGGGCGGCAGTGCTAGCGGATACACGTAAATGCGATGGTAGAGATCCTGGCGGAAAGCGCCGCGCTGGACCATCTCATCGAGGTTGCGATGGGTGGCCACGACGACGCGCACATCCACCGGAATCGAGCGGTCGCCGCCGATGCGCTCCACCTGTTTCTCTTCGAGTACCCGCAAAAGCTTAGCCTGCATCACGGCGGGCATATCGCCGATTTCATCCAGAAACAGCGTGCCGCGATGGGCCTGCTCGAACTTGCCCAGGTGCCGCGAGACGGCGCCGGTGAAGGAGCCTTTTTCATGGCCGAAGAGCTCGGATTCGATGAGCTCGGCGGGCACGGCGGCGCAGTTCAAGGTGACGAACGGACCGTCGCGGCGCGGGCAGCGGTCGTGAAGCGCGCGGGCAATCAACTCCTTGCCGGTGCCGGTTTCGCCAAGGATGCAGACACGGGTTTCACTGGCGGCGACGCGATCGACCTGCGCCATCACCCGCCGCATGGCTTCGCCGGAGTGCACGATTTCGTGCTTGCCGACGCGCTGGCGCAACTGGCGGTTCTCGTCTTCCAAGCGGCGCATGCGCAGGACGTTCTCGATCGTGAGCAGCAGCTTTTCGGTGGAGAGCGGCTTTTCGAGAAAATCGATGGCCCCCAGGCGGGTGGCGCGCACGGCCATTTCGATATTGGCCTGGCCGGAGATCATGACCACGGGCACGGGCACGCCCTGCGCTTTCAGATCTTCGAGCAGGGCCAGGCCGTCCTTGCCGGGCATCACCACGTCGGAAAGCACCATGTCGAAGCGCTCGGTCTTGATGAGATCGAGGGCGCGGGCGGCGTTATCGCAAACCGTGGCCTGGTGGCCGGCGAGGCGGAAGGCGCGGGAGAGCGACGCCAAGGTGTTGGCGTCGTCGTCGACGATCAGGAGTTGGGCCAATCCTTACTGTAGCAAGCAGCTATCGGCGTTCAGCGGAAAAGCTCAGAGGGAGCGCAGGAAATTCAGAAGATCCTGTTTGTCGGTCTCGCTGAGACGATCGAACTGCTTGATCACTCCGTTGGCTTCCGACTTCACGCCGCGATGCTCCTGGATCGCTACCAGCAGGTCGCTGGTGCGCCCATCGTGCAGGAAGAAGAAGCGCTGTCCAAGGCCCCACAAGGGCGCGGTGCGGAACTCGTCTCCCACCGCCTGGCCCTGAGATATCCCGTCCGCGAGGTTGTTACCCATTTGGTGCAGGGCCAAATCGGAATAAAGGTAGGCCGTCTTGCCGGACAGGGCGGCGACGCGCGAGTTCGGGTCGGTGGGCAGCGACGGAGTGTGGCACAGATGGCAGCCGGTCTGAGTAAAGAGCGCTTTCCCCTTCGAGATGGAGGCGGCGCCACCCGGTTCGGTATCGGAAGGCTTGGGCGGCGCCAGGAAACGCATGAAGGCGGCGAAGTGTTCGATGTCGCTCATCACGTCGAACGGAGGATTGGGTTTGTCGATTTGACCGGGATTCGTATTGGTGCCGTCGTTGGGCATCTTGACGGCAGCGTTGGGACAATCCTCTTCGCGCTCGGTTTGGAACAGTTCGTTTGAAATGCCCATCTCCACGTTGTAGGCTTCGCCGGCGAAGATGAGCAGGGATTTATTCTGCGCCTTCCAGCCAAAACGGGCGATGGTTCCGTCGTTGCCGTTGTCGTTGGGCTGGCCTGGGATGCGGGCCTGCTGGGTGTGCGTGTTGCCGGAGACGACGATGTTCAGCTTGCTTCTGATCTGCAGGCGCTGCTTGGCGGGCGCCTCCTTTGCCAGGTTGGCGAGAATATCGGTGTCGCGAATCTGCTCGATCAATCCGGCGCCGAACACCGGCGTGGGGATGCGGTAGATCACGTTTTTCTTATTGGCCTCGAAGTTCGGTTGCGCCAGCTTGCACCCCGTTGCGCCGGCCGCGCCGGTAATGGTGAACAGATCGTGTACGCCACCGTCCGGTGTGCCCGTGGCGGTTTTCGGGAATCTCGCTTCGCGGGTGGGTCCGTTCTCGGTGATGAAGAAAGGCACTGTGTTATTCAGGCTCAGCCGCTTGACGATCTGGAACTGTGGATTGGGCTTCGCGCCGGATCCGCCAATCGCGGGCTGGGCGTGACATCCGGAACAACTGTCGAGGTTCATGCGCGGGCCAAGGCCGTCGTCGGAAACGGTGTCGGTTTTCGCGAAGATGGCTTGGCTGTCGTTGAAGAGCTTGAGCTCGCCGGGCGTGAGGTTATCGATAGGGCCGCCGGCTCCGGTTCCGGAGCGCGGTCCGAGGTCATGCGCCTTGGTGGCTGGGGATTGTGCGGTTGCGGTTAGGGCGGCCAGTAACACGGCGACCCCGAGGAGCGATTTAAGCGTTGTTGCCACGAGGGTTCTCCTTTGCCAGGAAATGGTTCTTATTATAGCTGGGATCGAGCTTCACAGCCAGCCGGAGTCGGGAAAGGTCGACTCCGTGGGGCAGGCTCGCAGCCTGCGGCGGCCTCGCAGGCCGCCTGCCTTGGGCGAGCATAGCTCGCCTGCCTCGGCCTCTCACCTGCCTTGGGCGAGCATAGCTCGCCTCCACAGGCTAAAGCCTATGCTACCAAGCCCTGCAAAAAGCCAGGCGGCCTACGAGGCCGCCGCAGGCTGCGAGCCTGCCCCACAAGCAATTCGCTGCACCACTCACGCCAAGTCGATGACGAACGTGGTGCCTTTGCCGGGCTCACTGCGCACGCCGATTCTGCCCGCATGGTCGCTGATCACCGATTGCACAATCGCCAGGCCTAAGCCGGTGCCATGCGTCTTAGTCGTGTAATACGGCGTGAATAAGCGGTCGCATTCCTCCTGCGTCAGTCCCTGCCCGGTGTCGGAAACTTCCAGGCGCACACCGCCTTCGTGCGGGGCGGTGCGCATGGCCAGCGTGCCTCCGGCGGGCATGGCGTCGATGGCGTTCAACACCAGGTTTTGCAAGGCTCGGCCGAGCTGGCCGGGGTCCGCTTGAATGGCCCGCAAGTCGGCGGCGAGATCCAGGCGCAGCGCCACGCCGGCCGCCTGCATCTGCGCTTCAAACAGCTTCAGGCTATCGCGCACCAGGCCGTTCAGATCCACGGTTTCCAGTTGCGGCTGCGGCATCTTGGCGAAGTCGCTGAAGCGTCCGACAATTCCGCGCAGCTTACCCAACTCGGCAAGCAGCGTGGCGGTGCTCTCGCGGAAAACTTCATCGAACTGCTCGGGATGCGCGGCGCGTGCGCGCTGCAGATTCTCGACGGTGATCTGCAGCGGGAACAACGGATTCTTCAGTTCGTGCGCGAGGCGGCGAGCGAGTTCGCGCCACGCGGCCACACGTTCGGCCTGCACCAGGCGGTCGCGCTGCTCCAGCAGGTCGCGGGTCATCTGGTTGAAGGCGGCGGCCAGCGCTCCGATTTCGCCGGAGGAATGCACGTCTACCTGCGTGCGCCAGTCGCCGGCGGCCACCGCGCGGGCCCCGGCGGCCAGCGCTTCCACGGGACGCGTGATGCGCGCGGTGGTCCAGAAGGCGACCAGCAGGGCGAGCAGGATGCCGCCCGCGGCCACCAGGATTTCGATGCGCAGCATGAAGCGTTCCAGGCGCACTTGCGGACCGCGCGAGCTGCCCACCAGGAACGCGCCCATCAGTTCGTCGCCCGCGCCGGGATCCTTTCCTGGGCCATTGCCTGGGCCAATGAGCGGGATGGCGTGAAACGTCTCGGCGTCCACCGCGTCGGCGGACCATTGGACGGTGCGGGTCAGCTCGCGGCGTTGTTTGCGCACGGCATCGATCAGGGGCGCGAGCGGCGCGGTCCGCGGGATTGGCCCGGAGGCGCCGGCGATGGATTGCGGCTCGCGAAAGAGCAGCGCCCGCATGCCGTCGGGCAGCACGAACGACGACAGGAAATCGCGGTCGAGGGCCTCGCCGCCGACGACATACAGTTTGCTATCGCCCACGCTCGCCAGGCGCACAGCCACCAGCGCCAGCGCCGTGTCCGTGGGCAGATCCTCGCGTTTCAGGAAAGGCTCCCGCGCATTCCAGTCGGTGCCGCGCGTTACCCAGTCCTCCTGGTAGAGAAATCGCGCCGGCCACTGGGCGGACGAGACGATGCTCCCCGTGACGGAGATCAGTTCCAGGAAATCCAGATTGTGGGCGGCGGCGAGCGGTTGCGCGGCATCCACATAGGCGGAGGGATCGGCGTCCGGACGGCTGAGCGCGATCACCATGTCGCGCGTACTGTCTGCCTCGGCGATGTCTTTCACGCGCTCCGCGATCTCGCGCTGGCGGCGGAGGAACTCCTGATGGAATTGCGCGGCCAAGGCGGAGACGCGCTGCTCGTCGAGGCGCTCGAAGGCGCGCCGGGTGGCGGTGGAGACGACGGCGCCCACGAACGCCACGGCGACGACGACGGCGATCGCAAAGGCGATCAGGAGACGGGTGCGGAAGGTCATGGCGCGGTCCCGGAGAGCCAAACGTCGGCGAAGCGCCAATCGCCCAAGCGGGTGATCGGCGGCGCATCCACATGGACGCGGCTGGCGGCATAGAGGATGGGAAGTTGAAAGAGCGGAATGGCGTGGAAGCCTTCGAGCAGCTTGCGCTCGGATTCGTAGAGCGCTGCGAGCGACGCGCCGGTTGAGGGAGTGGGCAGGCCGAGGGCGGCGGCGAAACCGGCGAGGGCTTGGGCGGGGTCGAGCGAGGTGAGGTAGACTTCGAGCAGCCGCACGTCGGCGTGTGGATTCTGGGGCGAGACCTGCACGGCCAGTCCGGCGTCGTGCGCATTGACGGCTACGCGTTCGGCGAGTGAGCGGGCGGCGCGCATCGCGGGATCGTAAGTCAGGGTGAGCGTGCGGCCCGCGGGAGGCAGGGCGTTGGAGAGGGCGCGTGCGCGCGGCAGGTCGAGCGCGGCGGGAAAGGCGAAGGCGTATCCGGAGAGCCATTGCGGGAGCAGCGCGGCGGTGGGTTCGCCCTGCTTTTGCAGGAGCACGGAGTGCATGGGGGCGCGGTCGATGGAAAGGGCCAGGGCTTCGCGCAGGCGCGGATCGCTGGGGTGGTCTGGCTGGAATGCCAAGGCGATCAGGCGGACTGCGGCGGAAGACCACACCGACCGGCTGAAGCCTGTCCCACCCTGCACGCGGCGGAGATCGATGGGATCGACTTCGACGACATCGGCTTTACCGAGCTCGAGATCCGCCAATTGGTCGCGCAGACCGCGGCCGAGTTGGACATCGATGGCATCCAGGAAGGGACGGCCGCCCCAATAGTCCGCGTTGGCGGTGAAGGTGGCGCGGTGACCGGGATCGAAAGCGGTGGGGCGGAAAGGGCCGGTCTCCAGCCAGCCGTTGTGCGCCAGATCGAGCGGCAGATCGGCCAGCGGACGATTGGCGCGGATGGCGACGGTGGAATCGCCGGCTGCGGCTACTGTCGCGCCGGGCAGAGCGGCTGCCAGTATAGTCGCGGCAACGGCAGCGGTGAGCGGAGATCCGTCGTGGAACTTGACTCCCGGCCGCAGGTTGAACTGCCACCGCTTGGCGGCGGCGTCGTGCTGCCAGGATACGGCCAGACAGGGCTGCGGCGCGCCGGCTGCGTCGAGCCGCACCAGGGTCTCGAAGACCAGTGCGCGCAGCGGTCCGGCATCGGGTTGGCCGCCGCGCATCTCGACGCGTAGAGTTCCGCCGTAGTGCGGGCGAGTGGCAGCGCCTGCGGCCGCCGACGCGCTAAGAACCGCAAGTGGGAGCCAGGCTGAAAGCCGCATAGCGTCCGGTTTGGAGATCGCGCGAGACCGCCGTGGCCGTGTTGCCGGCGGACCATAGCGCGGTAACGGGTCCGGGGAATTCAAGCGCCGGACCGGCGGGATTGGGTGCGTTGTTCACGAGCTCATAGGGTTGGATGGCGTCCGGATCGCCCGGTGCGGCTGGGCGGGTGGCTAGAATGCGCGCGCCGCAAGCTGTTTGGATGGCGGCGATATCGCTACCCCAGTGATCGATCGTGCCGGCCGCTTCCAGGGCGGCGGCCGTGTACACGTGTGCGCGGCCGTCGGTGGCGGCAAAGATCCAGGCGTCTCCCGCGGGCGCGGCGGAATAAAACGGCGGCAGGTCGCGCGGGCCACCGGGCGCGATATCGATGTGGCCTAGGAACAGGTTGCGATCGGGCGCGAAGAGCGCGAGGGCGCCGGGCGCGAGGAGCCAGGGTTCCGGCGAGTCCTGGCAGGCGAGTGAGAGCTGCGGCTGAGTACTGCCGCGGCAAATGGTCCCAGGCAGATAGGCGGTGAAGGCGGTGTCACTCACTAAGAGCCGGCCGCGCGGGTCACGGGGCCAGGGGTGGGTTGAGGGAATTGGCACGGACTGCCGGTCGGCGCCGCGGACCAGCAGCACGCGGGTGGCGTCCAGCACCAGCAGCGCGGCGGCAGTTTGGGCAGCGGGGGTTTGGGCAACATCCAGGATGGGCAGATCCTGCTCCCACAGCAGCTTCTTTTCCAGCGTCACACGCGTGCGGCTGTCCTCGGGGGCGGCTGCCGGAGCGGCGGGCAAGCGCGGCCAGGATTCCAGCAGCACCTGGCGTTCGCCGTTGCGGCGAATCTCGGCCACCAGGAGGAACTCGGTCAGGTTCTCGGAAATGGTGAGCTGGACTTCGGCCGTGGGCTGGGCGGCGGCCTTCAATTCAGATTCCAACACGCGGCGGATTTCCGCGCTGTCGAGGGCGGACAGATTTTTCACGGTTAGAGCCACGGGTTCATGCGCTACGGCGGCGTCTAGGGTGCGGGCCAAGTCGCGGGCGGCGCTGTTCATGTCGGCGATCGGGTAGGGGGCCAGCAGTAAAAGAAGGAGTGGGCTCAAGCCCTAATGATCGCATGTTTAAGTGGGGCAGGCTCGCAGCCTGCGGCGGCCTCGTAGGCCGCCGGCCGCCGTGCAAATGCTGGTACAGGGAGTGTAAGTACAGCCGATAGCTTGCGCCGGCGGTTTCAACGATGTCGTTGTGCCCGGCGCCCGGCACTAACCAGAGCGACTTCGGTTCGCGCGCGGCGGCAAACAGATCCTGACCGAGGCGCAGCGGGATTACGTCATCGCGGTCGCCGTGGATGAAGAAGACCGGCGCGTGGATGCGGCCAATCTTGGCGCGCGAATCGAAGCCCCATGCGAGCATCGGACCGATGACCGGCGCCACGGTCCGCGCCACATCTTTCGCCGGCGTGAACGGCGCTTCGAGCGCCACTGCCCGCACCCGGGCGGCGCACAGCCAGATCCACGGCGGCGGCGGTGCCCAGGGACTCGCCGTGGACGGCGATCTGGTCCGGCCGATAGCCGGTCTTCAGCAGGTAGTTATAGGCCGCATCGGCGTCGCGATAAACACCTCTTTCGCTGGGCCGCCCTTGGCTTTTTCCGTAGCCGCGGTAATCCAGCGCGAGGATCGCGGATCCGGCTGCCTGGATTTCGTGAAACTGGGAGTAGCGGTGCGTGATGTTGCCCGCATTGCCGTGGAGGTGCAGAGTTATGAAAGAGGCGCCCTCACGCGGAATCCACCAGGCATGAATGCGGACGCCATCCTCTGTGTCGAGACGTCCGCCGCGTGAATCGGCGCCTGCGCGTCCCAAAGCCCTTCCGGATACTTCGCGGGGAAGTAGACGGAGCGGCTGGCGACGTATAGGAGCGCCAGGTAGACGGTGGCCACGATTACGGGGACCGCGACGTAAAGGAGGACGCGCAGCATGGGTGCTCAGCAAGAAAGACGTTGGAACGATCGGAGCGGGTCCTGGAGGGCCCGCGCACGGTCGAAAACCCACCGCTTTTCTACATTCTGTCCGCCGCCGTGGGGCAGGCTCGCAGCCTGCGCGGGCCTCGTAGGCCCGCTCTTCGGCGAGCGAAGCTCGCCCATAACAGGC
>JBEKMJ010000052.1:0-56273 GCA_050008575.1 Bryobacteraceae bacterium
ATGCGCCCACCGTCCTGGTCGTTCACCGCGTAGTGCTTGATCCCTACGATCAGGCCCTGCGCCCGGGCGGCCTTCAACTCCTCGCGCACCATCAATCCCACCAGGATCGGATCTTCGCCCTTGTACTCGAAGGTCCGGCCACAACGCGGCTCGCGGGTCAGATTGACGCCGGAACCGAGCGACATGTTCAGGCCGTGCGCACGCATTTCGGTCGCGATGGTCGAACCCGTCTCAGCCGCCAGCGCTAAGTCCCAGGAGGAAGCCTCGGCCTCTGCCGACGGAAACGCCGTGGCGTAGCGACTCTTGCCACCGCTCCCGGTCACGCCCAGCACAGAGTCGGAGATTTGCAGATCGGGCACGCCCAGGCGCGGAATGCCAGGAATGAACGCCCACGGCTGCAACGCCCTCACTCCGGGTCCGGCCTGCGGCGGATCAAAAATTCCTTCCCAACCCATTCCGTGCACAAGCTGGATCTTTTCGTCGAGCGTCATCTGCTCGATCACCATGTCGGCCCGCGCATCCGGGGACAGGCTGGCGTCCGCCCACGCATGACGCCCGGGCGGGCGCGTCTCGGGAAGCTGAGCGAACAGCCACGTCGCCGTGGACAAGAGCGCCATAGCACGGACCGCCACGCTCTTCGATTTAGGAATCATATTAAGACTATGCTAACGCCGGGCCGACGAAACGGCCGTTCTAGTCTTGTATAACGCAGCATGAGCCTGGGGAGGGGGCGCGTTTCTAACGCAGGATGAGCCTGAAGGGGTGGAGAACCCGCATGCTTGGGATTGATCATCAGCATGCAAAACGGAGAGCGGCTGAGTCTTCAGATCCGGATGTTCTTGGCGGCCAGCGACGAGTTTCGATTTGAAGCAAACAACCGGGAGGAAGTATACGGATGGGTAACACGGACGCTGGTGGAGCAGGAGTACGGCAGGCAGAAGCGAGAAGCCAAAGGGCTATTAAGGAGGTACGTGGCGAAGATGACGGGCCTGAGCCGGGCGCAGATGACGCGACTGGTCGGGCAGTATCTGGAGAAGGGGATGGTGAAAGAGCGAAGCTACCGCCGGAACCGGTTCGCGAAGACGTGCGATGTGGAGTTGTTGGCGGCGGTGGACAAAGCGCATGAAACTCTGAGCGGGCCGGCCACGCAAAAGATTCTCCACCGCGAGTTCCACGATTATGGGGACGAACGATATCGGCGACTGGCGGGGATTTCGGCGGCGCATATCTACAATCTGCGGAAGAGCCGCGCGTACCGGGAGCGGAAGGTGAGTTTTCAAAAGACGCGGCCCGTGAAGGTGACGATCGGGGAACGGCGGCGGCCGGACCCGCAGGGGCGGCCGGGGTTCCTGCGGGTGGACACGGTCCATCAAGGGGATTTGGAGGGAATCAAAGGGGTGTATCGCATCAATGCCGTGGACGAGGTGACGCAATGGCAGGTAGTGGGAGCGACGGCATACATCAGCGAGGCCTGGCTGATCCCCGTGCTGGAGGCGATGCTGCGGCAGTTCCCATTTCAGATAGTGGGCTTCCATTCGGACAATAGGAGCGAGTTCATCAATCACACCGTGCCAAAGAGCAAACGGCAGGTCCGTGGAAGGCTCGCGGTCCGGAGCGAAGAACGTGCGGTTCTCGGTCGGATGTTGGTAGATGTTCATATGTACGTTCAGCGCGGCTTCGATCTCTGGAACCTTGCCTTCCACATCGAGGTTGGCGCGGTTGCGCGAAGTACCGACGACCGTCAGGCCCTTGGTTCTGGCGTAGCCGACAGCGGCATCATAGTCCTCTTGCGTGGGGCCGAACATGACAGTGAACTCTTCGACCGTGAGGAAGTTGTGGTAATTCACGCTGGAAGGGTTATAGAGGTCCCTCAGAAGGGCATCCAAGTCAGCGCAACGGCAGCATCAAAACGATGCGGATGGACTGGGTTGGGGAAAGGTGCCCAATGTACTTCGCCTCTCCGCTAGCAACCACGTCACGCACATGATGGGTTAACGGGCCTGGCCCCCATCACGATAGTGCCGGCCGGGAAGAGCACGGCGATTGTCAGTAAAGACGTATCTAACTTTCGGATCATGATCTCCCCTTGCCCGGTCTCGGGAACCGAGCTACTTTGATTGACTGAAGTGGAATCGGGGCAAAACATAATCAAACCACAGCCGCCCGGTTTAAGCACGTGGCGCATCTCCTGCAAATGCGCCCGGTTCGCCGAAGTTCTTGAACGCCGCGCGGCGTAACAGGAAGTCGAAAGTACCGTTGGCGAAGGGCATGTGGAAGCGCTGCCTTGCCGGAAGTCGCCGCGCCCGCTTGCAGCCGCTCTCTTGCCGGCGAGTTCGACAAAGGTGCGGCTGATGTCGAGTCCTTTGATCGAGTACGGACCCAGCTTCGCCAGCTCAATGGAGAAGTACACTGGCCCAGCGCGACGTCCAGCACGCTACCGCCGGGTGGAATTCGGCTGGCGATGCGCCGCGCCAGCGATGTGAATTCATCGATGGACTTGGCGGTATTAGTGGCGTGCCACTTCGCGACCATGCCTTCCATGCCGATGTCCTTATATCCTTTCGGGGTGTTGGCGTCATACTGCCACGAACGCAAAACACGGGCTGGGAGTTCACCTGTTACCATTAAGTCTCACAACAAGGAGCCAAACCCTATGGGTACTCTTCGAAGACTCGCGGCTGGGTTCGCCTGCGCCGCCGCGCTGCTCTCGGCGCAGACCGCCGAAGACCTGGTCAACAAGAACGTAACGGCCCACGGTGGCATCGAGAAGCTTAAGGCGATTCACTCGCTGCGGATGACCGGCAAAATGCAGCAGGGCAGCTTTGCGATACAAGTCGGAATGGACACCATGGCGCCTAATCTGCTCCGGCAGACATTCACCCTCATGGGCATGACCGGGATCGAGGCGTACGACGGCGCATCGGGCTGGCGCGTCATGCCATTCTCGGGCCGCAAGGATCCGGAGATGCTCGGCGAAGACGATCTGCGCGGCTTGCAGGATCAATCCGATTTCTATGGCCACCTGGTGGACTACAAGGACAAAGGCAACACCATCGAGTACCTGGGCCACGATACCGTGGATGGCGACGACGCCTACCGCCTGAAGGTGACGCTTAAGAACGGCGACATCGTCTACTATTACCTGGACCCCGAAACATTTCTCGAGATCCGCGTGGAGTCGGTGCAATTCATCCACGGCTCGGTGCGCGAATCGTTCTCCGAAATGGGTTCCTTCAAACTGGTGAACGGCATCTACTTCCCGTTCGCCATGGAACAGGGAAGTCCGCGCAGCCCAGGCGAGACCAGCAAGCTCACCATCGACAAAATCGAAGCTAACGTGGCGATGGACCCGGCCGAGTTCAAGATGCCGGCTGTGCCATCCGCCGCGCCGGGAGGAAAACGGCCGTGACGCGAATATGCGTTCTGTCATTGCTTCTGGGCGCCGCGCTGTTTGCGCAAGCGCCTGTCCGGTACGATTCGGGCACTATCTCCGGCCTGCCCGCGCGCAACATCGGCTCGGCGGAGATGAGCGGCCGTATCGCGGCGGTCACCGCGGTCAACGATAGCGGACGCCTCACCGTCTTCGCCGCGGCCGCCAGCGGCGGCGTCTGGAAGTCCATCAACGGCGGCACCACGTTCAAGTCCGTGTTCGATCTTTCTGACGTGCAGTCCGTCGGCGCGGTGGCCATCGGCCCTTCCAACTCGAAAATCGTGTGGGCGGGCACCGGCGAAAGCTGGGTGCGCAACAGCGTTTCCATCGGCGACGGCGTCTACAAGTCCGTCGATGGCGGCGAGAACTGGAAGAACGTTGGCCTCAAGGATTCCGAACATATCGCCAAGATTCTGATCGATCCCAAGGATGGCAACACGGTGTATGCCTGCGCCCTGGGGCACCTGTGGGACGATAACGACGAACGCGGCGTTTACAAAACCACCGATGGCGGCACGACGTGGCGGAAGGTGTTGGCCGGAACGAACGGTTCCACCGGATGCGCCATGCTGTCGATGGCCGCGCAGGATCCCAAAACGATCTACGCATCCATGTGGGATTTCCGCCGGCAAGCATGGACCTTCCGTTCGGGCGGCCCGGGCAGCGGCCTTTTCAAGTCCACCGACGGCGGTGAGCACTGGACCGAACTGACGCCGGCGAATGCCAAAGGCCTGCCCGAGAAGCCTTATGGCCGCATCGCGCTGGCCGTGGCTCCTTCCAAGCCGCAGGTGGTCTACGCCACCATCGAGTCGAAGACCAGCGCGCTCTACCGGTCCGACGACGGCGGCCAGAGCTGGACGCACCTGGATGCCAGCCAGTTCCAGGTGTGGCGCCCCTTCTATTTCGCCAACCTGATTGTGGATCCCAAGGACGAGAACAAAGTGTTCAAAGTCGACGGACCGTTGCTGCTCAGCGTGAATGGCGGGCGCAGTTTCAGCGCGGTGGCGAATGCGCACGGCGACTTTCACGACGTCTGGATCGATCCGGGAAATCCCAATATGATGTTTGCCGGAGACGATGGCGGGCTGTGGCGCAGCCAGGACGGCGGCACGCGCTGGGAGCACCTGATGAACCTGCCGGTCTCGCAGTTCTACCATGTGAGCGCCGACAACCACGAGCCGTATCGCGTGTACGGAGGATTGCAGGACAACAGTTGCTGGGTGGGAGACTCGTCGTATCCGGGCGGAGTGAGCAATGCGCGCTGGGAAAACATGTGCGGCGGCGACGGCTTCTGGATGTGGGAAGACCCCACGGACGCGGCTTATATCTATGTCGAGACGCAAGGCGGGGAAGTGGAGAGGGAAAACCGGGTCACGCACGAATCCCGCTCCATCAAGCCTTATGCGCGTTACGGCGAGAAGAAGCTGCGCTTCAACTGGAATGCGCCGCTGGTGCTCAGTCCGAATGAAAAGGGCACCATCTATATCGGCGCGCAGTTCGTGTTTCGTTCGCGCGACCAGGGCCAGTCCTGGGAGCGGATCTCGCCCGACTTGACCACCAACGATCCGGAGAAGCAGAAGCAGGAAGAATCCGGCGGCGTGACTGTGGATAACTCCGTGGCGGAGATGAACACGACGGTATATTCGATTGCCGAATCGCCCAAGAACGGCCAAATTGTCTGGGCGGGAACGGATGACGGCAACGTCCAGATCACGCGGGATGGCGGGCAACACTGGACCAATGTTATCGGCAACGTGCAGGGCGTCGGTAAGTCGCCGTGGGTGACTTGGGTGGAAGCCAGCCGCTATGCGGAAGGCACGGCATACGCCACATTCGACCGTCACATGTACGGCGATATGAAACCGTACCTTTATAAGACGACCGACTACGGCCAGACCTGGACCGCGCTGCCCGTGCAGGAGAGCGGCATTCGCGGCTATGCGCACTGCATCAGGGAAGACCTTGTCAATCCTAACCTGCTCTTCTTGGGAACCGAATTCGGGCTGTGGATCAGCGTGGATGGCGGCCAGCGCTGGGCGCAATACAAGGGACCCAGCTTTCCGGCGGTGGCGGTGCGCGACATCTTCATTCACCCGCGCACGTCGGATTTGATTCTGGCGACGCATGGCCGGGGCATCTGGATTATCGACGACATCTCGCCGTTGCGCGCGCTCACGCCGGACGGGATGCAGGAATACGCCGCGTTTCTTCCGATTCCGCCCGCCGTGCAGTGGATGGAAACGTCCGGCGGCTGGATGGAAGGCGACGCCACGTTCGTGGGTCCGAACCGTTCGACTGACGCGGCGATACCTTACTACCAGAGAAGCCGCCACATTTATGGCGACATGAAGATCGAGGTTTTCGATGCGCAGGGCAAGTTGGTGGACACGCTGGGCACGAGCGGCCATCGCGGGATTAACCGTACACGCTGGTCCATGCACATGAAGCCCCCGCACGTCCCGCCGGCGGCCACCATAGCCGCTGGCGCAATCTCGGGCCCGCGCATCCTGCCGGGCACTTACACGGTGAAAATGACGAAGGGCGATAAGGTGTACAACGCGGAAATCCACGTGGTGCTGGACCCGCGCGCCAAGTTCACGCTGGAAGACCGCAAGGCGCAGTTCGATCTGGCGACCAAGCTGGGCGGCCTGCTGGACCACATGAGCTGGGCGGTGGACGCCATCGTCGCGGTGCGCGACACCGCCCAGAAGAGCGCCGCCAAACTTCCGGAGGCGGACCCGCTGCGGGCGAAGTTGACGGAGTTGGCGGTGTCGGCCGATGAGATCCGTTCTAAGATTGTAGCCACGAAGGAAGGCGGCATGATTACGGGAGAAGAGCGGCTGCGCGAATTCCTGGCCGGCTCCTCGGATGGGGTCGGATTATATGGCGACGTGAATTCGTATGAAGGCCGGCCCACGGACGAGCAGGTGGCGCGCGGCGAGGTGTTGGGTCGGGAGTTGGAGGATGTCATCCACGAGTTCACCAATCTGACAGGGCGGGTGTTGCCGGATGTGAATCGGGGGCTGGAGGGGAAGAAGCTGGCGGCCATTGCGGTGATGGGGGAGGAGGATTGGCGGAAGGCGCATGAGTAACATACCGAATGTTCACGATGCACGGGACAACCATGGCGGTAATACCCTTTCATGCCGTCGTGGCTCCGCCTTCCCCACCATGTGCCAGCGCCGTCACGTTGGCTGCCAAACAGAATTCCAATCACGAATCATCGGGGTAAGAAGCTATCGCCCAGGAGATGCCATCGCCGTGGTGGCCGGGAACGCCCGGGACAGCGCCACTGTCGCCCAATTCGTCCCGGCGGCCGAAATCCATTGATCGAAGCCGTAGGGAAAGCCGGCGTCGAAGTACGGCTGCAACCCCATGGCACGCGTCTTGACGTACCAGGATCCATCGGCCTGTTGCGTGTTCAGTAGATACTTGACGGCGCGCTGGTATGCCGGGTCGGCCGGCGGTAGCTGGGCGCTCTGCAATGCAACCAGGGACCTTCCCGTGGTGTAGGCGCTGCTCTCCAGGGAATCCAGATCGGACCAGCCTCCGTCGGCTCGCTGGGTGGCCAGGAGCTCTCGTACGGCGATCTGTGTCGCGTCTTTATCTTTGCCGGCCCAGGCCAGCCCGAGCACGCGGGCGATCCGATCTTCGTTGGTATTTGACCGGGCTTTCGCCAGCCACGCCGCTGCGAGATCAATGGCATGATCGTAGGCGGGTTTGTCCGCTTTGGGAGCGTAAAGCTGGAGCGCTCGCATCGAAACCGCGGTCTGCGCAATATAGTCCGAGCATATCGGGGGACGGGCATCCGCAATGGGGTAGATCCACTGGCCGTCAGGTGATTGACGCGCCTTCAGGAACATGGCAACGGCATCGGTGTTGAGATCGGGCCTGTAATGCTCGGCGTCGAGGCCGATTAGGACCCCGCCCAGAACAAACGGAGCGAAGTAATCAACCACTGGTGCAAAGAAACCCTGGTGCAAATTGTCGCGCAGCTTCCCCAAGCCGAACACGTTGGCTTTCACTTGTTGCGCGGCGGTTTTTTCGTCGACCTGGAAACCGTTTCTTCGAGCCGCGCCGACCGCCATCGCTGCAAAGCTATTGTTGTGGCAGGAGATGCAGGCAGCCTTTGGAATGAAGCTGGCATCGGCCCGCTGGATCAAGGGAAGACTTGCCTGGATAGCGCTTTCAATGCTGTTCCGTTGCCGTGGCTTAAGCGCGGCTGGGCCGGGCGCAGAGCCCTTCGCCCCGTACTTGGTCAACTGTTCTACGACGGGCGTATCGCCATGCAGCCTGGCGATATCCAGCACCGTCAGACCGGCATCTCCGCTCAGCTTGTGGGCATCGGTGGCGTTGACGTCGGCGCCGCGTTCGACGAGCAGTTTGATCTCGTCCAGGGGGAGGAGATCGGATGCGGCCGCGTACATGAGAGGGGTGCGACCGAGCGGATCGGCGGCGTTGACGTCCGCGCCGTGATCGAGCAGCAGGCGGACGCTGTTCACGTCGCCCAGCACCGCAGTACCCGCCAGCGCCTGGGAATAGTCTTCCCGGCTTAGGCTCTTGGCGGCCAGGAGGGTGGTGCATTGCGAGCAGCGGGCGTCGATACCCAGCTCGAGTGCCGGTTCGGCTGCCCCATTCTTAACGTCCGCCCCGTGGCTGAGCAGCAACTCGATAGCGTCGGCATCGGCAGCTACGGAAGCTTCAATCAACGGCGAAGATTCGGTGGTTGGATTCGCGTTGGGATTCGGATTCGCGCCGTGCTCCAGCAGCAGCTTGACCACAGCGGCATTGCCGGGCCGCCGGGCAGCGGTCATCAACGGCGTGCGCATGTCGCTGGAGCGCGCGTTAACCTCGGCGCCGTGCTGCAGTAGCAGACGTACTATCTCCAAATCGGTGGCGGCCCATATCAGGGCTGTGGCATTGACATCATTCCGTTTGTTCACGTCCGCGCCGAGTCTCAACAGGCGCTCGAGCGTGGGGACGCCGGTATAGAGCACCGCGTACATGAATGGAGTGGAACCCTCCGGCCCACGGGCATTTAGTAGCTTCGGATCTTGCTCGACGGACTTCGTGAATCCGCGCAGGTCGCCGGCCTGGAGCATATCCACGAGGGCCACGGCTTTGGCGTCGGAGGGCGGGAGATCGACTTCGTTGGCGAGCGCATCCGGCCAGTCGGCGCCCTGCTCTATCCAGGTTTTGATGGTCCGGATTTGCTCCGGACGGAGCGGCCCGGTGGGAGGCATTTGCAGGCCAACATCGTTCCCGGATATCCGGTGATACAGAAAGCTGTTTTCGCTGCTCCCGGGAACAACACCGCGGCGGCCGAGGACCACGCTTCGCCGGTCAACGCGCATTCCGCTGCTCTGCTGCGCCGGTCCATGGCATGGCACGCAGTTCTGCCGCAGGATCGGCATTACCTCTTTTGCGAAATCGACTCTTGCGGGGGTTTGAGCCGACAGCAACCCCACAAGCGACAACAAGCATAGCGATGCCCACCCCCATCTGAATTCCCACATGCACGCACCTCCGAATCTGTGACGCGACGTCACCTGGAGTTTTCCCCGTTCATGGCTCCAGGTCGGTTCATTTTACACGAACTGAACGCTTCGGCCAAGAGGTTTTCGCGTTGACAGAGGTTTTCGCGTTAGGCTTTCGCCTTAGGGAACGGATTAATTCCAGACGGGTAGTGCGCGCGCACAACTCCGCCGCGCGGCTCTTTCAGTACGCGTGCACTTCCTCCACGCGCTGCCGCCGCACCTTGATTTTGCTTTCATTCTTACGGGCTGCCGCGAGGTCAGGCCATCTGCATTCCTAACCACGTCTCCTCCGTGCTGCCGAAGGCCTTGGTCAGACGGATAGCCATCTCCGGGCTAATGCCAGACTTGCCGGTGACGACGTTGTTGAGCGCCTGCCGGGTGACGCCGAGAATCTTCGCCCCTTCGGCCACAGACAGGCCGAGCGGTTCCAGGCACGCGCTCCGGACGATACGTCCGGGATGCGCGGGGTTTTTCATGGGCATATGTTTGCTCCTTGGTTCCTAGTGGTAGTCGATGAATTCAACGTCGAAGGCGGCAGCGGCGGCTTCGTCAAAACGAAACACGATGCGCCACTTGGCCCGCACCGTCACAGACCAAAACCCTTTCAATTCGCCTTTCAACGGGTCAAGGCGATAGCCTGGAAGATTAAGCGCCTGCGGCGTAGCGGCCCTATCGACAGTCAAAATCTCCTGAACCGTGTCAACCAAATCAGGCCGTATCCCGCTGCGATCGCCGCGTTCGTAGAGCCGCTTGAGACCGCGATGCTTGAAGCCTCTAATCATCAGGATACCGTAAAGTAACGCTTACCGTTTGTCAATCGGCACTTTACGGTTGTCCCGATCCCGCCGCGAGGATGGGGAAGCGGAGACATGCGGGGCTGCTACACGGCGCTGAGCGGCGTCGGCTGCATGCGCCATATTAAGCAGCAGTTCGCGGCGGTCGGCCGATAAACAGCCCTTCCCCGATGAGGAAGTTGGCGGCCCCGACCACATCGATCTGGCCTTCAGACGTCGGCTGGATCACCGCGCAGCGCGGCAGCTTGGGGCTGATGAACTCGCACGGCACTGGGACGATCAGGTTCGTCTGCACCTGCGGATCGGGTCCACTCAAGGAAAATGGCGGATCTCGTCGCCGCCGATGCTCAGCAGGATTTTCAGCACCTCTCTAGGTCTAGGCTGGACACCTTCTGCGCCAGCGTCGGGTACTACTGGAGCCTCCTTGCTCGATTGACCCAAAGCGAGACGCCGCCGCGTTGCAATCGCCTGGACGTCCGCGGCGGGCCCGAAGTCCTCGTTTGTCCTGGGAATCGCGTAATCTGGCCGGCCGCCAACCACAGGAGCGCTTGCTCGAATGTGCCGAAATCAGGGTTTGTCGTGCTGCGATAGCGGACGTACCAACTGGTGTTCACGCTAAGCTGCATCAGATAGGTCAGACCTCCAATTTGCGGAGCGCCGGTGGCCTGGCTGCTCGGCAGCGTGTGGAACGCATCCAGGCCGACCGGCTCCTGACCTTTGGCAATCGGGTAGGCGTTCAGAAAGGACGCGTGGCTCCGCTCGTCTAACGTATTGCTGGAAATATATTGAGAACCGTCGGAATCGAGTTGCTGTAGCGCAAGCCGATAGGGATTCTGATGCCCGGAGGTAACTCCTCGAGATCCGTGGATTGCTGCCACAGGCCGGCTTCAATCGGTTCGGCTGCCGCCAGAAACCTGAGAATGGCCGCATCGCCGCCGGCCGCCAGTCCCACTCATGAATGAACGCCAGTTCGCCGGCCGTTTCGCGTTAGTTAATAGGTCTTTCACGAATGTCTTAGAGTAGTTAGCCTTGTAACACGGAGTGGCCGGGAGACACAACTTAGACAAACTTACCATGGACAAATGCAGCGGGCCGCGCTCGCGGGAGGCATTTTACACGTCGTCCCACATCAATTTATACGCACTAAAGACTGACTTACCTCTTGACGCCAGGAATGCGCGGACCGGCCGGCTCGCGATAGAATAAACACTTGACCACAAACCACAAAGCAGTGTGCCTGCTCAGCGGCGGCCTGGACTCCTCCACCTGCCTGGCGCTGGCGCGCCGCGACGGATACGAATGCTACGCGCTTTCGTTCGACTACGGACAGAGGCATCGCGTAGAACTGGAAGCCGCGGCGCGCGTGGCACAGGCGCTAGGCGCCGCGCGGCACGTGCTCGCGCACATCGACCTGCGGCAGATCGGGCACTCCGCGCTTACCGACGATTTGGCGGTGCCCAAGGGACGATCCGCGCAGGATATGTCGCACGGCATTCCGGTAACTTACGTGCCCGCGCGCAACACCATTTTCCTTTCCTTTGCGCTGGCATGGGCGGAGGTCCTGGAAGCGCCCGATATCTTCATCGGCGTAAACGCGCTGGATTACTCCGGTTATCCGGATTGCCGTCCCGAGTATATCGCCGCCTTCGAGAACATGGCCAACCTGGCCACCAAGGCCGGCGTGGAAGGCAACCTGCGTGTCCGCATTCATACGCCGCTGATCAAGCTGTCGAAAGCGGAGATCGTCAAGCTGGGGCGCGATCTCGGCTTGGATTTCGGCTTGACACATAGCTGCTACGATCCGGACGCCACGGGCCGCCCGTGTGGGCAATGCGATTCCTGCCTGTTGCGCCGCAAGGGATTCGAAGAGGCCGGTCTTGTGGATCGCTGAAATCTTCCACTCCATCCAGGGCGAAGGCTCGCTGGTGGGCGTGCCTTCCGTCTTCGTGCGCGCCAGCGGATGCAATCTGCGCTGCGCGTGGTGCGATACGCCGTATACATCGTGGCATCCGGAAGGGGACGACTGGACGCTGGCGCGCATCCTGGCCGAGGTGGACACTTACCCGGCGCGCCACGTGGTGGTGACCGGCGGCGAACCGATGATCGCACGCGAGATCGTGGAACTGACCCGCGGTCTGCGCGCGGGCGGGCGGCACATCACGATCGAGACGGCCGGCACGGTGTTTGCGCCGGTCGCGTGCGACCTGATGAGCATCAGTCCGAAGCTGGCCAATTCGACTCCCGCCGGCGAATGGGCCGAGCGGCACGAGCGCCTGCGCATTCAACCGGACGTCGTGCGGCGGCTGATGGCGGATTACGATTACCAGCTCAAATTTGTCGTCACCCAGCCCGAAGACCTGGCCGAGGTGCGCGATCTGACGCGCGCGCTGGATGCGGATGCGGCCAAGGTCATCCTGATGCCGGAAGGCATCGACGCGGCCGTGCTGCGCGAGCGGGGCGTGTGGCTGGCGGAGATCTGCAAACAGGAAGGATTCCGATTCAGCCCGCGTCTGCATGTGGAGTTGTGGGGTAACCGTCGCGGAACGTAGGACCGGGCGATGGGCGGCCTCCGAGGCCGCCTCGCAGGCCCGCTCTTCGGCGAGCGAAGCTCGCCCTCGGCGGCGCATGGCGCCGCCCTACGCGGGTTTTCATCACGATTGGTGGGCCGCAGGCCCATCCTGACAGGACTGGAGTCCTGCCCCACTGGGCGTGGGGACGCCAGGCTGTGCGGCTACAATAGATCTTCACATGCACAAACCGGCAGCCCTCTTAGTTCTCGTATACTCCGTCCTTTCCGCGGCTGCCATCCCGCGCCCCGAATATCCCCAGCCCCAGTTCCAGCGCGATCGCTGGCTCACCCTGAATGGCCCCTGGGAATTCGAATTCGACGATGCCAACGCCGGCCTGGATGCCGGTTGGGCATCCGGCAGCCGGAAATTCAGCCGGAACATCACCGTCCCGTATTGTTTCGAGAGCCGCCTGAGCGGCATCGGCGATACGTCCTTTCACCCCTGGATTTGGTACCGCCGCGGCGTCATCCTGCCCGCCGAATGGAAAGGCCGGCGCACGCTCCTGCATTTCGGCGCCGTGAACTACTGGTCGATGGTTTGGGTGAATGGGAAGCTGGCCGGCAGCCACGAAGGCGGCCATACGCCGTTCACATTCGACGTCACGCCGCTGCTGCAGCCGGGCGCCAACGTCGTCACTGTGCGCGCGCACTTCCCGCCCACGGATCGCTACATTCCCCGCGGCAAACAGTATTGGGAGCCCAAATCGAAGAGCATATTCTATACCCGCACCAGCGGCATCTGGCAGCCCGTGTGGATGGAGCCGGTAGGCGCCAGCTACCTGGATCGCGTGAAGATTACGCCCGCTACCGATGGCACGGTGCGGCTGGAGTTCGCCGTCTCCCATCCGCAAACGGACCTGGAAATCACGGCCTCGGCCAACTTCGCCGGACAAGCCGTGGCATCCGCCGCCGCGCACACCAGCGCCGCGCGCGCCAAAGTGGATCTGTCGATCGACGCCCCGAAGCTGTGGTCGCCATCGTCGCCCGATCTCTACGACCTCACGCTCGAACTGCGCCGTGGCGGCGAGCTGCTCGACCGCGTGCAGACTTATTTCGGCATTCGCAGCGTCACCGCCGAGCGCGGCACCGTGCTGCTGAACGGCGATCCCATCTTCCTGAAGATGGTGCTCGACCAAGGCTATTGGCCCGAAAGCATCCTGACACCGCCCACCGACGAAGCCATCCAATTCGACATCCGCATGACCAAGGAGATGGGCTTCAATGGCGCGCGCAAGCATCAGAAGCTGGAAGATCCGCGCTACCTCTATTGGGCCGACCACATGGGCTTTCTGGTTTCGAGTGAAATGGCCAATGCCTACGAATTCGACGATGCCTACGTGTCCCGTTTCACCCGCGAGTGGACCGCGGCGGTGGAGCGCGATTACAATCATCCGTCCATCGTGGTCTGGGTGCCCATCAACGAAAGCTGGGGCGTGCCCAACCTGCGCGACCAGCGCCAGCAGAACCATCTGAAATCGCTCTACGCCCTCACGCACTCGCTGGATTCGACGCGCCTGGTGGTGGACAACGACGGGTGGGAGCACACCGACATGACGGATCTTTTCGCCATACACGATTACGCGCGCACGGGCGATTCGCTCTACGAGCGGTATAAGGATCTGGGCACGCCCGGCGCCGGGGTCCCGGACAATCACAAGGCGGCCCTCATTCCCGGATACCATTACAATGGCTCGCCTGTAGCGCTGACGGAATTCGGAGGCATCGCTTTTATTCCGCCCGGCCATGATGTGCCGCCGGAAGCCTGGGGGTACTCGGGCGTGGAAAAGACCGCCGACGCCGCGCTGGACCGCCTGCGCGGGCTGTACCATGCGATCGCCCGCATTCCCGGCTTTGCGGGCCTGTGTTACACGCAGTTGACCGACGTTGAGCAGGAGATCAACGGCCTGATGACCTACGACCGCAAGCTGAAGTTCGACGCGGGGAAGGTGCGGGAGATCAATGCCCTGGTCCATTGAGGACGTGGCGCAGGCAATCGTGCCTGCCGCGTCGGCACTCATGCCGGCGCACGGGCGAGCGATGCTCGCCAGCGTCGAGATGAGTCTCGACGCGGCACGCATGAGTGCGTGCGCCACGGGCTTAGGGGCCGCCTTCCTGGCCTGGGCCGTCCGTGGCCGCGCATCGTCCGTCTTGGGTCCCTCGGTGTACCATGGCACCCGCCAGCGCAAAGTAATCGCGCTCACATTCGACGACGGTCCCAGCGAGTCCACTCCGCGCGTACTAGAACTGCTCCACAAGTACCGCGCGCCGGCCACGTTCTTTCAGATCGGCGCGAACGTGGAGCGCCTGCCGGATGTCGCCCGCGCGGTCTACGCCGCCGGCCATGAAATCGGCAATCACAGCCACACGCATCCGCTGTTTTGCTTTCATTCGGCGGAGTTTATCTATCGCGAGTTTGCCCGCGCCCAGCGCGCCATCGGCGACGCGACAGGCTGCCCGCCCACCCTGTTGCGGGCGCCCTTCGGTGCGCGCTGGTTCGGTTTCCGGCAGGCCCAGCGCCGCCTCGGCCTGCTCGGCGTCATGTGGACCGCCATCGGCTATGATTGGAAGCTAAAGGCTGATACCATAGTAGGCCGGATGCTGGCAGGGGCGGCCAATGGCGCTATCCTTTGCCTGCACGACGGGCGCGAGGTTCGGGCCAATCCCGATATCCGGGAAACGGTCGCCGCCGTTGCGCGCCTGGTCCCCACTTTGCGGGATCGGGGCTACGAATTTGATACGGTTAGCCGCTTAATATGTCCGACGAACTGATCGAGAGAGTCCGCAAAGTGATTGCCACGTCCAAGCGCATCCCCGAGGATCGAGTCACTGTCGACAGCGCCTTCGAAGAGCTGGGCATCGATTCCATGGATGCGGTCGAGATTCTTTTCGCTCTCGAAAATGAATTCGATATCAGCATCCCAGACGAAGAAGTGAAGACGGTTCGCAACGTGCGCCAAATGGTGGAAGGCGTGGAGAGGCTGCTGGCGGCCAAGTCGGCGGGGACGCCCACGGCCCAGTAATGCGCCGCGTAGCCATCACCGGCTTGGGCGTAATTGCCGGACCCGGCCGCACGGCCTACGAGTTCTGGAACACGCTGTTGGAGGGCCGCTCGGCCATCGGACCGCTGGAATCGGTGGACACATCCGGTATCCGCTTTCAGAATGGCTCGGAGGTGCGCGGCTACTCTCACGCTCCCTATTTCGAGGATCGCCGCGCCGATTTCATGGATCGCTTCGCGCAGTTCGCGGTGATCGCGGCGCGCGAAGCCGTCACCGAAGCCGGCATCGAATTCACTCCCGAATTGCGCGAGCGGACAGCCATCGTCACCGGCTCCTGCGTCGGCGGCCAATCCACCGAGGACCTCGGCTTCGTGGAGGTCTACAAACTGGCCCACAACCGCGTGCATCCGCTGACCATTCCCAAGACCATGGGAAATGCGGGGGCTAGCCATATTTCCATGGAGTTCGGCATTACCGGTCCCAGCTTCACCATTTCTACGGCTTGCTCTTCGGCGGCGCACGCTATCGGCCAGGCGTTCTGGATGGTCCGCTCCGGCATGGTGGATCTGGCGTTGACGGGTGGCAGCGAAGCGCCGTTCAGCTTCGGCATCCTGAAGGCCTGGGAAGCCATGCGGGTAGTTTCGCCGGACACCTGCCGGCCGTTTTCGCGCGACCGGCACGGCATGATCCTGGGGGAAGGCGCGGGCATGCTGGTGCTGGAGCCTTGGGAAGCGGCCGAGGCGCGTGGCGCGCGCATTCACGCCGAACTGGTGGGCTTCGGCATGTCGGCGGACGCGTGCCACATTACGCAGCCTTCGGCCGAGGGCGCCGCGCGGGCAATGCGCGGAGCGTTGCGCGATGCGGCCATTGAGCCGGAGCAGATCGGCTACATCAATGCGCACGGTACGGCCACGGCGGCCAACGATCCCACGGAGACGGCGGCCATTCGCACCGTGTTTGGCGCGCACGCCAACAAACTGGCCATCAGTTCGACGAAATCCATGCACGGGCACGCGCTGGGCGCCGCGGCGGCACTGGAGGCCGTTGCAGCGACCCTGGCGTTGCGCGACGGCATGCTGCCGCCCACCGCCAATTACCGCATGCCGGATGCGGAGTGCGATCTGGATGTCATCCCCAATAAGGCGCGGGCCGCGCAGGTGGAGTACGCTCTGTCGAATTCGTTCGCGTTCGGCGGGCTGAACGCGGTGCTGGCGTTTCGGAAGGCATAGGCCGAACCTACTGTGAAGTTTCTCTCTTGTGCTGGACACTACGGTCGTTGAAGCGTAACTCACCGTCCCCACCCGCATGCCTAGCTTGGACCGCCGGCGGCGGACAGAATGTAGAGACGCAGTGGGTTTTCGACCGTGCGCGGGTCCTCCAGGACCCGCTCTTCGTCTCCCGACCCGCCCTGTCCCCTAGGCGTAGACGCTGCCCCACAGGGTTCATCGAAAACTAAGTGGCATCTGTCGAACTTCACAGCAGACTGTTCGTACTACCGATTTGATCCTGCGATACTATTGTCGCGCCGTGCGGCAAGCCGCATCATAAGCTCATGGCGGACAAAGACGGAAAGCTAGACGCCGCAATAGAGCGGCGCGCGACGCGGCGATTTGCGATTGAACAGGACGTGCTGTACAAGATTCTGGACCACAGGGCCGCGGCCCCGGAGAGTGGCGTCGGGAAAACGTTGGATATCAGCAGCGGAGGCGTGCGCTTCGAAACGCAGCAACGCTTGCGGCCCGGCAAGCGGGTGGAGGTGTCGGTGAACTGGCCGGCCGAATTGGATGGAGGATGTCCGCTCAAATTCGTGGCGGTGGGCCGCGTCGTGCGGGCGGAAGAGACGCATGCGGCCATGCATATCGAACAACATGAATTCCGTACCCGCCGGACCAAGGAACTGCCGCCCATTGACTCCGAGAAGCTATCCCGCGGCCGTGTACCGTATTATTAGAGTTGGACCTCACGCCCGAAACCGATGGCGCCGTAGATCCGTACCGCGCGCTGCTGGATGTTGCCGAATCGATCTCGCGGAACCGGGACCTGGACGCGTTATTCGAAGATCTCGCGCAACGCCTGCATCGCGTGGTGCGTTTCGACTATCTCAACCTGGTGCTGCACGTTCCCGAGCGGAACACCATGCGCCTGCGGGTGCTCACATCCACACCGCCGGCGGATGCCTCCTTTTGGGAAACGCCGGTGGATGAGACACCCTCCGGGCTGGTTTGGGAGACGCAGCTACCGCTGGTGATCCACGATATCGAGCGGGAGACACGCTACCCGAAGGTCATGCAATTGCTGCGCGAGCACGGCGTGCGTTCCTGCTGCGTGCTGCCCCTAACCACGGCCCAGCGGCGTTTGGGCGCCATGGGAATCGGCGGCGCGGAGCCTTCCGCCTTCGATCGCGCGGACCTTGAGTTTCTGGCGCAAGTCGCCCGGCAGGTCGCCGTGGCGGTAGAGAACGTTCTCAACTACGAAGCCGCGCAATGTTATCAGGCGGAGCTGGCCCGCCAGCGCGACCGTTTGCAAGTGGTGCTGGACGTGACCAATGCCATGGTGGCGAACCTGGACTTGCGCGAACTGTTCCGGGCAGTCTCGGAACTGTTGCGCCGCCTGATCCGGCACGAGTACGCCAGCCTGGTGCTGGTCGATCCCGCCAAGGGGCAACTCCGTCTGGAAGCGCTCGACTTTCCGGGCGGCGATAGCCAGATCCACGAAGTGCAACTGGCCTCACCCGAAGATTCGCCCGCGGTTACCGCCATGCGCACGCGGCAGCCGTTGCGGTGGAATCGCGTGGATGCCGAGCAGTTCCCTTCCGAGATCGTACATCGCTTGTTGGCCGCGGGTTTGCAATCGGCGGTCTGCATCCCGCTGCTGCGCGGCGACCGGGCGCTGGGCACGCTGAACATAGCCAGCATGCGCGACGCGGCCTTCGCGCCCAACGACGTCGAGTTGCTCACGCAGATCGGCAACGAGCTGGCTATCGCGGTAGAGAATGCGCTGGCCTTCCGCCAGATCGAAGAACTGAAGGACAAGCTGGCGGAAGAGAAGCTGTACCTGGAAGACGAGATCCGCACGGAATACGATTTCGAGGAAATCGTAGGCGACAGCCACGCGTTGAAGCGTGTGCTGCGCGATGTGGAAACCGTGGCGCCCACCGATTCGACCGTGCTGATTCAGGGCGAAAGCGGCACCGGCAAGGAACTGATCGCGCGCGCCATCCACAATCTGAGCGGGCGGCGGCAGCGCACGTTCGTAAAGGTGAACTGCGCCGCCATTCCGACGGGATTGATCGAGAGCGAGTTGTTCGGCCACGAGAAAGGCGCATTCACGGGCGCCATCGGGCAGAAGATCGGGCGCTTCGAGTTGGCCGACAAGGGCACGCTTTTTCTGGACGAGATCGGCGACATCCCGCTGGAGTTGCAGCCCAAGCTGTTGCGCGTTTTGCAGGAGCGCGAATTCGAAAGGCTGGGCTCGACGCGCACCGTGAAGGTGGATATCCGGCTGGTAACCGCCACCAATCGCGACTTGAGCCAGATGATCGCCAGCCGCGAATTCCGCGAGGACCTGTTCTACCGGCTCAACGTGTTTCCCATCCCGCTGCCGCCTCTGCGCGAGCGCCGGGAAGACATTCCGCTGTTGGTCCGGTACTTTACGCAGAAGTATGCGCGGCGCATGAACCGGCGCATCGAGACGATTCCGAGCGAGGCCATGGAAGCTCTAGTCAATTGGAATTGGCCGGGCAATGTGCGGGAGCTGGAGAACTTCATCGAGCGGGCCGTGATTCTGACGCGCGGCGCGGCGCTACACGTGCCGCTGGCCGAACTGCGCAACGGCGAGGCGACGGCACAGGCAGCGACGGGAGCGCCGACCACGCTGCAGGAGGCGGAGCGGGAACATGTCCTGCGCGCCCTGCGGGAGGCGAAGTGGGTGGTCGGGGGACCGGCGGGCGCGGCAGCGCGACTGGGGCTGAAGCGCACCACGCTGCAGTCGCGGATGGTGAAACTGGGGATTGCGCGCGGCGCGGGTCAAGCCGATCGTTGAAAGCTTCCTAAAGCAGGCGGCGGCCGGCGCTGCTGGTATCGTAGCCGCCCAGGCCTTCCAGTTCGCGGCGAAAGCTGGCACGGTTCAGCGTGTCGAGCAGCGCTGCGACGGGCGGGTGGTCCAGGTGCTGGCGGCGAATCGCCAGATCGTAGCGCTCGCTCGCCAGGGGGATAAAGTCCAGGCCGAACCCGCGGGCCGCGGCGCGCGTCGAGATACAGCAATCCGCTTCGCCTGTGCGCACCTGCCAGGCCGCCACAAGGTGGCCGCTGGCGTTGCGATCGTATCCGCGCACCTTTTCGCCGGCCAGACCGAGGCGATCGAGATGTGTGTCCAGCAGCAGGCGGCTGCCCGCGCCGGTTTCGCGATTCACGATCGTCACATCCCGCCGCGCGAAGTCTGCAATGGACCGGATGGATTTTGGATTGCCGGGCGCCAGCACCAGGCCTTCTTCCCAGACCGCCAGCGAGACGACGGCGACGCTGTTGCGCGCGAAAAGGCGGTGAATGGCCGGCAGATTGGATTCGCCGCTGGCTTCATCGCGCAAATGCGTGCCGGCCACGTGGACCACTCCCCGCTTCAGCAGGGCCAACGCCTGCGAGCTATTGCGCTGCGCGGCCACCAGTTCAACCCCGGCACGGAGCACGTGACGGGCCAGCACGGAGATGCCGGGATCGCAGCCGGCCACCAGAATCCGGTTGGCAAGATTGTACTCGCCGTGAAAGAGTTGCACCGTTCCTTTGCCGGCCTTGGCGGGCGCGTTGAAATCGCCCAGCAGGACCGCATCGGCGGTGGGCAAATACCAGGGCACCGGCGAAGGCGACGACGCCATGATGCGCCGGTCCACGCGGCAGAGCTGCATGGGGTCGCCGGCGCGCGGGGTGTCCTGCTGGGGAAGCAGCGTCACGTGTTCGGTGGGGAGCGGGCCGGCAGTGGCGCCGGACGGTAGCGCGAAGAGGTCTTCCACACTGACTTCGAGGGTACGCGCCAGGCGCAGCGCCACCGCGGTATTGGGCACATAGCTGCCGGATTCGATGGCATAAATCGTCTGGCGGCCGATACCTGCGCGGCGGGCCAACTCGGCCGCCGACAGGCCGCGCTTTTGCCTGTGGGCTGTCAGATGGTTGGCGATGCCGCGGTTGTCTTGCATGCGGGACGGTGATCACTTTGACGTTACAACAAGCGGGTGGGGCTTGCCAAGTTGTTAGGATGAAATCAGCAGGACAGGACCGCATAAGATCGATGACAGGCGAGGAAAGAGAGCGCTATTCACGGCAGATTCTGTTCGCGGGCTTGGGCGAGGACGGCCAGGAACGGCTGTTGCAGGCGCATGCGGCGATCGTAGGTTGCGGCGCTCTGGGCAGCTTTCAGGCGGCTGCGCTGGCGCGCGCGGGCGTGGGACGAATCACCATCGTCGACCGGGATTATGTAGAGCCTAGCAACCTGCAGAGGCAATGGCTATTCGAGGAATCCGACGCCGCCGAAGCGTTGCCCAAGGCGGTGGCGGCGGAACGGCGCCTGGCGCGCATCAACTCCGCGATTCAAGTGCGCGGCATGGTGGCCGATCTTACGCCAGCGAACGTTGAGGAATTGTTGGGCCAAGCGCAGGTGATCCTGGACGGCACGGACAACTTCGAAACGCGCTACCTGGTAAACGACTTCGCGTTGAGCCGCGCAATTCCCTGGATCTACGGCGCGGCGGTGGGCAGCTACGGCCTCTGCATGCCGGTCATTCCGGGGCGCACCGCGTGCCTGCGCTGCGTCTATCCGGATCCACCCGCGGGCGCCCAGCCGACTTGCGAAACGGCCGGCGTGCTGAACTCGGTTACCGCGGTGATCGCGGCCCTGCAGTCCGCCGATGCGTTGAAGATTCTGGCGGGGCGCGGCGAGTACGTGCAGGCGCGGCTTACCACTGTAGACGTGTGGGCCGGCGGCATTCGGCAGATCGCACAGCCCTTGCCCGACCCGGATTGTCCCGCATGCGGCGCGCGTGACTTCGCATATCTGGAAGGACGCCGGCGCGCGCCGGTCAGCCTGTGCGGGCGCAACGCGGTGCAGATCCACGAGCGCGCGCGGCCGCTCGATCTGCAGCGGCTTAAGGCGGCGCTGCTGCCGCTGGGCGAGGTGCGCGCCAACGAATTCGCGCTGCGCTTTCTGACCGGGCCCTATGAGATGACCGTCTTTCCCGATGGCCGGGCGATCGTCAAGGGCACCACCGATATCGGTTTGGCGCGCAGCCTGTATGCGCGGTACGTGGGCGCGTGAAGAAAGCTGATAGCTGAAAGCTGAAAGCTGATAGCTGATAGCTGATAGCTGATAGCTCGCCACTGTGAAGCATCGTACCTGCCCGGGCATTCACCTCACAGCCGTGGCATCAACCTTGCTCTAACAAACCGGAGGGACCAAATGCACCTAAGCCGGCGATTGATGCTCTCCTTGTTTGGCGGCGTGGCCGTGGTGTCCATGATCTTCGCCTTCTACCAGGCTGCCGCTGAGATGCATGCGATGCGAGCCGAGGTGCAACGCCAGGCTCTGGTCCTGGCCGAGAGCCAGCAGAGAGAGGCCGAACAGGCGCTCGAAGGCGGCTCGACCAGCGACCTGCAGGGATTGGTTGGGCAATTTCAAAACCACGATCACATGGCGGGCGTGGCGATCTACGGTGCGACCGGTCAACCGCTGGCCATCACGCCGGGATTGGCGTCCCATCTGGACAATGCCGCCGGAACGCCGCGGGCGGTTGCGACGGCCATGCGGGAAGCGCGCCTGCGCGGGGAGTTCTTCCAGGCGCGCGGCGAATCGATGCACGTTCTCGCGCTACCCCTGAGCGCGGACGGACACTTGCTGGGAGCCATCGCCATCTTTCATCACGTGGCCTTTATTGCCGCGCCGGTCTGGCGGCATGCTCTGACGAGCGTGGCGCAGACGCTGCTGATCGTGGGCATGACGCTGCTGATCATCCGCTGGAGTCTGGGAAAGCCGCTTCGCCACATGGCGCAATGGCTGCACGATCTGCGCACCGGCAACGTCAACCCTTCCGGCCAGCCGCCCAACGAAGAGATCTTCCGCCCCCTGACGAGCGAGGTGACGCATCTGGCGACCAGCCTGCATGACGCCCGCGCCGCGGCCGAAGAGGAGGCCCGCCTGCGGGATGCCGCCTCGTCCCGGTGGACTGCCGAAAGGCTGCGCATCTCGATGCAGGGGAAACTGAAAGGGAGCCGCCTGTTCGCGGTTTCCAATCGCGAACCCTACGAGCATTCGCGGCAAGGCAACTCCATCACCTGGTCCGTGCCGCCGAGCGGCCTGGTGACGGCACTGGAGCCAGTGCTGCGGGCCGGTGACGGAACCTGGATCGCGCAGGGCACAGGCGATGCGGACAAAGAAAGCGCCGACGATCGCGGACGGCTGCGCGTGCCGCCCGACCATCCGCAGTACACGCTGCGCCGCGTCTGGCTGAGCAAGGAAGAGGAAGACGGCTTCTATCTCGGTTTCGCCAACGAGGGGATCTGGCCGCTCTGCCATATCGCGCACACGCGGCCGGTCTTTCGCTCGGAGGATTGGGAACAGTATCGCGCCGTGAACCGGAAGTTCGCCGCGGTCCTGCTCGACGAGATGAGCGGCGAAAGCGAGCCGGTCGTGCTGGTGCAGGATTATCACTTCGCGCTGCTGCCGCGCATGATCAAGGAACGCCGGCCGGATGCGCGCGTGGCCATCTTCTGGCACATCCCCTGGCCTAATCCGGAAGCCTTCGGCATTTGCCCCTGGCAGCGCGAATTGCTGGACGGCATGCTGGGCGCGGACCTGATCGGATTCCATATACAGGCGCATTGCAATAACTTCCTGGAAACGGTGGACCGCGCGCTGGAGTCGCGCATCGACTGGGAGCACTTCGCCGTCAATCGCCACGATCACCTCACCACGGTGCGGCCGTTTCCCATTAGCGTGGCGGCGAACGGCAATGGCGCGTCCTCCACATCCGCGGACCGGGACGCGTCCGCCGCCGAGCGCACCGCGCTGTTTCGCGAGCTGGGCGGAAAGCCGGCTTTCCTCGGGCTGGGGGTCGATCGCGTGGATTACACGAAAGGCATTCCGGAGCGGCTGCGCGGCGTCGAGCGGCTTTTCGACCTGTATCCCGCATACCGGGAAAATTTTACCTTCGTACAGATTGGCGCACCCAGCCGCACCCACATCAAGCGCTACCAGGATCTGATGATGGAAGTGGAACAGGAAGCCGAGCGCATCAACCGGCGTTTCCGCACGGGCGCCTGGAAGCCGATCGTTTTCCTGAACCAGCGCCACAGCCACGCGGAGATCCAACCCTACTATCGCGAGGCGGACGTGTGCCTGGTGACCTCGCTGCACGATGGCATGAACCTGGTGGCCAAGGAGTTCATCGTGGCCCGCAAAGATGAACAGGGAGCGCTGATATTGAGCCGTTTCACGGGCGCCAGCCATGAGTTGGCCGATGCCCTGATCGTGAATCCTTACGACACCGACGAGTTGGCGCAAGCCATTCACACCGCGCTCAGCATGCCGCCCGAAGAGCGCAAGGCGCGCATGCAGCGGATGCGCGCGGTAGTCCAGGAAAACAACGTATACCGCTGGGCCGGAGACCTGATCGGCGAGTTGGCCGCCATCCGCCTGGCTCCCGCGGGCGCGGGCGGCAAGGTGCGGCCGGAGGCGCGCGAGCGGCGTTTGCCGCTGGCATCGGTGGGGAGAGGCGCGGCGTGAACGGTCCGCGATTGAGTCGCCGCAAGGCCTGCGCGCTGATGGTCTGTCTAGGGTGGGGGCTCTGTGGCGGCGAACGCGCTGCAGGCCAGGATCCGCTGAATCGCGATTCGCCGCAGAGTTCAGTGACGGCTTTCCTGGCGGCTTGCCATGCGCGAGACTATCAACGCGCCTGGCGATATATCGACCTGCGGAAGCTCCCCGCCGATCGGCGGCTGAAGGACGGCAGCGAGCTGGCGCGGCAGTTGCAGCAGGTTCTCGATCGCGACGCGCAGTTCGATGTGGCGGCGCTCGCCAGGAACCCAGAGGGCGACCCCGCGGGGACGAATCGGGAACGCGTCGACTCTTTCACCGTGAACGGCGAGCCGGCGGCCTTGGACCTGGAGCGCGTGACGCTCCGCTCGGGGGCCAAGGTCTGGCTGTTTTCCTCCGGCAGCATCGGTGCGATTCCGCAAATCGCGCGGCTGGTCGGCGATTCGCCCATCGAGAAGCATCTGCCGGAGCCGTTGGTGAGTTGGAAGCTTATGGAGACTCCAGTGTGGCGTTGGATCGCGCTGTTCCTGTTGGCGGCCGCTCTGACGGGCCTTTCCCGGTTGGTTTCCCGCCTGGCGATTTCATGGATTTCGCCGGCCCTGAAGCGGATCGCGCCGCGCATGAACACGGGCCTTTTGGATGTCCTGCTGGGGCCGCTGCAGCTTCTGTTGGCGGTCGCGGGATTCCGCGCGGGAATGGAGTGGATCGATCCTTCGGCCGCGCTGCGCCTCTACCTGGAACGCGGCGCCGGGTTGCTGTTCTTCTGCGGGCTGGCCTGGCTGGGCATGCGGGTGGTCGATCTGCTGATCGTGCGCCTGCGCGCGGCGCTGGAGGTGAAGCATCAGACCTTCAGCTACTCGGTTTTGCCGCTAGCCTCGCGGGTGTTGAAGATAACGATCGTAACGGTGACGGTGACAGCCCTTTTGAGTAATTGGGGATACAATACCGGAACCATAGTGGCAGGACTGGGCGTAGGCGGGGTGGCGCTGGCCCTGGCCGCTCAAAAGACCGTGGAAAACCTGTTTGGCGGCGTGGCGGTGATCACCGACCGGCCGGTGAACATCGGTGACTTCTGCAAGTTCGGCGACCAGGTGGGCACGGTGGAAGACATCGGCTTGCGTTCCACGCGGATTCGCACCCTGAATCGGACGCTGCTCACGGTGCCCAACGGCCTGTTCTCCGCAATGGCCCTGGAGAACTTCTCGAAGCGCGATAAGATGTGGTTCCACCTGATGCTCAACCTGCGGCGGGACGCTACTTCCCGCCAGGTACGTAGTCTACTCGATTCCATCACGCAGGGCCTGAAGCGGAATCCCAAGGTGGAAACGGGACCTATCCCGGCGCGATTCGTGGGTTTGGGCACTTACTCACTCGACTTGGAAATCTTCGTGTATGTCTTGACCCGCGACGGCGACGAGTTTACCCGGATTCAACAGGATCTGTTCCTGTGGATTCTGGATGAAGTCGAGGCGGCTGGAACGTCGCTCGCGGTGCCGACACAAGCGTATTATGCGATTGGGCCCGCGGCCAACCAGAATGCCGCGCCGCCGCCCAGCCAGAATGGCGCGCCGGCGCGGTAGGAGAAGATGCGTTCACGGACCGGTTAGTGAATGTTCTTTACGACCGGATCGCCGGAGCGCGCGCTGCCATTTACGGTGGGGTAAGTCACGCCGAAGAGATCCGACATCACGTTGACGGTGCTATCGCAAGCGTGATTCAGGCACGGCAATCCCAAGCCCGACTCGATCGACTTCAGCAGCGAGAAGTGGGTATAGAACGTGTTACTCGACACGCCGTGGCTCCCGTAATTCGTATCCACGATCAGCAGGACCTTGTTTACGGCCGGCGTGACGCTATAGTCGTCCTCATCCCACAGTATAACAATGGCGTTCTGCCCCTGTTTCCACACCGGCGACTGTTTGATGGAAGTTACGATCCGCCTTACGGCGACGTCGCCGCGCTGCATCAAGGCCGGGTTCAGACCTGCCTGCGTGCCATCGTGATTCGGGTCATAAGCGCAAAAAGCGCCGGCATTGCCTTGCCCGTGCTGATCGTTGCATTGATCCGGCGCGATGAAAGAATATGCCGGTACGGAGCCGGACTGCAGGTCGGCATACAGGCCGCCGGCGCCATCGAAATCTACGACATTGGTCAAATCGCTCCCCGGCTGAACCCCTTCCTGGATGCTGCTGAAGTAGGCGAACGGGTTGTGCTTGACTGCGTAGAGGGCCACCAGGTCGCTCGATGTCAATGGCGGCGTCAGAGCCGGCAGGATCGCGCTGAAGTTAGGAGCTCGTGGCAGAAGTCACTCCCTGACGGTCGTGGTTCCCGTAACGCACTGAACCTACTGAGCCGCGCACGTCAGTAAGCGACGTTTTGCCACTTCTGCCACGGGCTGTTAGTGCTATTGGTAAAGACGCCGTCGCTGGAGTTTACGTTATCGGCGCCGATGGGCGGCAGCCCTTCCTGGTAGCTCTTCCACGAGCGTCCCGCCTCCGCAAGCTGATCGGCGATGGTCTTGCCGACGGTGTTGGGAGCCGCTGGGATGGATTGAATGCCGTCGATGTTATTCACTCCGGGGGGCCCGCTGGTCTCATTAGTTGTGTCCACCGCTACTGTCTCGGCGTCGGTCCCTGTGCCCGCCACCGGACAAACGTTAGGGCTTGCTGGAGTAGACGTGGTCCAGGTGTGGGATGCCCATTGGAACAGGGCCCTCCGCGGCCAACGCCGCACTAGCCGTTACTGCCGTCAGGACGCTCAACAACCTGGTTCTCTTACTCATTCGGCACTCACTTTCCTCGGAACGGGAATAATTGGGCGGCGCCTCCGACTGGGCGGAGCCGTCCTCAGGGTAGAAGGGGAATAATGTCTATTTCGTTACGATTGAGTAAACGTCCGTTGAATTCGCGAACCGCGCGGCGGTGTGCCAGACAGAACTCGCGCTTTGTCGCCCGATCGGCTATGGGCGGCCGGCCGGGGAGCCAGCGTCACTTTAAGGCGGGAGCCGTCCGTGCACGGTGCTGGGACGGCTCCGGATGGATCAATGGACTTCAATCGAGTCGACTTTGATTTCGTCGCCGTTCAGGGTTCCCTGAATCGTGGCCGTCACTGGACTGTCCGCGGCGTTCGGGTCCTTGGCGCGGTCGGCGTACTGTTGTTGTCTTTTAGCGCCTGGGCAGCCTTCTTGTTTCCGTCGGCATCCAGTTTGAGAGTCTTCTCGGTGGAAACTTGAATCGCAAATGCGGCCGTGGAAGCGTTAGGACTGCAGGCGGCGTCTTTCTGCTGGTCGGCGCAACTGGCGTCAAGCAGTTTTCCCATGTAAGTCTCGGCGGAGGCCAGCGCGGACATGAAAAGCACTGCCGCGCCCAATGTCAGGATTCGTCGCATATTCATCTCCCGGTCAATAGAATATTGAAGCGGCTGCGTGAACATTAGCATCTTGAGTTCCAGCATTGCGATATGAGGGAGTTGGCGCGTGCAGGCGTGCTTCGGACCCGCACCCATGGCGAAGAAACTACTGGATGCGGCAAAAACTTCCGGCGACTCGCGCTCGAGGAAACTCCGTAGGGAGCGGTTTCCCCAAAAAAACTGTTGGGCGCCCAGCTCCGTATCGAACCGCACGCATGCGATAAGAAATCGGGTATGATATGGGTAATGCTCGACCCTATTTCCCCTGGGTTTTGGTCCCGTCACATTCCCGTGGTTCTGTTCCTCACCTTCGCTGGCGCCGCCGCCGCACCGCCTTCCCGGACTTTGGACACGCATGGCTGCGCGGTGCAGCCGGAGGGCTACCTCGACGCGCGGCTCGCATTTTGGCAGCAGCGGATGGGCCTCACGGAATGGAAGATCTCGATGGTTCTGTCCCATGCCGGCGACCTGAAACCCAAAACGCTGGGGAATGTCCACTGGGACTCCATCCAGAAGACGGCCGTCATCCGCGCGCTGGATGCATCGGACTACCGGGTTTCATGCCACGAGGCGCTGCCGGATATGGAGATGACACTGGTTCACGAACTGGTGCACCTGGAACTGGCTTCCTTGCCACGCTCGCCCGCCAGCCGCCATGAAGAGGAGTTGGCCGTGAACCGCCTCGCCGACGCGCTAATGCGGCAGGAAGGCGTCCGCACCGGCAGCGACGCCGCGCGCACCAGTGCGTGTGGCGCCTCCACAACGTGGTAAGCGGATAATCCTCCCTGCCCATGCGGTTTCCGGACCGCGGGTTTGGCCTCCCGTTTGCTCATAACGGCGCGGCCCATGAAGAAGCCCGGCAGCACGACAGATCCCCTCTGGTACAAAGACGCGTTGATCTACGAGCTGCACGTGCGCGCATTCTTCGACAGCAATAACGACGGCATTGGCGATTTCCCGGGCCTGATCCAGAAGCTCGACTACCTGCAGGATTTGGGTGTGACATGCCTGTGGCTGCTGCCGTTCTTTCCGTCCCCCTTGAAAGACGATGGCTACGATATTTCCGACTACCTGAGCGTGCATCCCATGTACGGAACCATGGAGGACTTTCGCGCCTTCCTGGAGGCCGCGCATGAGCGCGGGCTGCAGGTGATGATCGAGCTGGTCATGAATCACACATCCGATCAGCATCCGTGGTTTCAGCGCGCCCGCCAGGCGCCCAAGGGATCGCCGGAGCGCGAGTACTACGTTTGGAGCGACACGGACCAGAAATATGGCGAAGCCCGCATCATCTTTACCGATACGGAGAAATCGAACTGGACTTGGGACCCGGTGGCCCAGGCCTACTTCTGGCACAGGTTCTTTTCCCACCAGCCCGACCTGAACTACGACCATCCCAAAGTCGTGGAAGAGATGCTGGCGGTGGTGCGCTACTGGCTGGACCTGGGCGTGGACGCGCTGCGCGTAGATGCCATCCCGTACCTGTTGGAGCGCGAGGGGACTCACTGCGAGAATCTTCCCGAAACCCATCTGCTGATCCGAAAGCTACGCCAGGAGATGGATGCCGGCTTCGAGAACCGCATGATGCTGGCCGAAGCGAACCAGTGGCCCGTGGATGTACGTCCCTATTTCGGGGATGGAGACGAATGCCACATGGCGTTTCACTTTCCGCTCATGCCGCGCATCTATATGGCGCTGCGCCAGGAAGATCGCCTGCCGATCGTGGACATCCTGGCGCAAACACCCGAAATTCCCGATACCTGCCAGTGGGCGTTATTCCTGCGCAATCACGACGAGTTGACCCTGGAGATGGTGACCAACGACGAGCGCGATTACATGGTGCTGGCCTACAGCGCCGACTCGCGGATGCGCATCAATCTTGGCATCCGGCGGCGGCTGGCTACGTTGATGGATAACAATCGGCGCCGCATCGAGCTTCTGCACAGCCTGCTCTTTTCGCTTCCGGGAACGCCAGTGCTGTATTATGGCGACGAAATCGGGATGGGTGACAATATCTACCTGGGCGACCGGAACGGCGTGCGCACCCCCATGCAATGGAATGCGGATCGGAACGCGGGCTTCTCGCGCGCTACGCCCGCCAAACTGTACAGCCCCGTCATCATGGACCCGATCTGGGGTTATGAAGCGGTGAATGTGGAGGCGCAACAGGGCGATCCCTCGTCGCTGCTGAGCTGGATGCGCAACATGATCGCTTTGCGCAAACTGTTCCGCGTGTTTGGCCGGGGTACGCTCGAATTCCTGAATCCGTCCAATCGCAAGGTGCTGGCATATCTGCGGCGCGACGAGGAGCAGCAGGTGCTGTGCGTGGCCAATCTGTCGCGATTCGCGCAGCCTGTGGATCTGGAGTTGCCGGAACTGGAGGACGCCAGGCCGGTGGAGATGCTCGGGTACGTGGATTTCCCGCCGATCGGCAAGCAGCCTTACCGCCTGACGTTATCGCCTTACGGTTTCCTTTGGCTGGAGCTGCATCCCCAACCGAAACAGGCCGCCGCCACGGCCGGCCAGTTGGAATCGTCACCGGTTGCGGCGGAGAGCTGGGAAGGATTGCTGGAAGGTGCTGGGCGCTACCTGCTGGAGTCCGCGGCGCTTCCGGAGTACCTGCGGAAACAGGCGTGGGCCGGCAAGGCGCGGCTTATCCGCAAGGCGCGCGTCTCAGACTGGGCGGCTCTTCCTGATTCCAAATCGGTCCTGGCCCTGGTGGAAGTGCAGTACGAAACGGGAGGAGAGTCCGAGACCTACCTGCTTCCCCTTGGACTGGCCTTTGGCAAGGATGCGGACCGGTTGCGGGAGTCGGCTGCGGCCGCGATCCTGGCTTCCGCCGTTTCGCGCGACGGAACCGGATTCGTGTATGACGCCGCCGGCGACGAGCGTACCGCCGCGGCCCTGCTCTCGTTCATCGAGCGCGGCCAACAGGCGCAGACACGCAGAGGTTCGATCCAGGGAACGGCGGGTGCGGAGTTTGAGGCGATCCGCGGTTCGGCGCACAGTCCCCTGGTTGTGCGGCATGGCTCCGCGGAACAGAGCAACACGTTGCTGTTCTACGGCGACCGGTTGGTCCTGAAGCTGTTTCGCCGTCAACAGGCCGGCCCGAATCCGGATTGCGAGGTGCAAAAGTACCTCACGGAGACCGCCCACTTCGCAGGCATACCGCCATTTGCCGGCCGGATCGAGTACACGCCCGCGGATGGAGAGCCGGCGGCGTTGGCGATACTGCAAGGCTTTGTGGCCAGCCAGGGAGACGGCTGGACGCTGACCTTGGAAGAGCTGGCACGCTATTACGAGAACTGCGCCACAGTTGCGTTTCCCGATAGTGGGAACACGCCGTCCGGCGATGTGATGGACCTGGCGGAACACCAGCCATCGCAGTTGGCGCGGGAGCACGTGGGCATTTCGCTCGACTCCGCCGCCCGGCTCGGCCGCCGCACTGCCGAACTGCATCTGGCGCTGGCTGGCCCTACCGAGGACCCGGCGTTCATGCCCGAGACATTGGCCGCCGGGGACGTGCAAACCTTGCTGGCCGGGATCCGCAAGGAGGCTGCCGATGTCCTGGATCTGTTGAAAGCCAGCATCGCCGGTCTGCCGGACGATCTCATCGATCTGGCGGGCATGATGCTGGGCCGGCGGAGACAGATCCTGGACAGCTTCCGCCCGTCTGTGGAAGAGGCCGCCGGAGACGGCGCACTCGGACAACGCATCCGGATTCACGGCGATTATCGTCTGGGCAAGGTACTGCAGGTGAAGACGGATTACGTCGTGGTCGATTTCGAGGGCGAGCCAGCGCGTTCCATCGCCGCGCGGCGCGCCAAGCAGTCACCGCTGAAAGACGTTGCGGGCATGCTGCGGTCCCTGAGTTACGCCGCCTATGCGGGCCTGATCGGTTACACGGCGCGCCGGCCCGAAGATTGGGAGAGCCTGGAACCATGGGCCCGGCTGTGGGAGCGGTACACCGGGGCGGAGTTCCTGCGGGCCTATCGCCATACCGTGCACGGCGCTGCGTTTCTGCCGGCGGCGGAGCGGAACTTTCGAAAACTGCTCAAGGTGCATTCGCTGGATAAAGCCCTAAACGAGCTTGCGTACGAACTGCACAATCGCCCCGCATGGGTGCGCATCCCGTTGCTGGGTATCCTCTCGCTTCCCATGGAAGCCGGAGGGGGTGAGTGGAAATGGATGCCCTCTCGCAGCCGGAGCTAGACCGCATCGAGCGGGCGGGCGGCGCCGATCTGGTGATCGGCATTCTCGACTCGGATCCCGGCGGCGAGGCTGGGGCGCCCGCCGCCATGGTGCGCGAAGCTCTTGCGGAATTCGCCGCCGATACCGGCAGGACCCAGCGGGCCGTGCTGCTCTGCCACAACGGAGATACTGGCCCGGTTGCCGCGGCTCACGATACCGGGAGCGATGGCCAGCCGGTATCCGTCTTCTCCTACAGTCTGCCCGCTCCCGGTACAGCGGAGGAAGCCGAACCGGGCAATGGCCACGCCTATCGGAGCGTCTTCGCCGTGAGCGGCAAACTCGGAGTTCGTGCGTGCAGCGTGATCGCTTCCCAAATGCGGGCGGTCACGCCGCAATGGATTTACCGGCTGGTACAGCCGGTGCTGGAACTGGAGTTCGACTTAGTGGCGCCGCGCTATACCCGCCACAAGATGGAAGGTCTGCTGAACAGGAGCATTCTCTCTCCGCTGCACCGGGCGCTCTACGGCGAGCAGCTTCAAAATCCCATGGGTCCCGATTTCGGACTCTCGGGAAAGCTTCTGCAAACGACGCTGGCGCGCGCGTCCGGTGCGCCGCGCGAGACCGAAAGCAGTCCGCTGGCGCACATCGCTCCTACGGCGGCGTACGGCGGTTTCCGGGTTTGCGAATCGCACTTGGGAGCGCGCACCCAGCCGCCTACCGACTGGATGAATCTGAGTTCGCTCCTGGCCAGGGTCCTGGGCCCCGTTTTCTTCGAAATGGAACGGCAAGCGGCCTTTTGGCAGCGCATCCGCGGATCTAATGCGCTGCCCGGATTCGGCTTTCCCGAAGCCGCCTCGGAGGATGGCGGGCCCGTGGATGTACATCGCATGCTGGAGTCGTTTCAATTGGGAGCGCAAAACCTGCAGGATGTTTGGGGATTGATCCTGCCTCCCATGACGTTGTTGGAGTTGAGGAAGATGTCGCGCGCGCCCGCGGGCGAGTTTCGGATGCCCGACGATTTGTGGGTGCGGATCGTCTACGATTTCGCACTGGCGCACCGCGTGCGCACTATCAGCCGCGATCATTTGCTGCGATCGATTACGCCGCTTTATCTGGGATGGATGGCTTCTTACGCGCTCGAAATGGAAAGGGCCGGGCCCGCGGAGGTGGACGCACGCATCGAACGGCTGGCTAGAGCATATGAGGCGGGTAAGCCGTATCTGGTTTCCCGTTGGAGGTGGCCCGACCGCTTTAACCCGTAATCAAAGGGCTGAGGTGGGGCAGGCGTCTACGCCTGCGGCGGGTCTCCAGACCCGCCCGAGGGCGAGGTAACGCTCGCGCCAGGACCGGGTTCCGGAGAACCCGCACAGGACTGGAGTCCTGCCCCACGAGGCGGCGCATGGCGCCGCCCTACTAGCATAGGAGGATAAGATGTGGGATCAAGTTGGACAAGCGCTCAGTCAATCGATGAACACGACGTTGAGCCAGATGGCCAGCCTGTTGCCTGGCGTGGTGGCGCTGATCGCGGAGCTGTTGGTTTCGGCGCTGGTGGCGTGGGTACTGGCTGCTATGCTGCGCCGGTCGCTCACCAGTATCGATTTCGATGGGCGGGTCGCGCAATGGGGATTTCCCGCATTGGCGGAGTGGTCGCCCGAGAAGAGTCCCACGCTGCTGGCCACGCGGGCCATCGCTTGGACGGCCATGCTCATCGGATTCCTCATCGGCATTTCCGCTTTCGATGTGGCGCTGACATCGCAGTTTGTGATCCGGCTGTTGGCATATCTGCCCAACGTGCTGGCCGCGGTGGTGGTTCTGGCCGCGGGGAGTCTCGTCGCCCGATTCCTCGCGCGCAGTGTCCTGATCGGGGCTGTCAATATGAATCTGCAATACGCGCGTCTGCTGAGCGCAGGCGTGAAATGGCTGGTGACGGTGCAGGCAGTGGCCATGGCGCTGGAGCATCTGAGCATCGGCGGCGGCATCATCCGTCTGGCTTTCGGCATTCTGTTTCGCGGGATTGTGCTGGCATTGGCTCTGGCTGTCGGTCTGGGGTCGAAGGAACTCGTCAGCCGGTCACTCGACCGCGAGGCGGGCAAGAACTCCAGCCAGAACATGCAGGAGCCGGTCGGGCATTTGTAGGCGGGAGCAGCCCAGGGGATCAGAAGCCGGAAGTGGAGCTGAGATAGCCGGTGACCGAGTCCCTGGTGACACTGGTGATGGTCAACTCACGCCGCGGGCCGCCAGCGGGCACGCGGAAGGATACGGGCTGATGGGCAGGCTGGTTCCACAACCAGATGGTGCGCTGTTCCCGCGGCATCCACAACCAACCGTTTGCACGGTGACGGCGCGCGTCGGTCCACGTCAGACGCAGCATAATGCCGGGGGCTAACTGGCGGCTATGCAGCGTGGTTACTCGAAAATTCACTTTTTGGATGGCTGGACTAACCGCTCCCTTACGGTCGTGGCTCGGTTGGTCGTGGCTCGGTAGAGTACTGTCGTGGCTCGGTTGGTCGTGGCTCGGGAGAATACGGTCGTGGCTCGGGGCAGAGGCGGTTGCGGCAGGGGTGGGTGGAGTTGGAGCCGGGGCTGGGGCCGCGGGCGGGTCTACGAGGCGCGCCTTCACGATGAAGCGGTCGGGCGCCGAGCCCACGTAATAGAACGGATAGCAAGTGACTAAGGTGATCTCGGGATAGTGGCCCGCATGCAACACGGCCACGTCGTCGGGCTTTACGATGCCGGTACTTTCCACCTTGTAGTTATAGCTTCCAGATGGTGTCTGAAACTCGATCAGGTCGTCCTTCGCGATCTTGCGCAGACCGCGAAACAGCGTATCGCGATGGCCGGCGATTCCGGAATTCCCAGGCTGGCCGGGTAAGGACGTGCCGGGAATGTGGCCCAGAGCCACATCCAGCGTATCCTGACCGGCGCCCTCTCGCACCACGGCGCGCATCTTCAGGCGTGGAATCGCCAGGCGGCCGATCAAGGCGCCGTTCTGAATTGGCGGGGGCGCCGGCGCACCGGGCGCGGGCATGGCCGGCGGGAGACGCTGCGTCCGATGGTCTAACTCGTGGTTGCCCCAACTTTGGAAAACCGCCATGCGCACGTGCGACCATCCCCAAACGCCGACGCCGATGACGCCGGCCAGCAGCAGACAGGCTTCGATCCAGCGGCGCGCTTTACTAGTTCTGGTTCGTGGCCTGCTCATAGCGATAACTGAGGCGCGTGCGCGCCATCAACCCCGCGCGTCCGGGCGCCGACACGCGTACATGAATGCGGCGCAGCAAGCCGCCGTTGGTAGCCGGCGGCGGATAACCGACGGTGTAGCGCGTGCGGATATCCTTGGCGATGCTCTTGCACGCGTCAGTCATGTCCTCGGCGCTATCCGGGAAATAGGCCAGGCCGCCGGTGATCCGGGCGAGCCTCTTCAGGATGCCCGGATCCTGATCCGCGTCGCCGGCGTTGAACAGTCCGATGGTATAGATGGTCGCGGCGCTACGCTCCACCATATCGAACATCTCCTGGCGTCTATGAAGGCTGGCATTGTCGCCGCCGTCGCTGATGAGGATCAGGGTCTTCTTGTCGCGCTTTCCCTGTTGGAGTTGCCGCAAGCCGTCTACTACGGCGTCGTTCAGGGCGGTGCGGCCCTCGGGAAATCCGCGGGAAATGGCTGCGCGCAGTTGCCGGACGTCATCGGAGAACGGCATATCCTTCGGCAGTCCGGGCTTTACGGTGTCGTTGAAGTTGAGCACGAAAATCTCATCGTTTGAATTGCTCCCCTCGATGAACGTGGTAGCGGCGGAGAGCACTTCGGCCCGCTTGGGCGACATGCTGCGGCTGGTATCGACCAGAATCCCCACCGTCACCGGAATATCGTTGTTCGCGAATACGGTGATGTCCTGGCGCCTGCCGTTTTCATCGACGCGGAAGTTGTCCTTGGAGAGCCCCGATACCCAGCCGCCGTCGCGGTCCTTTACGCTTACATCCAGGAGCACCAGGCGGACATCGCTGCGGATCACGAAATCCGGCTGATCGTCCGGCGCGACGGCCTTTAACGGACGGCCGAAGAATGAAACGGCGCCGGCAACCATCAGATTCCGAATTGCCGCGCGCCGGTTCATGGTGCCCTCCGAGGTTGCTGATTTGACTTTACGCCTGACGCTTCAGCCGAAGCAAGCCCCCCAAGCACAGTAACAGCCCGCCGGCGATTCCGATCTCCGGATAGGGGCTGCCGGTTTTAGGCAACTGCGCCGGCTGTTCGGGTGTAGACTGGGCGGGAGTTTCCGGCGGCGCGGTATTCTGCGCTACTTCAGCCGGCTGCTCAGGAGCCGGTTCCGGCGCGGCCGCTTCGGATTGGGCAGGGGGTTCCGCGGCAGGCTCCGCTGGAGCGGGCTCCGGGTTCGACGCCATAGGGGCCGGAGGCGGCGCCGGCGCTGGTGCGGGAGGCATCAGCATGGCGACCTGCTGCAGGTGCTTCGGATACGGGAACTCCTGACCGAAGCTGTCGCCCGGATAGAACCAGGTGCGCAGCGCCCGGACGTTTCCGGGAGGCGTCTCCCAAAAGGTAAACTCAGTCCTGCCGGTTGGCTGCAAACGCTCTCTGGGAACGGCCAGGATCGTGTTGATGATGTGTGTCTGATCGCTGTTGAATATCTGGACGATGTGCCGATCCGATTGGGAATCGAGGAGCTTCAGTACATACTGGCCCGGTTCGAGAACCGTGTCTCTTACCTGGACGGTCTCGTTCACCGTGAGAATGGTCTTCTTGTCGTATTGGTCCGCACGGACCGGAGTGGTGGCTACGCCCGCTGCCAGCGCCATGCCACAGAGTATGCCCAGCGCCGCTCGCGATGGAATGAGTAATTGGAAATTCATGGAAACTGTTCCTCTCCTTCTATGGTTTAAGACGAGACATCGTCGTCTTATGCGGTTTCCAAGGCATATGGCTTGCCATTCCCGCAACTTACTCAGCCGGCGGGGATTCGGCGATGAGTGTAAGATGCCAGACGGAAGTTTTTACCGGTGGGCCGCCCGTGGGGTATGGTTTCGCACGGTATTTCCGACCTTAGCCGGGCAGGCTAATTCTTCACGCTATCCGCCAGCCACAGCAGAAACTCGTGCACCGCGGCGGGCCGGGCAGTTGGTAGCGCGCGCACGTCGCCGCGGCCGGGCCGACTTTGACGGTGACGGCGTCGGGCAGCACGGCGAAGGCGTCCTCGTCGCTGGCGTCGTCTCCCAAGTAGACGGTCAATACTTCGTTATCGCTATCGCAGAGGTGGCCGTTGATCCATTCGACGGCGGCGCCCTTGTGCCAGTTGCTGCGCGGCACGATGTCGAAAATCTTGCGCCCGGGATTGACGCGAAACAGCGCGCCGTCGCGGGCCGTGGTTGCGTAGACGGTTTGCTGGATGGCGGCGCGGTGGTGTGCGGCGGCCAGGCGGCGAGTGAACGCTAGCGGTCAGCCCCTTGGCTTCGACGATGGCCCCGGGGAATGGTTGCAGTTCCAGCGCGAGTTCTTCGCAGAGCCGCTGCAGCTCTTCGCGGCGGGCGGAGGCGGGGGGTTCTACGAAGCGGAACTGGCGGCCGAAGATCTCGAGTCCGTGGTTGCCCGGCGTAGATCAAGCCTTCCAGGCGGATGCGCGTGTGAAGGTCCTCGATGGGCCGCCCGCTGATGATGGTGGTGACCAGACCATCCTGGCTCGACAGCAGCCTCAGGGTGGCCGGTGCGCCGGGGTCCAGGCGGGGCGCGGCGGGATCGCCGGTGATCGGCACGAGCGTTCCGTCGAAATCGAGGAAGAGTGAGATCAAGGTGGCGGAGCGAGTGCGGGCCTCGATCTCGGATGCAAGGTCGGCGGGCGGCTGGGACATAGGTCGCTTGCGACGATGCACGGCGGCGGCCAGTGTGCGGGGGGAGACGTGTGCTTAGAGAGTGTGGCGGAGAGACAGGGATTCGGAATATTAGTGGCGCACTGGCTTCCGTAACTTGCCGACGGCACGTTGCCGCCGATGCCAAGATTACCACCGACGCCGTGCCACGTTGCCCGATATTGCCCGACGGCGCCCCAGCCTCTTTTGGCGCAGGGCGAAGGCTGAAGCTCCTCGCGATACCGGCCGAACCTCGGGGGGAAGGCGGCATTAAGAACGGTTCCTCAATCCCCGCTCATGGCCAATGTCCGAGTGGCCGACAACCCGACCGGAGCCCGCAAATCTCACCTGCGTCGAGCCAGAATGAGTAACTCGGGTCTTAGCAACAGGCGTGTGCGAGGCTTACCGAAAAAGATGACTCTTTCGGCGCAGCCACACTTTTTGACCGTACAATCCCCTGAGTAGCGATTCAAACCCCTAGATCAGGTGTAGAAAGGGGGATTGCGGTTGAACCCCCTGTCTCGTATTCCCTTTTCCCTGCCTTCGTTGCGCTGCGCCCGACCTATCCGGCAAATCGTCCAGAATGCTCTCCACTTCCACCTTAGCTGGGGCCTCCGGGATGGACCTGCGTTTGCTTTATGTTCAGTATCTCGCGCATGACGATCGTCAAAACTTCTACTTCTTATTTCGTCCGCGCTAGCCCCGCAACAACTGCGGCAAGTTTATCGAGTATCTGGTCCCAGCCCTCAACTTGACCGCTATTTGTTGCGCTCTCCATAGTTTCATTTCCAATGAAGGTGAGTTTCGTCTGGCCGTTTCCAAAATCCTCAAAGGTAACCACATCGCGCGCACCGTCTATGGCCTCATGTTCGATTCCATAGTGCGCAGGCTCAACCTTGTTGCCCTCCGGGTCGGAAAAGTACATGGAGGAAACGATCTTCTCGTGCAGAACAATCTCGTGGTATTCACCGGCATTCCAGAACTCCTGGCCATCCGGCGTTCTCATGCAGCAGCGAAATTTTCCTCCCACGCGAAAATCCATCTCGCAAAAAGGCGCGGTAAAACCCTTCGGCCCCCACCACTGCATCACATAAGTCGGGTCTGTCCATGCCTTCCAAACCAATTCGCGTGGGGCATCAAAAACTCTTGTGACAACCATCCGCTCTGTCTCGTTAACCGTGTTTTTTGTCATCTCTGACCTCCGTTGTTTTCATTTGATTCACAACTACATCCAGCTTGTCGAAACTCTCTTCCCAGAATCGGCGATAATAAGCCGCCCAGTCGCTGACTGTCTTTATCGCCTCTGGCCTAAGCGTGCAAACACTCTCTCGTCCACGCTTCGTCTTGATCACTATCCGCGCCCGCACCAGGTAGGCAATATGTTTTGAAATCATCTGCTGCGAGAGTGCAAACGGTTCCGTCAATCCATGCACAGAGGCAGGACCATGTGAGAGTCGTTCGATCATCCCCCGCCGGGTTGGATCAGACAAAGCAGCAAATGTTGTACCCATTTGATCCACAACCATATGGTAGTGGATCGTCCTGTCAATGTCAAGTGTGAATTTTGTTCCCTGATCTCTGAACCCTGACACCTGCGCTAATTTATACTTCTCCATGAGCGGTGCCATCGCAGTCTGGGTGGATGGTTTAGGAAATAGGCTTCCTCGTGCAATAATTCATTGACCTGACGATTAAAGTGCACACCGCAACCTGCGCAAGGAGCGCGAGCCGGCAGGGTTGAGGCGCTAGCATCAGGGGCCGGAGGAATGCAGATTGACCCTGGAACGTGTTCTGGATGTATCACGCGCTACTCGTACAAAGCTTGGTCGCTCTCACGGGCTTTATGTCGTCCTGGAAAAGGATGACGATCAGGGATCCTCCCGTTCCGTATGACGGAAAACGACGAGGCCCCTTGCTGCCGCATGATCGAAGGGGAATTGGGGATAGAGAGGGAACTCACGGCCTTCATTGCCCGACAGAATCCGTAACTCGCTGATTTTAAATGGCGGAGAGACAGGGATTCGAACCCTGGATAGAGTTTCCCCTATACACGCTTTCCAAGCGTGCGCCTTCAACCACTCGGCCATCTCTCCGCGGGGACGGTTGGGTCTCTATTCAGGATAGCATGGGGGGCGGGGGAACCGCCCCTTGAAGAGCGGGCCTAACGAGGCCCGCGCAGGCTGCGAGCCTGCCCCACTTGGCTTAGAAGAAGCCCATGGCCTTGGTGCTGTAGCTCACCAGCACGTTCTTGGTCTGCTGGTAGTGACCGAGCATCTGCTTGTGGGTTTCACGGCCGAAGCCGGATTCCTTATAGCCGCCGAACGCGGCGCCCGCCGGATATACGTGATAGCAGTTGGTCCAGCAGCGGCCGGCTTTGATGGCGCGGCCCACGCGGTAGCAGTTGTTGATGTTGCGGGACCATACGCCGGCGCCCAGACCGTAGACCGTATCGTTACCGATGGCGACGGCTTCGTCGAGCGTTCTAAAGGTTGTCACCGAGACGACCGGACCGAAGATTTCCTCCTGGAAGACGCGCATCTTGTTGTGGCCGGTGAACACGGTGGGCTGGAGGAAGTAGCCCTTGGCGAGGTCTCCCGGCATCTCGGCGCGCGCGCCACCGGTGACGCATTTGGCGCCTTCGTCCTTGCCGATGCGGACGTAGTTGAGGATCTTATTGAGCTGGTCCTCGGAGACCTGCGGTCCCATCATAGTGGCCGGGTCGAGGGGGTTGCCGACCTTGATCCTGCGCACGCGAGCCACGGCCAGATCCATGAACTTGTCGTAGATGGATTCCTGCACGAGGGCGCGCGACGGGCAGGTGCAGACTTCACCCTTATTGAAGCAGTAAAGCGCGAAGCCTTCGAGCGCCTTGTCGAGGAAATCGTCGTCGTGATCCATGACATCGGCGAAGAAGATGTTGGGCGATTTGCCGCCCAATTCCAGGGTCTGCGGAATGATGGGATCGGAGGCGTACTGCATGATCAGGCGGCCGGTAGTGGTTTCGCCGGTGAAGGCGATCTTGGCGATGCGCTTGTTGGAAGCCAGCGCCTTGCCGATTTCGGCGCCGGGGCCGGTGATGACATTGAGAACGCCGGGCGGCAGGATGTCGTGCGTCAGTTCGGCGAAGATGGCCAGGCTCAGCGGGGTGTTGGAAGCCGGCTTGATCACGACACAGTTGCCCGCGCCGATAGCCGGGGCCAGTTTCCAGGCGGCCATCAGCAACGGGAAGTTCCAGGGAATGATTTGACCGACCACGCCCATGGGCTCTTTAAAGTGATAGGCGATGGTGTCTTCGTCCAACTGGCTGACGGCGCTTTCCTCGGCGCGAATGCAGGCGGCGAAATAGCGGAAATGGTCGATGGCCAGGGGCACATCGGCGTTGCGGGTTTCGCGGATGGGCTTGCCGTTGTCGAGGGTTTCGGCGAGAGCCAGCAGTTCGAGGTTCTCCTGCATACGGTCGGCGATGCGCAGCAGGATGGCGGCGCGCTCGGCCGCGGATGTGCGGCCCCAATGGTCCTTGACGGCATGCGCGGCGTCGAGGGCCTTCTCCACGTCTTCGGGCGTGGATTTGGCGAATTCGCAGAGGGGATCGGTGTTGATGGGGCTATGGCCGATGAAATAACGGCCATGGACCGGCGGCGTCCAGCGGCCGCCGATGTAGTTGCCGTAACGGGAAGAGACTCCGGCTTTATGCAGGGTATCCAAAGCGTGTTGGACGTTGGTTTCCCTGGCGAGATCGATTGCCATCGATTACTCCTTTTTTTCTTTGATTCCGGCGCGCGACAGAGGCGCTACATTGCTATTCAGACCCTATTGTCTTGCTTATCGGGGTGCGTGTCAATAGGGTTGCCGGCCTCTCTCGATCGCGGGAGAATAAGGTGTCAATGTGCGGCAGTTTCAGTTTGAAACGACCCGCGACTTCTCAGCACCGCCGACCTTGAACATAGCGAAGCCGAGGAGCGCTGGTTTTCGATCGGATGTGCCGGCAATGGTATGATGCTTTCAGTCGTCTATCTCTGGCTGGAGGGTACGGCTGCGACGGTCAAGGTCCGCATTATCTCCGCCCGCAAAGCGACGCAGACTGAAATCCGCCAGCATCGGGAGAATCTATGAACGATCGACCTATCGAAGATGTGGACATGCCGTCCGGGATCGACTTCAGTAAGGGGATCCGCGGCCTCCATCATGTTCCGCCGGGTGCGAGGGTACTGATGCACGCTTCTATTGAGCGAAGCGTGTGGGAGTACTTCTCGGGAAAGGCCGAGCAGCGGGGCGTGGAACTATCGGAGCTTCTGACCGAGGTGCTGAAGCGGGATATCGAGATCAACGAGGCGTTGAAGTAGGCTTGCTGACTGCGCTTGCCGCCGAACGCCCGCGAGTTGCATGGTGCCTGCGGCGCTCGCGCCCTGCCACCAGGCAAGTTGTTAGTTCAGAGCTATGCGCTTGGCGGATGGGCGGGCGGCTCTAAATCAGAGCCGCCCCTTTTTGGTACGTGCGCGCGCTCTTAGGCCGATTTCGCTGGCTTAGAAAGCACGTCGTCCTTTGCCCTCAAGATTATGTTCGCGGCCTGCGTCCAATACTCCGTGTCCGTCCCGAGGCTGTTCACTGCCTTAGCAGTTCGGCTTTTGTTCAACAGCGCGCGGTAGAGTTCCTCGGCAGCCACTTTGAACACCTCCTTGTAGCCGGCTTCCAGTAGTATCTGTCGCCCTTGAGTTCCAACAGCTCGCGGAACGCGGCGGCGAATCGGGAGCGAGGCGGCCAAATCCATCTCGTGGTCTGTAGTGTACGCGGTGCCGGGTCGAGCGTGTGGCTTCTTTAGCGTTCTTACCGCCCTGAGCTTTCCAAATCGTCGGCCCTTAACTGAGTCTCCTCGGCTGAACTCGGATTGGATAAACTCCGGAAGGGCGATCACGTCAACGACGACGTCGTATAGTTTGCGGAATTCATTGCCTTCGGTCGTAAACATGTCAAGGGCCTTCCCCTTGGACCTGTACATGCTCGCGGGCTGAACGCTTTTCCAGCGATCCTTGAGGAAGCACGCCATTCGCTGAATAATCTCGCGAACGTCCCATTCCTTCTCTTCGTTCTCGCGGAAGGCAATCAGACCGATGTCGAAAGCGCCGCGCTGCAGGGCTTCCTTCAGTTCGTCGAATCTATTCTGGTACTCGTCGAGAGTGAACTGCTGAACCTGAGACGAGGTATTCAGAGCCTCAACAACCTGCTCGAGCTCGCCGATGTCGAGCGCCTCGCCCGCCAAGAAGTGGACTCGCACATACGGTTCCTTCCACCCCTCCCGCTCGGATAGTTCGTTCATGCGGCCGACGGTTTGCTGGATTACCTCGAACGTGTGCCCCCCGTCGGCGATGCCAAACTTTGGCTCGCCATTTTCAAGATCCTCGAACTCGCTCGGCGGAATGTCCGGGATTGTGACGCGCAGGGTGCGCTCATACTCGAACTTCTCGCAGCGATAGATGATGCCCCGATTCTTCAGGTGGAAACTTGAGGGACTCTGTTCGACTGTTTCGATCATGTCCCGGAACGGCTTCTTCCGCTCGGAGGCTGGCCTCACGTTCGCGTTGCCTTGTCGAGCTGTACGGCTTCCGAAAATGGAAGCCAAGCCTCGAGGTGAAATAGAGCGGCCTCCTGTGGATCCTTGAGGCGCTTGCAATGATCGTTATCTTTGGGGAGTAACTCAACTACTTTGGTGGGATACAACATCTGGTTTTTCCTTCTGGCAGCGTATGCTTGCCGAAATTAATAGTTACCGGAAGCCAGGGTGGTCATCCGGTGCCAAGTTGACTGCACCATATGATCCGGCGCGGAGTCAAGCTTTCCTTAATCTCGCTAATTTCGCGCGCGAATCGGCCGCCGTTTTACCCTCCAGTGCGCGGTAGCGCAGCGAAAACACGGCGTGTTTTCGACGATGGCCACGAGCTCATGCGGCGACTTGGAAGTCGGTCTTCGCCGAATCGGGCGGCAATTCGCCATGCGCAATTCGATCAGGCACGATTTCGCGGGCCTCTGACTCGGCTCTCGCGATAGCGTCCTGCCGCGATTCCCCGTAGAGCAGGATGTTCAACTCCGGCACTTCGGCAATCCAGCGGCCGTCGGTCTCCCTGTCCAGCTCGATCGTGAGCTTCATAGTCCAAAGCTACCATGGGCTGCCACGCTGTTGCATTACTGCTTGATCACAGTGCCGTCGGGGCGGCGGACTTCGCCCCAACCACCGTTGAGGCGCTTGCGCTCGTCGGATTCGAAGCTGCCGTAGGGATACTTGGCGGCGGCCTTTTCGTCGATTTCGATGCCCCACCCGGGGGCGTCATTGGCGTAGAGCGAGCCGTTCTTCATCACGGGGCAGCCGCGGAAGACCTCCTGCAGCCGATCGTTGAAGGGCGAGTATTCCTGGATGCCGAAGTTGTAGCAGACTAAGTCGAGCGTGACGTTGGCGGCATGTCCGATGGGGGAGACATCGCCGGGGCCGTGCCAGGCGGTTTTGACGCCGTGGATCTCGGCCATGGCGGCGATCTTGCGCACGGGAGTGAGACCGCCGGCCTGGGTGACGTGGATGCGGATGTAATCGATCAGGCGTCCGGTGATGAGCGGAGTCCACTCGTGCGGGCTGTTGAAGAGCTCGCCCATGGCGATGGGGGTGGCGCACTGGCCGCGGATCTGGTGGAAGTAGGCGATATCTTCGGGCGCCAGCGGATCTTCCATGAAGAACATCTTGAAGCGCTCGGCGTCCTTGAGGAATTGCACGGCCTGGTTGGGCGAGACACGCTCGTGCACGTCGTGCAGCAGCTCGACCTCGTCGCCAAGCTGTTTACGGCATTCTTCGAAGAGCTTCAGCGCGCGGCGGATGTAGGCGGCGGGCTCGAACGTGGAGCCGGAGGAAGCAGCGCCATAACCTGCCATGCCGGGTACGCCTACTTGCACACGCACATGGCGGAAGCCCTGTTCCATGACCTGGCGGGCCTGGTCGATGGTTTGCTGGATCTCGGCGCCGGCGGCGTGGGTGTAGCAGGCGGCGGCCTCGCGGCACTTGCCACCGAGGAGTTGGTAGACGGGCAAGCCGGCCTGGCGTCCCTTGATATCCCAGAGCGCTTGATCGACGCCACTGATGGCATTGTTCAACACGGGACCATTGCGCCAATAGGAGCTGTTGTAGCAAGACTGCCAGATGTCTTCGATGCGGTCGGCGCGCTTGCCGATCAGGAAGGGGCGGAGGTACTTTTCGACGGCGGCGTTGACGAGCTCGGCGCGCTGGGTGAAGGTGGCGCAGCCGTAGCCGTAGAGACCGGGTTGATCGGTGGTGACCTTGACGACGGAGAGGCGCAGGCCGGCGGGGGCGGTGGCGATTACGGCGATGTCCTTGATGAGGGGCGCGGGCAGGCTGCGTGGGGTGGTTTGGGCAAGGGCGGGCAGGAGCCCGGCGGGGGCGGCGGCGAGGAAGTTGCGACGATTGAGGGTGCGGTTCATTGGAGGAGTTCCGCCATCATGCTGCATAATGGAGATCGATGTGGCGGCCGGTCGTGCGTTTGTTTTTCACAAGGTCCTCACGGCTTATGAACCAAGCCGGTTGTGCGCCGAGGTGCGACTGCGTGCGTTGAGGCCAGGCTTCCCCGAATGTGACACCGTCAATCGACATCAGAATATCAACTCGAACCGGGGGTTGGCCAATCTGGTAAAAGAAGCCTTCGTGCGCAAAGTCATCCGGGCGGAGGCCGGCGAGCGGCGCGCCAAACTCAACGAGTGCCCGCCAAACTTTCGCGGCGTTCTCCGGATTGGCCTGGACCCAAACGTCGAGATCCTTGGTGTAACAGGGCTCCGTGTAAAGCATCACGGCGTAACCGCCTACGATGAGGTACTTAACTTCGTTGGCGTTGAAAATTCTCAACAGTTCTTCGAAGTCTGAGCTCATGTGGACCACCGGGTGGGAGCGCGTGCGCATCCACAGCCATCTGCCAGGCGGCCTCGAATATTGCCGCAGGGCCTAGCCGCTGCCAATAGGCTATGTCGAAGGAGCGGTCCATGTCCGGCAGCCGGCCATAACGCTCCATTGTGAATGCTGGCGTCTTGTGCACTTGATTCATTTTAGCGTGTGCGAGGACCCGGCGTCTGGCGGCACCTGGAAGAGTGGACTATAGTTGGGCGGCAAGCTCCGCATGCAGTTAGCCCTCGCTGCTGTCACCCATCTGCCGCTCGAAGGATTGGCGTACCAGACCCATGGCGTAGGGGACGGTTGCCGAGGAACGTGAGGAAGGGCGGCGGGCAACGGCGAAGAGGCGGCCTACGAGGCCCGCCGCAGGCTGCGAGCCTGCCCCACTACTTGCGTTCGCGGTCGTCGAGGAGGCCTTTCAGGCCTTTGAGCTGCTCGGTGATCTTGCGCTCGCGCGAGACCAGGGAGAGCACGTAGACGACCAGGATGAGCCAGGCGGCCAGGAAGCCGTAAAACATGAATGTGAAGTTGCGTGTGTCCATATGATTTCCTAAACGGCGTGGGCGTAGCGGCGGATGGAATCGATTTCGCGCTGGACTTCCTCCTGGCGGAGGCGGATGAGCGAGAGCACCACGGCCAGCAGGATGAGGGCGATGAGGTTGAGCACGGCGGTGAGGTACATGGCGGGATCGATGCTGCCGCCACCCCAGAAGACGGGCTGCGGATGCTGGGTGCGCCACCACTTGATGGAGAAGATGACGATGGGGACGTCGACGAAAGCGAAGATATTGAAGACGGCCGAGATGCGGGCGCGCGCGGTGGGTTCTTCGATGGCGCGGCGGAGCATCAGGTATCCGGCGTAGAGCAGCCAGCAGACCAGGGCGGAGGTGAGGCGGGCGTCCCAGGTCCACCAGATGCCCCAGATGATACGTCCCCAGATGGAGCCGGTTACCAGGTTGGCGGCGAGGAAGGCGAGGCCGACCTCGGTGACGGCGACGGAGATGGCATCGTACTTGAGGTTCTTGGTCAGGAGGTACAGGACGCTGGTGATGAGGGTGACGCCGGCGCCCAGCATGGCGGTGATGGCGGCGGGGACGTGGAAGAAGATGATGCGGTAGATCATGCCTTGGGAGGCTTCGTCGGGAAGCTGCATGAAGATGGAGTAGAGATCGCGGGCCAGGAGGATGGCGGCGATCGTGCCGAGGATGTAGATTAGTTTTTCGCGCATTAAGAACCTCCACAGGCTAAGCCCGTGCTACCTACACACAGGCTGAAGCCTGTGCCACCTACACACAGGCTGAAGCCCGTGCTACCTACACACAGGCTGAAGCCTGTGCTACCTACACACAGGCTGAAGCCTGTGCTACCTACACGACGGGGCATGGCCCCGTCCTACCCTACCAGCACTGTTTCCAGTAAGACTAGAGCCAGGGCTGTAAATATCACATCGAAAACCACCAGCAGGCGCAGCCAGATTTCGTTTTCACCGCCCAGCGGCTTGCCGGCTATCAATTGCATGGTCAAGAGCATGGCGCTCATCAGGGCCGGGAGCATCAGCGGATACACCAGCACCGGGGCCATCAGTTCGCGCAACCGGATATTCACGGTCAGCGCGCTCAAGATCGTCCCGATGACGGTGAGCCCCCAGGTGCCCAGCACCAATACTAACAGCAAAGACCAGATCCGGCTGGTCCAGTGCACATTATAGAAGATACCGAAGACGGGTAATGAGACGAGTTCGACCGAGATGACGAGCACGAAGTTGGCAAGGGCCTTGCCGAGGAAGAGGGCGGCGCCGGAGACGGGGGCGGCGACCAGGGCGTCGAGGCAATCGTTGGGGACTTCGCGGGCGAAGCTGCGGTTCAGGACGAGAGTGCCGGCGAAGGCGAACACGATCCAGAGCAGGCCGCCGGACATGGCGATGGTTTCCTGTTCGCCGGGATCGAAGGCGAAACTGAACAGGACCAGGATGACGATGGAGAAGGCCAGCGCGGCGTTGATGGCTTCCTTGGTGCGGAGCTCGGCGCGGAGGTCCTTTCTGGCGATGACCAGTGTTTGCCGGAAGAAATCCATCAGGCCTCGTCGTAGTGCGCGTAGACCCAGCCGGGGTCGGCCACCATTTGCGCGGTGCGCTCGCCGTGGAAGGCGATCTTGCCGCGATTCAGGAGGGCCACATGGGTGGCGAGTTCGAGGGCTTCACGCAACTGGTGGGTGGACATGATCACGGTGCGGCCATCGGCGAGGGCTTCGCGGAGAAGGCGCTGGAGCACGGCGATGGCGCGGTCGTCGAGCGCGGTGAAGGGCTCGTCGAGCAGCAGCACGGAAGGCTGATGAAGGAAGGCGCGAGCGACGGCGAGGCGCTGGCGCATGCCGCGGGAGAACTCGCGCACGAGGCCGTCTTTGACGCGTTCGAGGCCGGTGCGCGCGAGCCATTCCATGGCGGATTTATGGGGGTCGGGGAGATTGTAGAGCCGCCCGAAGAGGCTGAGATTTTCGAGGGCGGAGAGTTCGTCGTAGACGGAGATGCCGTGGCCGATCCAACCCATGCGGCGGCGGGTGGCGGTTTCGCGGGGATCGGTACCAAAGATGCGGACCTGGCCTCGGCCGGCTCTGGAAAAGCCGCCGATGATACGCAGCAGGGTGGTCTTGCCGGCGCCGTTGCGGCCGATCAAGGCGAGGCAGGCGCCGGGCTCGGCGTGGAGGGCCACGTCGCGCAGCGCGGGGTAGTCGCCGTAGAACTTCCAGACGCCTTCCGCGGTTACGGCGCTCATCGGGTCCTTTCGGCTGGGCAGTCCTGACGGGGGACGAACAAGGGCATGTTGGCCGCCGATGAACGCCGATGAACGCGGATAAGAGAAGACAAAAGTATGTTAGCGGGGACCGCGCTCATGGGGGTCCTTTCGGGGCGAATGAGCGGGTGAGCGGCTAAAGGCATGTTGGCCGCCGATGAACGCCGATGAACGCCGATAAAAGAAGACAGAGAAACGTTAGCGGTGGCCGGAGTCATCGGGTCCTCTCGGGGCGAATGAGCGGGTGAGCGGCTAGAGGCATGCTGGCCGCAGATGAACGCCGATGAACGCGGATAAGAGAAGACAAGAGTATGTTAGCGGGGACCGCGCTCATGGGGGGTCCTTTCGGGGCGAATGAGCGGGTGAGCGGCTAAGGGCAAAGGCATGTTAGCGGCGACCGCTCCCCGGCGGTCCCGCCGGCTGGGCCCGGTAGAGCACGATGAAGCCGAGGGCCAGGATACCGAGGGCCAGGGCTAGGATCCACTTCATGTTTTGGCGGAGGATTTTGGGGGAGATTTCTTCGAGGGAGGGACCGCCATTGTCGCTGGATTCGGTATCGGCGGCGGCCGCGGCGGGCACGGCGCCGGCTATTTCGACTTTGTATGCGGCGGTCTTGACGCTGTAGACGGACGCTTTCGAGCGGGGTTCCTGTCCCTTGTTTTCGACTCCGTCGCCTTTCAGTGTGACGCCGTCGGGAACCACCAGCAGAGTCGGTTCTTCAGTTTTACCCAGGGTTTTGCCTTCGAATACAGCGCCCGAGCTATAAGGGACCAAGTAAGTCACTTGAATGCTGGTCTCACCCGGCTTGATGGGGAAATCGAGTTTGTAGATATCCTTCTGACCGGTTTTGTCGGCGGCGCGATCGATGGGCATGCCCTGGGGGGCGGTGGCTTTGACTTGCACGATGCCTTTGGCCGCGGTGGGGAGATAGAACTTGAGCGTGCCGCCATCGGGATCGTTGAAGGTGGTGTTGCCGGCGTTGGTGAAGATGAAGCCTTCATTGACGGACATCTGCGCGCCGTTGGGCTGGAAGATCAGGAAGTGGCGCGAGATACGGGCGGCGCCGGGCTGTTTGGAGGAGTTAAAGACATCGAGAGAGACGCCGCCGGAGGCGGAGCCGGGCGGCAGCATGTGATTGTAAGTGACGCCATCGAAGGCGGTCTGGATGAGGTGCGGGCCTTGCGGGGTTTGAGCGATGTGGAACTTACCGCCCGCGCCGGATTTGACGCTTTCGACGGATTCCATGCCGGCTTGACCTAGTTTGTATAGAGTCACGGTGGCGCCGGACTGGGGTTGGCCGGTGGTTTTGTTCGTGACTGTTCCGTCTACGGCGGCGAACAATGGAACCACAGATAAACACAGATAGACACGGATAAGATTTGCACAGATGGGTCTTGTTCTATCTGTGTGCATCTGTGTGCATCTGTGGTTTGTTTTTTTCATGCTTGCACCTGCATGGGCTTGCCGCATTCGCCGCAGAATTTCAGCGGCTGGGGGAATTTTGCTCCGCAGCTTGGGCAGGTTAGCGGATCGACTGGCTTGGGTGCGGGCGGCTTGGAACCGTTGGGGCTGAGTTGGAGCTTGAGGCGGTCCACTTCGGCCATAACGACGGCCAGCTCGCGCTGCAGGTCCTTTTTGGTTTGCTGGTAATCGTGATCGGAGAGTTTGCCGACACGGTACTCAAACTGGAGGTCGCGCAAGTTTTCGTAGATAGCGGCTTTGCGGTCGTCCAAATGTTGAAAGGGGGAAACCGGTTCGGGCTCGGGCAGGTCCTTGGCCCGCACCGTCAGGATGAAGACGATCGCCCCGACGGCGATCAGCGCTGCTAAGACGATAATCATTTATTCCAGGTGAGCCAAATCCCTTTCGATCTGATCGTGATACTTGGCCAGCTCGGCATCGTCCAGAGCCGGTCCGGCCGCGGGGGTGGGACGGCGCTTGTAATAACGCTGCAGGAACCACCAGATGAATGCGAGCCCGGGGACGATCAACAGATACGGGACGAGCCAGCCATAGGCACTGGGATCGCCGCGATAGACGGTCTGCCCGAATTCGGCGACGAACGAGTCGAGGATGCCTTTGTCGTTGAAGCCCGCCGCCTGCATCTTGGCGATCTTCTCTTTCGCGGGCTTCGAAAAGCTGCACTCCAGCATGGCGCAGGTGGCCACGGTATCCTTGCAGCCGCACTGGCAGCCGATGTGTGCGCCGACGCGGCGGACGTCGACGCTGGGTTTTTCGGCGGCGGTTTCGGCGAAGAGGACGGGGGCGAGGGCGAGGGCCAGGATTAGCAAGAGCGGGGTCTGGAGACCCCGCGCAGGCGTAGCCGCCTGCCCCACGCCTTTTCTCGCGATCCCGACGACTTCGGTGCGGGCGTACTGCATTTTGATTTTGCTGGGGACGAGGCACACCAGCGTACCGCCGATGAGGACCAGGCCGCCGATCCAGATCCAGGAGACCAGCGGGAAAACGTAAGCCTGGATTACGGCGCGGGCGCCGTCGTCGGACATGCCGCCGAAGTTGAGATACAGATCTTCGTTGAGGCGGGGACGCACACCGACTTCCGAAGTGCCCTGGCGGCTGGCTTTATAGAAACGCTTTTCGGGTTCGAGTGTGCCGAGCACATCGCCGCCGCTCGAGACCAGCACGGTGGCGCGATGAAAGCTATAGTTGGTGTTTTCGTCTTCCTTCAGATCGATTACTTTCAGATCGTAGCGACCCAGCTTCAGGCTATCGCCAACGGCCATTTCCTTCACGTCGGACTTATTGAAAGCGGCGCCGGTAAAGCCGATGACCATGAGCACGATACCCATATGGACGAGATATCCGCCATAGCGGCGAGTGTTGCGATGGGTGAGCTCGACGGCGGCGCGCAGCAAGTTCATATTATTCTTGACGGCGATGGCGCGGCCGCCCTTGTAGAACTCCATGAGCACGGTGAGCGCGACGAACAGGCAGAAGCCGAAGGAGATGAGCGGGTAGAATCCGCGTACGCCGGCGGCCAGGAGTCCGGCGACCAGGAGCAGCGAGGCAATGCCGGGCCACTGGAAGTTACGGCGCAAGCTATCCCACGAGGTGCGGCGCCAGGCGAACAACGGACCGACTCCCGTGAGGATCAGGAGAAACAGCCCGATGGGGATCATGAGCTTGTTGAACCAGGGGGCATCCAGACTGATCTTCTCGCCAGAGACGGCTTCGGAGATGACCGGGAACAAAGTGCCCCAGAGGACGGCGAAGCAGCTTGCGAGGAGAATCAGGTTGTTAAACAGGAAGCTGGATTCGCGGGAGATGACGCTTTCGAGTTCGGACTCGCTCTTGAGGTACTGGAGACGATCGAGGATCAGGTAAGCAATGCCGGCGATGCAGATGGCCAGGAACGAGATGAAGTACTTACCGAGGGGACCTTGGGCAAAGGCGTGGACGGAACTGACCAGGCCGGTGCGAGTGAGTGAAGTGCCGAAGATACAAAGGAGGAAGGTAGTGGAGATGAGAACGATATTCCAGACCTTCATCATGCCTTTCTTCTCCTGCATCATGACGGAATGGAGGAAGGCGGTGCCGCTAAACCAAGGGAGCAGGGAAGCGTTCTCGACGGGGTCCCAACCCCAGTAGCCGCCCCATCCGAGGACATGATAAGCCCAAGCCATGCCGAGCATGACTCCGGTGGACTGGAAGAGCCAGGTGATGAGGGTCCAGCGGCGGGTGGTGTGAATCCAGGCTTCGCCGGGCTGGCGGGTGATCAGGGAGGCGATGGCGAAGGCGAAAGGTACTGTGAAGCCGACATAGCCGAGGTACAGCATGGGCGGATGAATGGCCATGGCCGGATACTGCAAGAGAGGATTCAGACCGTTGCCGTCCTGGACGGCGGTGATGGAGCCTTCGAGCGACAACATCTTGAAGGCGTTGACCACGAAGTTATTCAAGACTAAGAAGAAGGTCTGCACGAACATGAGTATGCCGACGACGTAAGGCATCATGTCGCGGTGCTTGCGGCGGTTGGTGAAAACGACGATTGCCGAGTAAGTAGAGAGGAGCCAGCTCCAGAAGAGCAAGGAACCTTCCTGTCCGCCCCACCAGGCGGCGAACTTATAGAGCAGGGGCATGCTGTGGTTGCTGTGCTGGGCGACATAGGAGAAACGGAAGTCGCCGGTGACGAGCGCGTAGACCAGGATGCCGGAGCCGATCGAGATGAGCGCCCAAACGGAGTAGACCGCACGCTCGCCCGAAACTATTAGAAAGGGCTTGTGCTTCAGACGGCCGACAACGGATGCGAGTAAGGCGTAGATAGCGGCGCAAAAAGCCAGAAGTACTGCAAGGGATGCCACGTTTTCCATGCGTCGGCCTTTTTAAGTCGTTTTATTGATGGGGGGCGCCGGGGCGGCACGCAAATTACCCGGCTTGGCTTCGTACTTAGAAGCGCATTTGGCTTGGATTTTATTGGCATGGAAGACGCCATCGCGGCCCATGCGGCCGTCGGCGAGGGCCTGGGCGCCGTCGCGGAAAGTATCGGGAAGGGGGTCGGTGCCGGTGTAGGCAACTTTGAGTTCTCGCTTGTCCTGGGTGAGAGTGAAAGCGACCTGACCGTTGGCATGTTGGATGGAGCCGGTGGCGACGTCGCCGGCGACGCGGAGACGTTCCGCGTAGGCGCGGTCGCCCATTTGGCCGACTTCGGCAATGGTTTTGTAGTAGGTTTTGGTTTCGCTGACGCCGGTGGAGGCAAGCCAGACCAGGGCGGCGATTACAACGACGATCAGAACGGCAAATTTCCCGTATTTTCTCATACGATCCCTCTGAAGGACTAGTATATCTGAAATGGCGGCGGATAGCTTGGGGGCTGGGGGCTGGGGGATGGGGGCTAGGGGCTAGGGCGGAGTTGGAGTTTGGGTTGTGGGGAGGGGTTTTTTACATATGTGGCGGGCGTTGTTTTTGTGGGTCAGGGGGCCGGGGCGGGAGTGGGCGGCGCCGGGGGCGGTTCTTGAGGGACGTCGGAATCGCCGGAAGGTGTTGGGGGGACGGGAGTTGTCTTGGATTTTGAGTTCGTTTCGACAATTTCTTTTTGGCGCATTTTTTGCAGTTTTTGGAGGTCCGCGAGGCAGCGGGAGTACTCGCGCTGGATGCGGCTTTCGTAGCGGTTCAGGCGGTCGAGGACGTTGCGTTGGGTGCAATCGAGCTGAAATGCCCAGGCCAGCGGGTCGGTGACGCCATTCCGGTTGTGCAACTCGGGCACCGGGCAGGCGCGCACGCGATAGTCGAAGTAGCCGGCCTCGATGCGGAGGATGCGGCGGAGGCGGTAAGTGGCGATGGCCATACGTTCCACGAGGTCTTCCTCGACCTGACCATCGGGGTGGAGGCCGGTGCGGTATTGATCGGCGAGCGCGAGGAGGTCGGCGGGATCTTCGCCGGGCAGGATGGGGGATTTGCCGGCGAGTCCGTGGATGGTGCTGTTGCGGCTGGAGCGCGCGCGGCCTTCAGGGGTGCGGGGTCCGGTACTCTGCTGGGAATTTTTACGATTGGCATTGGTTTGCGATTGTGACGGCATAAGCTTTCCTCGATTTGAGGGTACGGGGCGGGGGGACAGGGAGCGGCGGGGCGATTGGGCCAAGGCGTTGAGGGGAAAGGGGGAATAAATTGGTGAGATTTGGGAACGCTTTGGGAATGCTTTGGCGGCCTACGAGGCCGCCGCAGGCTGCGAGCCTGCCCCACGGGGTTAATGGGTCATGGCGTAGACGACGTAGTTTACACCGATGCGGATGGCGAGGGCGGAGAACCGTTCGGGATAGCGGGGTGCGTCGGCCCACTCCCAGGCATCGCCGAGGTCGGAGTTATAGGAGATGGCCACCATGATGCGGCCTTGGTCGTCGTAGATACCGCGCCAGTGCGCGCCGCGGGCGGCGTCTCCGTTCTCGCGCTTGTAACCGAAGCGCAGATGCGCTTCGCCGGGCACCTGATAACGGTCGTCGAGATCGTAGACGGTGTGAAAGATGGCGTCGGTATCCTGGATGTCGACGATGGGACGATCGGGGAAGACGCGCTGGATGCGTTGCTGGAACATCTGCCACTCGAAGGCGCCGTGGAAATCGTCGGCCATAAAGAAGCCGCCGCGGAGGAGGTATTCGCGCAGTTCGGAGGCCTGCCGATCGGTGAGACCCCATTCGCCGACCTGGACGGCGTAGAGCCAGGGCCAATCGTAGGCATCGCCTTCGTCGAGGTTGACGGGCTGCTCGACGGAGCGCACGTGGATGCGGGTGAGGCGGCGAAGGGCCTGGGAGAAGTGGCGGTCGGCGCGGGGGTAATCCTGGGTCCAGAGGGAGAGGCCCTGGCGCCAATCGCCGTCGAAGCGGCCGGCGTAGCCGTCGTTGGGACCGGGGGGATACATGAGGCGGGCGAAGGCATATTCGGCGGACTGGTTCCAATCGGGAGGGGTTTCGAAGTCCTCGTATTCGACGCCGGGGAATTGGCGGAAGGGGCGCTGGAAAGCGTAGAGGGCGGCGAGGGAGGCGAGAGCCAATGCCGCGCGATAGAGCGCCGTGCGGAAACCCATAGGTACGGCCTTGTTTTGAGGATAGCACTGGAATGCCGGCTACACTTTCCGGGCAGTTGGCAACGGGCGTACGGCACAAAAAGGAGAGGCACAAAAAATGGCGCGGAGAAGAACGCCGGGCATTTTGTCCGTATTTTCCGAGTTCTCGCCGGCGGAAGAGCATATTTGGCCGCAGATGAACCGTCAGACCCGTTTGGCAACTTGGCGTGGCGGCTCCCGATGGCCTGTGCCGGCAGTGCTACTCTTTTCCAGAAACCCACTCGCTAACCTGCGGATTTGCGAGGTGCGGGGCTAAAGCCCCGCGCGGGATAAATCCCGCCCCCCAGTGTCTCAATATTGGGGTTCACTCCATGGAACCGTCGCACCCGTTGGCAACTTGGCGTGCCGGCAGTGCTACTCTACGGACTATGAAATTCAGGCATCTGAGTATTGGGTTCGTCGTGGCGGCTATTTGCGCGGCGGCTCAGACAGTCGCGCCAACGGAGGTGGATGCCAAAGTCGACGAGTTGGTGAGGGCGGCGATGCACCGGCAACAGATTCCCGCCATGACCGTGGCGGCGGGGATAGGGGAGCGCATGGTTTACTCGAAGGCGTTCGGCACCGCGGATCTGGAGAACGGCGTGGCGGCTACGACGGGGACGCCGATCCGAACCGGATCGATCGCCAAACCGATCTCGGCGGCAGCCGCGATGACGCTGGTGGATTCCGGCAAGCTCGACCTGGACGCTCCGGTGCAGAAATACTGTGCGGAGTTTCCGCGGAAGCGATGGCCCATCACGCCGCGCGAGCTGCTGAGCCATACGGCGGGCATCCGCCACTATCATAAGGGCGAAATCGAGAACACGCGGCATTACGAACGGATGGCGGATGGCTTTGCGATATTCGGGAAAGATGCGCTCTTATTCGAGCCGGGTACGGCCTTTTCGTATAGCACGTACGGCTACACGGTAGTGGGCTGCGTGGTGGAAGGCGCGTCGGGCGAGAGGTTTGCGGACTATGTTGCGGAACACGTGCTGAAACCCGCGGGGATGACGCACACGTTTGTGGACGATGTATGGGAGATCGTGCCGGGCCGCGCGCGCGGGTACCAGAAGATGGGCGGGCGGGTGAAAAACGCCGGTCTGATGGACAGCAGCTACAAGATCCCGGGCGGGGGTTATGTTACGACGGCGGAGGACCTGGTGCGGTTCGCGCAGGCGCTGATGGAGGGCAAAATCGTGCAGGCGGGCACGCTGGCGGAGATGTGGACGGCGGCGAAGCTTCCGGGCGGCAAGGTATCGAATTACGGGCTGGGTTTTGGCGTGCTGACGGTTGACGGCGAGAGGCGCGTGGCGCACAGCGGCGCGCAGCAGGGCACCAGCGCGAGCATGGTCATTATTCCGGAGAGAAGGTTCGCGGTAGCGGCGCTGGCGAACATGGACGAGGTG
>JBEKMJ010000053.1:0-52745 GCA_050008575.1 Bryobacteraceae bacterium
CCTCGACAAAAGACTGCCGGAAAAGCGCGACGTACACGGCCGTCAGAATCGTCACGTAACCGCCGCTATAAAAGCCCCCGTAAATTCCGAGCAGGAACGTCAAGGCGTAGCCGGTGAATTCGACAGCCGCGGAAGGCGGCGCCGTGAATTCGGGTGTACCTGACTTACGGTAGACAACGGAGAAAATCGCCACCGCAATCATTGCCCCGGACACAATCAGCGATACGGAATGCCGTGGAACCCGCAGGAGCAACAGCGCACCCAGCAGCGAGCCGGCCAATGTCAGCGGAACCAGCCGGGTCAGCCGCCGGCGATCGGCACCGGTTGTCTTTCCCCTGAGAAACGGCAGGCTCCCGCCGATGCTCAGGAAAATCAGGGCAAACATATTGGTGGCTATAGCGGTGCGTGGCTCCATGCCGAACTGGAACATCACGGGCACGGTGATTAGCGATGTGCTGCCAGTGATGACACTAACGGAGCTGGTTACGAAGAAAACCAACATCAGCCACAACAGCGGAGCCGTCGCCATTCACCCATTCTAATCACGCGCCGAGGATGTTGCGCTGGAACCGAGACACGGCCAGCCCAAGCGTGTCCGGCTTGCCAGCTTCCGATAATCCGGCGTTATGGACTACGGGCGGGGGGCGGCCGGCGGCTACGACAGGCAGGGCGAGTTCGGTGGGCGCGCGTGGCTTGTGGGACCGAAGCGGGATCGCGACCTCATCTTGCGGTGGCTCGACCGTCATGGTGTTTCCTTTTTAGGGGACGAGTTGTTCGGTTATGTGCTGCATCCCGTGGACCTCGCCACGAACAAAGCGTCCGCCGCCGCCGACCGGCGGGAACCCCGCGACGTGTTGGATCCGGTGACGATCCATGAGAACATTCTTCCCCCGGGGGCAGTGATCTGCGGCGCAGTGGGACGCTTTCCGGGACAGTCGCCGGAAGTTTCGCGTGCTGGCGACCGATCGGCCACTCGATGTGCCAGGGCTTCACCGGCGCATCCGCGCCATGCTGGCGGACGCCGAACGATTCATCGGCGGCATTCCAAGCGACGCGGTGGGCTTCGTTTTTTTGGAGGGAGGGAAGCCTGTCCAGCCCGCTCTCGAGGCACTCGGAAAATATCGACGCCGAGCTGGCGCACAGGGCGGCGTGTGGCCGTCATCCGCGGAAGCGCAGCAGAGCGGCCTGCGAGGCCGCCGCAGGCTACGAGCCTGCCCCACCGGCCTGCCGGTGTGTCTTCCGGTGCAGGAAGCCGTTGGGGAAAAACTTCTGGCGGATGTCGGGCCAGAATTCCGATGAGACGTTGCCAATCGCCCAGCCAGCTACGCTGGTGCCGACGCGGGTGGCCATCACCGTACCGGTACGGCTGGCGGAGGGGTAATAGAGATTCGACGCGCCGATGCCTAGCGCCATGCCGAAGATCCCGGAAGCGTTGAACGTGGACCGTCCGGAATCCTGGCGGGCCACCGCCATCCGGCTCAAGGAGTATGCGATGCGCGGCAGGATCCGCGATTGGGGACCTCTGCGGAAATACCTGGGATCCTGATGCAGCAGGCAGGCGAGCACGGCGTCGCTAAACAGGTTCTGGGAAGTGAAATCGCCCAGCGCCGCGCCGAATCGCTCGGCATAGGCCACGCTGCCTTCGCCATATTTGGGCGTCTGATTGTCGGCCTGCGACAGGCCCGCGCTGAGGGCGGCGGCCCCGATATTGAACGGATCGCGGGTCTCTTCCAGGAAAAACTGCCATTTCTGCTTGGGCGTCAGGGGTGGCGTCGCCGGGGTGGCGTTGGTCACGGTTTGATAGTTGGGGATGACACCCAGGATGCGGTCGTGATTGAGGCCATCGGACGATTGCGCACAGGCGCAGAAAGGCAGCAAGCTGGTGAAGACGGGCAGGACGGCGATGCGCGCGGGGAGTCCCACAACACGGGAGGCGCATCGACGCAAAACAAGGTTACAGCGCGGGGGGCAGGCGGCCTACGAGGCTGCCGCAGGCTGCGAGGCGGCCCACTCCATTACCGGTACGCCTCGTCTAAGAGTTCCACCACATGGACCACGCGTTGGCCTTTGCCATGCATCGCTGCGCCGGCGCGCAGTTGCAGCATGCAGCCTGGATTGGCCGTGGCGATCACGTCCGCGCCGGTACGGTTGACGCACTCCATCTTCCGTTCCAGAATCTGCATGGACATTTCGTTCTGCACGACATTGTAGATGCCCGCGCTGCCGCAGCAGAGATCGGAAAGGGGCATCTCGCGGAACGTGAGGCCGGGCACACTTTCCAGCAGCTTGCGCGGCGCCGTGCGGATGCGCTGGCCGTGCGCCAGGTGGCAGGAATCCTGGTAAGTGACGGTGAGCGGCAGCGGCTTCATGGCCCGGTTCAGCTCAATGGAAGCCAGGAATTCGGTGACATCCCGCATGTGTTGCGAGAATTCGCGCGCCCGCGCGGCGTACTCCGGGTCGCCCTCCAATAGCTCGCCGTACTCTTTCAGGGTCGTGCCGCAGCCCGCCGCGTTGGTGACGATCGCGTCGTAGCCGCCCTCCGCCAGCGCGTCGATATTGCGCCGCGCGAGGGCGCGCGCTTCGTCTCGCAAGCCCGCATGCACGTGTAGGGAACCGCAACAGCCCTGGCCAGCGGGCACCACCACTTCGCAGCCGTTCTTTTGCAGGACACGTACGGTGGCCTCGTTCAAACGGGCAAAGCACACGTTGGCGATGCATCCCGCCATGAAGGCCACGCGGTAGCGCTGTTTGCCTTCGGCCGGGAAGGTCTTGCCGATTTTGCCGAAGAAAAAGGGTGGCTCGGCGGGCGGCGCAAGCTGTTCCACGTCGCCCAACTTGCCGAGCAGTTTCAGAAAGCCGAGCCCCCGGACCAGTTTCTGCAATCCGCTGCCTTGATACAAATAAAGCAGCGCGCCGAGCCCGGTCATCAGGGCCGGCGATTGCAGCAAGTGTCCGAAGACGAAGCGCCGCAGGCGCTGCCCGCCGCGCGTGCGCACCGCCGCGCCTTCGATTTCGGCGCGGGCGGCTTCCACCAGCTTGCCGTATTGCACGCCGGATGGGCAGGCGCTCTCGCAGCCGCGGCAGGCCAGGCACAACTCGATGTGCTCGATGTAGGAAGGGCCGATGGGAGCGCCGGCGGCCACTTGCGCCATCTGGTAGATGCGGCCGCGGGGCGAATCCATCTCCACGCCCAGCACGCGATAGGTGGGGCAGGCGTTCAGGCACAAGCCACAATGCACACACTTGTCCAGATCCGCCTGGAGGGGTTTGTCGCTCGCGATCTCAGATACGGCTGTAGAGTCGGCCACGGTTGAGTAACAGTTGCGGATCGAACATGTGTTTGATCCGCCGCATGATTTCCAAATCCTGCCCTGGCGCGGGCCAGAGGAGCATTTCCTCTTTACGGTTCTCGGGAGCGAATTCCACCACCGTCTCGGCATGCTCCCGCGCGGCTTCGGCGGCGAATACGGCCGCATCGCCCGAGTGCTCGAAATATGCGTAGCAGACGCCCGAGCCCGCGCGTGCGATGGCCGGCCCCGGCGTCGACTGCATGGCCGCCTTCAATTCTCTAAGGGTACATGAGATGCGGACCACCGCGCCATCCGGGTGCGCATCGAGGTATCGCGGCGTGAAATCCTGGACCGCCCGCCAGAACGTCTGCTCCTCGCCCGCGGGAACCGTCCGCGCTCCCATGGCGGCCAGGTCCCGCTCATACCGCGCGATGGCCGCCGCATTGCCGCCCGCCCACACGGCCAATAGGTAGGCCGGCTTCGCCCCTTCCGCGACCATCGCCACGGCGGCGGGATTCAACAGATCGATGGCCGCCGGATCGAGCGGGCTCTTCAGGATCGCGTCCCGGGCGGCCACGGCCTCTTCCAAGCCGGCAAACGAAAACCGGAACGTACGCTGGCAGGGAGGCTCTGGAATCACCTTGAAGTTGAGCACGGCGATGGCCGCCAGCGTGCCGAACGAGCCGACGATCAGCTTGCTCATATCCAGTCCGGCGACGTTCTTCACCACCATGCCGCCGGATTCCACGAGTTTGCCTTCCAGCGTGGCGAAGTGCATCCCGATGACCATGTCGCGCGCCGTGCCATAAAGCCGGCGGCGGGGCCCGCTGCAGTTGGCTGCCACGACGCCGCCGATCGTGGCGGTATCGGCGAAGGGCGGATCCAGCGGAATCATCTGACGATGCCCGGCCAGCAGCCGGCTCAGCTCGCGGTATGGGACACCGGCTTCCACGCTAATGGTCAAGTCGCGCGGCTCGTATTGCCGGACGCGGCACATCGCGGACGTTGAAATCGTCATATTCGACGCGGCGGCCGGCCCGCCCATCCGGCGCTTCGAGAAATGCCCGCCCAACTCGATGGTCTGGTGGCGGGTCGACGCCCACCGCAGGGCCTCGGCCAGGTCCTCCGGACTTTGCGGCCGCACTACGTCAGTAAAATAATCCGGCATTCGAGTAGAAGAACAGGTGGTGCAGAATGTAGTGCAGAACGGTGAACACGATGGATCCGAAGAACGCGGGCAGAAAACCCTGCACCGAGAATCCGGGCACGAACACAGACGCCAGTTTCAGAAGGAACGCGTTCACCACCAGCCAAAACAGTCCCAGTGTGACGATCGTCAAGGGAAGCGTGATCAGATGCAGCGGCCACCCTACCAGCGTGTTCACGATGGCGATCACCACCGTGGCAATCAGCGCGGTGCCATAGCTGCGGACCTGGATACCGGCGATGATGCGCGGCAAAAGCCACAACGCCAGGGCGCTGAGCATCCAGTTGATGAGCAGGTGCACAAAAGGGTCCCCCGGAGATCCATAATAAGCCAATGGCCCGACTGTTTGCCGGAACCTCCGGTTTTGCTTACGCCCAATGGAAGCCGCGTTTCTATCCCGCGAAGCTCCCCTCCAACAAATTCCTGGAGCACTACGCCCAGCGGCTGAACTCCGTGGAGATCAACTATACCTTCCGGCGCATGCCCTCCGCCGCCACGCTGGAAAACTGGGTGGCGGCCACGCCGCCGGGATTCTTATTCGCCTTGAAGGGGCACATGCGCATCACGCACATCATGCGGCTGAAGAATGCGGCGGAAGCCACGGGCGTTTTCTTGCGCGCTATCGACCCGTTGCGCGCGGCGCGGCGGCTGGGGCCGGTGCTGTTCCAGCTTCCGCCGCAAATGCGCTGCGACATGGATGTGCTGCGGGCGTTCGTCGATATCCTGCCCGAGGATTTGCGCTACGCCTTCGAGTTCCGTCACGTCTCTTGGCTGGTGGACGAAGTCTATCGTTTGCTGGAGGGGCGCAACATCTCGTTGTGCGTGGCGGAGAGCGAGAAGCTGGAAGTGCCGGAAGTGGTTACGGCGGACTTTGTCTATTACCGGTTGCGGAAGCCCGAATATACGGCGGAAGATATCGAGGCCATCGCGGGGCGCGCGCAGGGGCTGCTTGGACAGGGCAAGGATCTCTTTCTGATGTTCAAGCACGAGGAGACGCCGGACGGGGCGCTCAATGCGGAGGAAGTATTACGGAAAGCGATGGGGGGCGGGCTTTAGCCCGCGCGGGGCTTCAGCCCCGCCGCTCGCCTTCACAGATTCGCGGCAGGCGGCCTGCGAGGCCGCCGCAGGCTGCGAGCCTGCCCCACTTAGGTCCGGCCTTTTACAAAGTCTTTACCGCGTCCGCACGTCAAGCTGCACTGGTCTAGAACAATGCAGGTCAGTAAGCAATGTGTAACTAAAGTGCTGCTAATGGTGGGAATGGCGGCGGCATATCTGCCCACCAAAGCCGCGGCTTTTACAGGATGTTTACTTCCCGCCGACAACATAGGGAATTGCCCACCGTTAAAGTTGAATCATGAAAATGCAAATTCCAAGCTTGAGTATGACTAAGTTGTTACTTGCGGGAATGACCGCGGCCTACCTGCCGGCCGGCGCCGCCGGTCAATCGATTTTTAAAGCGGTCCCAACTCCCAACGACAATCCTAACAACGGCCTATTCGCCGTTTCCGCGTCTTCTCCGAGCGATATCTGGGCCGTGGGCGACGCGGCGATCCATTTCGACGGCACGAAGTGGACCGCCTTTCCGGTGCCTCTGTTCACGGGGTTGAACACCAGCTTCCTGCAAGGCGTGGCGGACATTTCTCCCACGGAAGCCTGGGCGGTCGGCAATGTAGTCGACGGGCCGGACACAGGGCCCGTGATTGAGCGTTGGGATGGTACCCAGTGGAACGTGTTTCCCGGCCGTTCGCTCCCGCCTGGGGACCAAGCCGACCTTATCGCCATAACCGCCATTTCCGCGAACGATATTTGGGCTGTCGGCAACCTGGTGAGCAACGGTTTCGGAAACTTTCTATTCGAACACTGGGACGGTACGGCCTGGACTCCCACTGCTGTCTCCAACAATAACGCCCTGCTGACCGCAGCTTCGTCCGATGCCACGAGCGACGTCTGGGCGGTGGGTTACTCAGGCTTCCTGGGCAGCGATAGCAGGACGCTCGTTTACCATTACGACGGCACGGCCTGGCATTCCGTGCCAAGCCCGACCGTAGGCGCGGCCGACCAGTTGAACGCCGTCGCGGCGCTGGCTCCAAACGACGTTTGGGCAGTCGGCTCCTCCATTGCGGTCGAGCACGATCCCACGCTGACGCTGATCGAACACTACGATGGCAACAAATGGTCGGCAGTGCCCAGCCCCAACGTGGGGCCGAACAGCGCGAATCAATCCAACCGCCTGTTTGGGATCACAGCCGTATCGCCCACGGATATTTGGGCGTTCGGATCTTATTTCGCCGCCAACGGCTCCGGCCATCAGATGACCTTGCTGCTGCATTGGGACGGCAGTGCGTGGACCATGGCACCCAGCCCGAATCCGACAAAGGGGGATTTCCTGGATGACGTTCTTTTCGGGGGAGTGGTCACCGCGCCCGGCAGCGTGTGGATCGTAGGGTCGGAGGATACCGCCGCCCCCGATCAACCGATTTTCTCGACGCTCGTTTTGCATACCGCGGGCGGCTAACGTGCCGGAGCGACCGTGCGCGATTTGGGGCGGGCGCGGCCAATCCCCCCGCGCGTAACTGGACGGACGCAGGCCGACGGGGACGCCGGCCCACGGGCGGCGCATGGCGCCGCCCCACACAGGCTGAAGACAGTGCTGCCAGCGGGGCTGAAGCCCCGCGCCGGCTAAAGCTCGCCCTCCAATTCCAGCTCCAGGCCCGCAGGACGATTCACATTTCCTTGCCCGCGTACAGTTCTTCGATGCTCTCGCGGAAGTTCTCCATCACCCGCGCGCGGCGCACCTTCATGGTGGCGGTGAGTTCGCCGTCTTCGATGCTGAAATCGCGGCCCAGCACACGGTACCTGCGGATCTGCTCGAAAGGCGCCAGTTGCTTGTTCACCCGATCCACCACCTTCCGGATCTCCTTCTGCACCGGCTCGGCAACGGCCATCTCGGCGGTAGTGTGACCCTTCATTGCATCCATCCCCTTCAGCGTTTCGGCCACCGCGGGATTGATAGTGAACAGCGCCGTCAGATACGGCAGGCGATCGCCGACCAGCATGATCTGGCTGATCAGCGGCTCGAACTTGAAGAGACTTTCCACGCGCGACGGATGGATCTTCTTGCCGGTGGAGGAGACGATCAGTTCCTTCTTGCGGCCGGTGATGAAGACGAAACCCTCGTCGTCGATGAACGCGATATCGCCGGTGTGCAGCCAGCCGTCGCGCAACACTTCGGCAGTGGCTTCCGGATCGCCGAAGTACTTCGAGAACAGGCATGGGCTTTTGATGAGCAGCTCGCTATCCTGTTCGGCGATTCGCAATTCGACGCCGGGCAGCGCCTTGCCGATGCTGCCTGCCTTGGGCCGGTCGAGCGGGTTCAGCGCCACTACGCCGCCCTCCGTCAGCCCGTAGCCCTCCACCAGCGGCATGCCGATCGCCTCGTAGAATTCAGCGAGTTCCTTGCTTAAGGGCGCCGCTCCGGAACACGCCAAGGTCAAGCGTCCGCCGAGGCGCGCCCGCACCTTCTGAAAGAAGAGCCGGTCGGCGATCTTCAGCGGAGCCCGAATACGCGCCGGCACGGGCTTTCCCTGGTGTTTGTAGTTGGCCGCGGCCAACCCCAGGCCCAAAGCGCCGTAGAACGCCTTACGGGCCACGGCCGGACGTTTCCGCAGTTCGGTGCAGATGGTGGAGTAAATGCGCTCCCACATGCGCGGCGGCGCCAGAAACACGGTGGGCCGCACGTCCCGGATATCCTGCGGCAGCTTGAGCAGGCTTTCCGAGAAACTCACCGGCGTGCCTTGGCGCAACGGCAGCATTTCCCCCACGATGCGCTGCGCAATGTGCGCCGAGGGCAGGAACGCAACCGTGGCATCCTGGGGTCCGATCGGCCACCTGGCGGGCGCCATGTCCATGTTCGCGACTACGGCGGCGTGGGTGACCAGCGCCATCTTGGGATCTCCGGTAGCGCCGGAAGTCAGATAAAGAATCGCGTAGTCGGGGGGGGTGACGTCGGCCCGCAGGCGATCCATATACTCGGGGTCCTCGGCCAGCGCCCGGCGTCCGCGTTCGCGCAATTGGTCGAGCGATAGCGCGCCATCCGCCTCGCCCGTGAGCAGGATGCGCGGCATGTTGGGCGCATCGCGCAGCGCCTGGAAGGTCTTGGGATCCTCCACGAACAGCGCCTTCGCACCGCAAACGGTAATAGTGCGGATCAGGTCTCTGGGCGGGTAACTGGGATACAGCGCGGCGGCGATGCTGCCGGCGGTCAGGATGCCGAGATCGGCCAGGTAGAACTCCAGGCGCGTCTCGGAATCGAGCGCCACTACGTCTCCCTTCAGGATGCCGATCGAGCGCAGACCGGCGGCGATCTCCTGCGCGGCGGTTTTGTACTGGTTCCACGAGTAGGTCAGATATTCGCGTGGTCCGTCTTTGCCGGTGACGGGCTGGCGCAAGGCCGGGGCGTCGCCAAACGTCGCCGCGGATTCTTCGAGGACCTGATAGATGGTGCGCGGATGCATTCGGCATTCATGCTATCAGATAGCGGGGTCCTTTGGTAGGATGAAGTGATGGAAGAGCCATGAAGCGCGATCACGTCATTGCCACGTTGCACGGACACGAGCCGGAACTGAGGGCGGCCGGCGTGGTGCGCCTGTCTGTGTTCGGATCCACGGCGCGCGGCGACGGCCGCCCGGATTCCGATATCGACCTGTTGGCCGGCTTTGACGAGACGCGGCGGCTGTCGCTCCTCGATTTGGTAGGCATCGAACTGAGGCTTTCCAGCCTGCTCGGCCAGCCAGTGGACCTCGTCGAGGAAGGGACTCTGAAACCGCGGGTGCAACGAAACGTAGAGGCAGAGGCCGTTCGTGCCTTCTAAGGCCAATTCGCCTGTCCATCGATATTTCCGGAGGACGTCAGAGCGTTCGTTGAGGCCGCCAGGGCATATAACGGAGCAAACTTCGCTCGCCTTTGGAGATTAGCCATTTGGTGGGGCAGGCGTCTACGCCTGCGGCGGGTCTCCAGACACGCCCCAAGCGAGCGTAGCTCGCTGCGTTGACAAGAGTGTCAACGCGGCAGGCAAAAGTGCCTGCGCCACGCCTCACTCCATTACGATGGGACCTTTGTGCGGCCCCACCTTCTTAATGAAAAACATCAGCGGGATCACCGCCAGGAAGATAATCCCCAGCACCCAGAAGCTATCCACAAACGCCAGCATCGCCGATTGCCGCTGCAGCATGCCGTACATCATGCCTTGCGCCTGCGCCATAGCCTGCGCGGCGCTGGCTCCCCGCGTGGCCAGCATGTGGGCCGTGCCGGCGAGCGCTTGTGCGTAGGCCGGATCGTAGGGCGTGAGGTGCGATACCAGCCGGGCCTGATGGAACTGCGTGCGGCGCGCCAGTATGGTGGTCACAATGGCGATGCCCGAACTGCCGCCGATATTGCGCGCCAGGTTGATGAGGCCCGTGGCGCTGCCCATCTTCTCCCTAGGCACGGTGGCGAAGGCCATGGTGTTGATCGGCACGAACAGGAAAGCCAAGCCGGCGCTCTGTATAACGCGCGCCATCATGGCGGTGCGGTAATCGATATCCAGGTCGAAGTGCGCCATGCCGAACAGTCCAAAAGCCGAGACGCACAGTCCGAAAATCACCAGCCAGCGCGGCGCGATTTTCGACAACAGGAAACCCACAACCGGCATGGACACCGCAATCACCAGTCCTCCCGGCGAAAGCACCAGCCCGCTGCGCATGGCGGTATAGCCGAGCAGAGTTTGCAGGAACACCGGCAATAGCATGGTGCTGGCATACAATACGAAGCCCAGCAGAAACATGGTCGCGGTGGAGAGCATGAAGTTGCGGTTCTGCAGCATGCGGAAATCCACCACCGGTTCCTTCTGCCGCAGTTCCCAAAGCACCACGCCCACCAGCCCAATGACCGCGATCACCGCCATGGTCACAATGAAACTCGACCCAAACCAGTCGTTCTTTTGACCGTCGTCCAGGGTGATCTCGAGCGCGGCCAGCCCCAGGCTGAGCAAGCCCAGCCCGAGGTAATCCACTTTCATGCCCTTCCATGCTTTGCGCACCAGGTAGACCGGGTCCCAGATCAGCAACGAGGTCAGGGTCAGCGACAAAGCGCCCACTGGTATGTTGATCAGAAAGATCCAGCGCCAGCTATAGTTGTCGGTAATCCACCCGCCCAGCGTCGGCCCGATGACCGGCGCCACCACCACGCCCATGCCGTAGACCGCCATGGCCATGCCCTGCTTGTGCCGCGGGAAACTCTCCACCAGGATGGCTTGCGAGATGGGCTGCAAGGCGCCGCCACCGATGCCTTGCATAATGCGGCATAGAATCAGGACGGGCAGGGTGGGGGCCAGCCCACACAGCATGGAACTGACCGTGAACAGCGCCACGCAAGTCATATAGAAACGTTTGCGGCCGATCAGCGACGAGAACCATCCGCTCAGCGGCAGCACGATGGCGTTTGAGACCAGATAGGAAGTCAGCACCCAGGTGGCCTCGTCCACCGTGGACGAGAGACTGCCGGCGATGTGCGGCAAGGCCACGTTGGCCACACTGGTATCCAGCACTTCCATGAAGGTCGCCAGCATCACCGTGAGGGCGATGATCCACGGATTGATTGCGACACCTGTATTGTTGGTGTTTTGCATGACGGACAACCCGTTTACTTAGTGATGATGGTGGCGTCTACGTTCATGCCGGGACGCAGGATCACGCCATCCGGCAAGGCGTCGAAGACAATTTTCACCGGAATGCGCTCGACCACTTTGACATAGTTTCCGGTGGCGTTTTCCGGCGGCAGCAGGCTCATGCGCGCGCCGGTGCCTCCGGCAATGGAATCCACTTTTCCGGAGATGGTGCGGCCGTACATGTCCACTTCGATCTCGGCTGGCTGGCCCGGGTGGACGTGCGCCAGTTGCGTCTCTTTAAAGTTGGCGGTCACCCATACGTCCTTCAGTGGAATGATGGCCATCAGGGCCTGGCCGGGCTGCACGATCTGGCCGGGCTCCACGGATTTCTTAGTCACTACGCCGTCCGCGGGGGCCACGATCGTGGTATAGCCGAGGTTCAACTCCGCGGCGGCCAGGTTGGCGCGGGCCTCCTGCACGCGCGCGGTGGCCGATACCGCCTGCGCGGAGCTTACCAACACCTGACGCTCGCCGGCGGTGGATTGCGCCAGCTCCGCCTGCATTTGCCGGACTCTGGCCCGCGCGGCGTCAGCGGCGGCGCGCGCCGTAGTTATCCCTTGCTGGGACCACTGCACGCGATCCTGGGCGGCCTTCAATTGCGCTTCGGTCACTTTGGCGGCAGCCGCGTAGGAATCGAATTCCTGCTGCGAGATCTCGGCTTTGGCCACCAGCGGACGCATGCGCGCCAGATCCGATTGCGCCTTCTCGTTGCTGGCTTCGGCGGCAGCCAGATTGGAGCGGGCGATGGCCTGGTCCGTGGTGGCCTGCGACACAGCGGCGTCCGCCTGGGCCACCTGCGCTTCGGAGGTGCCCACAGCCGCGGACATTCCGGAAGTGCCGCTGTGGGTGGTGTCGCGGGTGAGGGGCACGGTCACCTGCGCGGCGTTGGACTGGCTTTCCGCCAAGGCCAGCGCAGCCTTTTCCTGATCGAGCTTGGCCTGCAGATCGCGCGGATCGATGCGCACCAGGACGTCGCCGGCCTTCACCTGCTGGTTGTCGTTCACCGGCACATCCAGCACGCTGCCGAAGACTTTGGCGGAAATCGGAACGATATGGCCATCCACCTGCGCGTCGTCGCTCGAAACGCGATAGCGATAGTGCAGCCAGAACCCCGCCGCCACCAGCGCCACGATTAAGCCTCCGCCGAGAACCACGAGCACGGTCCTGGATCGATTCGCGGGCCTCCGCACGGCGGGCTGCTCGTTGACCGGTTTCCCCTCTTCAATCATCTGAATTTCCATACTATCCTCTCATACGTACTTCGCGTTCGGTCCTGCATACCGCTAGCTGACGCGCGCGGCTCGGAAACACACTGACGCGCGCGGCTCGTAAACGCTACTTGGCATAGACAGCTTCCATCTGTCCCGTGGCGCGAGCCAGGTCCGCGCGCGCCTGGTTATATCGATAGAGCGCCACAATCTGGTTATCGTTGGCGCGGGCCAGCGCATCCTGCGCGCTGATAACTTCAATGTTGTTGGCCACACCGGCCTGGAATCGATCGCGCGCCTGCGTCACTTCTTCATTGGCCAGGCTCACGGCTTGGTTGGCGACGTCCACCTCGCTGCGCGCGGCGGCCATCTGCGCGATAGCCGTTCTCACCTGCAGCGCGATCTGGTTGCGCTGTTCCTGTTCCTGCTGCGAGACTTTGCGCAGTTCCAAGTCGGCCTTCGCGCGCTCGGCGCCGATGCGGCCGCCGGTGTAGAGCGGCACATTCAGGTTGAAACCGAAGGTGTACGCCGGGATGGCCGTGGCAGGTGTCAATCCCTGCTCCGCCCAATAACCGTCGAAACTCAGAGTGGGGTAGCGGCTTTCACCAGCTTGCTGCTTCGCCAGCTCGACCTGCCGCTGCACGTGCAAGAGCGCCTTCATCTCCGGGCGATTGGTGTACGCGGCTTCCAGGCTCCGGTCGACCTCGATGGCGGGCGTGTCGAAGAAGCTGACCTGGTCGGTTAGCGCGATGTCCCGGCGGGGATCGACGTTCAGAAGCTGCGCCAAGCCGTAGAGCGACGTCTGAAACTGCGTTTGCGATTCGATCAGCCGCTGCCGCTCGTTCTGCAATTCCACATTGGCGCGCAGCGTGTCGATACCCGTACCCACGCCGTTCTTCTGCATGTCGGCGGCCTGATCGTACAAGGCCTGCGCCAAGTCGACGCGGGATTGCGCGGCTTTTACGTCCGCCGAAGCGCGCAGGCTGCCGAGGTATTGGGAGACCACCAGCATGGCGATCTGCTCGCGGACCCCCTGGTTTTGCGCGCGCGACGTGCCCACTCCTTCTTTGGATGCTTGCCACCGCCGCCATAGCGTCAAATCGAAGATCGGAACCGAAAAGTTGGGCCCGGCCTGGTCAACCTGGTACGGACCGAGGTGGCCTGGCAACGGCAGGAACGGAATGCTCTGCTGGCCGAACAGCGTGGCCACGGGGAATCGGCGGGTTTGTTCGTAAGCTTGGAAACTGGCTTGCGGCAGGAGACCGGCGCGCGCCAAGGCTTGGTCCTGCTGGCTTTGGGCGACGTTCAGATTGGCCACCTGCACCTGCGGATTCTGATTCAGGGCCAACTGCACGGCGTCGCGCAGGGTGAGGCGCAGCGCGACAGTGCTTTGAGCGGGGTCTTGCGCGCGCCCGGCGGCGGCGGCCAATCCGACAAGCAGGACCACCAAGACGTGCTTGCCGACGCGCGCTATTTCGTCGACGATGGACCGGTTCATGGGGCTGTGCGCGATCAGCGTGGCGCCGCCTTCGTGCATGCGGGCTAGCAGGTCTTTGCCCGCGCAATCGATGAACGTAACGTCCGCCAGGTCGACAGTCAGGAGGTGGCCCGGCGTGGCAGAGGTCCACGCTTGTTCCAGTTCCCGCACCCACGGGCCCGTGAGCTTGCCTTCCAGCTTGAACGTGCTGGCCTGAGCCGATTCCTGAATGGTAATGCGCAGCATGCGCTGGTCAATGCAGTTAGGCGGCCAAAGCTATCAGGCTACTTTTCAGGAAGATGCGCGGCGGCGCCGAAGACTGCCGATGCCGACGGCACGGCGCGCGCCGTTATTTCGGCGCGCGCACTCCTTATTGCTCGAGTGCCAATTTACCAGTTACCCGCCGGCCTGCGCGGCTTTCATCGCGGCCATGCGCTGCTGCATCTGGCGTGTAAGATGCGGCGTGATGCCGAGCATGCGCTCCAAAACCATGAGTTGCGCGCGATGGTGCATCTCGTGCTCCTTGGGGCCGAGCAGCATCTCGAAACGGGACTTAGTCGGCGGGACCATGCCGGCCGGGAAGCTGACGGATTCGCCGAGCCGATCTTCCGGCAGTCCTTCCAGCGCCTGGGCGAATCTCTCGCCTTCGCTGCGCAGCAGGTCAAGGATTTCGCTCTTGGATCGAGGCGTCTTCTCCTCGGCGGCCAACTTGCTCAGCAAGCTGACAAAATCGAAGCCCTCCATGGTGCTGCGATGCTCGACGATGTGCACTTGTTCCGGGAAGCGGGTGGTCACCGCCATATGCGCCAGCGTTTCGGCCACGGAACGCGACTCGGGCGCGGCGCGGTAGCCGTAGTGTTCCTCTGGAATTTCCTCGGCAATCTGAATGGTGTTGTGGCGAACGGTGCGGAAGGCGGCCGCCAGTTCTTTTGGTCCATAGTAAGTCATGATGAATGGATTCGCGCCAGGGCGGCCTGGATGCAACGCCGCCGATTTGCCGCTGGTTTTCCCAATGCCGCCGATGTGATAATCTGAAGTCGCCAGAGTGGTGGAGCACCTGCCCAAATACCAGGGATTGTGGATGAAAAACCCTGGGCCGGAGCGCCTTCCCCCTTTGTGACATATCCACTCTGGCCTTCCCGCCCCGAGCAGATATATGCTGACACATGACAGGAGCGGGATACTGGAGGATCTCGCAAGCGGCCGGACGCCGATTGGCCATTTGGTGGGGCAGGCTCGCAGCCCGCCTGCCTCGAAGCTCTGCCTAGCTTCTTGCACGGCTTGGTGGCATAGGCCTGTGCGAGGCGAGCTTCGCTCGCCTAAGGCGAGAGGCGAGCTTCGCTCGCCTGTGTCGGCAGAGTGCCGACACGGCACGCTGAGAGCGTGCGCCACGCGGGCTACATCGCGCGGCGCGCGAAGCCTGCCTTGGAGCCGGCTGGACTGGCTGGAAAGCTCCGCCCCCTAACCTAACCGGGCCGCCCCACATCGCAGATCCGGAAGACTGGCGGCCATCAGCCCGGCGCCCGGCCCACGGTCGATCGTCGAATGCGTGGAGTGCGTCGCGATTTCCGAGGATTTCCCGCCGACGCGCATTCACCAGGCTGAGCCATCCGAAGCGCCCGCCGTAGACCCGAAGCGGGAGGCCGCGATTCTGGCGCGCGGCGCGGACGATTCCCGGATCTCGCCGGAAGTGGGCCGCCCCACGGGACGCTTCGCGACGCCGGCAGATGCCGTACGGAGCTTTCTGGCCGTGCGCGAACGGACAGTGCGGTCCGCCGAGATTTGCGGCGAAGATCTCCGCGCGAAGCCTATGACACATCCACTGTTGGGCGCTATCGACTGCCATGCGGCTCTCCGATCGATTGCGGTGCATCCGCCGCGCCACGCCGGCCAGATCCGGGTACCCCTTGCATCCCTCCGTGAATTACTGGACAATGTAGTCTTAATATATTCGTTCCCCGACAGGAGGCAGTTGCCATGGCCCTTCCCCAACTCCCCGCCCGCTTCGGCGCGCTGGATGCGGCGTTTCTCAATTTCGAGTGCAAGGAGATGCCCCTGCACATCGGCGGTGTGTGCGTCTTCGAAGGGGTCATCCCGTTCGAACGCTTCGTTGCCACCATCGAGTCCAAGCTGGATTTGATCCCCCGCTACCGCGAGAAGGTGATGTTCCCTTTCCTGAATATCGGATATCCCACGTGGCAGTACGATCCGGACTTCGACATCCGCCGCCATATCTTCCACGTGAAACTGGATGCGCCGGGCAGCGACGAACAGTTACGGGAGTTGACCGGCCGGATCTTTACACCGTTGCTGGACCGCAACAAGCCGCTCTGGGAAACGTACGTAGTCGATGGACTGGCGGGCGGGCGCTCGGCCATGATCTGCAAGGTGCACCATTGCATCGTGGATGGCGTGGCGGGGATCGGGCTTTTGAACGTGATCATGGACCCGTCGCCGGAGGAGCGCCGGTTGCCGAGACGCAAGGCCTATCATCCGCCCAAGCCGCCGGACGCTGCCTCCCTTTTCGTGGATGCCTTCACGGATAGCCTGGCGCAAATCCCCAAGCGGTTGTCGGATGTGCGTGACGCCGTGAAGGGCTATGGCTCCCTGTTGCGGACCGACAATTTCGCGGCATTGGGGCTGGAGAGAGTGGTGGACAGGATGCCTGAACTGCTCTCGCCGGTAGAACATTTGCCATTCAACCGGCGCTGCTCCGGTGAGCGGCGCGTGTTCTGGACCGAGTTCCCCTTCGCCGAAGCGCGCGCCATTCGCACGGCTTGCGGCTGCACCGTGAACGATGTGGTGCTGACGGTGGTGGCCGGCGCGGTCGCCAAATACACCAAGTTGCACGGGCAGACCGTAAAGAACCGCTTCTTCCGGCCCATGGTGCCGGTGAACGTACGCCCGCGGGAAGAGGCCATCGGCGCTTTCGGCAATCTGATTTCGTTGATGCTGGTGGCCCTGCCGCTGGGCATCCGCGATCCCATAGCGCGCCTCAAGCACATCCATGAGCTGACCCAGGCAATGAAGGGCGCCCGCACGCCGGAATTGTTGCGTTTGAGCCTGGCTTGGCTGGGCCTGCTGCCGCCGCCCGTGCAAGCGTTCCTAGCGGGCAATTTGGGCTGGCTGAATACTCCGATTCCGCTGTTCCACATGGTCTGCACGAATGTGCCGGGACCGCAACTGCCGCTCTACGCTTGCGGCAAGCGCATGGTGGCTTGTTATCCGCACGTACCCACGGGTATGGATGTGGGCATCAGCGTAGCGATTGAAAGCTACGACCAGAAACTGTATTTTGCGCTCACCACGGACGCGCTTGCCGCGCCGGACGGCGGGCGCATGATCGATTTCCTGGAAGCCGCTTTTAAGGAATTGCGCGTTGCGGCGGGCGTGCCCGAAACCGAGCCGCACGCGACTCGCACGCGCACGCGCGCGCCACGTACGGCCAAGCCGAAGGCGCGCAAGGTTCCGGCCAAACGGCAGCCGAAGCCGGAGCCAGTGGCTGCGCCTGAGCCGGACGTGACGGAGTTGCTGGCGGAAGGGACAGCCGAAGAAGAGACGCTGGAAGATGCCACGCTGGTCATGGAAGAAGAACTCGAGCCGGTCTTGTAGGGCGGGCAATTCTGCCCGCAGCCGGCTTTTAGCCGGCTCTGGCGGCCTAAAATACTGCGTGGCATTTATAGTGGCGGTTTCGGCTCTAGCGCAGACGCCGTCCGCGGAACCCAAAACCGGCTCGATCGGCGGCGTCGTGAAAGAGGCCGTTACGCACGTGCCGCTCGAGGGTGTGCGCGTGTGGGCAGGCGATGCCGACGCCACCACCGGAGCGCAGGGCCAGTTCGCTTTTCAGAAACTGGAACCCGGCCGGCGTTGGATCTCGGTCTACGATCAGAGCCGGGCCGCCTCCGGTGGCGCCTCTATCCTGCTGAATCCGGGCCAGGACCTCACCGGAGTGGAGATCTACATCAAAGCCGGGGGATCGATTTCCGGGAAGGTCTTCGATGAAGACCGCAAGCCGGTAGCCGGCGCCGCCGTCATTCTCCTGGAAGCCACGTTCGAGTTCGGCCAGCCGGCATATAGGCCGGCGTTGACCGCCACGACCGGCCGCAAAGGCGAGTATCGCCTGGCGCCGGTTCCCTCCGACCGCGGCGTTCTGATCCTGGTGAAAAAAGCAGTCAAGGCGGCCGATCCAACTGACCCCGTGCCGTCCGAACCCGAGAAACGGCCGCGGCTTCCGATGCCTGCGTTCTATCCCGGTTCTCCCGACGCCCAAGGGGGGCAAGCCGTAACCATCGGCTCAGCCGAAGATCGCCGCGGCGTGGACATTCAGATGACATCCGCGCCCTCGTATTGTGTAGATGGCGAGGTGCGGGCGCCTGGGGGCGGACCTGCGCCCGAGCTGACCATCGCGGAGCAGTTGCCGCTGGTCTTCAGATCGTCGTTCACGCCCGTGCCGGTAGCCTTGTCCGCAGGCAAATTCCGCGCCTGTGGATTTCATCCCGGCGAGTATCTTCTTAAAGCGGTCAGCACGGAGGAGTCCGGCAAGCGGCGCTGGGCGGCCTTCGCGCACATTGCGGTCACGGATCGGGACGCGCAGGATGTGCAACTTCTGCCGAGTTCCGCGATGACGATTTCCGGTGAAGCGGTCTGGGAATCGGACCCGCACGGCAAGCCCGCGGATGCGCGTATCCGGATCCAGTTGATGAAGACCTGGAGCGACAAGCACGCCGATGAGGCCGAGCCATCTCATATCATGGCCGGTACCAGCCATGGCGACCGCATCCAAGTGCCGGGCCCGTTCGTTTTGGACGGTCTGCCGGTCGACGACTACACGCTCGAAGTACGGGAAGTGCCGGAGGGCTGCTACGTCAAGGACATGGCCTTTGGCGGCGCCAGCGTGCTGCACCAACCGCTGCGATTGACGCAGGCGGCGGGCGATGGACGGCTGCACCTCGCGCTGGCGTGCGACGGCGGATCCCTGACGGCCCGCGTCACCGATCGCGACGGCAACCCGGTTTCACACGTGCATCTCTACGTGATGCCCGAGGAGGCCGGCTCGGCAGCCGCGCTTTCCGACGTACTGCGCCAGGCGGATGTGGAGAACGGTTGGAGCGAGGTCGTGAAGCCGCTGCCGCCAGGCAAGTATTTGGTGTTGCCGTGCGACCTGGAGTTGGATGGAACCGCCGAGCCGATCCTAAAGCTGTGGCGCGCGCGGTCGAAGGCCAAGGAGGTCGAGATTGCCGCGGGCGAGACGGCGCAGGTGACCCTGGAGATACAGGAGGGGGGCGGACTTTAGTCCGCGCGGAGCTTTAGCTCCGCAGCGGGCCTACGAGGCCCGCGCAGGCTACGAGCCTGCCCCACGACGACTAGCTCCGCCGCAACTACCCGAGGAATACCCGCCAAATCCGGCACAATTTCCAAGTCCTGCCAGTGGCCGCCGAACATCGCCGCGACCCGGCCGCTGGTACTGAAACCCAGTTCCATCACGAGCCATCCCCCAGAACGCAGCACCCGCTCCGCATCCCGCACCAAACGCGCGTAGATTTCCAAACCGGTAGGCCCTGCGAACAGGGCTTCGTGGGGCTCCCAGTCGCGCACTTCACGCTGCAGGCCCGCCTTGTCGCCCAGCGGGACGTAGGGCGGATTGGAAACGATCAGATCGATCGACTCGTCGGCGAAACCGGACATCAAGTCGCATGCTACAAACGAGACTGGCGCATCCAGGCGTTGCGCGTTCCCCGCGGCCACGCCGATGGCCGCCGGGGAGATATCCGTGGCCCACACCGCGGCGCCCGTCTCCAAACGGAGCGTGACGGCCAGACAGCCGGAGCCGCAGCCTACGTCGAGAATGCGCGCCGCGCGCGGCGCCAGGCGCAGGGCCGTCTCGACAACATGTTCGGTTTCGGGGCGGGGGATCAGCACGTCCGGCGTGACGCGGAAGTCGCGGCCGTAGAACTCCTGGCGGCCAGTGATGTACTGCGTGGGCTTGCCCTGCATGCGCGCATGCAGGTAGCGCCCGTAGTGCAGCCATTCCAGCTCCGAAAGTTCGTGCTCGGGATGGCCGTACAGGTATGCGCGGTCGCGGTGCAGTGCGTGGGCCAGCAGCACTTCGGCCGTGAGCCGCGCCACGCTCACCGTGGCGTCTTCCAGGAGCTTGGTCCCCTGGAGCAACGCGATCCCGACGGTCATGCGGATCTAAGCCGCGGCTGCGCCCGGATCGCCCTCTTGCTTGAGCTTTTCGGCCTGATAGTAAGTGGTGAGGGCGTCGATAATGGGGTCCAGCCGGCCTTCCATCACGATATCCAGTTGGTGCAGCGTGAGTCCGATGCGGTGATCGGTGACGCGGTTTTGGGGGAAGTTGTAGGTGCGGATTTTCTCGCTGCGGTCGCCGGTGCCGACCATGCTGCGACGCTCGGCGCCCAGGGCCGCCTGCTGCTTTTCCAGCTCGATTTCGTAGAGCCTGGAGCGCAGCACGCGCTCGGCCTTGGCGCGGTTCTTAATTTGCGATTTCTCGTCCTGGCAGGAGACGATCAAGCCGGTAGGGAGGTGCGTGATGCGCACCGCCGAATACGTGGTGTTGACCGACTGGCCGCCCGGCCCGGAGGAACAGAACGTATCGATGCGGATGTCTTTAGCATCGAGCTTCACTTCGACTTCGTCGGCTTCGGGCAGCACCGCCACGGTGATGGCGGAAGTATGCACCCTGCCTTGCTGCTCGGTGACCGGCACGCGCTGTACGCGATGCACGCCGCTTTCATATTTGAGCTTGCTGAAGACGCGCTCGCCCGAGACCAGCGCGATCACTTCTTTCAAACCGCCCGCCGATGAATCGCTGGCGGACGTGACTTCAATGCGCCAGCGCTGCGACTCGGCGTAGCGCGAGTACATGCGGAAAATCTCCGCCGCGAACAGCGTGGCCTCATCGCCGCCGGTGCCGGCGCGGATTTCGAGTACGACGTTCCTCTCGTCGTTAGGATCTTTGGGCAACAGCAGGACCTTGATTTCCTGCTCGATGCGCGCCAGTTCCGGTTCGAGGCGGGCGGCTTCGTCGGCCGCCATCTGACGCAGGTCCGGGTCCTGGTCCTGCAACATGCCGCGCGCCTGGTCGAACTCGCTGGCGGCCTTTTTCCATTCGCGGAACTTGTTCACAACTTCCTCGATATCGCTGCGCGCCTTGGCGGCTTTGCGATATTCGGCGGCGTCGGCGATCAGCGCGGGATCGGCCAGTTGGTGTGTCAGATCGTCGAAGCGCGCCTCGGTCTGCTGGAGCCTGGGAACGAATTGCATGGAGGTTAGGCCATCTTTAGGCAATCACCAATTCGCCACCCTGGGACTGTTCCAGGGCCATGGCGCCTTCCAGCGCGTGTATGGCTACGGCGGCCTGCTCGTCGGATGGCGGCTTGGTGGTGATCCGCTGCAGCCACAGGCCGGGGGCGGTGAGGGTGGCCAGGAACGATCCGCGGCGTTTGGCGGCGAAACGGATCAACTCGTAACTGATGCCCGCGATGAAGGGCAGCAGCAGCACGCGGCAAAGCAGTTTCATGCCGAAGCCGGAGAACGGGATCAGCGTGTAGACCACCATGGAGACCACCATCACCACCATCAGGAAACTGGTGCCGCAGCGGGGATGGAAGGTGGTGAACTGCTGGGCGTTTTGGACGTTGACCGGCTTGCCGGATTCGAAGTTGAATACCACTTTGTGCTCCGCGCCATGATACTCGAACACGCGGTAGATGTCTTTCATGCGCGACAGCACGAACAGGAACGTGAGGAAGATAGCGATGCGGATGAAGCCGTCGGTGGCGTTGAAGGCGATGCGGCCCTTCAGCACCGGATACCATTTGCCGAGCGACGTGACGGCGTAGAGCGGTACGAACTTATAGAGGAAGACAAAAAACGCGAAGGAAAGGACCATGTTCATGGTGATGGCCCAGTTGGGGAGTTCCTTGACTTCGGCCTTCGGGGATTCGCCCTCCAGCATGGCGTTGGCCGAGAATTTCAGCGCCCGCAGGCCCAAGGCCATGGCCTGATAGAGGGTGCCGACGCCGCGCACGATGGGGTATTTGAAGATGCGGTGCTGCTCGGACATGCGGGCCAGCGGCTTCTCCTCGGTCACGATTTCGCCCGAAGGCTTGCGCACAGCCACACAGTAGCTGTGGGGAGCGCGCATCATGACGCCCTCGATAACGGCCTGGCCGCCGACCAGGGTTTCCTCGCCGCTTTCGAGGATGGGCATCAGTTGGATGTGCGTGAACAGGCGAAAAAAAGTGCGTAGGGACACAATACCTCTCAGAGTTGGACGCTTTCATTATAGCGGATGCGGCTGTTGGGCTGTGGCCGCTGGCAGGCGGAGGGTGTTAACCGATGTGAGCTAGCTATCCGCGTTTTCTCGCCGACAGCACGCCGGCGTTTAGGCCTAGCGTGCTCAGACCGCCGAAAAAGCGGGCGTGTTCGATCTTGACGCAGCGGTCCATCACCACTTCAAGGCCGGCTTGAAGGGCGCGCGCGGCGGCTTGCTCGTGGATCACGCCCAGTTGCATCCAAACGACTTTGGCCCCGGCGGCGATGGCTTCTTCCACAATGCCGGGCACGGCGGAGGATTCGCGGAAGATGTCCACGATCTCGATCGGCGGCGGGACTTCGGCCAGCGTCGCGTAACATGGGCGGCCCAGGATTTCGCGCTCGCGCGGGTTGACGGGGAATATCTGGTAACCGGCTGCCCGCATATACAGCGCGACGAAATGGCTGGGGCGGTAAGGATTCGCCGACAGGCCCACCATGGCGATGCGCTTGTACCGTTTCAGAATGCGCAGGTGTTGCTGGGCGGTGGTGGCAAAGCGCGTGCCGAGGACCGGCGACGTGCTGCTCACTTCGCCGCTCATGCCGCCTGCGATGCTTCGAGGGCCTGGTCGAGGTCCCAGACAATATCTTCGACGTCTTCGATGCCGGCGGATAGCCGCACCAGATCCTTAGTGATGCCGGCCGCAAACTGCTGCTCGTCGTTCAATTGCTGGTGCGTGGTGGAGGCAGGATGGATGACCAGGCTTTTGGCGTCGCCGATATTGGCCAGATGCGAAAGGAGCTGCACGGAATCGATGAAGCGGCGTCCGGCTTCCAGCCCGCCTTTCACGCCGAACGTCAGGATGGAGCCGCAGCCGAGCGGGAGATACTTCTTCGAAAGGTCGCGATAGGGGCTCGATTCCAGGCCCGGATACTTCACCCAGGAGACCTGCGGACTCTTCTCCAGGTGCTGGGCGACGGCCAGCGCGTTGCGGCTGTGGGCATCCATGCGCAGCTTCAGCGTCTCGATGCCGGTCAGGAACAGGAACGAATTGAACGGGCTGATGCAAGGGCCGAAATCGCGCAGGCCTTCCACGCGCGCCTTAATGATGAAGGCCAGTTCGCCGAAGGTTTCCGAAAAGCGCAGGCCATGATAGCCGGGGCTGGGCTCGGTGAGCTGCGGGAAATGGCCGGTAGTCCAGGGGAAGCGGCCGCTGTCGACGATGACGCCGCCGATGGAGTTGCCGTGTCCGCCGAGGAACTTGGTGGCGGAGTGCAGCACGATATCCGCGCCGTGCTCGATCGGGCGGCAGAGATAGGGCGAAGCCATGGTGTTATCGATGATCAGCGGGATGTGGTGTTCGTGCGCGATGGCCGCCACCTTTTCGATGTCGAGGATGTTCATGCGCGGATTGGCGATAGTTTCGCCGTAGAGCGCTCGGGTGCGGGGCGTGATGGCGCGGCGGAAGTTCTCGGGATCGTCCGGCTCGACGAAAATGGCGTTGAAGCCCAGGCGGCGGAAGCTGACGTCGAATTGGGTGTAAGTGCCGCCGTAGAGCGTGCTGGCGGAGACAATGTCGTCGCCGGGCTCCATGAGGCTGCTGATCGCCAGAAACTGGGCGGACTGTCCGCTGGCGGTGGCGAGGGCGCCGATGCCTCCTTCGAGCGACGCCACGCGCTCCTCGAACACGGCGGTGGTGGGGTTCATGATGCGCGTGTAGATGTTGCCGAAGCGCTGGAGGGCGAAGAGCTCGGCGGCGTGCGCGCTATCTTCGAAGACGAACGAGGTCGTCTGATAGATGGGCACCGCGCGCGCGCCGGTGGCCGGGTCGGGCTTTTGGCCGGCGTGCAGGGAGCGGGTGCTGAAACCCATCTGGCGGTCGGGGGTGGATTCGGGCATATCTTACAAGTTTAACGGTTTCGGGCCATTCGGTTTAGGACCGGGATTCGTTGCCGTAGCGCCGTAAGCGCCGGCTTCCGGCCAGCGAATGCGCGCGCCTCTTCTATGCTATTGCCGACAGCCAAGACGAAAGATGTTGCGCAGTTCGTTCCGAACGTCCATTGCTGGCCGACTGAGGTCCACGGCCGCGAAGGTGACCGAATGATTTTGAATCCCGGCGGCGGTCCAGGCCCTCCTGCGAATCGTAATGCGAAGGCAGGGGCCGGCTAGCGCTGTGAGGGCTGTTCCAGTTTCCTGATACGCGTGTATAGGTCGTCGATCGCCTGCTGCCGGGCCAACAGCTCGGTCATCGTTGGGCGGTCACCCTCTTCGGCTCCGGTATTGCTAGGATAATGCTGTGGGCAATATCGAGTTTGCCTGGGATCGACGCAAGGCCCGATCCAACCTGGCCAAGCATGGCGTCTCAGCACAAACCGTTTTCCAGGACGAGAGCGCCCGGTTGATCGACGATCCGGGTCACCCGGCGTACGAAGATCGGCTGCTGCTGTTGGGCTACAGCTTGCAGGCGCGTTGTCTGATCGTCAGTCATTGCTACCGTCAATCCGATGCGGTGATCCGGTTGATCTCCGCCAGACGCGCAACCCGGCAGGAAGAGGAAGTGTATTGGAGACTCAGATGAGAAAAGAATACGATTTCCCCCAATCCCGTAAGAATCCCTACGCCAAGCAACTCAAGCGTCAGGTCACCATCCGCCTCGACACCGCGGCGGTCGACTACTTCAAGAAGGTAGCGGCCGAACTGGGGATGCCTTATCAGAACCTCATCAACCTGTTCTTAAGGGACTGCGCCATTCAGAAACGGCGCCCCGTCATTCAATGGCCGGAGGACGCAGCGAAGCGGCCGGCCGGGATGTAATCGGAACATCCAGCCGCTTGCGCGGGTGCTGCGTCCGCGCCGCACATTTCGGCGTCAATGAGCGTCCGGCCGTTCCCGATGTGGGACCGCCCGACGCCCATCAGCGGGCACCATCCTGCTGCACAGTGTGATAAATCGAAGTTCGCTCATGCGTCCACTGGAGACCTATATCGAGGAACTCCGGGCTATTCGCGCGTCTGGCGCGGCGGTCAAGGAGACGGCGCATTACGCGCCGCTGAATCGAGCCACATATCGTTACGCTGCTCTACGAATCTCTTCGGCATGTCTACGAAAGACGGCTCGCTATCCGGCATGCTTTGAGACAGCGAGAAGCCGCAGATATAAGTGTCCGAGAGCATGGCTTCCAGGCCCCCCAGTTCTTCCGGGAAATAGTCGAGCGACTGCGCCAGCGCCTGGATGCGGCGGCCGATGGCCCAATACAGGTTCTCGCACTGGCAGCGCCGATCGAGCGAAAGGTAGCCAAGCTGAACAGGTTCAGTGCCTGGCTGAGTGCCTGCTGCGCGTCGTGATAGCTCTCCAGCAGGTTCTTGGTGGTCGGCGAGCGATTGGTTTCTCCCAGGTCGATGAGCGGCCGGATTCGCCCATGCCCGATACGCCCAAGACGTTGAACACCAGCACGCTATGATAGGCGGCGAGGGCGCGGCTGCTCTCCGTGACGAAGGATCACGGACCCCTTGCATAGGGGACTGTTTATCTCCTAAAAAAGGGGACATGCTGCAACGCAAGAAACTATCCACCACAATCGGCGCGAACAGCTATGCTTATCTCCACAATATGGTAAAGGCGGGCAAGGCGGAAAGCGTCGGGCAGGCAGTGGACCAGGCGGTGGAAATGGCCCGGAGGCTTGACAACCGCGCTACGTTAGAGCATCAGACGGCTGCTTACTTCAAAGGCCTGACCGCCAAGGCTGCCGCCGAAGAGGCCGACCTCGAAAACGCCCTTAGCGCTGCATCTCAAGAGATGGACTTTGACCAGCCATAGCGCTTCTCCCCGGCGCGGCGAGATCTGGGCCGCCATGCTGGGCAACCCGCCCGTCCGTCATTGGGTGCTGATAGTGTCGCTCGACTCCCGAATCTGAGCGAATGAGTCGATTCCGTCCTGATCGTTCCGTTCGGCAGCCCCGTAATCTAAACGAGCAGACGGGTCCCACCACGATGCGGTTCGAACCCGGCGAGACGGGACTGCCGGGGCCATCCTGGATAAAGGGTCACTTCATTACGACCCTCAAGAAATCGCTTCTCGGAGAGCGTTTGCCGCGCCCGCTCTCAGCGCTGCGCATGCGGCGGGTCAGCCTAGCCATTCAGCGCGCGTTTGACCCGGACTCGCCACGCTCGTAAGGCGTAAAGGTCTGTCTCTGGCGATAACGCGGGACTTGACCGTGTTACCGTCATTTGCGGAAGGTCGAAAGTGACCGGCAAAACTGAGGCCAGTCTCATTGCAAGGCTCAATCGGACCGGCGAGAAACTGCGCCGCTTGCGCGACGCGGATCGCGCCTTCTCCGTTTTTGGCTCGGATTCCCATGCTTATCGCCTGGGGCCGCCGCTCTCGGGTGCTGCTTTGTCGGATTGCGAAGAGCGCCTGGGGGTGCAACTGCCGACCGAGTACCGGCTCTTCGTGAGCCGGATTGGCCACGGAGGCGCAGGCCCGTTCTGCGGACTTTTTTCGCTAGATGGCCAGGACTCCGAAGACATAACTGACCTCGCCCAGATTTGCCAGCCGTTCCGTTGGGTCCAGGCATTCAACCCGTACGAACGGGAGGATCCTTGCAGTCAAGAAGACGTTTGGTGCGATCGGGAGGTTGAAAGGGGAGCGGCCCCAGGTGATCCTCCGCATTCCGGGCGCCCTGTACATCTGTCACTACGTCTGCGCCGTCCGGTTCTTTCTGAGCGTCAGGGGGCTGTGCGCCGGTGAGGTGTGGCGCGATTCTCAGACCGACCACGCAGGCATTGTTCACTCCCCCCCCGGATTCGCAAAGGCATCGGACTTGGTATAGACGTGCCTCGCCCAAGGCGCGCCTGCCTAACTGTACGATAATAGATGAATGGCCGCCGCTCAGCGCATCACAGCACAACGCGAAGAAATCTTGCGCATAGCAGCCCTCCACGGCGCGCGAAATGTCCGTCTTTTCGGCTCGGTGGCTCGCGGGGAGGATACCCCGGAAAGCGACGTGGACCTGCTTGTCGACATCACCGCCAACACCACGCCATGGTTTCCAGGGAGCTTGACTGCGGACCTTGAGCAACTCCTGGGCCGGCGGGTCCAGGTGGTTATTCGCCGCTCGTTGAGCCCTCTGATCCGTGACGCCGTCCTGCGGGAATCCGTGCCCTTGTGAAATCCCAACGCGCGTACGTCGAGCATGTCATCCAGTGCATTCGCAGAATCGGCGAGGATGCCGCACCCGGCCGGGATGCGGTCTTTGCCTCGCGGACACTCCAGGATGCAATCGTTCGCAATCTTCAGGTTCTCTGCGAGTCGACGCAACGGATTGCCGAGCCGCACAAGCAGCGGCATCCCGAAATCGCCTGGCCGGCCATAGCCGGCATGCGAAACGCGCTGGTGCACGACTACTTTGAAGTGGATTTCGAGACGGTCTGGCTCGTCGTGGCACGGGATCTCCCGCCCCTTGAGGAGGCGATGCACGCCATCTTGGCGGTGTTGGACGAGCCGCGTTAGCCCCTCTACTGCTCGTGCACATCCTCCAGATACGTATTACCCGTGCAGCCCCTCCTCATAAAACTTCAGCAGCCGCCCCGATTCCTCATACCCCAGCCGCCCCTCCCGCAACGCCGTCTCCACATCCCGCCGCAGTTTCTGCCTATGCTTTCGGGTAGCGCGCTTCAGCGCGTTGACAACGACTGCTACCGCTGCCGCGATCGGTGAAAAGCCGATCTGCGACGCGAGCGCTCCCGCCCCCTACTGCTCGTGCACATCCTCCAAATACGTATACCCGTGCAGCCCCTCCTCATAAAACGTCAGCAGCCGTCCCGACTCCTCATACCCAGCCGCCCCTCACGCAGCGCCGTCTCCACATCCCGCTGCAGCCGGCTCACCAGCGCGTCCGCCGAAAACTTCAGCACCTCGCGCACCGTATCGCCCTAAACTCGAGTTCCACAGCCACCGCAGAACTGTTGATCGGGGGGTAGCGCCTTACCACACTGGCGGCAAACAACCGGAGCAAGACTGTTGCCGCACTTGCCACAGAACCGCATCTCATTTGGAACCGTCATGCCACAATGGCGGCAACGCGTCTCGGTTTCAAGAGTAGATCGCGGGGTTCCTTGACTGGATATAAGAGAAGCCAGCCCAAGCCCTGCCACGATTCCGGCCACCGCGCCAGCCAACATGTAGTTTGAGGCTGCTTCAGCCGCTGGCCGCATCAGGGCTTTGATCCCCTCCAAGAAGACGCCCCTTGTCAGGACGTCACCGAACGATAGCAACGGCGACGTGCCTGTCAAGTACCCAACCAAACCGCCGGCCAAGCCACCAACGAACGCGAACCAGCCGTGCCCGCTGGACCGATGGACCGCTGGACGTGTGCGTTCAGCGTGAGGACTATTTATCGGTGGTGGCGATAAGTCGAGAGACTCATCAGTGACTCCGCGTTGGACCAAGATTTGGCGTATCGCCTCAAAGAACTCATCGGAGTAAGATGATGAGCGCTTTTTGTAGAGTTCTACCAGTTTGTCTGTGGGCTTGTTCTTTTTACTCTCGTGAACCGCTTCGACTATGGACTCGTCCATGACCACGTCCTTGCACTCGATTACCAAGGAGTACCGCAGGGATTCGTGCGATGAGCGATTATAGCGCTTTTTGAGGAGCCGCTTCGATGGGCAAGGACCTGCGCAGAGGAGCGGGACAATCGATGCTCCGAGCTATGAAGGCGGAAGCGGATGGGTTGCCCAAGGTCGGGCGGTCCGGCCGGGAGCTTGGCGTCCGCATCGATGGCCCAACGCGCGATCTCGCCTTCCAGATCAGTCGGGGGAGAAGGTCGAGATCCGGTGGTCACAATGTTCACGGCAGAGGTCCCGCGGACTTTGATCCGGCGGCCGAACCGCTCCCCGCATGCTCTCATTGAGCCGAGCCACCGATGTCCTTGATTTCGAATCAGCCGCTCTGCCAACTGAGCTTAACTCTAGAATAGAACCCAATCTACTGCTCGTGCACATCCTCCAAATACGTATACCCGTGCAGCCCCTCTTCATAAAACTTCAGCAGCCGCCCCGACTCCTCGTACCCCAGCCGCCCTTCCCGCAAAGCCGTCTCCACATCCCGCCGCAGCCGGCTTACCAGCGCATCCGCTGAAAACTGCACGTAGTTCAGCACCTCGCGCACGGTATCGCCCTTAATCACCGAATCCAGGATGATCTCGCCCGTCTCGCCCAGCCGCACGTGCACCGTATTCGTATCGCCGAAGAGATTGTGCAGGTCGCCCAGGATCTCCTGGTAAGCGCCCAATAGGAACGCGCCCAGGTAGTAGTCGCCGCCATCGAAGGGGTGCAGCGCCAGCGTGCGCTTCACATCGCGGCGGTCGATAAACTGGTCCACCTTGCCGTCGGAATCGCAAGTGATATCGCCTAGAATAGCGTGCCGTTTGGGCTCTTCTTCCAGCCGGTGAATCGGCATCACCGGAAACAACTGTTTAATCGCCCAGCTATCCGGCATGCTTTGAAACAGCGAGAAGTTGCAGAAATACGTGTCGGAGAGCATGGCTTCCAGGCCCTCCAGCTCTTCCGGGAAATAGTCGAGCGATTGCGCCAGCGCCTGGATGCGGCGGCTGATGGCCCAATACAGGTTCTCGCACTGGCAGCGCTGATCGAGCGAAAGGTAGCCCAAGCTGAACAGGTTCAGTGCCTGGTCGAGCGCCTGCTGCGCGTCGTGATAGCTTTCCAGCAGGTTCTTGGTGGTCAGCGAGCGATTGGTTTCCCCCAGGTCGATGAGCGGCTGCTCGGCGTCGGCCGAAACCTCCGCCGGCACATCGGATTCGCCCATGCCCGACACGCCTAGCACATTGAACACCAGCACGCTGTGATAGGCGGCGATGGCGCGCCCGCTCTCGGTGACGATAGTCGGATGCGTCACGCCCACTTCGTCGCACACGCTCTGGATGTGATAGACGATATCGTTGGCGTATTCCTGCAGCGTATAGTTCACGCTGGATTCGAAGTCCGTCTGCGAGCCGTCGTAGTCGATACCCAGGCCGCCGCCAACATCCAGGTAGCGCAGGCCGGCGCCGGCGCGCGACAGGTCCACATACACGCGCACGGCCTCGTTCACCGCGGCTTTGATCTGGCGAATATTGGTGATCTGGCTGCCCAGGTGGAAATGCAGCAGGTTCAGGCAATCGGCCATGCCCGCGTCTTTCAGCTCCTGCAGCGCGCGCACCGCTTCGCTGACGGAGAGGCCGAATTTGGAACGGTAGCCGCCCGAAGAGCGCCAGCGCCCGGAGCCGCGGCTGGCCAGCTTCACACGCAGTCCGATCATGGGCCGCACGCCCACCCTCGCGGAGTAGCGCAGGATCAGTTTCAGCTCAGTATACTTCTCCACCACTGGAATGATATGCCGCCCCAGCTTCTGCGCCAACATGGCCATCTCGATGTATTCGTCGTCCTTGAAGCCGTTGCAGACGATGGGGGTTTCGTTGTCGGCCATGGCCATCACGGCCATCAATTCGGGCTTGGAGCCGGCCTCCAGGCCGAACTTGAACGGGCGGCCGAACTCCAGCACCTCTTCCACAACTTGGCGCTGCTGGTTCACTTTGATCGGATACACGCAGCAGTATTCGCCCTGGTAGCGATGTTCGGCTATGGCGGTCTGAAACGCGCCGGCCAGCTCACCGAGCCGGTGTTCGAGAATACCGGCGAAGCGGATCAGGACCGGCAAGGAGATGCCGCGCAGCACCAGCGTATCGACCAGTTGTTTAAGGTCGATGGAGCGCTGCGGATCCTTAGCCGGATGCACGCACAGATGGCCGTTGCCGTCCACCGAAAAGTAGCCCTTGCCCCAACTGGCCACATCGTACAGCTCGCTGGCGTCCTGCGGGGTCCAGCGCTCCGTGGGCTCCATGACGAGGGAGCCTTTCCTGGCGTTCTTCTCCACTCCTGCCTCCAAAGTTTAAGTGTCCTAAGAATTGGGGGGAAGGGCAAGGGAAATTTGCGGCGCGCTGTCACCGTGCTGTAATGGTGGCCTCCGCGGCCGGCCGTCCCCAAGAGTGGGGACGCGGCACGCAGGAGCGCGTGCGCCACGTGCCTCCTACGGCTTCCATTTGATATTGCAGCCCACGCTCGGCCGCTGTTGCGGATCGACGGGCCGACTGGCCAGCACCGCGTCGATCGCCGCGCGCAGGTCCGCGCCGGTCACAGGCACATCGTTGCGCGGACGCGCGCCATCCAACTGGCCGCGGTAGACCAGCCGCCGCTGGGCGTCGAACAGAAAGAAGTCCGGCGTGCAGGCGGCGTCGTAGGCCTTGGCCACTTCCTGCGTCTCGTCGTAGCAGATCGGATAATCCAGGCCGAGTTCCGCGGCCATCTCCCTTAGGCGCTCCGGCGCATCGTCGGGATATTGCGGTACGTAGTTCGACGAAATCGCCACGATCCCCAGCGGCCGGCCGGCGTAGTCTTTTCCGATCCGCGCCAGCTCGTATTTGACGTGCTGCACATAAGGGCAGTGGCGAGAGATGAACATCACCAGCAGGGCGGGCTTGCCGGCGAAGCTATCGCGGCTCACCGCGGCGCCGGACACCACATCCGGCAAATGAAAATCCGCGGCGGGTATGCCCAGCGCGGGCATGCTGGATTCCGTTTGCGCCATGGCGGGTCCTTACACTCTGTAATCGTCGGCTTTCCAGCTCTTGACGGCCCGCTTGATGTCCGCGGGAGGCATGTTGCTGTCGGCCGCCTTCTTGGCCAGCGCGACGAATTCGTCATCCGGCGCGAAGCGCAGCGCGACGATTTGCTTGACCTGGAGCCGCGAATCGAGCAGCTTGCCGGTCAGCGCGAAATGCCGCAGATTCTCTTCGGCGCGGATCGCGCGGTCTTGCGCCTTGAGCGGAAATACGCGGGCGTAGTTGAAGAGCATGCCGCAGCAAACCACTAGCACCACGATCAGCGCGGCGCTATAGAATTGCCCGTGGATGCCCCACGATTTGTAGAGGTTCACGAGCGATCCGATCAGCGTGAAAAACAGGATGCCAGCCAGGACGAAGTGGAAGCCCGGCACCAAGCGGACATGGTTCGAGTAATTTTGGGTGGCCATGCGGCGATTGTACCGCGTGGGGCGGCGCCATGCGCCGCCTTTTTGCAAATCACGTGCAGGTGCGGTCCAGCACGCGCAGAAGCCTCTCAACAAAGGGCGACGCAGCCCGGACTCTCGCTGGGTCGATGCGCGCGAGGATTTGGAACGAGTGCTCGCCCTTGCAGTACTCACCCTTTTGGCAATCCTTCGTCGCCCGTTGAAGGCCCGCAAACAGGTCGGCTTTGGGGATCCCCTCGTTATCTTGCCGCTGGCTCATCCCTGCGATTCGAAAGCACTGTCCGTAATAATCCCGTAGGGCATCCTGGTCGGCATGGAACCACGCCTCCATGGCCTGTACCATCAGGTGGATATGGTCCTCCGAAGCCCCGGCAGGGCGTGTCCACCCATCGCCGGGGCGGAGCCTGACGTGTTCCCACGGGCTACTCTCGACGACTGGTGCTTCGCTGTCAACCAGCAGGATGGGAAAATCGTCCCTGCCCGCATTTTCGTGGGCAGTTCGAAACCTCTCATAAGCCTGTTGGCGGCTACCGCAACGGACGACCCTCGGCATCCTTCCAAGCCGGCCTTCCTGAAGAATTCCGAAAAACCGCGCCGGCATTCGGTTTCGAGCGTCTTGTTGTGGTCGCCACCGCCCTCCACGTACACGCACGCGTTCGGCGAGCCATCACCGTCGATCCATTGCGGTTCTCGCAAACGATGACTGCCTCAGGCACTTTGGTTAAGCCGTCCACGAGCACGTCTGAGTGTGTATTGACGATCAATTGCATGCGATGGGACGCTTCCACCAGCAGGTCCGCGAGGCCTGGCAGCAGGTCGGGATGCAGCCCTAGCTCCGGTTCCTCCAGGCACACAAGCGGCGGGGGCGCCGGGTGGCACAGCACCGCCAGCAGGCACAGATAGCGAACCGTCCCATCGGAGAGCCTGGTGGCGGGAACTGGGGATTTCAAGCCGGAATAGTGCAGGAACAACTGGATCGTGCCGCCTAAGACCCTCGTGGAAAAATCATCGATGGATTCGTCGGCGTTCTTCAACTTCTCCACCAGGCTCCTGCGCAGGTTAGAGCGGTGCTCGAGATCGTTGAGGACCAGCGCGATGTTGGCGGCATCTTCTTGCATGAAGTCCGCTAGGAGGTCGGTTGGTTGGGTCTGCGAGGCTGGGTGTTACGCCCGAGATTCCATTCGCGATAAAGCTTGATCTTGGCATATTCGTTCCCGAGGTATGTCACCTCCGGGTACTGGTCCGGGTCCTTCCGCTGCGACAAGACCGCTTGGTCTCTTAGCAGATCCTCGCGCTGAAGTAGACGGTGCACACGGACGAAACCAGATGCCGTTTCCACTTTCACGTTTCAAGACCGGGTGGCCGCGTCGATAGCGATAGTAAAAGTCAAGGCCCGGTTCACGCGGCCAGTTGTCGGTATGTGCGTTCTCAATCGCTTCATCCGCCAGTTCGGCGCGCTGACCCACCATCGTGAGTTCCAGCCGATGGCGCAGCGGCATCGTGCCTTGAGGAGGGGAGACCGTCACGTCAATTTCGGCGGTTGGCGCGCTATCCCCGCCCTTCCACAGCCACTCGCTAATTCCACCGCCCGTCTGTATCGGATCGAGCAGATTTCCGGGGGCCGCCTGAAGGACGCTGATCGTCTCGATGAGTTTTGATTTTCCCGCGCCATTCGGACCGATGAGCGCGTTCAGCGACTGCAACTCTATTTCGGGACTTTCCGGGCCAAAGGAAAGGATGTTCCGCGCTTTGAACGTCCTCAAGAATCGCTTGTCGCCGAGCATTTAGTCTCTATTCTACTTGACATACCTAGAGCACTACCCGCTCGTCGCCTTCGCGGCGCGTGACCCGCTCACGGTCGAGGTACTCCAGCAGCGGTATGGCGTATTTGCGTGAGATGCCCGTCCAATCCTTGAACGTGCCCACGTTGAAACGCGCGGCCTTGTGGGCGGACAGCATCGCGCGCAGCTTTTCCATGGCGGTGTGATGGAAAACGAGGTCGTCGCTCACGCGGACCAGGCGCTTTTCGCGCAGCAGAATCTGCAACAGAGAACGCGCGCGGGCGGCCTCCACACCGGATTTCGCCAGCACATCCGGCAGCGCCGGGACGGCCAGGCCAGCCTGCTCGAAAGCGCTTTCGATCGCGGCGCGGGCCTGCTCCTCGTCTTGTTTCAGCACCAGCCTGTGGCTGGCCAGCCGCACGTTTTCGCCTTCCACCACGATCTGTTTCTCTTGCGCCAGAATGGCGTCGATCAGGAACGGCGGCGAATCGGGCAACTCGCGCCCGCGCAAATCCTGCTTGGGGATACCGGGCAGCAGCGGGTTCTTTTGATGAAACTCCCGCACGGCGCGCAGCAGCTTCTCGCGTGCGGATTGGAACCAGGCGCGATCCGCGAACCAGGGCTGGGGGTGGGGGAAATACAGGACCGCTCCCTGACGGTCGCGGCTCGGTCCCGCGTCGTCTCGGTTCGGTATCGTCGCGATCTCGCGCTCCATAAGCCCCGTGCGCGCCACCAGCTCGGCCATCCCCATGCCGTATTTCGATTCGCGGACCAGCAATGCGATACGCGCGGCCGCGGGCGCTTCCGCCAGCGTGCGCAGGCGTTCGGCGATGCCTGGGCGATCGCCCTTGCGATACCGTTTGCCGCCGGTGTCCAGCACTACGCCGCCGCCAATCGTCACCACGGGAGAAAACATACGGATGATGAAGCGGTCTCCGGGCAGCAGCAGCGCCGGCTCCCGCAGTACAATACGGGCCCACGTGCGCTGGCCTGGTTTCAGCGCCGTGGCGCCATCGAGCAGCCGCACCTGCGCTTCGATCTCCGCCGTGCCCGCATGAAAATGTACCGGCGCGCGGTGCTTCAGCGGCTTCGCCGAAGGCAATACTTCAATCGTGCAGTCTAGTTGGGTGACGGTGCGGAATGTTCCCGGCGCGGCCAGCACCATACCGCGCGCCACTTCCGCCGGTTCGATATCGGCCAGGTTGAGGGCGGTGCGCTGCCCGGCCACAGCCTGCTCGGCGGGCGCGCCGTAGACCTGCACGCCGCGCACGCGCAGGCGCCGTCCTGTGGGATAGAGTTCGACTTCCTGCTCCTTGCGCACAGCGCCCGAAATCAGCGTGCCCGTCACCACGGTGCCGAAGCCCTTCACGGTGAAGGCGCGGTCCAGGGGCAGGCGGAAATGGCCCGCCACGCTCTTCTCCGGCACGGCGGAAGCCGCCGTCTGCAGTTCGTGCCGAAGACCGTCGAGCCCTGCGCCGGTGACCGAGCTGACCGCCACCATCGGCGCGCCCTCCAGAAACGACCCCGCCACGAACTCCTCCACCTCCAGACGCACCAACTCCAGGATGTCCGGATCCACCAGGTCGGCCTTGGTCAGCGCCACCACGCCCCGCGGAATGCCCAGCAGGCGGCAAATGTCGAAGTGCTCGCGCGTTTGCGGCTTGATGGATTCGTCGGCGGCGATGACGAACAGCACCAGGTCGATGCCGCCCACGCCGGCCAGCATGTTCTTGATGAAGCGCTCGTGACCGGGCACGTCCACGAAGCCCAGCCGCAGCGCGGGCGTCAATTGCAAGTGCGCGAAACCGATATCGATGGTGATGCCGCGGCGCTTCTCCTCTTCCAGGCGGTCGGCATCGATGCCGGTGAGCGCCTTAACCAGCGCGGTCTTGCCGTGATCGATGTGGCCGGCCGTGCCCACAATGATGTTCTTCATCCGCTGATGTTCATCGTACTACCGGATGGCGGTGGGACGGCATCGCGGAGTTTACTGAATGGTGAAGTTCTGCTTGGTCGTGACTGAACCGTTGGCCGTGACCACCGTTACGGGACCGGTGGCGGCGCCCGCCGGGACCGTGGCCATCACGGCCTCGGTGGAATTCACCTGAAACGCCGCGGCCGGCACACCGTTGAAGGTCACCGAGGTGGCTCCCAACAAGTGCGATCCCCATAGCAGGATTTGCTGGCCCGCCGTCCCGGATGAAGGGACCAACTGGGCGACCGATGGTCTGGGCTTCGGCAATCCGAAATCCAGACTGAACACCGCCCCGCCGCCAGGCCCCCCTATCGCGGCGGTACCATACAGCTTGCCGTCCATCGCCTGGATCAGATTGCAAGGGGCACAACTGCCCTGCAGATTTCTCGGGTTCATCTGGTAGGCAAGTGTTAGCGCGTGTGTCGCCAGATCGTAGCGAAAGATCGCGTTGTGTACGGTGGACCCGTAAAGCGCGCCGTCGGAAGCCTCCACCAGCGAGTTAGGGTCCAGCATGCCCTCGTCGGTCCCCTTGGCTGGGAAGCTGGCCACGGTGTGCCATTTCCCGCTCAGCGTTGCCTGGTAAATAAAGCCCGTGTCGTTGACGCCGCCGCCGCTGAAGGTGCCGTAGAGGCTGCCATCGGAGGCGGCCATCAGGGAACCGCCGTAGGTCGTGCCGAAGGGCGACGGGAACGTAAAAAGCTGCGAGTACCCCCCAGACGGTGTCAGGCGAAAAACGGAAATCGGCGGCGTTAGCCCGCCACCCTGGCCGGCAATGCCATAGAGGTCTCCGTCCGCGGCGACAACCAGCTTCATCGAGCTAATGGGGACGCCTTCGGTGGCGGAGAGCTTGTGGATGATTGTGACCTTGCCGGTCTCGTCAATCCGGGCGAAGCCATACGCATCCGCGCTGGTGGCTACGCCATCGTAGAGCTTGCCCGGCACGGGTGCGAGCATCCACATCGAGCTCCACTCACCCATGGAGTACTGCTGGAAGCCCTGCCCTACGGTCGAGACCGAGTAGTACTGGCCTTGACGCAAGGGGTCGGAGATGGCGCCGTATAACCTGCCGTCCGCGGCCTGCACCAGCGCATACGACAGCGTCTCCGGCTGAAACGAATAGATCAGTTTGGCCGAGCCCGCACCGGTTAAGGAGAAAAGCGATGGGCCAAAAGTCTGCCCCTGCATTCCACTTAGAAAGCAAAACAACCCAGGCGCTATCTCGAACACGGTCTCGGGCGCCGCTCCCTGGCTGCTCGGATCAGGCGCCGAGTAGAGGAGCTTATAGATTGGCATTTCGGCCGCGAGGCTACTAGGCGGGGCTAGTGCAAGCGCGAGAAACACAGCGGTTAGGAGTACCTTAAGCATGAACCCCTCCCTAGTTACTGGCAGGCGCTGAAAACCAGAATGCCGCTGGCGATATCCGCCGCCGGCACCTGGCCGCAGTTCTGGTACGACGCGCTAGTGCCCTTCACCACGCACACCGATGGGACGTAGGCCGCGCCGTTGGCCAGCGTTGGCTCGGTGAACGCGCTCGCGAGCCAACCGTTTGCGCTGGTGTTGCCACAATTGCCCATCCCGGTGCCGCTATCCCACAGATGAAAGAGGAATCCGTCGGCAATGTCGATGGTGTAGGCGTAGAGCCAGCCCCAAGTGCCGCCGACGTTGGGATCGACCGCGATGGCCCACAGCGTGGCGTCGTTTGTTCCGCTGGCGATGGCCATTGCCGCTTCCGCGACGCCCTGGCCGGCCCCGGGATAGGATGGGTTGCTTCCCTGGCAGTCTCCAGGAAGGCTTGTATATCCGAGCGGGCACGGGTTGAACGCCCGACCCAGGGAGTAATTGTAGCCGCTACCGGTTGTCCCCGGATGGCCGCTGAAGACTTCGACCGATTCGTTCACTGGCCACACGAAGGCGAACTGCAGAGAGTAGGCGCTAAGAGCCAAAAGCGCGATCTCATGGATCTCGTCGCAGGACGCGCCGGTATTCGTCCAATACGGCGCGCCCGTGGCGACCGGACAGACCGGGAAACTGGTGTTGGGGAGTTTGGGCAGTTGGCTCGCCTGGAAAGGTAGCTGCGTATTCACGGCGCCGTTGATGAGGCCCACATCGCCGGTATAGAACTCGCCCATGTTTACAGTGGCCGAAGTGCCGTTTGCTTCCGCCGGAACCACGTACATATATCCGCTCTTATCGGCGAGCAGGGCGAACATGGGCGCTTGGCCGCTCACGGTCGGCACGATCACCGGCGGAGTGGACCCGAAGTCCAGGTCCAGGCGGCTCAACTCTCCCGTCTCGTAGTTTGACGGGGAAGCATCGCCGTCGGAGTTCGCCGTGAAGGTCTGCTCGTTCGGTGCGTAGAAATCCGTGGGAGTGAGCGGGTTCAGTTGGTTGGCCGCGGGAAACTTGATAGCGGACGATCCCCAGTAATAGACCTCAGTTGGGTCCGGGCAATTTGGGCTGTTGATGTTGTTGCAGGCGAAAGGGCCGTTGCCGGAAGCCACGTAGACATTCGCGGCGGAGGTCGCGCCCGACGAAGGGCCGCCCGACGACTGCCAGATACCTCCCTGGCTGACCACCCAGTTGTCTCCTTGGTCGTAGGCGCCCGCGGCTGGCCTACCGACATTCGTGGGACTGAGAGGCGGGTCCCCGTTATTAAGCTGCGCCCATATTTGAGGAAAAACATTCGTGGTGGTTCGTCCTGTACCCGATGTAGCGAACGAGGCAGTCTGGCTGAGCGTCGCGCTGCATGAGGTGTAAGGGGGGGCGCAGGCGGCGTATGCGACCGAATAGAGGAACATCCATCCGGAGTAGTTGCAGGAAGAGAACCCGGTACAGGAAGCCGCCGCTAGGACCTCCCCGGCCCCCGTGCCAAACGCCACGTAGACATAGGTCGTCGTGCTTGTTGGATGGGTCAGAAGGAGCGAGGCACGTGCCACCTGGAAGGAGGGATTGAAACCCGCGGCCGTGATGATATTACGGGTGTTGTTCATCAGCGACCCATTCGTCATATTGATCGCGTCAAGGTTCCATTGGATGACGTCGGACGTCGGCGACGTGACGCAGGCGGATACGACAAATGCGGTTGGACCTGAGTGGTGCCCGAGTAGATATCGATCGCGGGCGTTGCCACGACGCCATAGTAGACGAGGTTCGTACCGCCGGGATTGTGGCTGAAGTTGTTGTCGAACGGCCAACCAGTGCCCGCGCCACAGTCGTTGGCCAAGTTGACGGACCACAGCAGGTTTCCATTACTGGTGTCGAATGCGTATACATAATCGTCCAGCGACGCTACCAGCAGGACATTCTTGGTCGCATTGTTGACGGTGAGATTGGTGATATACAGCGGCTGGGCCACCGCAGGCTCGAAAGTGTAGTTTCCCCCCGGGGGCGAGGGCCGCGCCGGCAGCGTGTGCGTCGGGAATTGGAAAAAATTGGTCAGCCCGAACGAGGACGTGTCAACGCCGGCCGCGAGCGTCTGCTCGTAGGGGTTAGCGCTCGTGCGATAGCGGCTGTATTGGCCAGTCAGCACGCAGGGGTCGCCGGGGTTGCAAACGCCGCCCGCGTTAGCTGGCTGGATTCCCGGCGTGGAGCTTGCATGGTGGATCGAAACTCCGCCGTACGGCTCACCGTCGTCCACGACGGTGGGGGCCGTCGGGATTGTCTGGCCGGCGGCCCTCGAACTCATAAGTAATAAAACACACCAAAAAGTAGTGTGTGTGTGTGTGTGTGTGTGGCGGAAACTCTTTGCATTCGGATGTCCTCCGTTGGAATGGCCCAAGCCAGGACTAATGGGATCATATACGAAGCGCGCTTTCGCGTCAAGCGGAATATTCGCCAATTTCGGTCGAATAATAATGGAGGCGAGCCTGAAGTAAGGGTGCATTTCCGGCGACCTATTGCCGTAAAGCGAGGATTCGCTTCAAATAATCGAACGGATAGTGGCCAATCGAACGACGGGGGTTCTGCAAGCGCGCTAACCAAGTGTTTCCGGCGTGCCGTACCCGCGAGCCACGGAGCCGAACGCAAAGTGGCTGGCGGCCATTCACCCACGATTGTACGTCAACAGGCGGAACGTGTTCCGGTGCGGCCCGTCGCAGTGTTATAGACTGGGGGTGGACCGAATTCCTATGCTGCGAACGCTCATCGCGTCAGACCCGAAGATCATGGTGGGTCGAATCAACAGCAGGATATGATCGATCCGGTAACGCTCCGATTGAGCCGGCATTTCTCAGGGCAGGGTGTCGAGACGAGTCTCGACACGGCACGCACGAGTGCTTGCGCCACGGTTCTAGTGACGGGCGCGGGCGGCTTTATTGGATCGGCGCTGGTCAAAGCCATCGCCGCCGCCGGCCCCGAACGCATTGTCCTGCTGGATGCTTCCGAGCACAACCTGTTTGGGATACACCGCTATCTGGAAGAGGTTCACCCCAGCGTCGCGCACGAAGCTATCCTGGGCAGCGTGACCGACGCCCGATTGATCCACGGCGTCTTCGGCCGCTTTCGACCGCGGATCGTGTATCACGCGGCGGCACTCAAGCACGTGCCCCTGCTGGAACTCAACCCGTTCGCCGCGGTGCGCAACAATGCGATCGGCACCCACACACTGGCTGGCGCGGCGCTCGCATACAACGTGCCGGCGCTGGTGCTGGTCTCTACCGATAAGGCGGTGAACCCGCACAGCATCATGGGCGCATCCAAGCGGCTTGCGGAATTGACCGTCACCGCGCTCAGCGGCCCGGCATGCCGCATGAACGCCGTCCGGCTAGGCAATGTCGTCGGATCGACGGGCAGCGTGGTCCCCATCTTTCTGGAGCAGATTGCCCGCGGCGGTCCGGTTACCGTCACGCATCCGGAAGTGAGCCGGTATTTCATGTCGCTCCAGGAAGCGGTCGAGGCGATCCTTGCCGGCGGCGCCGCGGATTGCGACGGCAAAATTCTGCTGCCGGTGCTTGGCGAGCCGGAAAACATTGCCGATCGCGCGCGCTTCCTCATCGAAACGGCCGGCCGGAGGCGGCGCACGGCGCCGCCCCACATCGAAATCCGGTTTATCGGTCTGCGTCCGGGGGAGAAGCTGCACGAAGATCTGATGTTTCAGACGGAAATCCGCGATGGATCGGCCGGTCCGTTGGCAGTTATCAGGACGCCAACGCCCGCGCCGGCGGAACTGCACGGGCGGATGGCCCAGATCGACTGCCTGCTCGCCGGCGGAGATCTGGCGGCGCTACTAGAGACGATCTGCGCGATGGTTCCGGAGTACCAACCGAGTTCCGTCGTCAGGAGCGCGGCGGAATGAAGCGTAAAATCGCGGTCGTCACTTCCTCGCGCGCCGACTACTGCCACCTGTACTGGCCGCTGCGGGAACTGGCCGCGTATCCCGCGGTGGACTTGAAAATCATCGCGCTGGGGCCGCACCTTTCCCCGGAATTCGGGTCCACCGCGACGGAAATCGAGAAGGACGGATTCCGCATCGACGCGCGCATCGAATGCCTGCTGAGTTCCGACAGCGATGTCGGCATGGCCAAGACGATCGGCTTGGCGACGCTGAGCCTGGCCGATTGCCTGGGACAAATGCGTCCCGACCTGCTGCTGCTGATTGCGGATCGCTATGAGATGCTCGCGCCCGCGGCGGTGGCCACGGCGCTGCGCATTCCGCTGGCGCACATCGAAGGCGGGGAGATCAGCGAAGGCGCGATCGACGATGCCATTCGCAATGCGCTCACGAAGCTCAGCCATGTGCACTTCACGTCCACGGAACGGGCGCGGGCGCGGGTGATCGCGATGGGCGAAGAGGATTGGCGCGTGCACCGCACCGGCGCGCCTTCACTCGACCACTTGCGCCGCAGTGCGCTGTTCAGCCGCGAAGAGGTTGAGGCGCGCCTGGACATGCAGCTTACGCCGCCAACGGCACTGATCGCCTACCACCCTACCACCATCGCGCGCGATACGACGCGCGAAGCCGACGCACTGTTTTCCGCGCTCGAATCCATCCCGGCGCAGCTTCTGTTCTGTTATCCGAACGCCGACGCCGGCAGCCGGGCGCTGATCGAGCGGGCCAAGTCTTTCATCGGCCGGCGGGGGAATGGCCGGGTATTTGTCAACCTGGACCCCGCGCTCTACTGGAGTCTGTTGCGATCGGCGGATCTTTTGTTGGGAAACTCCAGCAGTGGGATTATGGAGGCGGCATCCTTCGCGCTGCCGGCGGTCGACGTGGGCATACGCCAACGCGGACGGGAGCGCGCCCGCAATGTGCTGGATGCCGAGGCGAGTGCCGCCGCAATTCTGGATCGGGCCGGCACGGCGATGGGCGAGGTGTTTCGCCGCTCGCTGGAAGGAATGGAGAACCCATATGGCGACGGGCACGCCGCGGAACGGATCGCGGCTGTTCTGACGTCCGTGCCGCTAGGCGAGGAACTTCTGATCAAGCGGGCAAAATGAGAATTCCGCTTTCCGCTCCCGACATTTCCGAAGCCGATATCGAAGCCGTGGTCGAAGTGCTGCGTACTCCGCGGCTCAGCCTCGGCCCCAAGATGGAGGAGTTCGAGGAAGCCGTCGCTAATTATACCGGCGGGCCCTACGCCGTGGCGCTATCGTCCGGCACGGCTGGATTGCACCTGGGCCTGGCCGCGCTCGGCATCGGCGAAGGCGATGAAGTGATCCTCCCATCCTTCACTTTCATCGCCGTCGCGCATGCCGTGCGATACGTGCGCGCCACCCCTGTATTCGCGGACATCGATCCGCACACGTTGAACCTCACGCCCGAAAGCGTGGCCGCGGCCATCACGCCACGCACGCGCGCCATTATCGTAGTGCACACGTTCGGGTGTCCGGCGGATCTCGATCCGATCCTGCAAATTGCGGCACGGCACGGTATCCGGGTAATTGAGGACGCCTGCGAGGCTCTGGGAGCGGAGTATCGCGGCAGAAGAGCCGGCGGGATCGGCGACTTGGGAGTCTTCGGATTCTATCCGAACAAACCCATCACCACCGGTGAAGGCGGCATGCTAGTCACGCGCGACCGTGCGCTCGCGGAAACCGTTCGCGCACTCCGCAATCAGGGCCGGAGGCCGGCAGACGGCTGGCTGGATCACACCCTGCTCGGCTACAACTACCGGCTGTCCGAAATCAATTGCGCTTTGGGCCTCTCGCAGATGAGCCGGATCGAAAGCATTCTCGCGCGGCGCGAGAATCGGGCGGCCTGTTACCGGGAGCATCTGCGCGCGGTTCCCGAACTGACCCTCCCCGTTTTCGAAATCGCCGGGGGACGCGTGTGCTGGTTTGTTTTCGTGGTGCGGCTGGCCGATTGCTTCAGGCAGGAAGACCGCGATCGAGTGGTAGCGTACATGGCTGCGCGGGGCATCGGTTGCGGGCGCTACTTTGCGCCGGTGGACGGGCAACCGCTCTACGCAGCCTACGCCGATCGGGGCCGCGGCCCGACTGTCACGGAGAATGTCGCATCGCGCACGCTGGCGCTGCCTTTCTTCAATCGGCTGATGGACGGCGAAATCGCCGAGGTTTGCCTGACTTTGCGAGAGGCCATCAAGACCGCGCGATGAGGCGGGCGCGCGAGCGTGCACCGGCGGTGCGGAACTTGGCCATCGCGTCGCGGCAGCAGCGAAGATATCCCGCCGCAGGGGGGTGGTGGAAGACCAGTCGCAGCCTATAGAGGGCCCCCTGCGGCGGGGGCTATTGGAGATTGGCCATTTGGTGGGGCAGGCGTCTACGCCTGCGGCGGGTCTCCAGACCCGCCCGAGGGCGAGCTACGCTCGCCAAGACGGGGCTAAAGCCCCGCGCGGGATAAATCCCGCCCCCCCAAAGCTCTTGTACGATCTGCGAAGGGTCCGGAAGGCGTAGCGCAGGTCAGCGGCAGAGCGGGCATGCTCGTTATACTGCCGGCTCAAAAGAAGTTACCCGGAACGGCTCGCGATGGCCGGTGGAAGGCCCCCAAGTAACTTATGGGCTGCGGTGAGCGCCCCAATCTTCGCTGCCTGGCCGGGGACCGGTGGGTAACCAACAGTTAGTGGTGCTAGTTGGTTGTGCTTTTTGTTACACTCAAATCGCCCCAATTGAGGGGAGTTGCGATGCGATTACGCCATCTTGTTTGGGGACTGGTTTGCGCCGCGGTATGGGCGCAGGATCCCGCAAAGCTGGCACCCTATTATCCAACCCCGGAGAGCATTGTGGTGAAGATGCTGGAACTGGGGGGACTAAAGCCGGGCGAAAAGATGTTCGATCTAGGCAGCGGCGACGGACGCATCGTCATCGCGGCAGCTCAGAAGTTTCACGCCGAAGCCGTCGGAGTGGAGCTGGATAAAGATTTGTGCCGGCAAAGCCTGGAGCGTATCCGCAAGCTCGGTTTGGAAAAAACCGCGCAAATCGTGGATGGCGATATTCTGAAGCAGGACTACAGTTCGGCCGACCTAATTACAGTCTATCTGTTGCCGAATTCCAACGATAAGGTGCAGCCGCTGCTGGAGCGGCAACTGAAAAAAGGTGCGCGCGTCGTGGCGCACGATTTTGAATTCAGGGGCTGGACACCGGTAAAGGTGGAAGACATCGAAGATGATGGCGAGGGCCGCAGTCATACGCTTTTTCTATACCGGCGTTAGCTGCACGATGAGCGCAAGTGCCAGGTGATCCGGTTGCGTTGCCGGCGGCCTGGAAGCGCGGCTTCGTGTGGGCGCGCCTGGCGTTTGCAGCCGCCGGATTGGCGAGCGAGTTGCTGCTTGCGCCCAAGCGTACGCCCTGGGAACTGCCGGCGGTTGCCGTGTACCTGGTTTTCAGCCTGCTGGTTCCACTCAGGGAAAAAGGCGGCGGGGCGTTCGCCTTGCTGGTGCTTTTCGCGGATGTAGTCTATTTTCTAGTGCTGGTCGCGGCCGGGATCGGATCGGTCATTTGGCTTCCCGCCTTTTACTATCTCTATATGCTGGCGGAGGCGGTGTCCGCATATCGCGCGCCCGAGGTTTTGATTGTGGTGGTGGTAAGCGCGGTCTTCTGCGTGGCGGTGCAATCGGATAACGTATTCCCGATCAGGCGCACGGCGGTGGTGATGGGCGCGCTGGCCTACGCCGTTTCGGTCTACAAGAAACGCTTGGAATCGCGCATGGAGGAACTGGAGCGCGACTGCGGTGAGACCAAGGAAGAGGCGCGGCGCGCGCGCGAGGCGGAACGGCAGCGGATCGCCTCCGACTTCCACGACGGCCCGCTGCAAAGCTTCATCAGCCTGCAGATGCGTCTGGAGATTCTGCGCAAAATCCTGGAACGGGATTTGGGAGCTGGAATGGACGACCTGCGAGACCTGCAGGAGTTGGCGCAGCAACAGGTGAAGGAACTGCGCGCTTTCGTACGGAGTATGCGGCCGCCGGAGATGCAGGGTTCCAACCTGTACGCCTCAGCGCGGCGGATTTGCGAGAATTTTCAGAAGGAGAGTGGCATCCCAGTATCTTTCGTGGGCGGCGAGGGAACCTTGAAGTTCCCCGAGGAAATGGCTTCAGAGGTGATTCAGATGCTGCGGGAAGCGCTGCACAACGTACTAAAACACGCCGGCGCCACGCGCGTGGCAGTCGCTTTGGAGCGGGTGGCCAAGACGCTGGAGTTATCGGTGGACGACAATGGCGGAGGCTTCCACTTCAGCGGCGTTTATACGTTGGACGAATTGGAACTGCTGCGTTTGGGGCCGGCCTCTCTTAAGCGGCGGGCGCGCGCGTTGAATGCGGAAATGACGCTGGAATCGCGGCCCGGGCGAGGCGCCGGCCTCAAGCTGCGCGTACCGATTCCGTGAACGCCAACAGGGCGGCGCGCGCCATGCGCGGCAGCGCGCTTGGCATTCTCGTTTTCGGATGGGGCGGATGCCGCGGAGGCGGTTACTCCGATTTCCGGCTCCCGGAACTGGCGCCGGCCGAGCCGCAGGTGCGCTACGAATGGGAACCGCGCGACGCCCCGGTTTTGCCGCATGGCGGCCCCGGCGATTGGGATTCCCACGATGCCTTGAACCCGTCCGTGGTCCGCCGCGGCGCCCTCTATTACAACTTCTATTCGGGCTTCGACGGAAAGACGTGGCGCACAATCCTGGCGACGTCCACCGACGGCCTCGCCTGGAAGAAAGAAGGCGTAGCGCTGGCTCCCGAACCGCGCGCCGGGGAAGGCGACTATATCGCGGCCAACGGCGCCGCGATTTTCGACGGAGGCGAGTTCTGGTATTGGTACCAGGCCGGTCCGAAGGAAACGCCAAGGCTGGGATTGGCGCGCTCGCGCGATGGCCGCGTTTGGCGAAAGTCGCAATTTCCGGTGATGGATTTCGGTCCGCGCGGGAGTTGGGACGAACGCGGTCTGGCCGATCCCTACACCATCAAGGTCGGCCGGTATTTCTACCTCTTTTACCTGGGCGAGGATCGGGCGCGGCGCCAGCGGTTGGGAGTGGCGCGGTCGCTGGACGGCGTCGATTGGCAGAAGCTGAGGTCGAACCCCATTCTGGAACTTGGCAAATACGGCAGCTTCGACGAGATGGGGCTGGGCGAGCCGGCCGTGTGGATCGCGCACGGTTACTACTGGATGCTGTATACCGGCCGCGATGCACGGCAAAATCGGCGGCTGGGAATGGCGCGGTCGATCGACGGCGTCCATTGGGAAAAACTGCCGGAGGTGTTCCAAGGGGGCGAGGCGTGGGACAGCCGGGTAATTTGCGACCCAACCATCGAACTGCTTCAGGATGGCCGCTTGAGCATGTGGTTCGGCGGCGGCGATGCGCCATCGCCGGACGAGAACCTGAACGGACAGATCGGCGTGGCGGCCTTGCATGCCAAAATGAAGTAATGGATGCGGGCCGGATTGGGGCAGATGTAGCGGCCGCTATCGAAGACTGTTGGCCGGATGGCGCGATTGAAGAGTTCGACACGGATGAGTCGTACTTTCACGATATCCACGCGGCGCTGGAGGATACGCTGGAGAACCTGGTTTGAAGATCGTCGCGGTGCTGGCGAAGCATGGCGTGGGCGTGCTGGATCAACCCATTCTAAATCCGCCGGCGCCGGATCTCGCGGATGGCGATGTGTTCATCAACGAGACGCCGCCGGTGCGGGATGCATTGCTTTTCCGCGGGGTGTGAATGCCCGAGCCTATCCGTCTACTTCGCCGCGCGCTGCCGTTGGTCGGCATTGGGGTGTTGGCCGCCGTAATCTACGATGGCTGGATCTTCTACTCGCGCTGGAGTAGTGCGCGAGACGCCGAGCACATGCGCCATGCTGAAGAAGTGCGCCGCGCCCGCCAGACGATCGACACGATCGGCGGAACGGATTTCAGGATACTCAACTTCTATGCGGTTCCGCGGGCCATCCGGCGGGGGCAGCAGGCCAGAATCTGCTTTGGAGTTTTCGGGGCAAAGCGAGTCCGCATGGAGCCCGCGGTGGCAGAGTTGCATCCGGCGATAACCGACTGTCTGGAGGTCGCGCCCAGGCAAGACACGGAGTACAAGTTGATCGCCGAGGACGGCGCGGGACACACGGCCACCGCGAATCTTGCGATCCAGGTCGTTCAGTAGCCGGCTGTGGAGCTTGGCCATTTCAGTTGGGTTGACGGCGTGCCGTGGGGCAGGCTCGCAGCCTGCGGCGGCCTCGTAGGCCGCCTGCCTCGGAGCTTTGCCGGCGTCCGGCGCAGGAGACGTTCCCGAACGGACCGCTGCTGCTACTGCCGACACAGGCGAGCTACGCTCGCCAGGAGCGGGTTCTGGAGAACCCGCGCAGGACTGGAGTCCTGCCCCACCAAAAGGACAAACTCCCTGAGCCGTCATCAGAAGCCGCGGCAGCGCATGGCGCCGCCCGACTACGCGGGGTCGATGCGGTACACCCAATCGGGCGCATTGACGCCGGCCGCGTTGGCCCGCTCGATCACGGCATCCACCACCTTGCGATCGGGCGCCAGGGAACAGACCGGGTCGGTAGCGCTGGCGTTGCCGGTGAGCAGCAAAGCCTGGCAACGGCAGCCGCCGAAATCTTCTTGGCGGCGGTCGCAGCTCCGGCAAGGCTCGGGCATCCAGTCTTCGCCGCGGAAGCGCTGGAAGGCGGTGGATTCTTCCCAGATCCAGCGCAGCGGACGAGACTTCACGTTGTCGAAGGTCAGGTCCGGAATCACCGCCGCGGCGTGACACGGCAAGACGAAGCCCGCCGGGTCGATGAGCATCAGCGAGCGTCCCCACCCGCCCATGCAGGCTTTCGGATAGCGCGCGTAATAGTCCGGCGGGACGAAGTCGATGCGCATGCGGCCTTTCAGCCGCTCCTGGTGCGTGCGCACGGAGGCCACGCACGCGTCGAGCTGCCGGCGCGTGGGCATGAGCTTCTCGCGGTTCTCGATGGCCCAGCCGTAATACTGCACGTTAGCGATTTCCAGGCGATCCACGCCCAGACGCTCGGCCATCGCCACGATGTCGTCCAGGCGATCGAGGTTCCGGCGGTGAACCACGGCGTTGAGCGTGAACCCGATTTGCCGGGCGCGCACGATTTCCGCCAACGCCAATTTGCGGGCGTGCGCGCGCGCACCGGCGAATTCATTGGCGGGCGCTTCGTCCGCATCCTGAAAGCTAAGCTGCAGGTGGTCGAGCCCGGCGTCGATCAACGCATCCAGCTTCGGCTCGGTGAGGCCGATGCCGGACGTGATCAGGTTCACATACAGGTTTGCGGCGCGGCCCGCGCGGACCAGTTCTTCCAGATCCGGCCGCAGCACCGGCTCGCCGCCGGTCAGGTGGACGTGCAGCACGCCGAGTCCGGCCGCCTCGCGGAAAACCCGCGTCCAGATATCGGCGGCCATCTCGTCCGCGCGCGGCTGCATGGCCAGAGGATTTGAGCAGTACACGCAGTGCAGCGGGCAGCGATGCGTGATCTCGGCGATTAAGGCTTGCGGGCGCACAGTCACTCCACTACCACGATGCGCCGCGCTACGAGGCGATCCAGAAACGCGGCTGTTTCGGTCTGCACGAGCCCGGTATCCGCCACGGCAAATTCGTCTCCCAGTTCCCGCACGATGTCCGCGAAACTGCGCGAACCGTCGCAGCGTTGCAGGATCCGCGGGCCCGGGCCACTCAATCGCAGCACTCCTTCCGGAATGAGCAGCACCCAGCCTTGAGCCGGGTCTTCGGAAAGGCGGCAACCACGGGCCAGCCGCGGAATGCTGGCAGGGGTCATGGCTGGAACGCTCCGGGCGGCGGCCAGCCCGGTTCCACGTACGCGTAGTACAGCGCGTCGAGCTGCGCCCAAAGGATGTCGCACTTGGCGCGCAGCGCCGCGACGACCGACTCCTGCTGCGCGCGCGTAGCGGCCTGCCGCGTGACCCAATCGAGCGTGAACGCCGCGTCTTCGGGCGCCTGCGTGAGACGCGCCTGGAAATACGACAAGCCCGGCTCCAGCCATGCATAATGCTTACGCATGGCATCCATGCGCAACGCGATCAGCCGGCCGGAGAACAACTCCGTCAACGAAGACGCCGTGGCTTCAAGCAATGTGCCGCCCGAAACCAGCTTCAGGTAAGCGTCCACGGCGTAGCGCGTGCCCGGCAGGATCTCGCGGCCGGCGATCACGCGTTCGCGGTCGAGGCCGGTCGCCTCGGCCAACTGAATCCAGCGTTCGATGCCGCCTTCGCCGGCGCGGTTGCCGTCGTGATCCACCACGCGCTTGCGCCACGCGCGGCGGAACTCCGGATCGTCGGAGCGGGAAAGAATGATGGCATCCTTGATCGGAATGCGGCTCTGGTAGTAGTAGCGGTTCAAGGCCCACGCCTGCAACTGGCCGCGCGTGAGCAGGCCTTCGTGCATCCGCAGGTGAAACGGATGCCGGTGGTGATAGAACTGGTCGCCCACGGATTGCAGGCGGGCGTGCAACTCGGCGGGGGGCAACAGGTCCGCGGCGTCGCTCACATGGGGGATCGCTGGGGCCGTCATAATTCTATTGTCATCCCATCGCAGGCCACTTCCCAACCGGCCTCGCGCACGGCTGCATGCTCCGCGCCGTCCTCGTCCAGAATCGGGTTCGTATTATTGATGTGCACAAACACTTTGCGCGGACGGCGTAGCGCGGCGAGCCGCTCCAGACTGCCGTTGTCGCCGGAGATCGGCAGGTGCCCCATGGCTCTGGCCGTGCGCGCTTCCGGCCACACGCGGATGAACTCGTCGTCCGACCAGAAGGTGCCGTCCAGCAGGAGCAAGTCGCTCTGTTCCATACGCGCGAGCAGCGCATCGTCGATGCGGGGAACGCCCGGCAGGAAGAGCATGGCGCGTCCGCCGCACTGGATGGACAGTCCCACCACGGCCTCGTCCGCACGGCAGACGGCCAGCCGGTCGGCTCTCACGTAACTCGGATATCCGCCTCCCATAGGTATAGCCTCCACCTGTATTCCGGCCTCTACTTCGAATGGCGCGCCGGGGCGCACCGAGTGCCACTCGACTTGCCCGGCGGCGCGATGTAGCATGCGGAACATGCTGTTGTCACTCAGCAGGATGTCGCGCACCGACGCCGTGGCGTAGACCGTAAACGAATGCATCTCGCGCAACAGGAGCAGGCCCAGCGACTGGTCGACTTCGGCGCAAGTGAGGATAACGGATACGATCGGGGAATCGCGCAGGCCTTGACGGGGATGGAAAGACGGACTCGATTCGATCTGCTTGCCGAGATCGGGGGAGGCGCCCAACAGGTGCCACGCGCGGCCATCGGCGCTTACGGCCACCTGGATCTGGCTGCGCGTTTTGGCGCGCAAAGTTCCAGCGCGGAGCCGGCGGCAATTATCACAATTGCAGTTCCACTGCGGGAATCCGCCGCCGGCCGCTGCGCCGAGTATACTCACCAGCACGCTAGATTTCAGCCGGTGCGTAGGAATTGATTTCGCAACTGACGGAGACGACTTCAAAATCCGGTGTTGTCCAGTTCACGCTTCCCTCCTTGGGGAAAAGTATAGCATGTGTGGTGAACTGGTAGGGAACCATGCAGTTTGACGCTCTGCGCGCCTTGCGCCATCGCGAGTTCCGCCTGCTGTGGATGGGCCTTTTCGTCTCGGCGGTGGGCACCTGGATGCAGATCGTGGCGCAGGCGCTGTTGGTGTTGCGTCTGACGGGCGGATCGGCGCTGGCGTTGGGGACCGTATCGCTGGCGCAAGCCGCGGCCTTTTTCCTGTTCGCCCCGATGGGCGGCGCCATCGCCGACCGTCTCGATAAGCGGCGGCTGCTGATCGTCACGCAAACCTTTATGCTGCTGCTGGCCGCCGCATTGGGCGCGCTGACGCTCGCGGGCGTCGTCCGGTTGTGGATTGTGGTAGCGTTGGCATTTTGCGGAGGCGCGGCATTGAGTTTCGACCAGCCGGCGCGCGCGTCGCTGATTCCATCGTTGGTGGCTCCCGCCGATTTGATGAACGCCGTCTCGCTGCAGTCCATCATTTTCAGCGGCGCTTCCACGTTCGGGCCGGCGCTGGCGGGGGTGATGGTGGCTGTAATCGGATACGGCGGCAATTTCCTGCTGAACGCGGCCAGTTACGTGGCGGTGATCGTGGCGCTGTGGCGTCTGCGCGCAGCGGGCCAGCCCGCGCCTTCGATGCGCGAACCTCTGTGGTCCTCGGTGCGCGCCACGTTAGCGACGGCCGCGCGCGATCGGGCGCTGCCCGGGGTCATGGCAGGCTATGGCGCGCTGCTTTTCCTGGGACCCTCGCCGGCGGTGATGCTGCCAATCTTCGCGTTACGGGTGCTGCACCTATCGGCCGCGCAGATGGGCTTCCTGTTCTCGGCGGTCGGAGTGGGGACCATCCTCGGCGGACTGGCAGTGGCCTCCCTGGGCGATTTCCGCTACAAGGGCCGGCTGTTTCTCGCGGCTGTCATGATCTGGAGCGTGGCGCTAGGCGTGTTTGCGGCAAGCGCGGCCGTGTGGCTGTCGGTGGCGGCGCTGCTGTTTTTGGGCGCGGCGCAGAATGCGGCTGGGGCGACCGCGGTCACGTTGATGCAGACGCGCGTGCCGGCGCAGATGCGCGGGCGCATTATGAGTCTGAACACGCTGTTGGTGATGGGCGTCCGGCCGCTGGGCGACTTCCCCGCCGGGGCGCTGATTGGGGCGATGGGAGGGCCGCTGACGGCAGGGGTGAGCGCCGCGCTGACTGGGTTGTATGGAATTTTCCTTGCGGTCCGCCGGCCGGGGCTGCGGGATGCGTGATGCGCGCGCCGTTCCGATTGGGCTGGCTGTCGATCTCGATGGCGCGGGGCAGCGTGTCAGCCTAGTCACCTAGTTTTAGCAAGATACGCGATTCTGCACGAATTGGAGGGCGGGCAATTCTGCCCGCAGCCGGCTTTCAGACGGCTTAGCTGGACTTGGGCCTTTTGGTGGGGCAGGCCTCCAGGCCTGTGCGCGGGTTCTCCCGAACCCGCTCCGCGGCCAGCTTCGCTCGCCTGAACGGCGCTAAAAGCTCCGCGGCAGCGCATCGCGCTGCCCCACGATGCCTATCGAATGGCCTAACAAGGCCACCTTACATCCCAGATCTTGACATTGTCGATTATTAGGCGGGACAGGAGACTAAACATGAGCAGTATCGACCGGAGTAACCGGTCTGGGGAACTCGTCGCGGCAGCCGAGCCACATCTCTCAATCCTGCCGGTGCACGTACCTGGTGGTCTTCACAGAATCATTCCAGCGCATGTGTGGAATAAAGGAGAACGGCGGCCGGTCGAGAACCGAAGGGAATAAATGGGTTTTTCTTGGTTGCGGGGGGCAGCAACGCTCCGAACGTACT
>JBEKMJ010000054.1:0-52127 GCA_050008575.1 Bryobacteraceae bacterium
ATCGCCAGTCTGTGGCCGGTGGCGGATGCGAGCACCAGCTTAATGATGCAGAGGTTTTACCGCATCCGGGAGTCGTCGCCGGGCAAGACGAAGCTGGAGGCGCTACGCGAGGCACAACTGGAACTGCTCCGAGGGACCACCAAGCTCGCACAAAGTGGCGAACCGGTGCGTGGCGTGATCGTGAAGCCGGTGAATAACAATGAGGGCAATCCCGCGGTGCAGGCGCCCCGCTTTTCCGTGGATCCGCAAGCCCCTTATGCGCACCCTTATTACTGGGCGCCGTTTTTCCTGATGGGGAACTGGCTGTAAGTTCACCTACGGGGCACCTTATCGCGAGTTTTTCTGCCGCTGCCGGCCGCTTCCGTCCAATTCCTCTACATCGCTATCCCACCCATTTGATAAGCTTGGGGTGTTTGCACCCCAAAACCAGCCGCGCTTGTCGTTTCCCGCCCGTCAGGCTATCAAAGCGAAATCTCACATCATGAAAAACCACCTTGTAGCCCTGCTCTGTTTTTCCGTTTTGGCGCTCGCTCCCGCCATTGCGCAACAACCCCCGTATCCCTTCGACGATCCGAACCTCCCGCCGGAGACCCGCATCGACAATCTTCTCTCGCTCATGACCACGGACGAGAAGATCAACTGCCTGGGCACGCGCACCGGCGTCCCCCGGCTCGGCGTTCCCAATATCGGCAGCTCCGAGGGCATTCACGGTGTGGTGCAGCGCGAAGCACGCGGCCCGCGCCAGCCAATCACCACTACACAGTTCCCGCAGCCTCCCGGGATGGGCGAGACATGGGACCCCGATCTCGTCCGCCAAGCCGCCGCCGTCCAGGGCTATGAGGCCCGCTTCATCACCCAGACCGCGAAGTACGACCGCCAGATCCTCATGCTCTGGGGGCCACAAGCCGACCTTGCGCGCGACCCACGTTGGGGCCGCGGTGAAGAGGTATATGGCGAAGACGCATTTCTGAATGGGACCATGGCAGTTGCCTTCACTAAGGGCCTCCAGGGCGATGACACGAAATACTGGCAGGCGGCGGCGCTGCTTAAGCACTTCCTCGCCAACAGCAATGAAGACCACCGCAACGTCTCATCTTCCGATTTCGATGAGCGCCTTTTCTGGGAGTATTATTCCGTCCCTTTCCGTATGGGTTTCCTGGAGGGCGGGGCGCGCGCGGTAATGGCCTCGTACAACGCGTGGAACGGCACGGCCATGGCCGTCAATCCCATCCTGCGCGGCATCCTTCGCGACAAATGGGGCGTGGATGTCATCTCGAGCGATGGCGGAGCCGTTAAGATCCTCGTCGATTCGCGGCACCTCTACGCCAATCAGGAAGCGGCCGTCGTCGCATGCTTGAAAGCCGGCATCAATCAGTACCTCGATAGGTATGCCGATGAGACCAGAGCCGCCCTGAAAGACGGCTCCCTCGCGGTGGCCGATATCGACGCAGCGCTGCGCCTCAAGTTCCGAATCGCCATTAAGCTTGGACTGCTCGATCCGCCGGATATGGTCCCGTACTCTAAGATTAAAGATTCGCCCGAGCCCTGGAACACCGATAAAGATCGCGCTGTTTCCCGTCAGATAGCGCTTGAATCCGTGGTCCTGCTCAAGAACGACAAGAACTTTCTCCCGCTCGACAAGAAGTCTCTGAAATCCATTGCGGTTATTGGCCCGCTCGCCGACTCCGTCCACTGGGACTGGTATGGCGGCACGCCTCCGTATGCCATCACGGCTTTGCAGGGCATCCAGGAGGAACTGGGTCCCAATGTCACCGTCAACTACGCGGCCGAAGAGCTCGGCAACGCGGCGGTGAATGCGGCGCGCAAGTCCGATGTCGCCGTCGTAGTGGTCGGCAACGACCCCACCTGCGGTCCCGACATGCGGCACGATTGGTACAACAACGCTGAGGGCGGCGGCGTCACGTTGCCCTGCACCGTGCCCAGCGACGGCCGCGAAGGCCGGGACCGCGAAAGCATCGACCTGTACCAGGAACAGCTCATTAAGCAGGTCTACAGCGCGAATCCGAAGACGGTGGTCATCCTTGTTTCCAGCTTCCCGTTCGCCATCAACTGGACCCAGGCCAATATTCCGGCCATCCTGCACATGACGCACGCCTCTCAGGATGAAGGAACTGCGCTGGCGCAGGTCCTGTTTGGCGACTACGCGCCGGGCGGCCATCTGGTCGAAACCTGGCCCAAATCCGTCGATCAGTTGCCGCCCATGATGGATTACAATATCCGCGACGGACGCACGTACATGTACTTCAAGGGCGAGCCGCTTTACGCGTTCGGATTCGGCCTCAGCTACACCACGTTCAAACTCTCCAATCTGAAGACGAGTTCCCAGCAAGTCGCGAAAGACGGAACGGTGCATGTCAGCGTCGATGTGACTAACACCGGCGGCCGCACGGGCGACGAAGTGGTCCAGCTCTATGTGCAGCACTTGGGCTCAAAAGTAGAGCGCCCGCGCGAACAACTTGTAGGGTTCCAGCGCGTCACCGTGCAGCCCAATTCCACAAAGACGGTTGAGATCGCCCTCCCGGCTTCGCGACTGGCGTACTGGGATGAAAAACTCCAGGCCTTCCGTGTCGAAACCGGACCTGTGAGCCTCATGATCGGCAATTCGTCAGCCAACATCGCGCTCACCGCCACGGTGCAAGTGCGGTAGGCAATAACAGGGAACAAAGCCGTACCCGCCACCGTATCCTAAAATTGTAACGAGGAGGCTTAAGAATGTTCTGCGATCGTTGCGGCACCAGGCTTTCCGATGGGGCGGACTTCTGTCCAGCCTGTGGAAAGGCGGCGCGTGTCACCCCGTTGATGCCGGTCAACAGCCGAACCGCCGGGCATGTCCGGCTGCTTGGCATTCTGTGGCTGGCGCTGTCGGCATTTCATGTGATTCCGGGTCTGATCGTACTGTCCCTGTTCGGGCACGGTCTGTGGTTCCAGCCGCTGGCAGTGCCCGGCTTCGTGCACGGGATACTGACCATCGTTGGCTGGGTGTTACTTGCCGGCAGCATCCTCGGATTGATTACGGGCTGGGGCCTGCTGCAACGGGAGCCTTGGGCACGCACCTTGGCCATCGTGATGGCGTGCCTGAATATGGTCAACATGCCTTTCGGCACGGCGCTCGGCATTTACACGTTATGGGTCCTGCTGCCCGCCGCCTCGGAGCAGGAGTACCGTAGCGTGGCCCGCGCGGCGTAGCGTTTGTTGTTGGATTCATTAGCCGCGTCATGCTATTGCCCGAATCGTCGTGTTCACCAGAAACGGATCGTCGAACTCGGTGCGCTCGCCGGCCTTCTTCCCTTTGACCGGCAAAAGGCGCGCCGTCAGCGGCTTCTTCCATTTCACGGCCAGCGTGGCCACATCGCCCAGGATACGCTCGATCTGCCGCTGGGTCGTATCGCCCGCCATCGGGATGGTGTCGAGTCCAGTGCCGCAGACCGCCGAGTAAGCCAGCAATCCGTCCACGCAGAAAGTGCCCTCGCTCCAACGCTCGGCGAGCAGGCTGTCTTCCATCACCGGCAGCATCAGGCCGGAAAACCCGATCCGCTTCACGGGCACGGACTGCACGGCCTTCGTGATCGCGGCCGCCGCGGTCATGGTGCCGCTCGATCCGAACCGCCCGCCAGTGAACTTCTCGATGGCGGCGCCGATGGAGACTTCACGCAAGGGCGCCGGCGTAGCGTCGATGCCCATATACGTCCATCCGGTTTGTGCTTCGATCTGCTGTGCCAGTTTTTCCAGCGCTACGGCGTGCGCGCTCCATTCGCGCGTGAGCCATTCGGCCGCCGCCGGCGCGTTGCCCGCGGTCTGACGGAAAACCCGCTCCACGACGTTGGCCCCTTCGGTACCGATCGCAAAGCGATGTCCCTCGCCCAAGTGATAGGCGCCCGGATAGAACGGACCGTATGGCGCGAGCATGGCGGTAGCGGCGAAATTGAAATTGCCCGCGCTGCCGGGGCTGTGCTCCTCCACGAACTTCACCACCTGGGCGGCAGACTGTACGCATTTCCATTGGATGCCGCTTTCGCCGGCCACGATCAGGCTGGCCTTTAGGCTCTTAGTCGCCGACAGGATCTCGCCGAGCAGGTGCGCCTGCGCCGGATCGTCGCCATCGGCCATCATGGCGGGGCCAATATTCGCGGCGAAAGATTCGTGGGTCGCCAGCGCATCGTATTCGCGGAAGAACCGCAGCACGTCGGCCGGCGGAAGCCCGCGCGTGTAATCGGGGAACGGCTGCGTCGCAATGCGGATGGTTTCTACGGGATATCCGGCCGCCTCCACCACGCCCTTTGCCCCGCGCAACATCTTCAAGGTGTCTTGCACCTGTTCCCTGTAGCGGACGCGGTCCAGTTTCAGAAATGCGGTGATGGTGCGCACCTTTGGCTTTACCGGCTGCTCATCCGGCCATGCCAACGACGCGCCCGAAAGCAATGCGCCGCCTAGAAACTGCCGTCGATTCATAAATCCCTCCCGTATCGGCCGCCGCCGCGCAAGCGCGCACCTAGATTATATCGGGGAAACCACTCCAGGCCACGGAATGTGAGCGGCAGCGGCGTCCGCGATCGCATGGATGGATCGGCTGTATAATCGATGCTGGCCAGGGTGGCGGCTTGCAAATACCGGTTTAGCTCGTCTCGTGAAAGGTGGAACCCGAATATGGCACTGATTAAACTGCGCAAGGCCAACGATGCGGGGGAGGAGGTGGGCGTCCTTTTTGTCAATACCGACCAAATCGTCGCAATCACTGCCGGTCAAAATGCGACCGAACTGGCGATGGCGGATGCCCGCACTCGATGGGTAAAAGATACTCCCGATGAAATCGCCTCACTGGCAAAGGCGCAGGCATAGCTGGCCTGCCGCGAAGGCCGGGCAGCGAAACAGCGGATGAGTCACGCACTACCGGCCGGGCGGAATCACGCTATCGCGGTGTTATGCTGATCGAATGCAGCCGGCGAAAGTGCTCCAACCTCGTCATTTCGATGCGTTCCGCTGCATCGGCTCCGCCTGCGAGGACACTTGCTGCGTCGGCTGGCTTGTCCACGTCGACAAACCAACTTACGAGAAATATCGAAACTGCTCCGAGCCGGAGTTTGGACCGCCGCTGCGTAATCTCGTTACGATCAACAAAAAGAGTTCAAACGATGACGATTATGCCATGATCGCGCTCACTGCAGGAGCCTGCCCGTTTTTGTCCGGGGGGCTCTGTTCCATCCAACAAAGGATGGGAGAGGAATACTTGCCAAACATGTGCGCGACATATCCGCGCGTCATGAATAAGGTTGGCGATGTGTTGCAGCGATCTTTAGACCTTGCGTGTCCCGAGGCGGCAAGGGTAGCGCTTCTGGACCCGCGGCCGATGGAGTTTGAAGAACGCGAATACATAGAGGGCGCGATCCGTCCTGGAAACCTTCCCGCGCTCGACACCTCCAGCCTAAAGGATGTTTCCGAGCCATATCGCTTTTTTGGGGACGTTCGGCGCCTCGTGATTTCGCTGCTGCAAAACCGTTCGCATCCCATATGGAAGCGTCTCTTTATGCTTGGATGTCTTTGCGAGAAGCTAGCTGAAATGGAAGGCCGGGGCCTGGACCGAAATAGTCTGAACGTTCTTCACATGTATATCGACAGCCTCGATGGCGGCATGCTCGGCGATGGATTGGCGACGCGCTCCGCACTTCCGGCCGTGCAGCTGGAAGCGGTGTTGGAGTTGATTGTCGCCCGGATCGGCTCAGACTCTAACCCGCGTTCGTTTCTTGGATGTTATAAGGAGTTCATGGACGGCATCCAATGGACGTCGCAATCCACCATGGAGGAGATCGGGTTGCGCTATGCCGAAGCGTGCGCTCAATACTATGTTCCATTTATGCGTCAACACGAACACATACTTGAACACTATCTGGTTAATTACGCGCACAGAACGTTGTTCCCACTGGGGCTCCCGGAAAGCAACCGCAGGCTCTACAATGAGCTTGTACCCACAAGCATGGCGGCTCAATATATGTTGATGGTCGCCTACTACGCCATTATACGAACGCTGCTGATTGGGATAGCTGGCTTCCACAAGGCGGCTTTTGGGGCCGACCAAGTCATAAAGCTTATACAGTCGTGTGGAAAGACCTTCGAGCACAGCCTTGTTTATCCTGGACATGTGATCCGGATACTTGCGGGCAAGGCCATGACCACCCCGGCGAGCCTCTGTGTACTAATACGGAACTAGAGTGGAGTGCGTCATGCGGAATAGGATCATTTCCGGACTTTGGGGCGGGCGAGCACCCCAATGCCGCTTAGTTTTCCAACGAGACTCGATTCTGCATAATTTGGAGGGCGGGCAATTCTGCCCGCAGCCGGCTTTTAGCCGGCTCTAGCCGTCAGTTTTGGGGAAAAGAGGTTCCCCGCCAACTCGGCTACAAGAGCGTGAAATATATTGCGCGCCTGACGGTCACCGATAGCCTGAAAGGGTTCGGCAAGGGCCTGGGTTCCGCATCGCCCGAAGGCGGTTATGCCTGGTACGCGGGCATTTGAGAAGTGATCCACTTCGCAATGGCGCGCCGTCGCGGACGGCATTTATGGAGCCTGCGCGTCTTTGAAAGCTCACATGCCGCGCTTGGCGAAACAGTACAGCCCGACGCGCGTGCGGACGTAGATCCGTCCATCGAGAATCGCAGGCGTGGCGAAAATATCCTCGTCGAGGCTGTTGACGGCCAGGATCTCCCATTCCGGGGCGGCCCGCAGCACAACGACTCTGCCATCTTCGCTGGCCAGAAGAATTTTGCCGTCGGCGGCCACAGGGGAAGACCAATAACGGCCGGGTGCGCCAGTGAGACGCGCCAACTTGTAGACCTCGCCAGTCTCCGGGTTCAAGCTCGTAAAGACTCCATCGCGCACTAGATAGATCACCCCTTCATATAGCAGCGGCGACGACGTATTCGGCAGAGCCTTGCGGTATCTCCAGAGCACGTGGCTCCGGGTAACGTCCCCGCGGCCGCCGCCGCGAATTGCGACTAGACAATTCTCCGACGCAGTCCTCGCCCGGTAGAGCTGCCACTCGTCAGCGTCGATGTAGCCGTCGTGGTTCAGATCGTTATCGGCAAACCATTCCGCGGTATTGCTCGGACGCATCTCGTCGCGCGACAGCTTTCCGTCGTGGTTCGTGTCGTATCTCGCCAGAATCTGGGGAAATTCGGGGATTTCGCGGCGTTGTTGCCGATCGCCGTCGGTTTCCCATCCGTTCACAAAAATGTGGTCGCGGTCGATGAGCGGCACGGACTTGAGCTGCCATGGCATGCCGCGCACCCACCACAATTTCTCGCCTGTATCGAGGGCGTACGAAGCCACTTCGAAGGAGCCGGGGACGATCAACTCCGCCGGTCTGCTTTTTGGGCGGTAGACCGCGGGCGTCGCGTAACCGCGCGTGTATTCCGGCCGCATCGTCTTCCAGAGCACCCGCCCGTCGTTGGGATCGACGGCAATCAGGTACGATCCGGTGTCCTGATCGCAGATGAGCACCAGCTTTCCATCGGCGAGGATTGGCGAGGAGCCGTGGCCGTTTGGATTGTTGAAGGGGCCCAGCGGCAAACGCCAGCGCTCGCCGCCATCCGGTCCGTAGGACAACAGGCCGAAGTCGCCAAAGAACACGTAAACATTGGCTCCGTCGGTAACCGGAGATGGAGACGCGGGGCCGTTTGTCGGCTGGAAACTCTCTACGCGTTCGCGCGGCGCCGCGCGCCGCCAGAGCACCTTGCCTCGGGCGCGGTCGAGGCAGATCGTGAGCAGACTCCGGCCCTCGAATGCGGTGACAAAGATGTGGTCCGTGGTGAAGACCGGTGAAGAGTGTCCCGGCGGCAACGCCGTTCTCCAGAGAATGTTCTTTTGCGAGCCGAAGCGCTCCGGAAGGCCCTTGGAGGGAGAGATGCCGGAGCCGTTCGGTCCGCGGAATTGCGTCCAATCGGCCGCTGCGAGAGCGAGTTGAATCAGCAGACAGACCAGCCAGCGCACCAGCGATTAGTGTACACCTGTGCGCCATGCCAGGGCGCAGCCGCGAGGTTAACCAGGCTGGGTGGAGCCTCCCGAGTCCCGGGAATCCACGCTTGGTTAAGACGGTTTAAGACGCTTTCTCCTGCGCGTATGCCGCGTATTCCGCGTACGGGCCCTTGAAGTCTTCGATGCGTCCGCCGTCGAAATGCCAGATCCGCGTAGCTACCTCATCGATCAAGTCATAATCGTGCGTTACCAGCAGCACGGTTCCCGCATACTTTTGCAGGGCGATATTGAGGGCGTTGATCGACTCCAGGTCGAGGTGATTTGTGGGTTCGTCAAGCACCAGGCAATTAGGCTTCTGGAGCATCAGCCGGCAGAAGATCAACCGCGCCGCCTCACCGCCGGAGAGCGCGTGGGTTGGCTTCAGGGCGTCCTCGGCGCTGAACAGCATCTGGCCGAGCAGGCCGCGCAATTCCTCCTGCGAGGCCTGCGGATCGAATTCGTGCAGCCACTCGATCGCCGTGGTCCCGCGCTTAATCGAATCCGAATGGTCCTGGGCGAAGTATCCCACGGACACTTCGTGACCCCACGCCACAATCCCCGCGTCCACGTCGAAGTGCCGGTCGGTATCCTCGATGAAGCCGGTGGCGCTCCGCACCAGCGCTTTCAACAGCGTGGTTTTTCCGGCCCCGTTGCGGCCCATCAGCGCGATCCTCTCACCGCGCGAGACGCTGGCGGTGAAACCGTCGAGCACCTGCAAATCGCCGAAGCTCTTGGCCAGTCCCTTTACCTCCAGCGGGTGCCGGCCAGAGGGACGCTTCATGTCAAAACGGATATAAGGGCGCTGGATATTCGACTTCGCCAACTCCGAGGTCTGTAACCGCTCTACTTCTTTCTTGCGCGACGTCACCTGGCTCGACCGCGTGCCCGCCGAAAAGCGCGCGATGAATTCGTTTAGCTGGGCGATCTTCTTCTCGCGCTGCGCGTTGCCTGCCTCGATGCGCGAGCGGACCTGCGTCTTGGCCACCACCATGTCGTCGTAGCCGCCGGTGTACAGGATCACGGTCTCGTAATCGATATCGGCGACGTGCGTGCAAACGCTGTTCAGAAAATGCCGGTCGTGCGAAATCACGATCAGCACGCCTTGGTAGTCGCAGAGGTAATCCTGCAGCCAGTGGACCGATTCCAGGTCGAGGTGGTTGGTGGGCTCGTCGAGCAGCAGCGCGGGCGGGCTGCCGTAGAGCGCCTGAGCCAGCAGCACGCGCACCTTCTGGCCGCCCTGTAACTCGCCCATACGCCGTTCGTGCAGCGCGGATTCCACGCCCAGGCCGTCCAGCAGCACCGCGGCGTCGGCTTCCGCCGTATACCCGCCTTCCTCGCCCACGATGCCTTCCAGCTCGCCCAACCGCATGCCGTCCGCATCGGTGAGTTGTTCGTGCGGCTTGGCGTACAATATGTCGCGTTCTTCGAGCGCCCGCCAGAGTGGCGCATTTCCCATGATGACCGTGTCGATCACCCGAAACCCGTCGAAGGCGAACTGGTCCTGGCGCAACACGCCAAATTTCTTCGGACGCGAGACCGACCCTTTTGCGGGCTCCAGCTCGCCGGAGAGAATCTTCATCAGCGTCGATTTTCCGGCGCCGTTTGGACCGGTGATGGCGTAACGCCTTCCACCCAGGAACGTACAGGTAACGTCGTCAAACAGAATTTTGGCGCCGAAGCGCATGGAGATGTTTTGAATTGAAAGCAAGGAGGTTTCTTTATTATAGCGTAGGTCCGGCCTGCTCGCTGCGGCGCGCACCACGCCGCTGTAGTAATCTGATCGGAGAATGTTTCAACGACGCCCTTCTCCTTCGCCGCCAAAGCGGGCGCGCCGGCGGTCGAGGCCGCAACGCATCCCGGGGAGGCGCTTGGGGCTGCTTATTCTCTCGGCTGCCGGAGTCGGCCTTGCCGCGGTCGTGCTCCAGGCCCATTACACTCTCACGCTGCAATCGCCAATCCGCATGCGATTCCAGTGGCCCCTGGTCATGGCCCCGAGGATCTCGCCCGACGAAGCCGCCGCAGCTCGAGCCGATCAGCTAGGCCGGAGGTTGACGGCATACCAGCAATACGCTTGTAACAAATTCGGATCCGCTTGCCGCATCGCGCTGGCGGTGCAACGCGCCGAAAACCCGCGCGGCGCTTGCGAGGTCTATCACTACAACTCCGATGGCACGCTCGATTGGGGCTACTTCCAGATCAATACGGTGCATTTGAAACGCGCCGGAGTCAATCTGCGGGACCTGCTGGACTGCAAAGCGAACATCGACTTCGCGCACAAATTGTATACGGAGCGGGGTTTTGAACCCTGGACTACGTTCAACAGCGGCGCGTATCGGCAATTCCTGAGAACATTCTGAGCGCGGGGAATGTGGGGCAGGACTCCAGTCCTGCGCGGGTCCTCCAGGACCCGCTCTTCGCAAAACGAAATCAGCCCTCACTGGATTCACACAGGCCGGCGTGGACGTCGGCCCGCAGGACTGGAGTCCTGCCCCACGATCGAAGCAGATGTCGCGATGTATCCGTATGCAGAGGCTAAAATTTAGGCGTTTTCAAACGCCAATTCTAAAGAATATTGGCGCCGGAATATGAATTGTACGAACACGTACGAATAGCCGCTGGATGCCCAGCGGCGCATGATCCAATCTCCGGGCCGGACCGGCAGTGCGTCACACTTGTCACATAAAAGCATAGGCGTGTGACCCGCAGAATTAACTCACTGTACATCAGCGAATAGGTTATAACGGAATGATAATGAAACCGAACCGAGGGTGCTCCATCCTGCCGGCGATTTCTATCGCTCTGCTCATTTCGATCTGCCACCCAACCCAGCTCGCGGCCCAGCTTGCCGGCATCGTAGGAAGTGTTTCCGATCCTTCCGGCGCCGCCGTCAACGGCGCCACGGTGCAGGCCACCAATGCCAGTACGGGCCTGGAGTGGCGCGTGAAGACCGGAGCCCAAGGCGACTATTCGCTCGATCTTCTTCCACCGGGCGTGTATGCCGTGGAAGCCACCGCCGCCGGATTCTCCCCCGCGCGCGCGGCCGGTGTCCAGTTGGCGGTGAATGCGATGCGCCGCATCGATCTGCGGCTGGCGCTGCCGGCGGTAAAGGAGAACCTAAGCGTAGAAGCGGTGACGCCACTGGTGGAGACGGAGACTTCCGAGCAAGGCCTGGTTGTGGGCGGACAGATGACCGCCGACTTGCCGCTCAATGGACGCGATTTCATGCGCCTGGCAAGACTGGCGCCGGGGGTCTCGGGCGCGACGGATAATCCCGCTTCAGCGGCCGGCCCGTTTAACGTAAACGGCCAGCGGGACCTTTCCAACAATATTATGATCGACGGCATCAATGCGAATGCGGGCGGCAGCGCCAACGGACGCATCAGCCTGGCGCCCGGCAACGATCCGACCGTCGGCCAGTCGGGCAGCAGCGTGGCGCTGGTGTCGGTGGACGCGGTGGATGAGTTCAAAGTGCAAACGCAGATGCAAACCGCGGAATTCGGCGGTTTCTCCGGCGCCGTCATTAATGTGAACACCAAGAGCGGCGGCAACGAGTTCCACGGCAGCGGCTACGAGTTTCTGCGTAACAGCGACTTGGACGCCAACAATTTCTTCAACAATCTCTACGGCGTTTCAAGGACGCCCGCGCGCAATAACTTCTTTGGCGGCACCGTGGGCGGGCCCATCCGCAAAGACCGCACGTTCTTCTTCGCGTCGTTCGAAGGACTGCGCCAGCGCGTCGGCGTGAATGCCAACGGGCGCGTGCCGTCTCTGGCCGCCCGCGCGGAAGCCAGCCCGGCGCTGCAGGCCCTGCTCGATGAGTACCCTCTGCCTACCGGCCCGGACAGTAGTGACGGAACCGCCCCCTACTTCGCCACCGCCGCCAACCTGGTGGGTGAAACGGATTTCAGCGGCCGCGTGGACCACCGTTTTTCGGCTAGCGACGATTTCTTCGCGCGCTACTCGTTCAGCGACTCGTTGGGCCTGCTGCGGGCATTTTATCTCAACACACTTTCCCGCAACCGTTCCAGGGTGCAGAGCGCGAGCCTCTCGGAAGTGCATCGGTTCACGCCGCAATTGTTTAACGAGGCGCGCTTCGGATTCGTGCGCAGCGCCAATAGTTCGTTTGGCGCCGCCGACAGCTTTGGCGGCGCCGAGCCGATCCCATTAAACTCCGCCGGCGATGCGATCCCGCCCGGGATCTATATCTTCAGCCTGCCCTACGCCGAATCGCCAAATCCTCCGGAACTGCAGAACAACAATCTTTTCAGTTTCAACGACGACGTGACTTACATCCAAGGGCGGAACACTTTCAAGTCCGGCTTTTGGGTGCGGCGCGTCCAGGACAATCCCAACCTGCAGCCGCTTTCGAGCGGCGTCTACTTCTTCAATACAGTCGAAGACGTAGTCAATAACAACCCCGTCTATTTCTTCAATCAAGCCGCGGAAACCGATTTCGGCGTGCGATTCACCAATTACGCCTTCTACGCTCAAGACGACATCCGCATCACGCCGCGGCTGAAGCTCAATCTCGGCTTGCGATATGAGCTCGATACGGTGCCGACCGAGGCCCACGGCCGTTTTAGCCCCATCGTCGGGCTGGATAACATCGCCACCGCGACCTTGGGAACTCCCGGCGCGCCCGTACACAATGGCGACCATGATAACTTTGCCCCACGCATCGGCTTTGCCTACCAACTGACCAGCGACGCCAAGACGGTCCTGCGCGGCGGCGCTGGCGTCTATTACGATCTGCCGACTGTAAATGCCACGCAATTGGCATTTGGGCCGCCGTTCAAGATCACCAATTTCCTCCTGGGCGCCGCGCTGGGCGGCCCGGTGACCGTGCCGGTCAACCCCTCGTTGCTGATCACCACGATCACCGGCCAGCCGCCGTTCGGCAGCGCCACGGTCTACGATCCCACGACCTTTCGCACGCCTTTCACTTACGAGTACAGCCTGAACTTGCAAAGGCAACTGGATAGCAAGACGGTGGTGCAGGCCAGCTACGTCGGAGCGCTGGGCCGGCACCTGATTCATATGCAGCCTTTGAACCTGATAGACCCGGCAACCGGAGTGGCGCCCAACACGAACTTTTCGACGGGCGCGCTCGAACTGATTGAGACCAACGCCATCTCCGATTACAACGCGCTCCAGGCAAATGTAACGCGGCGGCTGAGCCGCGGGGTGGAACTGACCGCATCCTACACGTGGGCGCACTCGCTCGACGACGCTTCGAACCCCACCGGCACTTCCATCAACTCCTCATACACCGGCTCCAATCCCTACGATTTTCACGCGGAGTACGCTTCGAGCGACTTCGATATCCGGCACAACCTGGTGGCCGGTTTCTCTTACGATCTGCCCGGCAAATCGGCGCGCTTCGGAAAGGCGGCCGCGGCGTTGCTGACAGGGTGGGCAGTGGAAGGCTTTTTCACCCTGCAAACGGGCGTGCCCTATACGCCGCTGAACGGCCAGGATATCGCCGGCAACGGCGATCAGTTCGCAGCCGATAATCAGCGCCCCAACCTGGTGCCGGGCCAACCGCTCTACATCGCTTCCTCGGCGCCGCCGTACCGCGTGGCGAATGCAGCGGCGTTCGCTCTTCCGGCGGCAGGCACCTACGGGGATGCCGGCCGTAATATCCTGCGCGCACCCGGTCTGCAACAACTCGATCTGAGCCTGCTGAAAACGTTTAAAGCCAGCGAGCGGGTTTCGGTGCAGTTCCGGGCGGAGTTCTTTAACATTTACAATCACCCGAATTTTGCGATACCGTCGGCGTCGGGAAACAACCTGCTGACCGCGGGAAGTTCCTTCGGCCTTTCACAGGAGATGGCCAACGCGTCCAGCGGCGGATTACTGTCGCCTTTGTTCAACAGCGGCGGCCCGCGCAGCATTCAGCTCGCTCTGAAGCTGCTGTTTTGATCGGCCGGGAGACGGTCGGTTCAGGGGCGATTAAATTCCTGGAGCAGGCGCCGGAACAGGTACGCCGAAAGCGCGGTGGTAACGGCGGCGAAAATCAGCACTGGTTGATAACCGAAGCGCACTACCGCCGTGCCCGCGATGGCCGCCGCGGCGGCTTGCGAAGCGGACATCACGAAAAAATTGAGGGAGGATACTCCCGCGCGCTCGGCCGGCTCAACGCGAGACATGAGCAGCGTGAACACGCCGGGCTCACTCATATACTGAAAGGACCCATACATCGCATACACGATTCCCGCGATCGCAGCGGAGGGGCCGGTGGAGAGTAGCGCCAGGGACAGAGCCACGCCCGCCTGCATCATGGAGGTCCCCGATACCACACCGAACCGTTTGAGCACCAGGGGCGCCGCCATCAGTGCGCCGAGCTGCGCCAGTTGCGAGGCGGAAAAAATGAATCCGATTCGCTCGACGGAAAGGTGCAATTGACGCGCGAAATAGGCCGAGAAAAAAGGATTGAAAACGCCGACCCCGATGTTCCAGACGGTGGACACGACGAGGTAGCGAACGACGAACGGGCTTCTGGGGAAAATCTTCGGCCCGGTTGCGGCGCGTCCGCCCAGAGGCAGGCGCACCAGCAAAATCGGAGAAAACAACGCCACCGCGGCGCCAAACAATAGGGCGAGCCGTTTGGCGGCGGTGGGGCTGGCCGCCAGATCCCACTTTAATATCCATCCCGGCAGGGCGCCGGCCAGGACGCCGCAAAGCACGCCTAAGCCGATACCCCATCCACTCCACAAACTGTATCCCAAAGGTCGATTGCGATCTGTGGTCAACGCGGCAACTACCGGCACCAGAGATACGGCCCAAATGGCGGAGATCACGCCGGCCGCGAACGCGGTCGCGATCAGCCACGCGCCACCGAGAGAAGCGGTGCGGCCCATGCACAAAAGCGCGACTCCCGCCGAACTGCAAATCAATGTCCGCTTCAATCCCAGCCGGTGCACGATGGCGGCGGCCGGCAGCGAGCCGATAATACTCCCGGCCGACATGGCTGCGGTCACCCATCCAAGGAAGTCTTCCCGGTAACCCAGGTCCAGCAGGTATAAGTTATAAAGCAGAACAAAGATATAGATACCCGTGTCATACAGGTTCTCGGCGGAGAGAAAGATCCAAAAGAATTTGGTAAAAGTTAAGAGGATGGAGCGAGGGCTGCCATCCTGAACCGATGGTGTCAAACCCGCGCTGGGTGGCGGCGATTGCGGCGTGGGAGCACTAATGGTGCGCTCCTATGGGCGGAAACTTAGGATGGGCCGGGTCGACAATAACGACCTCCTGCATCATGCCGCGGTCCTCGTGATCTAGAATGTGACAGTGGAGCACGAAGGTGCCCGGAAAATCCACGAAGCGATGGCGAATTCGCACACGGCCCGGTATCGGGTGCGGCCCTCCAACGTCCTTCGCGGCGGGGATCGCAATCGTATCGTGCCAGTTGAACGGCGCAGTGAGCTGGGTCTGCGTCGCAGCGTTCGGGTCATACACCTCGAGAACCTGAAACGGGTTCACGTGGATGTGAAACGGGTGGACGGAGCTTGGCCAGCAGTTCTCGAGCGTCCACTCTTCGGCCGTGTTCAACAAGAGCTCGATGTTAGGCGTACCATCGTAAGCTTTGCCGTTGATTGCCGGCCTGCCGGTGGGATCGTTATCGAACTTCAGAGTGCGTTGGCAATAGATAGCGTTGCGCGGGTCGTTCTCGTCCCACTGCAACCAGGCCGGCATTTCAGGGAACCGATCGGGCGCTGGGAAGCTCATCGCCTTCGGCTGGCCCGCCACGTTCACGTGCAGCAGCACCGGCTCCGGCCCCGAACCGGGCGGCGTCACGTTGCATGGCGCCGTATTATTCGCCTGAAACACCAGCACGGCCTTACCGGGCGTTGACGGCGCCTGAACCAGTATGTCCACGCGATTTGCCGGCGCCAGGCTAAACTGCTGCGACTGGCCGAAAGCCGGATCGCCATATCTTTCCGGCGCAAGCTGGACGCCATCGTAAGCGATCTGCCGGATTTGGGGTACGTATCCCACATCGGAAACGTTGAGGCTGATGGGCCGGCCAGGTGACGCCTGCGACTTCAAACCGGCGTAAACGTCCGCGGCAAGGAACGAATACTTGACATAGGCGGTCTGGTGCATCGTGCCATTGACGATACGCCACCGCTGGATTTCCCCAGGCTGCATATCGATGGTGGGCTGCACTTGTCCATTCACGAGCGGAATCGGATTACCGGTAATCCCGGTGTCGAGTGGCCCGGCCGGCGGGCAAAATACGATGCTAGGGGCGCTGCCGAGCTGCTGAATTACGAGGACCTTCTCGGTTCGCCGCAAACCGGGGATTAGCGCTTCCAACTGGTCGTCGAATTCGCCCTCGATGACGAAAGCGCCGGCCATTCCATTCATCAGTTGCAAAGCTACCGAGCCGTGCTTATGCGCATGATACCAGTGCGTACCGGGCGCCTGGCCCATGTGAAACGGCTTGGATGGGTCCGCGTTCTGACCGGGGGCAGGCGGCGGAGTGATCTTGAAATAGTTATCGAACCTACCGCGGTAGAAGCCAGGTGGGGGTTTGACGGGCAGTTCCTGACACTCCGGCACGACATCGATCATCACGTTGTCGGCGTGTCCATCGGGAGAGACATGCGTGCCGTGATAGTGCAAATTGGTGATGTTGTCTCCGTGGAAGCAAGATGGGGCGGTGTCGGTTCGCGGGTAAAGCTCTTGAGTCCCACCGCCGGGCGCGAGCTGATTGACCACGTTGCACCCATTGTCGTTGTGAGGCGTGGGAGCAAAACAGGCTGGGTTGATGGCATTCAGCAGGTGAATCGAAACATCGTCGCCCACGCGCGCGCGGAGGGTAGGGCCCGGGCCGGGGACGTGACGGTTGGCGGGCCACTTTTTGCCGCTGTTCAAATCCAGTCCTTCGTAATAGCGGACCCGCGTGGGGTTGCATTGGTAGCCGGCCTCCGCGATGACGGCCACGTTTCTCCACGCCACCCCTACCGTGATATTGGCGTTCAGTTTCCCATTCTTACTGACGAATTCGGTTACCGGGACGAAGGGTAATCCCGGCGTCGAGCAATCGGGCGAAGCGGGCGCTTTCTCGTCACACGCGGGACAAGGAGGCACAGTGCCCGGCGGCGCAGCTTCCAGCGCTGACGCAACCAGAGCGTCGGCCAGAGCCAATCCCGATGCGGCCGTTAACGCCCGCGACAGAAATCCGCGGCGCGTCGGCGTCTGCGAGGGTAAGTAGCTAGCCGGAACTCCGTCAGGCTTGCCGTTCCCGGCTTCGTTTAGCTGTTTCGCAGAGTCTTCCATACATTCACCTTTCTCAAGTACAACCGGGCCGGGAGCCGCTCTCACTTTAAACCTTGATCTGCACAGTCACTTTGGCGGTCGACGTAGGGTGGTCGAGCAGGCCATACGCATAAACCTGCGGGTCCTTCGGTGGGGGAGTTGGCTGGTTCCAAGGGAACTGGAACTCCGGGGAATTCGCGGTCGGGGAGCCCACGGGACCCATCGGCGGTCCCCACGCTTTAGCCGGATCTGGCTTGCCGTCGCCGCCCAGCGCCGCCAGGGCATGCGTCACGTGGTCGTTGTTCATCCATACGATCGAGTCGCCCCAAGCGATCGTCGCGTTGTCGATTTCGTTGTTCCAGATCGCTACGTAATGTATCGTTGGCTGCACGGCGGGGTACCCGCCTTTTTTCGGCTTGCCCATGACTACCTTTCGTTCACGCCAGACAGCGCTAGAGTCTCGGGATCCGGCAATCCCGTATCGGTGGGTCGATTCTAACGGATGCCCTAATAATTGTCAATGTATTTATTTGGTTTATATTGTTTATCTTGGCCGTGTTCCACAAAAGACAAGATTTCTTCAAAAACGCGACTTCCAGTCATTAACTTCTTCATAAAAGCTGCGTTCCTCAGCGCGATCCGGCGCATCGGCAAGTACGCTGATGCTGCACTTGTAAGTCCGCTCGATGAACAGCAGTAAACGGGCGGTGTAGACGCACCCATAGTGCTTGTGATGGTAGTAGCCACTCGCATGGAAGCCTGGATTATAGACCGTATGCATGCCCCCAATATTAATTTCGATCACAGAGACCGAACCATCTTCAGTCACGGCGACATCCCAAGCCAGAATCGCGCCTGCCGTCAGTCCGGCAGGCAGCATGTCGAGAATAGATTGCACGCGCCGGTTGGGCGCGCTTCTTTCTCCCGGACCTACGGTGCCGTGGTGACGGCGGACCGTCAGGTCTTCGATGACGCGGTCCTCGACTGTATGCACGCGGTACTCGCGCCGAATCGCGACCCGTTCCTGCACGACGAACTCCTCGCTTGTCAACAGGGAAGGCGCGGGATTTCCCCGCCCGCCGTTCTCGATCCACGAAAGAGCCGCCTCGGTCCGGAAATCGCAGTTGTCGCCGGAGGAATCGCCGAGGCCCGTTTTCACCACAAATCCGGAAGGAAACCGGTCGCGCAAGGATACGCGCAGATTCCCGAGGCCGGTTCGCCATGCGATGCGATCCAGGCCGCAGGTCACCGGCAGGCTGCCCGGCGCGTAGCGATCGAACACCAGGGCTTGGATCAGCTTGTGCTCCAGGCGCCACTTCGCCAGCCGCCGCTCATCGAAACCCAGCCGTTGCATGAGCTGCCGGGTGAGTAGCTGGCGTGTGCTGGCGGCGAGCTCGGGCAGCAGCGGGAGGGCATCCGAGAGCGCCAGCTTCAGTTCGCCGTCGACGGGCGGCCGAGGCCGCGTCGGCGCAAAGGCATCGATCTCTTCCAGCAGTGGCGCGACTTCCGCCAGTTCCTCGGGCGACCACGCTGGCGCAGGCGCGGGGCGGCGCGTGCGATCAATCGGGGTTTGTGGCATAACGTCTCTCCAGCCCTACATGCGCCAGTGCCGCCGTCCGATGCCGCGCCTGCCAAGCAGCGACATCCGCATAAAAACAATTCTCTTCAGGATAATCCGGAGCGTCCGCGTGGACCACGACATCGACGCCGTCCGTACGGGCCACGTGGTTCAGCAGGCGGGCAGTGTCGCATGCTCCCCAATTGTAATCGTGGAAGTAGCCGCTGCAGTGGAACCCGCGTTTGAAGACGGGATGAAATCCGCTGAAATTAACCTCGACGATCGTGAAACTTCCTGCTGGGGTCAGAGCTACGTCCCAAGCCAGAAGGGAGCCGCCGACCAGGGCATCCGGGAGACGATCAAGCGCGGACTGCACAAAACAGTTTGGCGCATCGCGTTCTCCTGGAATGCTTCCGCCCGTGTACCTGTGGAACGTCAGGTCCTCTATGACCAGATCTTCCAGGCTGTGAACGCGATATTCCCGCGCGATGGGAATCCGCTCCTGGATGACGTACTCCTCATCGATGAGCCGCGGCGGCAAGGCGCGCGCGCCTTCCAGGGCGTATTTGGGAATGACTTGCGTTCCCGCACCGTCCGGCGACTCACCGGATGAATCGCCTAGGGCGGTCTTGACCACATAGCCGCCGGGGAGTTCGCAGTCCAGGTAATTTTGGACACCGTCCGGATCCTGGCCGAAGAGTGCGGCGGCCAGACCGCGGGTTACCGGCACCATGCCTGGCAGGTAAGCATGCAACACGAGGCCCTGCACCAGTTTGTGCTCGAGCCGCCATTCCAGGTGGCTGCGCTCGTCGAATCCCAAAGCTCGCAAGAGCTGGCGGACCAGCACCGCGCGCGTGCCCCCGCCCAAACCGTCCAACAGCGGGATCGCCGCCCGCAGCGACAGGTCCACTTGGGCAACTGCCCGGCGGCGGCGGGGCGCGCGGCAACCTTCGATCGCGGCTGCAATACCGGCGGCCTTGCGCAATTCCTCGAGTGACCAGCGGGGCATGCTTCGACCGGACAGAATCATTCTATAGTATATAAGTCTCATGAGCCGGTTCCGGCATCTGATCCTGACACGCTTCAATGTGCGGATCGAGCAGTGTGATCCACCCGGCCCGGATTGGATCGGGCATCGCTTCGCTATTTTTGAGCGCTTCTGTTTCCCATCCGTGCGCAGCCAAACGAACCACAATTTCGATTGGGTGGTTTTTTGTCATCCTGAGATGCCCGCCGCTCTGCGGGAGCGTGTTCGGGCTCTCGCGGAGTGGAAGACCTTCCGTCCCATCTTTTTCTTCAATGTGTTCGACCAAGCCATGGTGCGCGCGGCGATTGCCGATCTTGTGCAGGGATTTTCGCACCTGATCACCACGCGCTTGGACAACGACGATGCGGTTTCGCGGACGTTCGTGGATACGATTCAAAAGCATTTCACGGGCCAGGATTTCGAGTTTCTCAACTTCACCAACGGCTACATATGGCAACAGGGAAGGCTATATCGCGGACAGAACTTATGCAATCCCTTCGTCAGCCTTGTGGAGCGGGCCGAAAACTACGCGACGGTTTATTGTGGAAACCACGCGCATCTCGACCGGATCGGGCCGGTGGTACAGATCCCGGAGCCGGCGGCGTGGCTGCAGGTGGTGCATGGGCGAAACCTGTCGAACCGTGTCTGGGGGCGGCCTCTTGCGCTCGGCGACGAGCTGCGAGACTTTGGGATCCCGCCGGCGTGCCTGTGACGCTGCGGGCCGGCCTGCGAGGCCGCCGCAGGCTGCGAGCCTGCCCCACATGTGGATCAACACTGCGGGTAGAGACGCTCCATGCGATACGGTTCGCGGCGGCGCATCGGGCGCAAAGTCGAATCCTCCAGCTTCATCTCGCCCCGCTTGACGGCCTCGAAGTCGGCGGTCCACTGCGCATTCAGCGAGCGCCTCAGAGGATTGTCGTGCACGGTTTCGGGAGCGTTGGTGAGCGACGCCGGATGGCGGCGGCGAATGTACAGAAACTCATCCACATTCCGGATGCCGGCCGTGAAAAACGCGCGCAACATGAACTGCGTGTCGTTCGCCACAATGTGGTGCGTAGACAAGCCGCCGCATCCGAAGAACGCTTCCCGCCGCGCCATGAGCGTGGCATGCAGCAGGGCATGATTTGGACACGTCGCCAGCGCGGCCGACGAATCGATGGGATAGCGCACCGGATACACCGTCACCTGGATCTCGTCCAGGCAAAGCTCATGGGAGCCGACGATGCCGCAGCCCGTTTCCGACAGTGCGCCGGTAAGAGTCGTAAAGCGGTCGTAGCAGGAAAGATCGTCGGAGTCCTGCAGGCAAATCAACGGCTCGCGGGATCGTTCCGCAAGCTCCTGGCGGATGACATAAGGACCCACTGGCGCCGGGCAGGACTGGAAAAACTTCACCCGCGGATACATTTCAACCAAACCGGCATACGCGGAAGGATCGTCCACGTCGAGGCCCACGCAAACCGACAGACTGTCGCCGGCGGCGCGATGGAGATAGCGCAGGGCGCTTCCCAAATGCTGTGGATTGCCGCGATGCGGCATCAAAAGCGCTTTTGGCACGGTGGTATGGCGCCCTGCCCCATGCGCCGTTTCGGGGAGCTGCCGCACCACGAGCCGATCGACAGCAATGACGCCGTCCGCGATGGCGCGCAGTAATGCGAAGCAAATGGACTGCGGCCAGCAATCCACGCCCAGGGCAAGATATTGGGAAAACACGCTGGCGCTGCATACGAACGACGTTGCCGGCTCGCCAAAATAGGGATCGACCAGGGGCGCGGCCTGGCGGGGAATCAGGACCATGAAGGTGGCCTCGCCCGCGGGGATATCCTGCCAGAGTGTGCCCAGCGATTCGTCGAATGTGCCCCGCAGCCGGTCGTCCAGAAACAACACGGCGTCGGTGGAATGTTCTACCAGGGCAGCCAACGGCAACACTCCCCGTGGTGCGGGATCGGTCCGGGAATCCGTTCGTAAAAGGCCGGCCGCCAGCCAGCGGCGCCCGTCGGACGCCCGCAACTCGGTGGTTAGCATTGAAACGAAGATTATAGACCAGGAATCGTACAAATCCGCGGCGAATTATGTATGCTGGGCTTTCGACGGTCCATGCAGGTCTACTATTACGCTCCCGACACGCAAACGCCGAGTTGGGGCGTGGGGATGCTCTACTGCCATGTACGGATACTGTGCGCGCACGGCGTGGACGCCTTCGTGCTGCATGGGAAGCCCGGCTTCCGCGCCCGCTGGCTGGACATTCAGGCTCCCCGCGCATATCGTGAACGGGCTTCTTTCCGGACTCACGCGCAGGATATCCTGGTGGTCCCCGAGGTCTTTGCGGCGGAGCCGGACGCACTGCGCCGGGCGGGCCGACGCATTGTCTTCGTGCAAGCCAGCTCGTATATCGCGCCGGGCTTGGGGTCCGCAAGAGACTATCGCCAGCTTGGATACATAGGGGCGATGGCGGTGATGCCCCACGTGCGGGAGATTGTCGAGAAGCACTACGGCGTGGCGGCGCCTGTGGTTCCGCCATGCATCGCGCCTTACTTTTTTCAAGATCGCGTCAAGCGGAATCGTCCGCGTAGCCGGCAGGTGGTATTATGCCCCAAGGTCGCGTGCCGCGACTTTCCGATTGTGCGGCAAATATTGCGGGATCGCGCAGGCCCATTGGGCTGGCGGGTCGCGGAGTTGGAAAACAAGTCTCACCGCGAGGTGGCGCGGGTCTTGCGCCGGGCGGCTCTTCTCGTGAATGTGAATTGCCAGGAATCCTTCAACGCGACGGTGCCGGAAGCCATGGCCGCGGGATGTATACCGGTCTGCTACGAAGCATTCGGCGGGCGCGACTATCTGCGCCACGGCACGAATGCCTACGTCTTTCCCACGCACCACGCCTACCCGCTGCTGGAACGGACGCTGGAAGTGATGGCGTCCTACGATGACATACAACCGGAGTTGCGCAGAGTAAGGCGTGGCGGTCTGGAAACGGCCAACCAATACACCGAGGCGCGTACGGAGAAAGCTCTACTTGAGTATTTCAAGCCCCTGTTGGCATGAAAGTCCGATGCCTGCCATCAAGGGCGCGCCGGCGGGCGCGGAAATAGCGGCGAATTTCCGATTCGGAATGTTCCAGATCTCTCTTCACGCTGTGAATCAACGCATAACCCCGCTCCACTAACTCGCCCGGGCGATAGGCCAACCCGCCAAAGTGATTCCCGAAGGGCTGGCCGGGCAGCGAACAATCCACGCTGCGCAAACCCACCGTCCGCGCATACATGCCCATCATGACATCCTCGGGCACGGCCAGCGGCAGCCAGTCCTCGGGCCGATCGAGACAGCCCATCGAGGACAAGCGGGTCAGCATCGCCGGCGAGAGCGCATAAGCTCCGCCCTGGCAGTATTCTTTGCCGGCATAGCCGTTTTCGACCGCCAGACGGGCATGCTCTCGAATGCGCGCGAAGGCAGAGTGGCCGGCCGGGACGGTGTCCAGCGCCTTGAAGACATCCGAAGTTGCGGTCCGCTCACAGCCGTAGTACCAAGCCTCGCGCCGGCAGGTGCAACCAAGAGTTCCCAGCATCCCGACTTCGGGATGCGCCGCGAGAAGCGCGCGGATGGCGTCTTGAAAGCGGCCGATCGCCAGGGCGTCGGTGTCCATGCGCAAAACGAATTCGAATCGCCCGGTTTGCTGCACGGTGCGCAACGCCAAAAGAATTCCAGCGGAAAGCCGGCCCATTAATGGTTCTCCCTGGTCCTGGTAAGGCGCACGCAAAGTGACAAACTGGCACCCGCGGCTCCGGTTGCCTCGCGGCGCCACCCTGCGCGCGCGCCGCGCGCTATCGATCGTCACGCACAGCCGGGCTTCCGGTTCGTAAGCGAAGAGGCTGTCCAGCAGGTCGTGAAAGCGGCGGACTTCGACGGCTCCCGGACCGATCGGCACGATCGCGGCGTATCCACTATTTTTCGCCCGGATCACAGGACGGCTTTCTCCTGGCAGAGGCAGGACACCCTATCGGTCACTGCCGCAACCACATCGGACCATTGCCCGGGCTTCGTCTGGCGGAACAGCCGTAGGCTCGGATACCACGGCGAATCCGCGCGATCCATCATCCAGCGGAAACACGCGTCGTAGGGCAGCATCACGTACGTGAGCTTGCCCAACGCTCCAGCCAGATGCGCGATCGAAGTATCGATCGTAACCACCAGGTCGAGCTCGGCAATCGCCGCCGCCGCTTTGGGGAAATCGGGGGCCACATCGATGGCGGGGAATGCCGGATTCCCTTGCCGCAGCTCTTCGCTGCCGGGGCCGCGTTGCAGGCTGTACAGATTCACGCCGGGGATCTCCGTCAACGGCCGCAGATCCTCCAGCGCCATGGACCGGCAGGCATAGGGATTGCAGGAATTATAGGACGACCCTCGCCAGACGATGCCGACGTTGAAACCCGGGAGGGCGCGCAATCGCGTCCGCCACTCCGCGCGCAAGCCCGCCGGCGCCTCAATGTAGGGCGAGCCATCCAGCAGCTCCGCGATGGGAACCTGTAGCGAAAACGAAAGCGAGAATGCCGACGCGCCACAATCGAACGGCGGAGTTCGGTCACGATAAGCCAGAGCCAAGTCCACGCCGGGGACCGTGCGCAGCAGGGAGCGAATGCGTTTTGGACCCTCCACAATCACCGTCGCGCCGGCCCGCTTGGCAAGGCGCGCGAAGCGCACAAACTGAAATGCGTCGCCGAAATAGAGATCGCCGGCAATCAGCAGGACCGTCTTGCCTCGCACGTCCTGACCCTCCCAAATGCGCGGCAACGGCGTGAGACCGAAATGCACCGGCATTTCGCGCATGCGCGAGCGATAGAATTGCCGCGCCCCTTCGAAATCGCCAATCCGCGACAAGTGCAGAACGTATCCGAGCAGCAAGTCCCGGTGGCCTTCCGCCACAGGGATCGCGCGCGCGAAACAACGCCCCGCCGCGCTAAGATCGTGCAGGCCCGTGTACATTCTGGCTAATCCGTGCAGAGACGCGGGGTCAAGCGGAAGCCGGCGGACAATCTCCTGAAACACCGCCATGGCCTCCTCATAACGGCCCACTTGCGCGAGCGCCAGGGCGACTCCGCGGCGCTGGTTCAAAGGGTCGGTATTACCGGGAAGCGATTCTGCGAGGCAGGCGATCGCCTCTGGCGCGGTGCGGTTGTCGATCCGGCAACGCGCGGCGGACTCATAGTTGCGGATCTCGCCGGGCGCCAATTGCAGGGCCCGGGAGAAACTACGGAAGGCGTCCGCCGGGCGGGTCAAGTGATCCAAGTAGGCGCTGCCCAGCAGTTCCCAGGATTCCACCCGGTTCGGCTCAATCTGCAGCGCCTGCTCCAGATACGCCGCGGCATCTTCGGCATGGCCGCATCCCAGCAGGGCGGTTGCCAGATGGTGCAGAAATCCGGACTCGCGCGGACGCCGCACCACTGCCGCGCGCAGGCAAACCTCGGCGCGCCGATATTCGCCGCGCGCCGTCAGTACAACGCCCAAAGCGTCGAGATCGCCGGCGTCATTGCCGCTCCGGCGAGTGGCGGCACACAATTCCTGCAGACCTTCGGATCTGCCTTTGTCACTCATCTTGGAAACAACGGATATGGCGCACGACTAGCTTAGCATGTGTGAAACCGCCCCCTGACGGTCGCGGCTCGGTGTGTCGCGGCTCGGAATGTCGCGGCTCGGTAACACTCGCGTCCCGATCCAGCGCGATTTTGCGTTATATTTTGCGCTATATAATGTAGCGGAGATAGTCAAACCGAATCGTTTCAAGCGGGACAATATAAATATGGCGCTGCTCAACCGTTATGATACGCCGGCATTCCTGCCGGACTTCAACGCGATACCTGGACAACTCGATGCTTGGCACCGGGCCGTGTCGGCATGGTTTGACCAGGTGATCGCCAACGACCAGTCGGCGTTCGGTGCTAGTCCGTTGCAGTATTACAACGCCCCGAACTTCGATCCCGGCGGCATGGCTGTCGAACAAGCGATTACCTGGAACGCCTTCCCCAAGGAAATGCTCCGCCGGTACGGACGCGACCGTGCCCTGGTGTTGGCCGACCGCCTGTGGCCGACCGAGCGATACGGTTCGCCTTCGCCCGATCCCGATGACACTGCCGGCACCGCGGGTGTGCTTTACCGGCCGCAGGAGGAGTATTGCGAGTGGCACGTGCTGCGGCAACCCGATTCCAACAAGATTTGCCGCGTCACCTTTAGCTCCGAACCTCCCGAGTACTGGCAGGCGATGTTCGGTCTGGTTCCCGGCGACCCGGACCAGCACTTTCCCGGGGACCAGGACGCCTTGCTCCGGCTATACCGGGACTTAGTAAGCCCGGATGTTCAGCTTGACGACCTTATAGCGGCGGAGGATGTGGTCGACACGGCCGGCCAGGTTTGGGCATTGAAGGGCCAGTACAACAGTTACAACAAGTGGAACACGACTCTCGGTATCGCCCACTTGAACTCTCCGCCGAACTCGCTGGTGGCGGAGATCCAATTGGGCGCCGACGCCACCGTCCGCTACACCGATCCGCGGGGGCGGCTGCTGGTGGAGCCGGACGCGTTGATCGGCTACGCCGGTTACGGCGGCTCAAACCGCAACAGCGACCCGACCATCGGCGCTTCCGTGAACGCCCTGGCCCGGCTCGGCGCGTATGTGACTCTGCGCAATCCGGTGGGATTATACATGGATCACATCGATCTGTCCGGATGGGAAGCCCCGGACAAGAGACCCATTGCCGACTGTGTCCACATCGTGCGCGGCGTCCCACAGATGGTCGAGCGCATGTCTATCGAAGTTCCCGCGAGCCGGGGTTTCGATGTTGGCGACCTGACCATTGCGGGAATACCAATTCGATTCGGCGGGCAAATCGCCGAGTGCATTACGGTCAAGCTGGTGGGCATCGCGAACATCCTGCCAAAGCCAATTAGCCGGCCGCCGGTTGGCAATGGGAGCCGCCCGATCGTCGATCCATTCTATCCGCGGACGGTGGGCGGCGTTTCCGCGAGTCAACCCGTTCCGCCAGGGTTCGCCGAAGCCTACCTCAATCAAGGGACGGTGGAGTCCGCCGTTTTTCCTGAAGCGGCTGCCGCAAGGGCCAAGCTGGCTGCGGCGCCGGGCGCGGATCGGGGCAAGTTAAGCAGGCACGGAAAACGGCGCTACTGAATCGAAAGGGCTACCGATATGAGTGAGACGCAAGCGACAACGTCAATGCAGGCGGAGACGCCGGAGCCGGTTCTCCCGATGTCCGATATTCAGGGCATCGCCGTGCCCGGGTTCCTTAAGCCGCACCAGACACTGGTGGGCGTCTCGACGCCGAACGATCCAGGCGCGGTCGTCGCATTCAAGGAATTTCTACGCGGCTTGGCCGGAGAGATATCCACGGCCGCCGAAACATTAGCCGACCGCCGCCGGTTCCGGGTGGCGAAAGCCGCGGCCGGGCCGAAGCCTCCCGCGGCGAAAGCCCTGCTTGGGATTGGATTCACATTCCAAGGCCTGCAAAAGCTGACGCCTGGCGCCGTGAGCCTGCCGAGCGAAGCCTTCCGCCAGGGCCTGGCGGCGCGGTCCGCGTTTCTCGGGGACCCGGCCGATCCAGCGGACGAAGGCAATCCCAAGAATTGGAAAGTAGGAGCACCGGGACGCGACATAGACGTGCTCTTCATCGTCGCCGGCGACACGCGGGCAGCGGTCGACGAGCGCGCGGCTGCATTGGCCGGCCGCATAGAGAAGGCCGGTCTTCAAGTTGTTTACAACGAGAATGGAGACGTGCGTGAGGACTTGCCGGGCCATGAGCAATTTGGCTTCGACGATGGCGTCTCTCAGCCCGGCATCCGCGGCCGCGCGTCGGACGATCCTAACGATTTCGTCACCACGCGCCACATTGCGGTTAGCGCGCAACCCGAGCGATCCTTATTCGGCTACCCTGGGCAGGATCTGGTTTGGCCCGGCGTGCTGGTGCTGGGACATCCGGCCACCAGCCCGGACCCGCTGATTCCAGGGCTGCCGAGTCCGGCCGTACCCGAGTGGTCGCGCAACGGCTCGTATCTCGTGTTCCGCCGCCTTCGCCAGGATGTCGGCCTTTTCTGGCGCACCATGCGGCAGGAAGCGGCGCGGCTCGCGGCACTGCCGGGCTTCGAGGACATTACCGATGTGGTATTGGCTTCGCGGATCGTCGGCCGCTGGCCCAGCGGAGCGCCGGTGAATCGCGTTCCCTTGGCCGACGACCCGGACCTCGGCGCACAACCGTTGGCCAACAACCATTTCCGCTTCGATTCCGACGCCAGTGCGATTCCGCTGCAGTCCGGTTACGTAGACAAATTCCCGCAATCCAAGGCGGACCCGGCCGGCGTGACGTGCCCCTGGGCTGCCCATATCCGTAAAGTGAACACGCGCGATTCCGGCTCGGATACGGGCGGCCGGGATTCGTCCTATGCCCGCCGCCTAATGCGTGTCGGCGTAGCCTTCGGCAAGCCTCTGGCGGACCGGTATGCCGAGCCGGAGGATGATCCTGGACACGGCGAACGCGGCCTGTTGTTCCTCGGCATTCAAGCGTCGATCGACGATCAATTCGAGTTCCTGACGGCCCGTTGGATGGGAGATCCTTCCCGCCCGAAGATGCCCGGCGGCCACGACCTGCTCGTCGGGCAGAACGACGCTCCGGGCGAGTCACGCCAGCGCCGGTGCGTCATTTTTGGCTCGGGCCTGCAACAGGCCAGCGTCGCGACGGACGCTCCCTGGATTATTCCGACCGGCGGCGGCTACTTTTTTGTGCCCTCGATCGCCGCCTTGCGCGACGTTCTCGGGCGATAACTCTCGACTTGCCGGCGGCTTGCCGGCGGCTTGCCGGCGGCTTGCCGGCGGCTTGCCGGATGGATGCATCGTTGAGCTATCGCGGAGCTATCGCGCCAGGCGCCGGCCCAACCGCAGCGAATTCCCAATGACGGAAAGGCTCGACAGCACCATAGCGCCCGCCGCCACAATCGGATTCAGCACGCCCGCCACCGCCAGCGTGATGCCCGCCGTGTTATACACGAAAGCCCAGAACAGATTCTGCCGGATCGCGCGGATGGTTTGGCGCGCGAGATCCAGCGTAGCCAACACCGCGTCTAGATCGGACCCCATCAATATGATCGGAGCGGCCTGCATGGCGATATCGGCGCCACTGCCCATCGCCATGCCCGCATCGGATTGCGCCAGGCTGGGCGCATCGTTCACGCCGTCGCCGAGCATGGCCACGACATTGCCGTGCTGCTGGAGATCGCGGATGGTGGCGACCTTCTGTTCGGGAAGCGCGCCCGCGATGAAATCGTCCGCGCCGATCCGCGCGGCGACCCAGGCGGTGGTGGCGGGCGCATCGCCGGAGAGCAGTCAACTGCATTTGGGTAAAAAGATAAACTAGACTCTTTTTATCCTGTTTCTCTATAACGCATTTTTAGTACCATATCGCCACGCTCGGCATGCCGCCTTTGGGGCTCCGGCCGTTTGCCAGGCAATTTGAATCCCGTGCGCCTGCAAATGGGCCCCCGGTATGCCAATACGCGGCTCACCGGGCCGGCCCGGTGATTGGCAATCGCATCACGCAAATAAAGTTTATAAATATCGTGATTTATTGCACAAGAACGTGTAAGAATATATACCCAAGGTGTGCAAGGCAGGCGCAATCTAACCGGCGGCGATTACTGTGTTGCGCCGGCACCGGCTTTTAATTTGGGGCGAACATTTTGTCGAGCGACTAGGAAAGGATTCGGTATGCGAGCAAAACACGTGGCATGGACCCTGGCAATTATCCCGGTTCTGCATGGCCAAGCGCCAATGCCTGGGAATCCGAAGATACAAGTACAGATCCTGGTGGACATTTCCGGGTCCGTGAAGCACGTGAATCCCTTGAAAATCGCAGCGGATCTAGTCGGCAGGCTTGACGACTGCAACGGTGTGCATGACGGTTCCGTACTCTACGAGATCGACCTGATGGCAGGACATGTCGAACAGACGCTTCCGTCGCGCCAGCCCGAGGCGGAAAAACGGGTTAGCGAACTGGCGCGCCAACTCGACGCTTTTCGGAGCCGCCAGCGGGATAAGGTTGCCGGCTTCAATAGAGAGGACCTCAGGAAAACCAATTTCTCCAAGGCGTTTGAGGCGGTCGGCAAATTCTTGAACACAGGCAGGGATATTCCCCGCAAGGCTGTCTGGTTAATCACCGATGGCGAACACGACCCGCGTGACGAGGGGCCGCGGGAAGATGCCCCCTTTCGTCACCTGCTTGAAAACGCTTCCGTCCCTTTCGACCTGTTTCTAATCTATACGGGTACCAAGGAGAGGATGCCGTCGGTCAGGGATGAGTGGGAAAAGGCTACATCCCCCAAAGACCCCCTGGGGAGGGCCCAAGCCCCCTGGATTCATTTCGTCCTGGAAGAGGATGAGGATGCGAATAATCTCAAACACATTGAGAAGGAGCTCATAGATCGCGCGATTATTCAGCCGGTTTTCACTCTTGAGGACGCGGACTGCACCGTGGAACCGTCCGAAAGAGGAGATTCGAGCTTGCATATTGTGGCCATGACGAAGATGGATCCTTCCCTAATCAACACCGGGTACCCGACTTTCGCGCAGGCATGTTGGGACGGAGGCCGGAACTGCACCCCGCTCACGATCGGCCCAACCTCAACCCTTCCCGCATTCAACCCACTCGGGGTCGGCTTCCAGTTGAGGCTGGACGGGCTGCCGCCAGAAATCCCCCCTCCGTCGTTTACTCTCGACTTACAGAGGCCCGACGGTTTTCACTCGTCGCCATGGATCTGGCGCACCCTGGTTTGTCACCCACCGCCTTGGATGAGCCTGGACTGGTGGACCGGGTCGCCATCTTGGGTCGTCAACCCTACGTTTAGGGCGGAATTCCAGGCAGTCGACACAGCCAGACCCGAGAACTCGATCACCCTGCCGGTAACGGCGGTCATAGGCCGCCAGATGGGGGAAGCGGCGATATGCAACGTTGTGCACAATGGCACGACGGAGGATCTCAGGGTCGGGCGCCCCGTCCGCTTTTCAGGGCCGGTCACCGTGCTTTGCGCGCTGCCGGGCAGACAGAGTTTGTGGTTTCCGGGATCTCAGCCGTTTCCCGTCAGCTTCCAATTGAACGACACCACCCCGATTCCCATCGTCCCCCGTTGGAAGGGGAGCGACGATGATAGCCGGTATTACCTGAGGTTTGTGTGGTTTGGCTGGATCGAATGCGTGCTTTTGTTGGTCGTCGTTTTCTTCTGGCTTGCGGTCTTCCTCTGCAAATCCAAGTGGAAGACGACCAAGTGGAAAGTGTTCAAATGGGAAAACCTGTGCTTCGCTTTTGCAGTCTTCAGTTTTGCCGCCATACGATTCTTGGAGAAAGGCGATGTTCTTGAGACTCTAAAATCGCCGCTATACGATTCGTCTATTTGCAAGCTCTATTGGATCGAGTGGCTAGCGGCCTCTGTGATCGCCCTCGGGTGCATTCTCTGCAGCCGGGAGGTGCGGAAAACGCATCCGCGCATCAGTATCGCGCTAGTGGGTATCCCGTTCGCATTTGCTTTAGTGGGATTCGGCTTGCTCGCGATTGGCGGCCTGTTCGCGGAAGAGTTCATCATCGATTTTTCGCTTGACAAACTCGGTACGCACGATCTGACTGGCCCGCCGGAGAATCCCCCAGCCGCGCAGGCGGCTCCCGCGGCGGGCTAAACGGTCCGCGATCCCGCCGAAATAAATGTGCTCTTTTGGACAGAAACGTGTGAAAATATATACCCGTGGGACGTAGACCGTAGCGACTGCTGAATCGCGCCGCCGGGGCCAGGCGGATCCGACCCCTTTCAGTGGCGCCGGAAAGGACTGTACTGATGACGGATTGTCCATACCCGGACTGTGCTGGAGAGGCCAAGATCTCCTCCGGGGTGGGCTATTGTCCCGTGTGCTGGCAGGCGGTGTTCGAGTGCCCAAAATGCCAAGCCCGCAATCGCGCTTTCGCCCGATTCTGCCGCCGGTGCAAAGCGGCATGCGGTTTTCCGGAGCGTCCACCGCTCCCCAAGGGTCCCGCCATGCTGGCCGCGCTCGCACGGTTGCCGGGCGAAGTTTTTGCCGAAGATCAGTTCTGGGCGGCGCCAGCCTCATGCTGCGGCTACCTCTGGTCCGTATCCACTCGCGGCCGCGTGTGGAGGATCAACCCCGCCGGGCGCCGCGCGGAGGTGGCCGCCAGCCTCGGTGAATCGTTCGGCAGCGCGCCGTTCCGCATCCGATCCTTGGCCGTTGAGGAAGGCAAGCCGGCCGACCCGCACCTGATCGCATCTAATGGCCGGATAGTCAAATCGATCGATCTGGCGAACTACCAAGTCTTCGAATGGATCGCGGCCTCGGAGGGCGGCCGCTTGCTCTCCAATATGCAGACCGACGGCTATTCCGCCGTCGAGGCCGATGGCGAACACGTGTACGCTCTGGAGCGGCGCGATTCCGCCTGCTATCTCCTCCGCCGCAACGTGACGACCAAGGGACTAGACGATTTCCGCGTGAGCGACGGCCCCGTGGGCGGGCCGTTCCGCATGAACGGCCGGGTCTGCGTCTACTCGCCGAAGAGTCTTTACGTATTGGGCGACGCCGGACTGGCGGAGCTTCCGTTTCCAGGCGCTGCGCACGCGATCCTGTCCCCGCGCGACGCCAGCGGCTTCCTGCTGGCCTCGGGCATGCCCCCCTGGAGAGCCCCGCACGACACTCCCAATGTCTACGTTCCGGGCATCGACGGCAGTTCGCCGGCCTATTTGTACGTGAATGTTCTCGCGCACCCGGCGCGCAGTACCAACATCTCGGTTCCCGTGGGGGCGGCGTGCTCGCGAGACGTCGAGGATCGGCTGGTGATCACCCAGACGGGCAGCATCGGCGTATTCGACGGGCCCGCCGCTCTCCCGAGGCACCACGATCAGGTGGTTCCCAAGGGCGCCGAATATGTGGAGGGCCCCCTCACCGCCGCCTTCGTCAAAATGGCCGGCGCCGGAGAGAAAATTCGATTCTATTACGATGACAAGGTGCAGGATGCACCTTTACCGGAGAAGATCGACGCCATCGGGTTCTTCCGCGCGGGATCGTGTTTTGTCCTAGCCTATTTCAAGACCAACAACAGCAGTCTGGGGTTTGCCGTATGGGACGTGTAGTCGGGTGGGCGGGCGCTTTGGTGTTGGCCGCGGCGCCCGGGTTTTGTCAAACAGCGCTGCTGATGGACCATTCCGGCAGCGTGCGGCCGTACTACGATAGCGGGCTCTTCGCCGCCCTGGGCCAGGAGGTGGCGGCGGCGGCCGGCGAAACCGGCGCGGTGCAAATCTTCGGCTTCGATGCCAGCGCACGGCTGGTTCCCAGTCTCGATGCTTTGATGAAAGACCGAAAGCTGGGAGCGAACACCTTTCTGGACCGCGCGGTACAGGAGGCCATCAACCGGCACTGCGAAATCGCGTGGATGATCACCGACAACATTCAGGACGATCCGCACGACCCCGAGGCCGGAAATACCGCTGCATTTTACGCGATTCTACGCGGCGATGCGGTCAGGAGAGTGGTCGTGTTGCCCCTGCTGCAGCCGGCTGGGCAGTCCGGAATCGCCATCTACGCTATGCTGCTCTCCGATTCGGCCGATGGCGCGTTCGAGACCCAGATCCGGACCATTTCGGGCCGCCTGCGCGGACACTACCAGGTCGAGGCCTTGCGCATGAAGCCGCTTAACCGGGATACCGTCGACGTGCAGATTCAAGGTATGTCCGGGGGCCAGCAGCCGCCCACTTTCGATGAAGGCAAGGATTTGACGGTGTCGGTGGAGGTGCGGTTCAAATCGCGTTTCGAGCATCTGAAGATCGTCGATTCGCACATCCAGCCGGTTCGGGTCACGCCGGAATTCGCGCCGGAGTCCCTGCTGCAGGCGGAACGGCGCGAGATCACCGTGAAGCCCGACCGGGTGACCGCTCTCGATCCCCGCGGCGAGACGGCCCAGGTATACCGCGTGGACGTCGACTTGGGGCGAGTCCGGCTGAAGAAGGATCTGAAGTCGCTGTTCCAGGCGGCTTGGGGCGGCAAGTCGGTGGAGACGGTGTCGCTGAAAGTACCTTTGGTAATTGAAGTCCCCCAGCGGAATTTCCGGTTTCGCGACAGCTTCATCGATCAGTACCACGCCCCCAGTATTGTCGCCGCCAAGCTCAGCGGGAAAGTCTACGCCCTCGAAACGCTGCCGGTGCTGCTCTCCGACGCGCAGACGAATGTAGCCACCGAGATCCCCGTCTCTTTCAGGGTGAAATACCCGTGGTATCCGGTAATCGTCACCCTTGGATTGATCCTTCTGATGCTGGCGGTGGCGGCCGGGGTGGTCTGGGCTGCCTTGCGCCTCGCCGGGTCCCTGAAACCCACCAAGAAATGGAGCGTGACGGCTACCTCCGAGTATGGACAACCGCTCGCGGCGACCATCCGCGAGGACCGTGCGCTGTTGGTGGAGGGCGACCTGGCCGGCCACATCAAAGGCAACGCGTTCGTGCCGGCGGCGGGGGCCGAGTTCATCGACTGCGACGGCCGGATCGCCGCCGGGACGCCCATGGCGCTGAAGATCGGGCACCGAACGGCCATGCTGAAATTCAGCGAAGCCGCCGCGGCCACCGCCGCGCCGACTGAAAAAACATGGGAGCCCAAGCGTAGAGATTAAACGAAAGGGAAAAACAAATGCCGACCAAAGATACAAGCTGGAAGACGAAGGCAACGATTGGATTTCTGTTGCTGCTGGCGTTCAACGTCATTTTGTGCGCCGTAGCCATGGGCATGGCCCTGCACGGCCAACACACCTTAAACGTGTTTCCGGAAGACTCCCCGCCGGCGTTGCGCTTTCTGCTATTCCTGGTCGGCATCGGTGCGGCCTGGATTTGCGGCCGGCTGATGCTGGAGACGCTGGTGCGCGGCGAGGTGGAAGTGGCCTCGGCGGTGACCGCCGCCTGGGGCATCGTATTCTACCTGGCGCTGTTTTTCATCGTCCTGGCGTTCGCCGGAACGATTCACTGGGCGATTATGCTGGTGCTGCTGGTGATCGCCCTGTTCTACACGATTCCGGCGTTCTGGAAGCTGGTGGGTGGGACCCGCACCGGGGTGATCGTGATTTTGTGCCTGGTCTTGGGCGGCGCGGCCGTTTTCCTGACGACCAGAATTTAGGAAGACCAACGAGGAGACGACGATGCCACAACAACAGGATTTGATTGGCGCCATCCGGCCGACGCTGTTCCTTGGACTGGGCGGCACGGGGAAAGAGGTGCTGCTGCGCGTCCGGCGCAAGTTCTATGAGCGTCTGGGCGTTCTGGGCCTTCCCTGTACGGCATATCTGTGGCTGGACACCGATACCAGGGACTTCCTGGCGACCGGGGAAAAGATCGACGAGTCTTTTTCGGCCGTCACGTTCCAGCCCAACGAGCAGATCGAGTTGCTGAGCGGCTCGGTGAAGGACGACCTTTCCCAGATCTTCACCAGCCGGGATCCTTGGCGCCATATCCACCGGTGGCTCCCGCCCGAGGTGCAGCGGTTCGGGAACGAGATCGCCGATGGCGCCGGCGGAGTCCGCACGGTAGGCCGCCTCACCTACTTCCATCATTTCGCCGACAAGATCAACCCGATGCTCAGCGAAGTGCTCGACAGCGTCCGCACGCAGGACAAGATCAACAAGACAAAGAAGTTCTTCGAGGAGCGGAAACTCGGGGCGGTGGACATTCTGGACTCGGCCACACAGGTCGTGCTGGTCAGTTCGCTGGCGGGTGGCACCGGCTGCGGCACGTTCCTGGACGCTTCCTTTCACCTCCGGCATCTGATGCAGCACCGCGGTGTGCCGATTGAGAGGATTATCGGCATGCTCTTCATGCCGAACATCTTCTATGCCAGCGCCGCGACCAACGACGAAGTGGCGCTGCGCAGTTTCGGAAATGCCTACGCGGCGTTGAAAGAACTGGAATTTTATACGCTGCGCCTGGGGAACGCGGAAGAGGACCTGAGCGTGGATTTCAAGGTGGAATGGGAGCGCGATAAAGAACTGAGTGTGCAGGGCCCGCCATTTGCCATCTCGTACATCATGGAAATGAAGAACGAAGGCGCCATCCCCATGGAGCCCAAGCACCGCCCGGAAGTCTTCGACGTGGTGGCGGAATCGCTGTTCCTGGACTTCATGCCCGGCCCGTTCTCCACCGCCAAGCGCTCCCATTATTCCAACGTGGCGCAAAACCTGGCGGGCGCCACTGGAACCAACATCGCCTTCGAGGACGTGGTTCTGCCGCAAGCCTTCGCCCGCCGCTACGCTTCGTGCGGCATGTCCAAGATCGAAATCCCGGTGGACCAGGTCAAAGCGGCGTGCGCCTCTCACCTGGCATATGCCATTGCCGCGTACATCAACCGCGACTCCGGCGATCCGCGGATCGGCGACAACGTGCGGGGAGATATGGCCCGCCTGGAACTGGATGCCAACGGCTTCGTGAAGCAGTTCGGTACCGAGTGGAAAGACGCCATTCGCAGCAGCCTGGGGGCCGTGATCCCCAAGAGCGGCATGGCTACCATGGATAAAGTAGACGAACTTGACCGCCAGATCAAAGAGGCCGAGACGCGCATGGTCAACGCCGAGGGCGCCGACCCGGTGCGGTGGGGATCGGGCATCCAGATGGTCCGCAACCAGACCGGAGCTGTCACCCAGAAAGTCAACGAGGTCCTGCTGCGGTGGGTTCGGGAAACCCTGGAGAACGACTCGCGGGGGCTTAAGGCTCTGGTTTCGGAGCGCAAGGAAGGCCAATCGGATAGCCGCGACGGCTACCTTCGCTACATGCTGGAGTATCTCAAGGATCTGTACGCCGCATCCCGCCCGGGTGTCGCGTCGGCCCTGGACCAGAGAATTGCCGAGGCAAACGGGGACGCCAAGTACTACTCGACGCGCCGGGACAGCATTCTGATGGAATTGCGCCAGGCCGTGCGGAGCACGGGTCTGGTGATCCTGCGGCGGGGCGATTGGGTGAAAGAGACGCTCTTGCAGCGGCTGCGCGAGGCCGAGGAGCAGTATTGCCTGGCGAGCGTGGAGCGTTGCGTTCTCGAATGCGCCAAGAAAGTGGCCGAGGCCGCCGTCGAGGGCCTTTCCAGGCGCCGGCAGCCGCTGGAAGCTCTTTCCACCGCTGTGGCCGCCGCCGCGCAGAAATCTTTGGAGGCCTACGATAAGCAACTGAGCATCGGCGAAGGCGTGCTGCTGATCCAGTTCTTCGACCGCGCCAACGATTGGCCCAGGTTCTATCGGCTGGACGTGAACGAACAGAATCAGCCGATGGAAGTCGACCCGCGCACGGAGTACCGCAAGTTCCTCACACACGGGTTGCCGAAGCCTCCCACCGGGGAAGCCACTCTTTGGGACCTGGTGGAATTGTTCGCCCGCAAAGGGGAGCGCGAGCTGCGATCCAAGCTGCGCGCTTATGCGGAAAACCGCTTCTGGGTGGATTTTGAAGCCCACCCGCGCCAGATCGACGTGCTGTCACACCCGCAGATGACTGCGAACTGGGAGTTCTCCATCGAACGTCTGGTGCGGTCCGCCATGCCCTTGGCGCGGCGCGACAAGATGCTCGGGGGGCGCGCGGTTTCGGTTCGCAAGATCGCGTACGTAGGTGTTCCCAGGGTAGGATCCGGGTCGTCCCAGGACGAGTCCTTCATCGACGATGTCACGAAGCAACTGGTGGCCAAGATGGGTCTATCCGCGACCGACATCAGCGTGCAGCCTACCGGCAAGCCCTCCGAGGTCTACCTTTACATGGTGGTGTACGCCTTCCCACTCTCCTCCCTGCCGGTGGTTACGCGGGATTGCCATACCGCATATCACGACTTCTATCGCGCCTTGGCCAGCCAGCGCATCACGGATGCCAAACACCAGATCCCCCTGCACCTCGACGCGCGCTGGGAAGGCAAATTCGAGGACCTGGTAGTCTACGACGATGCCGTCGCCCAACAAATCAAGGAGGCGCGCGAGGTGCTCCTTTTCGGCGCGCTCCTGAAGGTCCTCGAGGTGACCGACGAACAAGGGCGCACGGAGTATCAATATAATTCCGGCCCGCCCTTCTATAAACAGCGCGCCTTGGGGGCAAAGAGAGAGGCGGTCGACTTTCTGCAGAGCGACCGTCGCCAGCGCGAAGAATTCCGCCAGACGGTGCTGGGGCGGGAGCAACTGCTGAAAGACAAAGCCCTCGAAACCTACTATTGGGCGCTGCAATACTTAAGCCGGGCAGGCGATTTTCAGGAAGGCTCCACGGAGCGTACCCTGCTTGAGCAGCGAGTTGGCCAAGTCTACACCCGGCTGGCGAAGGCGGGTGTGGCTCAGGCCGCGCTCGATGTTCGGGCCGGGGCGCCTGTCGAGGACTCCAAGGAGAAGACCGGGGACGTCAAAGCCAAAGCGGAAGCCGACCGGGCCAAGGCCAAGGCCGAGGCGGAGTTCGCTAAATCGAAGATCGACGGCGAGGTCGAATGGAGCTGCGGCCTCCCGATCCTGAAGGGCGCGGAAAAGTGGACGCCCACGGGCGCGTCCGCCAGTTAGCCTCGTTATGACCGGCGCCAAGAAGCCCTGTCCTGAGTGCCATTACGAAGTGGTCGAGGACGACCTCTACTGCTCGTATTGCGGGCGCCGTCTGTTCGAATTCCTGGTCGAGCCGACGCGCCTAATTTACTACGTGGACCCGGATTGCCCCGGCGCCATGCGCCGCCAGTTGAAGGTGAGCGATGGGGGTTGGGGACATCCGGTCCTGGAATGCGATGTTCTGCCCGAGTGGCTCCATTTCGATTCCGGCGCGCTAACGCTTACGGTCGATGCGGACCAGCTTCCGTTCTTCGACCTGCCCCCCGAAGTCGTTACGATACGCGCGCGCGGGACCGATGTGGAACGGGATATCGAGATCTCGGTAGCGTCGCTGCCGGTTCCAGACGTCCGGCCCCTGACTCTCGCCAGGGGCTACACCTCGGGTACGCCCGCCCAGATGGAACTGGAGATCTTCTCGCCGGCCACATTGGAGAGCCTCGTCTTCCGCCCGGGATATCTGGAACTGGATGCCCGTTTGCCCGTCGAACTTTCGATCGGAAAGAACAGTATCCCGCTGAAGGCGCAGATTCCGCCTGGGCAGGAGGGGAACGTCCGGTCCGTCGCTTACACCATGACCCTGCGCGGGATCACGAATGCGTTGACCGGCAGCGTGGAGCTGACCCTCCAGGATCCGCCGTCCCTAAGCGTCGTGGAAATCGACCAGGGGCACCCCCCGCAAGTGCTCAACGAAGCTGAGGGCGAGTTTGTGCTCACCTGCGAGAATACCGGCAAAGGGGCGACCCTGTTGGTGGAAGACCTGGTGTTGTCGCCCCGGCCGGGAAGCGCGGCTCCCGCCATCTCTTTTTCGAGGACGCCCTTCCGGGCGTCGATTGAGAAGGGAAAGTCCGTCGAATTCGTCTTTCAGGCGCGGCCCACCGGCCCCGTCGCGACGGGCCGCTACTCGTTCGACGTAACTGTCCGTTCCAACGACCCGTCTTCAGCGAGCAATCGCAGAACGCTGGCGGTGCGCGTGACCGACGAGGAATTTCTGCAATGCGTGGCGATCGATTATGGAACCATCGACTCGACCATCGCGGTCTTCGACAACAGGACTGGTGGACCGAAAAACCTGTTATTGGAGCGTCGCCAGGATAAAGACCCCAAGATTTACTCCAACGTTTTCTTTTCCGACTACCTGCCAGGCGAGACGCCGCCCTTCGAATGGGAAATCGGCGGGAGGGCCTCGGCGCTTGGCTCTTCCAATCGTGGGCAGTTGGTAACCGCGGTCAAAGTCCGCGTGGGTACCGGGCACAAGGAAGAGATCGAGTTCACGGCTAAAGGGATATACCGCGAGGTCGAGTCGGAACAGGTGGTGACTTTAGCGCTGCGCTCCCTGCTGGTACGCGCCAAGCATGAGCTCAGGCAGAGGCCGGCACAGTTCGCCTTGTGCGTACCCACCCGGTTTACGTTGCGCCGCAAGGAAATACTGCGCAAAGCGCTCTTGGAGGCCGCCCGCCAGCTTTCCATGGAGATCTCCGTGCGCCTGGTGGATGAATCGTTGGCGGCCGGCGTTTTCAGTTTCCTGGCGGGCACGGCGGGGGCCGGCAAGGCCGAGTTCACCATGATGGTTGTGGATTTCGGCGGCGGCACCACCGACGTTACCGTTTTCCGCGTGAAGCGCGATCCATCGACGGGGAACCTGCTCGCCGCGGAGATCGTGGGCGCGTGGGGGGACCCCGAGTTGGGGGGAGAAGTGATTACCCAGGATCTGGCGGCCTTGCTCCTGTCCGAGTTCTCCGGAAGAGCGGATTCCTCGCCGGAAGGCATCCGCAAAATGTCGGTCGAGGCTGAACGGCTGAAAGTCGCCATCTCCGAGTTGGAGGAAGCGCGGCGGCAGACGGGCGGCTCCCAAGTCTCCGCGGTCATCGAGAAACTCGGCGTGCGCGCCAGCGAACGCATCGGATACGTTTGCAGGGTGATGAAGATCACTTCCGAGGAACTGCGCGGATACATTCAGGAATACTTGTCCTCCGGCGTCCTTTCCGTGCAGTCCCAGTGGTACGGCGCCAACACAATCGTTAAGATCCCCGGAGAGAAGGTCGTCAAAGCCTATGAAAACAGGCTGGAAAGATTAAGGACGGGCCTGCCTGTTCTACTGCGGAGGATTGGGCTGCCAAAGGTGGATCAAGTGCTGTTGGCGGGACAGTCGTCAAGGTTTCCCACCGTCCGCGACTATCTTCAGGAGTTCGGCGAGGAGATCAGCTTCATTACCGACGGGAAGGGCGAGGTGCTTCTAAAAGAATGCGTTTCGCAAGGCGCCCTCATGCTGGTCGGAGAGGAAATCAAAGTCGAGGGAGAAGACCGGCTGTGGACGCGGCTGGGGTATGTAACCGGCGTGAGGTTTCATGAGCTGATCGGCTGGGGTGCCCGGTATCCCGTGTCCTCGGCGGAGATCGAACTGAAAGTGCATCAGGTCTCGCAAGGCTGGCTGCAGTTGGAAATACTGGAAAACATGAATCTGGAGGGAATCGGCCCTCTGGCGAAATTTGGAAAGTTCAAGATTCAGGTCGGCACTGCCGAGGGTCCGTTTTATTTCAAGCTCTATCTGGATGAAAAGGCTACTCCCCATGGTCTCTGCCGTTACGGTAGCGAGAGCCAGGCGAGTGAGATGGATTTCGAGCCGCAACCCGCGGCGAATGTTTGAGGCGGTCGGAGTCGAATATGCGCACTGATACTCTCATGTTCCGGGCGAAGCGATTCGCCGCCCTGATGGCGTTTGCGTACTTGGCCGGTATCCCCATGGCGGGCCAAGCGAGTTCCAAGCCCGCGCGCCCCCAGCGGGCGGCGGCTGCCGCACCGAAGAAAACAGACACGACGACCTCCGCGGCACAGCCGGTTGCGGCAGAGGAGCCGGCCCCAGCCGCGCCGAGCGCCCCGGCCTCCCCCGCCGCCGTAACACCGCTGGTTCCCAACGGCGACCCCTTCCCGTTCCTGGTTTCCCCAGCGGCGCCAGCCGAGTTCCAGCTTCAAGTACCCGAAAACCCCGAGCGCCTCACCGTAAAGTTTCAGGTGGCTGGCTCCGGCTCGGTGGGAGCTTATCTCAAGTTCGGCAGTTCCCCTGGAAAGGCGGGGATCAATCACGCTGAACATTTCTCTCCATCTTTGACCGGATCGGCGTCGTTCGAAATCCTGCCGCAGTCTACGCCCCCGGTGCGGAATGGAACTTACTACCTCAGGCTGGAATCGGCCGCGCCGGCGGGGGGCTATTTCGTTGCCACGAGCGTCCAGGCCACCGTCCAGCACCAAGGAAATCCCTCCCAGCCGACGCACTTTTTAGCCGCATTTGCCGCGCTGCCGCCATGGCTGGTGGCGGCGCTCTGGGTGGGCTCGATGGCCTGCCTGGCAGCTCTTTTCCTCAGAGGGATCCGCATCTTCAGGAGTGAAGCGAACGAGCTAAAGCAAGCCCTCGAATCCCAGGAGGTGGTGGCCAAGTCTCTGGCGGATATCAAGAAATCCATTGCGGATCTGCCCGAGGGGCTGGCGGATCACTTGCATTTGACCCCACCACCCGCCGCTCCCATCCAGGATGAGCCTCCCAGGCATCCATCGGCCGCGCGCTTCCAGCAACTCCTGGAAACCGATCCGATGCTGGTCATCGCCCGGCTGGTGCGGGAGGTGGCCCGGCGGGCGGGCGGCGACACCGAAACCGAATTCGGGCGGAATTTTGCCAGCTACCTGGCGGCCCTGGACCGGGCCGAGCGCATGCTCGGCGAATCCGCGCCGGCGTCCGCCGCGGACGAAGAATGGGCCGCGCTGCACAGGGCTATCGGCGCCCTGCAAGTCAGGCACAATCCGGTCTTTTTCCTCGACGTGATCGACGAAGCCGGACACCTGCGTATGCCCCAAAAGGAGCAATTGCTGGCGGCATTGGGGATCGAAGAGATTACCCCGGCAGCCGGCCTGGAGATTGTGGATTTGACCTCATACCAGATCGAGCACACCACGGGTATGGGCCGGCGGTCTATTCTCGACAAGGTGCTTTCCAACGGGTACCGGTCGCGGGAAACCGGCGAGATCTATCGAAAACCGGTAATTGCCGTAAGGCTGGAGAGCGGCCACACGGCCGCGGTCTGAAGGGGAGCGGCACAAGCACATGGGAGCGAGCGCGCAAAACGCCGAGCCGGCCCTGGCAGCCATCGACCTGGATCAGGACGACTGGTATGTGGCGGTCGGCGATGCCGCCGGCGGCGGAGAGACCCGCGTCCTGCACGATGCGGCGCAACTGACGGCGTTCGTGGGTTCCGCTCCCGTGGTGGCTACCGTGGAGTGCCGCAACGAGTTGGCGCGGGTGGCGCCCCAGATCCAAGCCCGGTTCGTGCCGCGCCTGGCGTCCGTGGCAAGGACCTTTCGCGCGGAACTCGGCGGCCACCCTTGCCTGGTGTTTTGGCTAGGGCGCGAGCACGCCATATGCGGACTGGTGAAGGGCGACGATGTGGCCGCGGAAAACGCCGATCCCCAACTCGCGCTCTTTGGCATCTTCCAGCACTTCGCCGCAAACCTTCCGGGCTTACAGGCTTGGATGAAGGACCGCGAAAAACCGCAGCGGGCGGCGGCCTTCGAACGGTTCGTTTCGAACCTCCGGGACGGGACCACGCTGGACGTCGGCGGCGGCCGCTGGATGCGCACCCCCGCGCGCGTTCCGCCGCTTCTGGTGAAGGAGGGTTTCCAGCGCTTGCGCGCAAGCGTCGATCCGGAGCGGCAGGCCGCCAAGCTGGTCGTGAGCGGGTGGGCTTCAGCGGCGCATTGGGACCTAGCGGGTACGCTCGGCGCCGAATTTCCGGACCTGAAGTTGATCTCGCGCCCAAACGGATCCGGATTCTACGAATCCGTGGCCGGGCTAATGGATTACGGATGGGCGAATCCCGTTCCCGGCCAGGCGAGACCCGCGGCGCTTTGGATGCCTGGGAAGAGCCTGCCGGCGCCGGATCCCGTTACGGCCGCCCCCTCGTCCGATTCCGCGGTCAAGCCACCGCCGCCCCCGCCGGTCCTGGAACGTGAACCGCTGCTTGAGACGGCGCCCAACACCACGGATACCGCGCTGGAGCCGCCGACGGCCACCGCGCCACCGGCCACCGCGCCGACGGTCACCGCACCGACGGTCACCCCGCCGCCAGTCACTGCGCCGCCAGTCAATGCGCCACCAGTCACTGCGCCACAAGCCACTGCGCCGCAGGCCACTGCGCCACCGGTCACTGCGCCACCAGCCACTGCACCGCAGGCCACCGCGCCAACCATCACCGCGCCGCTGATCCCGGCGCCACCGCCCACCCCCGCGCCCGATTTGAAACTCGAGGCCGCCGAGTTGCAGAGTAAGCCCGTGGTGCGTCTGTCCAAAGCGGCGGCGGCGCTGGTTGGAAGTCTGGGTAAACGCGGCGCGACGCACCGCCAAAACCTCAAGACGTACCTGGCACTAGCGCAGCAATCGGAGAAGTTGTCCGGTATCATGGAGCGCGGCGACGCCGATGCCCAACGGAAGGAACTGAACAGTTTCCGCGATGCCGTCGCCCTCCTCGAAAAGAACCACAAGCCCGAGGATTTCTATGGCCTCCTGGACGAGTTCGCTTCAGACGAGCCGGGGGCGGTCGAAATCTGCAACCATTTCGGGATGGAACCTATTCCTCTCGCAATTGGCAGTGAAGTGCTGCTGTCGTCCGCCAAGCTCGAAGTCATAGCCAGGAAGGGCACGGGAAAACGCGCGAGGATCGCCGATATCCAGCATCGGGGCTACCGGATCGGAGCCGAGGTCATCCGCCAGCCCAGAGTGTCCTTGGAATTCTACGATGTCAAGCGCACGCGAAGACGGTATCTCCTCTGGTGGGTGGCCGGCGCCCTGGCGGTGCTGGCGGTTGTCTTGTTCCTCAGGCGGCCCAGCGGCATTAAGCGCGCCGCCACAGCCGCCGTCGGCGAGCCGGTGTCAAGTGTCTGGAGCGTTCCCGGGACCAGGCTGCTGGTCGCGCAGAGCGGTAGCGGGCAGGCCTGTAACCTCCGCATCTGGCAGGCGCCGGTGTGGGACAATCCCGTGGTCTTGCCCGCGCCATGCGGTCCCGTGGCGGTCTCCCCCGACGGTAACCTGGCAGCCTGGAGTTCGACCGACGGCCACTTGCCTACGATCACCAAGACCAACAATGTTCCCCTGCTGACCATGGGACCTCAAGAGCACCAGCACGACGGAACCATAACGGCGTTGGGGTTCACGCCCGATGGGCAATTCCTTTACTCGGCGGCGACCGACGGTTTCGTACGCCAATGGAAGGTGCAGGGCGAGTACGTGAAGGATCTGGCGGACCCGGATCCGCCGCGGCCCTTCCAAACCCTGCTGGTCGCCGCTAACCTGGTCGCGGCGGGCGAGGCTACCTCGCCGGGAGCGCGAATCAAGGTTTGGCTTGCGGGGCTGGAAGAACCGGTGCAGCTAAAAGGCGCCAACCAAGCCATCACGGCAATGGCATACGATCCCGAATCCCGCCTGTTCTTCGCGGGGACGGCCGATGGGGAGATCCTGACCTGGAAACTGGAGGGCCACTATGACGCGGACCACTACGGCGAACAAAAGGTCTCCAAGGGCCAAATCATAGAATTGGCGCCGTGCGCGGGATGCTTGCATGAGCGTCCGGTACCGGAGAAGACTCAGACCATGGCCTTGGCCCCCGGCGCGCGCCTTTTCGTGGGTTACGCCGACGCGTTGTTCTCGTGGCGCTACGCGGACGGGAAATTCCCCCAGGATAAACCCTTCAAGTTCGGGAACTCGATCTCCGGCGCCGCCACCGTCAGCGACGGCCAGACTACGTTTCTGGCCGTCGGCGGAGGCGGCGACGATCATTCGATCGGGATCTGGCGTATAGCGCAATAGAACGGACAGCGGGCGGCGCCGCCGCCTTTCGGGAGGTGAACGTGCAAAGGCGCGTGAATAAGCGATGGTTGCTCTCGCTGGTGGTCGTCGCGGCTGCCTGCCAAAAGCCGGCCAGGCCTCCGCGCAGGATGGTCGATGAGTATCGTTTCGATAGTCACGGCCGGCTGGTAGAGCTGATCCGGCCCGGCGGCCATTCGGTCCGTTATTCCTACGATGGCGAGGACCGCCTGGTGCGCTTGCGCTTCAGCGAGGGCACCGTCGAGTACGGCTACGAATCCGGCGGCAACCGGCTGTGGATGAAGGACCCCACGGGCACCGCCGAATACCACCGGGACGCTCTGGGCCGGGTCACCGATATCGTCTGGCGGCACGGTCCGCCTCAGTGGATTCATTTCGATGACGACCCTTGGGGCCGGATCGCCGCCGTCTCCATCTACAGCTTGGACACCGTGGCCAAGAACGGATCGGCGGGACCGGGCCTGGCGGTCCTCGACCGGCCGTTTTCCACCCGCGCCGCGGATTGGCAGGAGCGCCATCATGCCGCGGCCAGCGTGGCAGCCAGCCTGGCGGCCGTCAAGCCGGAGTACCGCGTTCTATACCAACACGATATTCAGGGCCGCATCGTGGCCATGGATACCGCGCCAGGCAGGTCGGTGTACCGCTGGTCCCGCGAGGGCCGCCAAGTGGAGCGCACCTTGCCCAACGGGTTCAAAACCAGTTGGAGCTTCAACGACTACGGCCATCTCGTCCGCCTGACTCACGCAGACCCATCCGGCGCGCCCCTGGCGGAGTACCGATACTTCTACGCCGATTCCGATCGTCTCTGGCGGGTGGAGGAGTCCAGCCGGGGATCCGTTTCGACCCTCGAATACCGGCGCGATGCTCGCGGCAGGACGTGCGAAGCCTTGCCTGGCGCGGATGTCTCCCAACCCTGCCGGACGGATATCATGGGGCGGCCGGAAGAGGCGGGCGGCGCCCTGCTCCATTGGGACGCGAACGGTTTGCTGGCCGCGCGTACCGCCGGACAGCAGACCGCCGATTTTCAATACGACGACCGCGGCCTGCCGACCCGCGCCAAGGCTCCCGGACTCGACCTGGCATTCGAGTGGGATGGCGACGGCCGCGTGCAATCCAGCACGGACCGGGGGACGCGCAGGACTTACCTGGCGGATCCCACTTACGCCACCGGCGAGCCATGGCTGGAATTCGATGCGGCCGGAGCGCTGGCGGCCTCCCGGTTCTGCGATGCCGCGGCATTCGCCGAAATGGATGCCGAGGGGCATGTGCGGTACCTTTTGCGCGATGGCTTTAATACCGTCCGCTACATCTTCGACGATAACGGCGCGCCGGTCTCCTCCGCCTCGGCGCCCATGGCCGGGCGCACCGACACGATCAAAGACCGTTGGACCACGGCGCCCATCGAAACTGGCGCGAGCTACGCGGTCTTCGACCCCACGCCGGATGGAATGCGCCGCTATCTGGCGCTGGCCAACTCTCAGTTGCAGGAGCGGATGAACGGCCCTGACTCGGTCGGGCGCGTGTATCGCGCGCGTATCGGCGCGCTGCTGGACGGTTTTCTCAAGGCGTCGAGCGGCTCCGGAGCTCGCGTGATTCTGGAGCCGGCGCGCGCGGACTGGGTTGTGGCTGCGCGGGATACGAAGGCGGCGTTTCCCCGGCACGACGGCGTATATCTGCCGTCCGAGGCCGAGCCCCTGTCCCCGTTGGTCTTCCCTTCTCTGGCCGGTGGCGCCTATAGCAACTTCCGGCGGAGCGGCCGGGTGCTGGACCTGCCGTCCATTATCGAGAAAGCTGCCGCGGCGGGCAAACCCTTGGGCTCCATCGTTTGCAGCGAGGGCTGCGGCGGGGAACTGGAGCGTAACATTCCCGCGTTGAATCGCTACGCCCGGCGCGGGCGGCGATTGCCGCGGATCATGGCGCAATCCGCGTACCTTGGAGCCGACTCCCTGCGCCGCCTGCGGGAATCCGGATACCGGGTGCTGGAGTGGCCCGCCCCCGTCATCGAGGCCCGCCTTCGGCCGGCCATGCAGGACCGTACCAGGGGCGTCACGCCATGCCCCAATGTGGGTTCCCCGGCGCTTTTTCCCGGCCCCGCCGGGGATTCCCCGGCCCTTCCGCCCACGGCCGCGCGGAGCGGAGGTCCCCATGAGCCGCTGCCGTTGCTGGCGGAAGAACCCGCATCCCCGATCCTCGGCGATTCCGGCCCATTGCCATCGACAGTACAACTGGAGGATCCCTTCCCCGCCATCCGGGAGGAAGCCGAGGCTTTCGAGTCGTTGGCCCCCACCGACGACATCGCGCACGCCGGCACGCTGAGCGGCGCGACTTACGACACATCCACCCACCGCGTGGTCCTGGTGGGCGATGGCAAGATAACCCCGGCGGCGGTGGGCGCCGCCGATTTCGCCGCCGCGCTTCTGCTTGCTTACCAACCCGTCTCGCAGTTTCCGCGCTTCTCCCTGGACCCGGCCGACCCCAAGAACCCCAAAGGACCGTGGCTCAAGCCGGTGTACCTACCGGAGGGATTACTGGCCGGGTCGCCGTTCGGCCGCGCCATGTTCCAGGCCGACTGGCTGATGAAGCAGTACTCTTTCGGCGTGATCGTGAATGAAGATGGCAGCATCCGAGAACGGCAATCTCTGCCGGGCGGCCTGGAGGACCTTTTCCAAATCTCGTTCCGCGGCGGCGAGTCCGGCAACAAGGAAGATTGGACCCGGCTGTGGATCATGCCCGGTGAATTGAAGATCCGAAAATCGGAACACGCCATCCTCTTCGATGCCACGCCTTTGGTGGTGCGGGCCAAACGTCAGGTTGTGGATCCCAATAGCCCGGATGGTTTGCGCGACGATGAAAGCGCGGTCGATCCGGCGGCCCAACAGTTCGCGAATGCCTTTACCGCGAACTACGAACTGGTGGCGGCCGCTTCCCCGGCCTTCGCCCGGCTGCGGGAGATGACCAAGCTGGTGGAACTTGCGCACTGGCTGCGGGAGATCGGCGCGCCGGTAGACCTGGAATCGGCGAGACGGGAAGCGATGGGGCGGGGTGGCCCCGTGCGCGTGCCGGCGCTGTCCAGTGAGAGAGGCATGCAGTACCTGGTGGGTGTCCAGCAGGAAGGGGACGCCATCGTCCGGAAAACCGTCACGCGCACGGTGCGTCTTTTTGGCGGCGTGAGCCTCCGCGCCGAGCCCACGGTATTGAGCGGCGGCGGCCGGTTGGGCGCCATCGAAGACGCAGCCGCGGGCCGGAATGCCGCTGAAGATCTGCGTGCGGCCTCCACCCCTCTGCCCCGCCAGGGCGCCGTGCCTCGCGGTCCGGCGTCGAAGCCTGCCGCGATCGAGTTCGGCGAGGAGCAAGGCGCTCGCCACTTCGATGGCGCAGGCCGCGTTCAGTCCTCCGATTTTCCGGACGGCGCGCACGCCGAGTACACCCGCGGCCCGAAAGGCCCCGCGACCGAAGTTCGCGTCGCCATGCCGGACGCCTCGAGATTCGAACGGACCGGCGGCGACACCTCGGAGTGGACTGCCACCGGGGCCGACGGACGGCAAATCGTCTACCGGTACGATCGCCTGGGGCGCCTGAGCGAAATCGGGGCCGGCGGCCGGGTGGTGGCCACCTATCGATACGAGGACAACATCGTCAAGGTAGCGGCGGGGGACTATACCGAAGAGATCACGGTGGACGCCGCCGGCAGGATCGCCGCCATCGAACGCACAGGTCCCCGCATCGATGGCCAGCGCTACACCGATTACATCGAGCGGCCGGTCGAGCCGGCGGAGCGCTCCGCGAATGTGGATCCACCGTCTCTGCCCGCCGACCCCGCCATCACCACGCAGGGGAACCGGGTAGACGTATCCGCCGAAAAGCAGGGAGGGTTTTTCACGTCGCCGACGACGGCAATTGAGGTGCAAACCACCGCGCCGGAAGGCGATATGCTCTTGCCGGCGGGCGCTGGCCGCTTGGATGCCCAGGGCCGGCTCGCGGACATTGCGCTCGCCCGCCGCCTGGATTCCGCCGAAGCGCCGGAGCGCCTGATCGTGCTGGATTCCCCAGCAGCCGCCCGCGCCATCGACAACCGCTACGGCGCCCGCACCCAGGTCTACTACGGAACCGACGCCGAGCTCGCCAAAGTCAATGTGGGCAAGGTGCCGCTGGTGCAGGGGCCCGGCGATATCGCCGTTTACATGCCGCCCGCCGAGGCCGGGGTCGAGGACTTTAACATCCTGGCTTCCGTCCGTGGTGAACTGGGCGAAATGCACTTCTTCACCGACGCCGCTCCCTCTACCGATGCGAAGGTGGTCGCCATCACCGGACATGAGGCGCCCAGCTTCGATAGTTCGGTGGAGCGCTTAGGGCAGGCGGGAGTCCTGCGCGGCAGGTTGTTGATGCTCAATACCTGCCACGGCTCTCTCAAACCCGAGTGGAACGCGCATATTATCCGGGACTTCGGTGCGGTAGGCATTCGTTCATTTACCGTGGAGATCTCGCCCACGGCGCTCAAGGACGTGATGTTCAATTATTACGAGTTGCTCCAGCGGCCGGAACTGCAGGGGATGCCCATGGAACAGGTGTGGAAACAAGCGGTCGAAAGGGCCATCCGGAATACCGACCAGGAGGGGCTGCGCCGCGAGATCGAGAAGCTGCTCGACACCGTCACGCAAATCTCGGAAGTGATGTTTGCGGGTGGGCAGCGCGCGCCGAAGCGGGGCTAGCACCGCGCAAATCGGGATCTTGGAGTATGCTTGGTAGCATGCAGGGTAGCATTCAAGCCATGCCTCTAATGGACTGGGCGGAGACGGAGAACGGCGAACTGGGGACGGCGCTGCAGCCGGACCCTGCCGCCCGTATGCTGCTCCTCCCGCGGGAATCGCTCAAGTTTGGCGGGCGGACGCCCGGACCCGACGTGCGCCTGGGCCCCTTGCAGGTGCGCATCGGCCGCCGGCCCACCGCCCATAATCTGCGGCTCCTGTACCGGCGGAGGGGCCGCGGCATACCCGAGGAATTCGACGTCTACTGGAGTCACGAGATCTGGATGCTGCACCACACGGTCGGCCTTTTGGGCGGCGAAGATTCGGTGGAAGCCACCGGTCTCGAGTATGAGATGGTTCTGGACGAGCGCGCCATCATTCAGGGAGTGCTGCCGGAAGAACGCCTGATGCGTGGCGCGCCGGGCGGCACGCACTGCCGCGCCGATATTCTGCTGAATGGCCGGATCGTTCCCGAATTCACCGAGCCCGCCGGGGAAGAGCTCGCGAATCTGGCGGGCGGAGCATTGCAAGCTTCGTCCCGCGACGATGTAGTGGGCCGGGTGTGGCTGCCGGCGCTGACCACGCACGTGAGCGCCATCGGGCCGGGCTGCCACATCGCCACGTGGTTATTCCGAAGGAACGGCGGTTCGCTCGAAGGCTGCCAGCCTATGGCGACGACGCTCCTGCTGGACAAACACATTCGGACTCTCTCGTGCAAAGTCCGGGTGCGCCTGCAGGCGGAGGGGAGAAGCGGAGTCGCGGTACCTCTGGGACGCAGCAACTGGGCCACGCTCGATATCGATCTCTACAACCAGGGCGCGTCCACCTGAGTGGCGCGCGCAAACCGTCTGGCATCTTCCACAGTGCGCAGCCGCTTCGTTTCCGGCGGGCCGGCCTGCCGGAGTTGCTCGTCCGACAGATCCGTGTCGAAGGCGACTCCCGCTTTGGTGAAACCGGCCGCGGTCGCCAACCTGAGTTTTTCAAGCTGGCCGCCAACCCTCTCCAGCCTGCCGCCGGGGCCCACGGCGGCGATCAGCAGGCAGCGGGAGTCGTAGGTGAAGTCTCCATCGAACAAGCTGAAACCGGCGGCGGCGGCGGCTCCCAGGGAGTCGCCGTCCAGGGGCGGCGATTGGCCGGGCAGACCCGTGCGTGCATCGATTTTCCAGGCAATGCCTTTTCGCGGAACTCCGGCTGCGGCGGCGACGGCTGCCAGGAGGGATTCGCCCAAAGGGCGCAGCGCGGCGTCGGGGTGCTCGATCGCATATCCGCCATCCGGCTCAACGGCGGTCAGCACGAGGTCGGCCAAGAACCCCGTTCCGGCGCAGTACCCGGCCAGCGGAACGGCGTATCTGGCCGCGGAACCTGCCACATCCTCCAGCCACCAGCGGGTCCAGAATCCCAGCAGGCCTGAGTCCCAGCCGGCGCGACGCAGGAGGGCTGCCGCTTCCCGAGGAGCGCTGGCACGCCAGCCCGGAGGCGCGGCCAGGTCTTCGCCCACGCGATAGGCAAATCGGTTGGCGGCATCCCGCCACCACTTCGTCATTCCGTCCCACGCCTGGCCGGGATTTTCCGCCGAGCGCAGCGCCGCGGCAGCGCCTGCGCTGGCAATCAAGAGCGCCGCATTGCGGTATAGCCGCTCGCTCCAAATGGCCGCCGATCCCGGTTTCAGCGCCTGTCCGATTGCATGGGTGCGGCGCAGCCGGTCGAGGCAGTCCGGCCTCTCCATGAGATCCCAACACTCGCGTATTTCCGCTTCCGGATCGACCGTGGCGGCGTCCCGCACCGCGGCGCGCAACTCCTGCGGCAACAGGGGGGCGTCTCCGGCCAAATCCGCCCAATCGAACTCCATCAACCCAGGCTGTGGGGGAGCGGCTCCCGCCAGCCGGCGCATTCTGGGCAGCACGCGTTCCAGCGGCATGGCGGCCTATCTGTCGAGGATCGCCAGAATTTCGCAATCGGGGCCCAGATCGGCGGTAAGAGCCGCCAGATCGCCGAAACTGTGGGAGCCGAATGCGCCCACGCCGTCCAC
>JBEKMJ010000055.1:0-51127 GCA_050008575.1 Bryobacteraceae bacterium
CCACGTGCGGCGCATGCACATGCGCATGCGGCAGATGCAGATGCGCGCTGCCGGTCAACACCGACAACAGGCTCAGCGCCAGTCCCAACAGAAAACAGATTAAATAGAAATCGGCCCATGTCATTGCGATCGCCTCCCTGGTTTGGATAAAAGTTTGGGCGAAGCCTTGCGCGCGGCCTCCGCGGCCGCCGGGGGCTTCAATACCTGCAACAACCGCTCCGCCAGCCCCGGATTATCCAGAATCGCGCCCAGCAATACCAGGCACATGCGCGAATCGTCGTGCTTCGCTACGCGCAACAACGCCTGGCTCATCTCCGGGTCGCTCCGGAAACGCTCCGCGCCGTTGATCAGCCACAAATCCAGTTTGTCCTCCAGGGCGCCCAGGTCCGACATCAGCTCTTCCTGGTAGCCCTCCGGATCGTCCACCAGGTAGCCTGGATGCACCTTGTAAAACTTCGCCAGCAACATCCGGCTGGAATTGGTCAGGTGCGGCCGCGCGCCGCTCTCGATCTGCGACAGATACGCCTGACTGATGGTCTCCCGCAACTCCTTCTTGAGCAGGCGTACAACCTCCGCCTGCGTCAGCGCTCCCGGGCGGCCCCGCAGCGCGCCTTCGATTTCCCGCAGGTACCGGAGCTTCTCGCCTAGTCTCATATATTGCAGATCGTAATCAGGATATAGCAATTTGTGATATTTGTCAAGAAGTATATTTGCCCTGTTTTCAGCTATCCTGGGCTGCATGCCGCTCTATATCTTCGCCCGCCTCGAGCCCCAACCTGGAAAAGAGTTACAAGTGCGTGACGAACTCGCGCGCGTCCTCGCGCCGACCCGCGCCGAACCCGGCTGCCTGCGCATCCATCTCTACGAGTCCACCCGCGCGCCCCTGGTCTACTTCATCCACTCCGCGTGGATCGACGAACCCGCCTTCGACGCGCATGCCGCCTTGCCCCACACCGAGCGCTTCGCCGGCGCGGTCGAAGGCCTCCTCACCCATCCCCTGCAAGCCCTCCGCACCAAACAGCTCATGTAGGGCGGCGCCATGCGCCGCCTGCGTCGAAGCTCCGCCTGGCTTTTTGCAAGGCTTGGTGGCATAGGCTTTAGCCCGTGGAGGCGAGCTATGCTCGGCCCAAGGCGAGCGAAGCTCGCCCTCGCGGGCTTCCGCCTCACTCAGCCCGTTCCCGCGCCCCCCTCACTCCTCCCGCAACGCCGCCGTCGGATCCAACCTCGCCGCCCGCCGCGCCGGAACCCACGATGCCACTACCGCAATCGCGAAGAACAGTGCCGTCATCGCCGCGAACGTCGCCGGATCGGTAGCCTTCACCCCCACCAGCATGCTGTCGATCGCCCGCGTCAACGCGAACGCCGCCACCAGGCCCAACCCAATCCCCAGCGCGCTCAGCCGCAGCCCCTGCCTTACCACCAGGCTGAAGATGCTCCCCGGCGCCGCACCCAGCGCCATCCGCACCCCGATCTCCGGCGTGCGCTGCCGCACCACCGTCGACAGCACGCCGTACAGTCCCACCCCCGCCAGCAGCCCCGCTACACTCGCAAACACGCCGATCAGCAACAACGAAAATCGCGTAGACGCTTGCGCGTAGTCCACTAGCGCCTCCATCGGCTGCATCTCCCCTACCAACAGATGCGGGTCCAGCTTGCCCATCGCCGCGCGCACCGCCGCCGCATATTTGGCCGGATCCCCCGCCGTGCGCACCGCCCAATAGCCCACCGCGCCATGCCCCACGAAACCGTCCGTGAAGTAGATCTGCTCGCGCCCCGCCACCGCCAGCGACGTATCCCGCTGATGCGCCACCACGCCCAGCACCTCCACCCATTCCGGCTCCGGCGTGCGCACCCGGATCAGCAGCCGTTTCCCCACCGCCGATTCGCCGCCGAACGCCTTCGCCGCCAACAGTTGGTCGATCACCACGCCCTTCCGGTCCGGCGCATTGTCCGCCTCCGTGAACGTGCGCCCCGCCAGCAACGGCGTGCGCAGCACTTCGAAGTAACCCGGCAGCACGATTTGGAAATCGGCCGCTTGGAACTTGCTGGGGTCGGCCAGCGCCGGCTCCAGCCCCCACCGGATCGGGCTGAATCCTCCCGCCAGCGGCAGCGGCAACGACGCGGTCGCCGCTTCCACTCCCGGCAGATTCCGCAGCCGCGTCTGCATCTCCCGCACCCGCGCCGCGCGTTCCTGCGGTTGCTGCCCGAGGCTGCCTCCCAGCACTTGGAACGTCAGCAAGCCGTGCGGATTGAACCCCGGATCGATGCGTTGCAGCTCCAGGAAGCTGCGAAACATCAGCCCCGATCCGATCAGCAGCACGAATGAGAGCGCCACCTCCGCCACCACTACGAAATTACGCAGCAGCCCCACGCCGCCCAGCCCGGCATTACGGCCGCTCGCGCGCAACAACGCCGCCACGCTCGGCCGCGCCGCGCGCACCGCCGGCGCCAGCCCGAACAAAGCGGCCGCCGCCACCGCTGCCATCGCCGTGAACCCCAGCACCGCCGCATCGATGCCGATCGTCTCCAGCCGCGGCAGGCTGGCCGGCGCAATCGCGCGCAATTCGTGGATGCCCGCCCACGCCAGGCCCAGCCCCAGCAGCGCGCCGCTCAGCGCCAGCAGCCCAGCCTCCGCCAGCGTCTGGCTCGCCAGCCGCCACCAACTGCCGCCCAGCGCCGTGCGGATCGCCAGTTCCCGCTCCCGCAACGATGCCCGCACCAACAGCAGATTCGCCACGTTGGCGCAGGCGATCAATAGCAAAAAGCTCGCCGCGCCCATCAGCGCCAACAGCGCCGGCCGCACCTCCTCCACCACATGCCGCTGCATCGGTTCCAGGCGGATGAAGAAGCCGGATGTCTCGTGGATAATAAAGTTTCTACGCAACTCCGCCGCCACCCGGTCCACGGCCCCTTGCGCCTGCTCCCGCGTCACGCCGTCCTTCAGCCGGCCGATGGCCTGCAGCGATACGCCGTTACGCCCCGCGTTGTCGTACGCCAGCCGATTCGCAAACCACACGTCCGGCCGCTCCTCCATGTTGGCGTCCGGCGAAAATAGCAATTCAAATCCAGGCTTCAGCACGCCCACGATCTGCGTGCCTCCCTGCCGGCCCGGCATGGGACGGCCGATAATCTCCCTGCTCCCGCCGAAGCGCCGCTGCCAGTAGTTGTAGCTCACGATCGCCATCTGCGGCAGCCGTGGTGCACCCGCGGTTGCCGGCCCCGGCGCGGGCTGCGGCTGTCCATCCGCATCGCTGAAGTCGCGGCCCAGCGCGATCTGCGCGCCCATCAGCCGGAAAAAGTTAGGCGTCACCGCCGCCACCCGGATCTGCTCCGGCGAATCGTCCTCCCGCGGCGCCGTGATGCGGCCCGTAGTCACCGCGCCCATCTCCTGAAACATCGCCGCCGTGCCGTTGCGCAGGTCGATGAAGTCCGCGTCCGACAGCGGGAAGTCCTTCACGTTGCGTTTCCGCATATCCGAAATCGCGAAGTACAGCCGCTCCGGGTCCTTGTAAGGAAGCGCGCGTAACAGCACTGCGTCGGTCACGCTGAAGATGGCCGTGCTCGCTCCGATTCCCAAGGCAATGGTGACGATGGCGGTGGCCGCGAACACGGGACTCTTCGCCAGCGTCCGTGCCGCATAAGTGAAGTCTCGCAATCGTTCAGGATAGCCTGTCCCGCGGTAGCGCAGGCTCAGCGCGAACGACCCATCGGAGAACTGACGCCGGGCCGTGGCGCAGGCACTCATGCCGATGGTTCTCCGGAGAGAGCCTGTGTCCTGAGTTTCTACCTTCTGTCCGCCGTAGTGGGGCAGGCTCGCAGCCGGCTCGCAGCCTGCGCGGGCCTCGCAGGCCCGCTCTGCGGCGAGCAAAGCTCGCCAAACACAGGCTGAAGCCTGTGCTACACAGGCTGAAGCCTGTGCTACCAGCGGGGCCAAAGCCCGCCGTCCGATCCTAGCTCCAGCAAATGTAGAAACTCCAGCGGCGAGCAAAGCTCGCCATAGGCTTTAGCCCAACCAGCATCGCGCCAACCTCCAATCCGTTTCCCATCCGCGTTTATCAGCTATACAGCAGACTGCACCCCATGCGGTTTGCCCGAGCGGGACGTTTCGGGTGATCCACCCATTCCATCCTCTGTACCAACAGCACCTCGATGAACTCGGCCGGACACGCCGGTGGGGAGAAGAGCATGTCTGGTTTCGCACGACCAGCGGCGATCTGCGCACAATTCCGCTGCGATTTACGAGTCTGGCGACGCCCGATCCGTATATGCAGTGGGGCGACGGCAAAAGCTGTCACCGGGTAGCGGAGTGAATCGAGTTGCGGCGACTAATCGATACGCTGCGCAATCCGGAGGCGCGAATGTGTAAGGCTGATTATGTCCCCAGTGTTCAGGGGATTTTGTTCGGCCGCCCACGATCTTGCAAACAACAACTTGGCTTCGGCCCAACTCTTTTATCCTGCAAGGCGCGACGCGCCAGACCCCTCTCCGGGAAGTGCCTTGCAAACAACATCCCTCTGGTTTGCCGGCCGCCCTGGGTTGATACTCCGGACATGATGCTGAATCCGGAGCACCTCAAACAGCGCATTTGCGTTGCTGGATTTCTTGCGGCTACGCCGCCAGACGGCTCGCCCCGCAGCACGCCAGGAGTTCGTCGGGCTCTGTCCCCTGCACCGCGACACGCGGCCTTCCTTCTACGTCAACACCCACAAGAATCTGTTCTATTGCCACGGCTGTGGCCAAGGCGGCGACCTGATTCGTTTTGTCGAACTATCGGAGCATCTCTCCTTCCGCCAAAGTCTCGCCTTCCTCCAGCGGCAAGTTGCTCCGGCGGACGATGGCGGCGTGCTGGAGCGAACCGGGGCCTTCTATCAACTCGAACTCCACCGTCATCCGGAAGCGGTGCAATATCTCCAACAACGGGGACTGCGCGATCCCGCCCTTATCGCAGAACTGGGCGTCGGATAGGCGCCCGGCGGGAACCTGCGGCAGCATCTCGCCACCCAAGGTTATTGCTTCGATCGGCTGCGCGCCACAGGTCTGATCACCCATCACGGCCGCGACGCATTCTGCCGGCGCGCGATCTTTCCGTGCCGCCAGCAGGGCCAGATCGTGAATCTCTATGGCCGCAGTATCGGAGCCGCCTTCCCGCATCGCGTGCTGCCGCGTTCCAAGGGGGGCTTGTTTGCATGGCAGTCCGTCCGCCACTTCTCCACCGTGATCCTGGTAGAGGGTCTGTTCGACTTGGCCGTGCTCTGGCAGGCCGGCTTTCGCAACGCCACCTGCGCCATCGGCACCCATCTCACACCCGCGCAGTGGACTCAGCTTTGCGACCTTTGACCAGGATGAGAACCGCGCTGGCCAGCAGGCAGCCCATCAGCTCGCACGCCGCCTGGATAGCGCCGGCGTCATGGCACGCAGGCTTCAGTTACCGCGCGGACATGACCCCAACAGCTACTTCGTCGCAGTCCACCCGCCTCGACTACGTGCGTCATCAACTGGACCTGCAACCCATGCTTCGTCTGCTCAGTTTTATCCAACAGCCGATCATTGTTCCCAAGAATGGGATCGCCGGAGCGTCGGAACCCGCCACAACACCGGCCCACAGCGGGCATTCTGACTCCTGACTCCTGTCTCGTGATTCCTGTCACCTGCCCTGAACGATGCTACACTCGCAACAAATGCCGACCAATCCCACCGGCCGCCGCGGGTTCCTCAAAACCGTCGCGCTAGCCGGGGTGCCCCTCGGCGCCGCGGCCGCGGCCCAAACGCCCCCGCAACCCCCAGCCCCATCCGCGCCGCCCACCGCCCCAAGCGCCCCCTCGCCCAAGCCGGTCACCCTCCCGCGCTCCTCCATGCGCTACCCCCGCGGCATCGGCATCCAGCGGGATGAAGGGGCTGAAGTCGTCGAGGGACACGTTGACGGGCAGGCGGGAATCGTGGAAGGCGATTTGGGCGATGGGAAATTCGCCGGTGAAAGTGGCGCTTTCGAGGCGGCTGAGACCGGGGGCGTTCTTGGAGCCGAGGCCATCGGGGCCTTCGTAGGGCGGCATGAGGCGGGCTTCGAGGACGTGCGCGACGGGCTTGCGGCCGCCGGCCTGCGCCCAGATGGAGGCGAATGCGTATTCGGGTGAGCGGCCCTTATCGGGGCGGTTGAAGAGTTCCAATCGCGAAGTTGGCCGCGTCCGCCGAGGCTGACGCTGCCGGCGGCGATGCCGCCGAGGGGCATGGCCAGCATGGCGAGTTGGCGTCCGGCCTGCGCTATCGCGTCCACAATCCCGGCAAGGACCGCGCCACCGTCTCCATCGCCTGGTTGATTCGAAAACCCGCCTAGTCCGGCTGGACCGCAGCCTCCCTCCGTTTGCACCCGAGGAGAAACCAAGGCGATAACGGACATTGACAATCTTCGCTATCTGGACTACTCTGAAGGTAATCGGAAGTCATTCCCCATGAATGTCTCTCTCACGCCGGAACTGGAAGAATTCGTGAGCACTAAGGTGCAAACGGGCCGCTACAACTCGGCGAGCGAGGTCGTTAGGGAAGCCTTGCGCCTGCTGGAGGAGCACGACTTGGCGCGCGCCACCCAACTTGCGGAATTCAACCGGGAACTCGGCCGCCGGCTCGCCGGCCTTGATCGCGGCGAGGTCGTTGACCCCGCCGTGGCCCGCGCCCGATTACAGCGCAAGTACGAGGAGCGCCGGAAGCCACGTGTGTGAGCGGCTACGTCTTAAGCGCCGACGCGGACTTAGATCTCGACGAGATTTGGGAATACATCGCCGCGGATAACATTGAAGCCGCCGATCGCTGGATCGGAAAGCTGTTCGATGCATTTGAAGCCCTCGGACACACGCCAGGGATGGGCCACAAACGCGGAGACCTCACCCCCTACGGGGTCCTGTTCTGGCCGGTCGGCGCTTATCTCATCGCCTATCGCGCCGACCGTCGGCCCATTGAGATCGTAGCTGTAACCCAGGGATCGCGCGACATCCCCGGCTTCCTGCACCGGCGCGTCGGCCATTGAAGTAGCCATGAAGCCATCCCCCATGTTGTACTAAGAGATGGCTCCGTCAGCCCAGCTTGCTGATTCTCCTCCAGCGGGGGATGATAATGAAGATATGAAGGGACGGCCAAGCAAGGTGCAGGATCACGCCGAAGCGGTTGCGTCACGCCTTGTTGAAACCCTTCTCGCCCCCAATCGCATGGAAAAGATCCGGCCGGCGCCTCCGCGTACACATCTCACCCTCCTGCAAGATGTCGCTGGCGATCGAGTCCGCGGAGAAGCCTGAGAAACCCAAGCTTATCGAACTTAACCGCAAGTTGGTCCAGCAGGTTTGGGACGACTTCGTGCCGTACTTCAACAGGCCGGATAAGGGCCAGCCCTAGCAACATCAGCCCACTGCGGGAATTCTGACTTCTGTTTTCTGACTCCGGGCTCCTGCCTTTGAAAGATGCTACAGTCTCACCAAATGCCGACCAATCCCACCGGCCGCCGCGGATTCCTCAAAACCGTCGCGCTAGCCGGGGTGCCCCTCGGCGCCGCGGCCGCGGCCCAAACGCCCCCGCAACCCCCAGCCCCATCCGCGCCGCCCGCCGCTCTACCCCCGCCCAAGCCGGTCACCCTCCCGCGCTCCTCCATGCGCTACCCCCGCGTCTACACCGGACGCCAACTCGCCATGCTGGCCATGCCCCTCGGCGGCATCGCCGCCGGCAGCGTCAGCCTCGGCGGACGCGGCCAACTTCGCGATTGGGAACTCTTCAACCGCCCCGATAAGGGCCGCTCACCCGAATACGCATTCGCCTCCATCTGGGCGCAGGCCGGCAGCCGCAAGCCCGTCGCGCACGTCCTCGAAGCCCGCCTCATGCCGCCCTACGAAGGCCCCGATGGCCTCGGCTCCAAGAACGCCCCCGGCCTCAGCCGCCTCGAAAGCGCCACTTTCACCGGCGAATTTCCCATCGCCCAAATCGCCTTCCACGATTCCCGCCTGCCCGTCAACGTGTCCCTCGACGCCTTCAGCCCCTTCATCCCGCTGGATGCCGATGAATCCGGACTACCCGTCGCCATCCTGCGTTATCGCGTCCACAATCCGGGCAAGGACGCCGCCCGCGTTTCCATCGCCTGGTCCATCGAAAACCCCATCGGCGCCACTTACCAGGATGTCGCGCAGCATCACCCTGGCGAGCAACGCGCCGTCGAGTATCGCGAAACCGGGCAAATCAAAGGTCTGCTGATGACCAATCCCGGCATGCCCGGCGACGACCCGCAATCCGGCACTCTCGCCGTCTGCCTCGTCAAGCCCGAAGGCAAGCTCACCTACTTGCGCGGCTGGACCAATGCCAAATGGTGGACCAGCCCGCTGCTGTTCTGGGACGATTTCTCGGACGACGGCCAACTCGGCCCCGAAGCCCCGCAACGCAAGCCCATCGGCTCGCTCTGCCTGCAGCAGGAAATCGCGCCCGGCACCGAAGCCGCGTACACTTTCCTGCTCGCCTGGCATTTTCCGAATCGTACGCCCGCCTGGTCCGGCTGGACCGCGCCCAAAGGCGATGAGCACACCGTCATCGGCAACCATTACTGTACGCGCTTCGCCGGCGCCTGGCAGGCAGCCGAATACGCCGCCGAAAAGCTGCCCGACCTGGAAGCCCGCACGCGCCGCTTCGTCGCCGCCATGCGCGACAGCACGCTGCCGCCCCCCGTACTCGACGCCGCCATGTCCACCCTCTCCACGCTCGTCACCCAGACCTGTTTCCGCACCGCCGATGGCGAGTTTCACGGCTTCGAAGGCTCCGGCGATCACAGCGGCTGCTGCTTTGGCAATTGCACGCACGTGTGGAACTACGAGACCGCCACCCAACATCTCTTCCCCACGCTGGCCCGCTCGCTGCGCAAAGCCGCTTTCGGATATTCGGAAGACGACCAGGGCGGCATGCGTTTCCGTCAATTGCTGCCCGATGGCAAGGAACGTTTTGGATACGCCGCCGCCGACGGCCAGATGGGTCAGATTATCAAGGCCTATCTCGATTGGCGCCTCTCCGGCGACACCGCCTGGCTGCGCGATCTTTGGCCGCGCGTCCAGCGCGCCGTCTCGTTCGCCTGGGTGCCGGGCGGATGGGATTCCCAGCGCCGCGGCGTCATGGATGGCGCGCAGCACAACACCTACGACGTGGAGTTCTACGGTCCTAATCCCCTGTGCGGCATCTACTATCTAGGCGCGTTGCGCGCCGCCGAGGAGATGGCCCGCGCCCTGGGCGATACGCAAGCGGCCGCCGACTATCACAAGCTTTTCGCCGCCGGCACCCAGTGGACCGACGCCAACCTGTTCAACGGCCGCTATTATGTTCAAAAGGTCCGCGGCATCCCCAAGGACCAGATCGCGCCCGCCACGGTCGGCAATATGGGCGCGGACAATCCCGACAAACCCGAGTTCCAGCTTGGCGATGGCTGCCTGCTCGATCAGTTGATGGGCCAGTATCTGGCCGATGTCGCCGGGCTTGGGTACCTGGTCGACCCCGCGCACATTCGCGAAACCGTGAAGTCTCTCTACCAGTTCAACTACAAGCGCCAGCTTTACGATCACGAATCCGTGCAGCGCACCTACGTACTGAACGACGAAGCCGCGCTGGTGGTCTGCGATTATGGCACGGGCAAGCGGCCCGAGGTGCCCTTCCCCTATTTCGCGGAAGCTTGGACCGGCCTCGAATACCAGGCCGCCGCCACCATGATTTATGCGGGCATGGTGCGCGAGGGCGTGGAGGCATTCGAGAACAGCCGCCGCCGTTACGATGGCGAACGGCGCAATCCGTGGGATGAAGCCGAATGCGGCCACCACTATGCGCGCGCCATGTCGGCGTGGTCGGGCGTGCTGGCGCTGAGCGGCTTCCGCTATCATGGTGCGGAGAAGAGCGCCACTATCATGCCGCGCATCAATGTAGGTGTCGGGAAGTTCTCGTGCTTCTGGTCGGCCGCGCCGGCCTGGGGAACGTTTACGTACGCCGCCGATGGCGGACGCCGCCGCGTGACCCTGGCCGTGGCCGAAGGCAACCTGCCGTTGCGCAGCGTCGCGCTGGCGTCCGGACCCGCCGCCACGGCATCCGCCACACTGCAGGGTCACTCCGTCGCGCTTGCGACTCCGCCGCCCAACCACGACGTCTTCGCGTTCGCCGAAGAAATCGCCATCGGCGCCGGCGAAGAGTTGGTGCTGCTTGCCTGATCGCCCCACGCTGGTCCTGGTCGGCGGTTTTCTGGGCGCGGGCAAGACCACGCTGCTGCTGCGCGCCGCGCGCCTGCTGCACGATCGCGGAATGCGTGCCGCTATCGTCACTAACGACCAAGGCGGCGCGTTGGTAGATACCCGTATGGCTACCGCATCCGGCATCGATGCCGGCGAAATCGCGGGCGGCTGCTTCTGCTGCCGCTTCGCCGACTTCGTCGCCGCCGCCCAGAGCCTGCTGGCCGTGAGGCCCGACGTGATCTTCGCCGAGCCGGTCGGAAGCTGCATGGATCTCTCCGCCACCGTGCTGCAGCCGCTCAAGCAACTCCACACCGTGAAGTTCCGCCTGGCGCCGTTTTCCGTGCTGGTCGATCCCCAGCGCGCCGCCGAATTCCAGCAGCCGGACGCCGACCCGCAACTCTCGTACCTGTTCCAAAACCAAATCGCCGAAGCCGACCTGGTCCTCTACAACAAATCCGACCTCCGGACACAACCACCAACCACTAGCTACCAGCCACCAGCCACGCCGCGCGAAGCGCGGCACATCAGCGCCCTAACCGGCGAAGGCGTATCCGCATGGCTCGACGAAGTCCTCAGTGGACGCCTCTGCGCGGGCGGCCAACTCCTCGATATCGACTACGCCCGCTACGCCGCCGCCGAAGCCGCCCTGGGCTGGCTGAACTGGGAGGCCGAGCTGCGCCTCGAAACCGCGCTCACGCCCGCCTCCATCGTCGGACCGCTGCTGGAACGCCTCGACGCCGAACTCACCCGCGCCGGCGCGCCCATCGCGCATCTGAAGATCTTCGATCGCGCCCCCAGCGGCTACATCCGCGCAGGCATCTGCCGCAACGGCGACCAGCCGTCGGTCGAAGGCGATCTGCTGGCTTCGCCCGCCCGCCGCCACGAACTCGTGATCAACCTGCGCGCCCGCGCCTTGCCCGCCGTGCTCGATGAGGTCGTGGCGCGCGCCACCGCCGAGCTTCCCGCCACCCTGCGCGTGCTCCGTCATCAATGCTTCCAGCCCTCGCCGCCGGTCCCCGAGTACCGCTACGATAAGATTTCACCATGAAAGCGCTTGTCAAGAGCAAGAACGAGCCCGGCCTCTGGCTGGAAGACGTCGAAAAGCCCCGCATCGGCATCAATGACGTCTTGATCCGCGTGCATCGCGCCGGCATTTGCGGCACCGACGTGCACATCTACAAGTGGGACGATTGGGCGCGCAAGACCATCCCGATGGGCCTGGTGATTGGCCACGAATTCGTGGGCGAAATCGCGGAAGTCGGCTCCAACGTTTCCGATTTCTATCCCGGTGACATCGTCAGCGGCGAAGGCCACGTGGTCTGCGGACGCTGCCGCAACTGCCTCGCCGGCCGCCGCCATTTGTGCGCCAAGACGCAGGGCATCGGCGTGAACCGGCCCGGCGCTTTCGCCGAATACATCGGACTGCCCATGACCAACATCTGGCGGCACCACGACGGTATCGACCAGGACGTCGCCGCCATCTTCGACCCCTTCGGCAACGCCGTACACACCGCGTTATCGTTTCCGGTGCTGGGCGAGGACGTGCTGGTCACCGGCGCGGGCCCCATCGGGATCATGGCGGCCGCCGTCGCGCGGCACGCCGGCGCACGCTACGTGGTCATCACCGACGTCAACGAATACCGTCTCGCGCTGGCGCGCAAGATGGGCGTCACCGAAGCCGTCAACATCCGCGAGCGCACACTGCCCGAGGTCCAGAAGAAGCTGAGCATGACCGAAGGCTTCGACGTGGGGCTGGAGATGTCCGGTAACCAGGCGGCTTTCCGCGACATGCTGGCCAACATGAGCCATGGCGCGAAGATCGCCATGCTGGGCATCCCGGAAGGAGAGATGGCTATCGACTGGCGCACCGTGATCTTCAATATGCTGACGGTAAAAGGCATCTACGGCCGCGAGATGTACGAGACCTGGTACAAGATGTCCGTGATGCTGCAATCCGGCCTGGATATCGCGCCGGTGATCACGCACCGCTTCTCTTACACGGAGTTCGAGCAGGGCTTCGACGTGATGTCCAGCGGCCAATCCGGCAAAGTAATTCTAAACTGGCAGTAGGGTGGGGCAGACCTCCAGGTCTGCGCGGGTTCTCCAGAACCCGCCCTTTGCCTCCTACTTCGGCTTCCAAATCCCGACCGTATTCCCCTCGGGATCGGCGAACCAGGCGAAGGTCCCCGTGGGAATCTCCACCGGCGGGACCACCGTCTTACCGCCCAACTCGTTCGCCTTGTCCAGCGCCGCCTGCACATCGTCCACCTGCACATAGAAGTGCGTAAACTGGTGCGGCTCGTGGCCCAGCGCGTTGATGTGGCCGGCGATACCGCCCGCCCCAGTGTCGATCATGACGGCCGGTCCCATTGCCGCCATCTTCCAGTCGAAGAGCTTGGAATAGAACTGTTCCGTAGCGGCCGTGTCCCGGCAGCCGATTTCAAAATGTACGACAGGATTGCTCATAGATTTTCCGATGCTACCATAGTGTTAGTTCCCGGAGGTGGAGATGACCACATGCTTCCTCCCGCTTTCGCTCTTGCTGTCGCTCAGCCAGGCAATCCCCGCCCGCGCGGATCTTAAGTTCACCATCCGGCAGGGCATACAGAGGCGGACGCAATACGTGCAGGGCCGCAACTCCCGCACCGAATTTGGCGACGCATTTGGCGCGCAGCTAATCGGGATATACAATGGGGACCGCCAGCTCCAGTACGCGCTGGATCCTTCGACGCGCACCTATGCCGTGCACCCCATCGAACCGTGGAAGCCCAACCCGCTGCTGCGCCCGCGAGAGTCCGGCAAGACGATCGACATTTACCGCGATTACGTGGACACTGGCGAACGCCGCTGGATGTTCGGCCATCTGGCGCGGCACGTGATCCTATCCGAGCGCCGCGTGCCCGAGCCAGGCTCATGCTCCGCCTCCGCTGGAGAGGGCGAATCGCGCACGAAGAAGGATGGCTGGTACATCGATCTGCCCGCTGCCCACCCGCAAGGCCGTGGGTACGGATACTTCATGGGCAGCACGGAGTGTGCCAACGGCGCGGTGGACCGCATCGAAATCCACACAACCGGACACTGCGAAAATGGATTTCCCCTTCTCGATGTCTCCACTTCATCGCAATGGCACGGCTTGATGCGGAACAAAGTCGTCGAGTGGGATGAATCGCCGCTCGACCCAAAAACGTTCATGCCGCCCGCGGACTTCCACCAGGTACATTCCCTGCCAAATCAAAGGCGCGACACCTTCCTGGACAATCTGCGGTACCGGTTATCAAGCTGGGTTAGCGCCGCCGAGGAACTGCTCGACTGATGTTGCACGATCTCCGCTACGGCCTGCGGATGCTGCGCAAGAGCCCCGGGTTCACGGCGGTGGCGATGATCACCCTGGCGCTCGGTATCGGCGCGAATACGGCCATCTTCAGCGTGGTGCGCGCGGTCTTGCTGCCGCCGCTGCCGTTCGCGAATCCCAGCCGCCTCGTTCAAATCCAGCTCCGCGACCGTAAGACCGGCGACCCCGCGAATTGGGTCGCCGTTCGCGACGTGGCCGATTGGCGCGCCCGGAACCACAGCTTCGAAAGCATTGGCGCATACGGCGGCGCGCTGCTGAATCTGACCGCCGCAGGCCAGGCCGATGCGCTCTACGGCGCGCGCGTTTCGGCGGACATGCTGCCGCTGCTCGGCGTCCCGCCCTTGTTGGGCCGCTTCGTTCTACCTGCGGACGACCAACCGGGTCACGACCAGGTGATCGTCCTCAGCTACGATTTGTGGCAGCATCGGTTTTCGGGCGACCCGTCCATCGTAGGCCGTGCGATTCGCCTGACGGGTCAGCGCCCCCAGGACTACACGGTCGTCGGCGTGATGCCGCGTGGCTTCAATTTCCCGCTCAGCATACCCAGCGCCGTGAACATGCCCACACATCAAATGGCCTACTGGATCCCCTTCGGCGTCGATCCGTTGCGCCAGAGCCGCGACGGCATGCGGTGCCTGGTGGTGGGGCGCCTGAAGCCCGGCGTGTCGCCCGCGCAGGCGCAAGCGGATTTGGATGCCGTCGCCGCCCGCATCGAGCGCGAATCGCCGCAGACCAATACAGGCGTCGGAGTGCGCGTGGTTCCCTTCGCGCACTATGTGATGGGCCGCGCCCGCCCCGCCATGCTGATTATGCTGGGCGCGGTGGGTCTGCTGGTGCTCATCGCCTGCGCCAATATCGCCAACCTGCTGCTGGCGCGCGTCATGAGCCGCCGGCGTGAAACGGGCATCCGCCTGGCGCTCGGTGCGGATCGCCGCCGCCTGCTGCGGCAATGGATCACCGAGAGCCTGTTGCTGGCGACCGTCGGCGGAGGCGCGGGACTGTTGCTGGCCGCCGCCAGCCTGCGTTTCCTGATCCATCTCGCACCGCAAAATATTCCACGGCTGGACCACACCCATGTGGACGGCGCGGTGCTCGCGTTTACCCTTGGCCTGTCGCTGCTGGCCGGACTGTTGTTCGGCGCATTCCCCGCGTGGCTGGCGGCGGGCGCCGATCCGCAGGAAGCCCTGGCCGAAGGCGGCGCGCGAAGCACCACCGGGCCGGGGCGCAGCCGCGCGCGCGACCTGCTGATCGTCGCCGAGGTGGCCGTGTCCGTGCTGCTGACCATCGGTGCAGGACTGCTGGTGAAGAGCTTCGTCCGCCTGCTAACCGTGGATCCCGGCTTCCATGCCGATCGCGTGGTCACCGCCATTATTGTTTTGCCTCAGTCGCGCTATCCCGATCTCCCGTCGAACATCGCCTTCTATCGCAAGCTGCTCGACGGCCTGCGAAACCTGCCCGGCGTGGAATCGGTAGGCGCAACCAACGGCGTGCCGCTGGCAGGCAACATCACGGGAGCTTACGTGACCGTGGAAGGCCATCCTTCAACAGCGGTGGGTAACGCCCGACCCTCGGCCGAAGCGTTTGCGGTGAGCCCGGATTACCTGCCCACCATGGGTATCGAACTGTTGACCGGTCGCGAATTGACGCCGCACGATGGCGCCGGCGGCTTGCATCCGGCGATGATCAACGACCTCGCCGCGCAGCGCTTCTGGGCGCACGAAGATCCGCTCGGGAAACGCATCGGTGTAAATCGGGACAACGGCCGGGAAGTCTGGCGGCAGGTAGTGGGCGTCGTCAAAACCACCCACGACCAGTCGATCGACTCGCCCGCCCAACCGGCCGTCTATCTCCCGATGGAGCAGGCGTTCGAGCCGCCCCAATTCCTGGCGGTGCGCACCAGTCTGCCCATCGCCGCAATCGCCGCGCGGCTGCGGCAGGCCGTGGCCGCCGTGGACAAGGACCAACCTGTGTTTGTCGTCAACGCCATGCAGGAACTGCTGGACAATTCCATCGCCCCGCGGCGCTTCGCGGCCGTCATACTGGCGCTCTTTGGCGCGCTGGCGCTGGTGCTGGCCGCGGCGGGTATCTATGGCGTGGCATCCTATTCGGTCAGCCGGCGTACGCAGGAAATCGGGCTGCGCGTGGCGCTCGGTGCGCAGCGCGGCGACGTGCTGCGGCTCATTGTAGGGCAAGGCATGCGGCTAATCGTTATCGGAATTGTCTTGGGGCTGGCCGGCGCAGGGGCCGCGACCCGCGCGCTCGCCAGCCTGCTCTATGGAGTCGGTGCCACGGATCCTGCCACGTTCCTGGGCGTGCCGCTGGCACTGGCAGCCGTCGGCCTGGCGGCCTGTTACATCCCCGCACGCCGGGCAGCCAAGGTGGACCCGGCGGCGGTTCTGCGTTGCGAATGATGTGCCCGAAAAGAATTATCGCGAGGCGTGAAACGTTCCACCCCTTCGATTCACTATTCAATGTGGACGCTTGTTGCGAGCTGCGCTCCTTCAAGCAAGCAATGGTTCCTCCCCACTCCGTAGCTGCCTCGGAAACACGCAGCTCGCAGCGCGTTCACAAGAGTTTCGGCCGCCTCGCCGCGCAGGTCTGCTAACATAAAATCTGACTTGACTCAAACAGTTCCAGACGTACTGGCCCGTATTGTCGCTCACAAGCGGGAGCATCCCGCGCCGTCTCCAAGTGTGCGTCAACGATGGGAGCGGCAGGCGGAACAGGCGCGCGCTGGGCGACGGGATTTTCGGCAGGCATTGGCCGCGCAGGCGCCGGCCATCATTGCCGAAATCAAGAAAGCTTCGCCCAGTAAAGGTTTGTTGGCGCAAGATTTCAATCCCGCGCGGCTGGCCCGCGCATACGAAGCCGGCGGGGCGGCGGCACTTTCCGTACTCACCGACGAGAAATTTTTTCAGGGCAGCCTGGCGGATCTGGCCGCGGTGCGCGGCGTCTGCCGATTGCCGGTGCTGCGCAAGGATTTCACGCTCGATGAAAATCACGTGACGGAAGCGGCGGCGGGCGGCGCGGACGCTATCCTGCTGATCGCGGCCATTCTCGAATCGGCCGAAATCCGCACTTTGGCCGGCTTGGCGGTGAGCTACGGAATGGCGGCGCTGGTCGAGGTGCATGACGAACGGGATCTGGCGAAGGCTATCGACGCGGGCGCTGAAATCATCGGAGTCAATAACCGCGATCTGGCCACGTTCGAGGTGACGCTCGATACCTCGCTGCGCCTGGCGCCGCGTATCCCGCCCGGCGTGCTGAAAGTCAGCGAAAGCGGCATCCGCTCCGCGCGGGATATCGAGCGGCTGCGCACGGCGGGCTATCAAGCGTTCCTGGTGGGCGAACACCTCATGAAATCGGCGGACCCGGCGGCGGCCGTGCGCGCTTTACTTACCCCAGGAGTGGCGGCATCATGATGGTGAAGATCTGCGGCATCGCCAATCGCGAGGATGCGCTGGCGGCCATCGATGGCGGCGCGTCCGCGTTGGGCTTCAATTTCTACCCCTCCAGCCCGCGGTATATCGCGCCGGACGATGCGGCGGTCATCGCGGCCGGACTGCCGGCGGAGATTTGGAAAGTGGGCGTTTTTGTGGACGAGTCCCCGGAGGCAGTGCTGCGCACCGCGGCGCAGGTGGGTTTGGATATCGCCCAATTGCACGGCAGCGAGCCTCCGGAGCGGTATCCGCCTGGCATCCGCGTGTGGAAGGCGATCCGGGTGGGAGAGGCATTCAGCCTGCCGGCTGCCGGTCCGGAGGAAGCCGTGCTGCTGGATGGCCCGGCATCCGGCCAGACTTTCGATTGGGCGCGCGCCGCGCAGGGCGCAGGCATAGAAAAGCTGATCCTGGCGGGCGGCCTGGATGCGGACAATGTGCGCACGGCCATCGACCTGGTGCATCCATGGGGTGTGGATGTGTGTTCGCGAATCGAAATCTCACCGGGGCGCAAGGATCGTTTCAAGATGGCGGCTTTTCTGAAAGCTGCACTGGCGGCATCCCGATGATCGCGGCGCAACCAGACGCGGGCGGGCACTTTGGGCCTTACGGCGGCCGTTTCGTGCCGGAAGTCCTGATGGCCCCGCTCGAAGAAGTGGAGAAGGCGTATCTGGAAGCGCGCGGCGATCCTGCGTTCCAGGCCGAACTGGGCGATCTGCTGCGCAATTACGCCGGCCGCCCTACACCGCTGTATTTCGCGCGGCGGTTGACCGAACATCTGGGCGGCGCGCGGATCTACATCAAGCGCGAAGACCTGCTGCACACGGGCGCGCACAAGATCAATAACACGCTGGGGCAGGGCCTGCTGGCGCGGCGCATGGGCAAACGGCGTATCATCGCGGAAACCGGCGCAGGGCAGCATGGCGTCGCCACGGCTACGGTATGCGCGCGGCTGGGTCTCGATTGCGTGGTCTATATGGGCGAGGAAGACATGCGCCGGCAGCGGCTCAACGTCTTCCGCATGCGGCTGCTGGGCGCTCAGGTGGTTCCGGTGACCAGCGGCAGCCGCACCCTGAAAGACGCCATCAACGAAGCCATGCGCGATTGGGTGACCAACGTCGGCACCACATATTATCTGCTGGGTTCGGCGCTGGGGCCGCATCCTTATCCCGTAATGGTGCGCGATTTTCAGAAGGTGATCGGCGAGGAAACGCGCCGTCAGATTCTGGAGACCGCCAAGCGCCTGCCGGACGCCATCTTCGCTTGCGTGGGCGGAGGCAGCAACGCCATCGGTATTTTTCACGCGTTCGTGCCCGATGAAAAGGTGCGGCTGATCGGCGTGGAGGCCGGCGGCCGGGGACCGAACTTGGGCGAGCATGCGGCCCGCTTTCGCGGTGGTGCGCCCGGCGTGCTGCACGGTGCCCGCAGCTATCTATTGCAGGATGACGATGGCCAGGTTTCGCTGACGCACTCGGTTTCCGCGGGCCTGGACTATGCGCTGATCGGGCCCGAGCATGCCTGGCTGCACGACCGCAACCGCGCGGAATATGTGGCCGCCAGCGACGCTGAAGCGCTCGACGCGGCGCGCCTGCTGTGCCACGTGGAAGGCCTGATTCCGGCGCTCGAATCGGCACACGCGGTGGCCGAGGCGGTGCGGCGCGCGCCCACTGCCCGCCACGAAATTTACATTATCAATATGTCCGGACGGGGCGACAAGGACATCGATATTTACCGGGAAAACCTGAAGGAACTGGATGCGGACTGAGCTTGGTGGGGCAGGACTCCAGTCCTGCGCGGGTTCTCCAGAACCCGCTCCTTCGCGAACGGGCCGGCGTGGACGCCGGCCGCAGGACTGGAGTCCAGCCCCACTTAAATGACTCGCATCGCAACGATGTTCGACAACCTGAAGCGGACCGGGCGCAAAGGCCTGATTGCGTACCTCACCGTGGGCGACCCCTCGCCAGAGCGCACGCCCGCGCTGGTGGAAGCGCTGGAGCGTGGCGGCGCGGACCTGATCGAGTTGGGCGTGCCTTTTTCGGACCCCATCGCGGATGGTCCCGTCATCCAACGCGCGGGACAGCGTGCGCTAGCCGCCGGCGCCACGCTGCGCAAAGTGCTGGAGGTCGCCGCGCAGATCCGGCGGCGCTCCGAGATCCCACTGCTGCTGTTTACGTATCTGAATCCAGTGGTGCGCTACGGCCTGGATGCGCTGGCACGTGACGCGGCGGCCTGCGGCATCGATGGCTGCCTGCTGACGGATGCCAGTGTGGAAGAAGCCGGCGATTACGTGGACGCCATGCGCCGCCACAACCTCGACACGGTTTTCCTGGCCGCGCCCACCAGCACCGAGCGGCGGCTGCGTCTGGTTGCGCAATACTCCACGGGCTTCGTCTATCTGGTTTCGCGCACGGGCGTAACCGGCGCGCGCGAGTCAATCTCCAATGCCGTGGCGCCGCTGGTCGCCGCCGTGCGCGCGGTTACGGATCTGCCGCTGGCGGTGGGATTCGGCATCTCGCGTCCGGAACACGTGGCGGAATTGGGCCCGCAGGTGGAAGCCGTGGTGGTGGGCAGCGCCATCGTCAATTTGATCGAGAAGAATCTCGATAACACGTCGCTCGAAATTCAGTTGGAATCGTTCGTACGCGAGCTGAAGCATGGCTTCGACATGCGCGCCGCGGAGGCTACGTGACGCGCGAAGAAGCGATCCAGGCGCTCGAAGAATATCGCGTGTCGATCGACGCGTTGGACCTGCGCCTGCTCGCATTGCTAAACGAACGCACGCGCGTCGTCGAGGATATAGGCCGCGTCAAACGCGCCGCCAAACTGCCCATCTACGAGCCCCGCCGCGAAGAACAGGTTTTTGAAAACATCACGATCCATAACGGAGGTCCGCTTACACCCGACGCCGTCAAGCGCATCTTCGAGCGCATCATCGACGAAATGCGCACCATCCAGAGAATTCGCATGCAAACCAGCGTTGAGACCAGTACGGACGGAGATTCATAAATGTTAGTCGTCATGCAGCAGGGGGCCACCGAGCCCCAGATTCAAGCGGTGATCGACCGCATGGTGGGCGAAGGCTACGACGTGCATCGCTCCACCGGCGTGATGCACACGGTGCTCGGCGGCGTGGGCGGCAAGGTGGATGTGGACCTCGAAGTTTTCGAGGTGATGGAGGGCGTGAAGGAGGCGCACCGCATCGCCTCGCCCTACAAACTGGCCAGCAGGAATTTCAACCCTGGCGGAACGGTGGTGAAGATCGGCGGCGTGTCCATTGGCGGCGAACGCGTGGTGGTGATGGCGGGGCCGTGCAGCGTGGAGAGCCGCGAGCAGATCGACCTGGTGGCCGATCAGGTGGCGCGCGCCGGTGCCAGCGTGATCCGCGGCGGCGCTTTCAAGCCGCGCTCTTCCCCCTACAGCTTCCAGGGTCTGGGCGCGGAGGGCTTGCAAATGATGCGCGCGGCCGCCGACCGCAACGGCCTGTTGGTGGTCAGCGAGGTGATGGATCAGACCCAGATTCCGCTGGTGGCCGAGTATTCCGATATCCTGCAAGTGGGTGCGCGCAACATGCAGAATTTCAACCTGCTGCGCGAGCTGGGCAAGCTGCGCAAACCGGTGCTGCTGAAGCGCGGCATCGCAGCCACCATCGAGGAACTGCTGCTTTCCGCGGAGTATATCATGGCGGGCGGCAATTATGATGTGATCCTGTGCGAGCGCGGCATCCGCACGTTTGAGACTTACACGCGCAACACTATGGATATCTCGGCCATTCCGGTGGTCAAAAAGCTTTCGCATCTGCCCATGGTGGCCGACCCTTCGCACGGTACCGGACGCCGCGATAAGGTTGCGCCCATGGCGCGCGCGTCGGTGGCCGCCGGCGCCGATGGACTGCTGATCGAAGTGCACCCGGATCCCGACCGCGCACTTAGCGATGGCGCGCAATCGCTGCGTCCCGAGCAATTCGAAGAGTTGATGGGGCAATTGCGCATGATTGCGCCGGCGGTAGGCCGGACCATCTAATGGATACTGTCGCCATCGTCGGGGTGGGGTTGATCGGCGGCTCCTTCGGGCTGGCGCTCAAGCAGGCGGGTTTCCGCGGCACGATCCTGGGCGTAAGCTCGGAAGCGCCGTTGCGCGCGGGGTTGGAGCGCGGCGCGATCGACCGCGGCGCCACCCTGGAGCAGGCGGCCCGTGCCGCGGACCTGTTGTATCTGGCGCAACCCATCGGACGCATTCTGGATACGCTGCACCATCTGGACCCGCTGGTGCGGCCCGAGGCGCTCATCACCGACGCGGGCAGTACCAAGCACGCCATCGTTACCGAAGCGCGCAAACTGGTGCGGCGCTGCCAATTCCTGGGAGGCCATCCGCTGGCCGGGAAGGAAAAGCGCGGCGCGGAGGCAGCGGAGGCGGACCTGTTTCGCGGCCGCACCTATGTGCTGACGCCCGGTGCGCCCGAGGAGTTGCGGACGCCCGCCGCGCGCGCGTTCGTCGAATGGCTGGGCCGCATCGGCGCGAAGACCGTGGTGCTGGGCGCGGCCGAGCACGACCGGCTGGTCTCGTTCACGTCGCACCTGCCGCAGCTTGCTTCGACGGCGCTGGCGGCAACCGTGGCGGAAAATCTGACCGCGCCGGAGGATTTGCAGGTAGCCGGACCGGGCCTGATCGACAGCACGCGCCTGGCGCTGAGCGCGTATGAGCTGTGGCGGGATATTCTGGCGACGAATACGGAGTCCATCGAGCAGGCGCTCACCGCGTATATCGACGAGTTGGAGCAGCTTCGCGAGAACCTGCGCACGCGCGGCGCGCGGGACGAGTTCTTGCGTGCGGCGGAGTTGGCCGGGCGGCTGCGAAAAACGGTGTAGATTCCCCACACCCGTTCTCTGTCGCCCTCGTAGAAAAATCTCGACGCTGTTGGACGTCCATGTGGCCACGCCGCATCCGAAGAAATCGGTATCTTCCGTCCGGATCGGACAGCCAATCGCCCATGCCCGCGGTTCCGGGCACGAAGAAGGCTGCCTCTGCGGAATAGCGTGCGAGTATTTGGCGGGCGCCTGCCCCACTATTTGACGGGTTTCTTCGCAGGACGGGATTTGCGCCATTCGCCCCAATCCTGGCTCACGGCTTTCAGCATCTCATCGGCGGCCTTCGCCAGCCAGCCGGCGGGGCGCTTCTTCAGATCGGCTTGGATGGCGCGAGACTTCTTGCTGCCCAGGTGCACGTTCGCCGTCTCGAAACCCATGGCGTGCACCAGCACCTTCTCGGAGCGTTCCTGGGGCAGTTCGGACAGCTCGATGCGCGAGCAATCCGGCGCCAGGCGGCGGACGATCCATTTGCCCTTCAGCTTCACGTATGGATCGCAACAACGCACCGCGGTATCCAGGATCTCCTGGTAGAGGATGCGCGAAGAACCCTTGCACCCGGCGGCCCACCAACATGCGGAAGGGGCCATGGCCTTGGCTTCGCGCGCGATGTGGCTGGCGTGCCACTGCGCCAGGGCCACGAAGCGCTGGCGTCCCAAACTGCCCAGGCCGGCCACCCGGTGCATATGCCGCCGCGTAATCTCGGGGTCCGGCAGCATACGCGATATGCCCTTGGCCGCGCCATCCGGAAGCCGGCCTTTTACGGGCTGGCACTTTTCGAGCTTTTCCCAGAAACTACAGACATCCTTCAGCCGGTGCACCGCCATGTTGCGCAGCAGCGCGTGATGCTCGGCCAGCACGAAGGGACGGCCGCCGGCCGCCAGCGATTCCGCGTAACCCTCCAGTATGGCGGCCGATGCCTCCTTCAGGTCCAGAGCCAGGTGATTTTCGGAGATGGCGATGTGCGCGCTGGCCGCCAGCCGAACCAGATCGTGGGTGTATGGCAGCCTCCAGGTTTCATCGAAATCGTTGATGCCCCAGATCAGGCGGCCTTCGGAATCGCGCCACGTGCCGAAATTCTCGACATGCAGATCGCCCACGCCCAGCACCACTGGCGCCGACTTCAAGTCCGCGCAGACTTCCGGCCAGATCTGCGCCCAGCGATAGTAGGTCGCGCGCATGAATGGGAACAGCGCGGCCGACATCTGCTCATGTTTATGCTGCAGATCGGTAGGAACGATGGTGAGTTGTTTGGCCAGCCATTCTTCGTACCGGGCGGTGGATTTTTGGATTTTCATGGCGCGTAGGAGATTATACCAATCTTGGCGTCAGCATCCATTTCAAGACGCCGCGCGGGAGGCCGCCGAAGCTTTCCTGGTCGATGCGCACCAGCGCGGCCTTCTTCAGATCGACCTGGAGGGCGGGAACGCCGAGCAGATATCCCACGGTCATTCCCAGCAGCGGTTCATGTCCGGCCAGCAGCAACGCAGGCTCGCGGCGATGCGCGCAAATGGCATCCCAAACAGCCTTCGGCGAGGAGCCCGGCACCAGGACTCCGGCTTCCACGATCTTATTGCAGCGGAGCGCTTGCCCAGCCATATGGGCGGTCTGTTGCGCCCGCCGATAGGGGCTGGTGAGGATCAGCGAAGGCCGTACGCCGGCGTCGTGCGCCTGCTCCAGCACGGCGCGCAGCTTCTCCCGGCCGGTGTCGGTGAGCGCGCGATCCGCGTCAGGCGAGCCGGCCTTGGGCTCCTCCGCGATTCCATGGCGCAGGATGTAGATCTCCATTACTCGATGTTAGCCTGCCGCGGGCCATCGCACCCCAGATGGGTTTGTGGCGCTTCAGGGTTCGACGGCCGTATTGCAGGAACGCCAGTCCGCGAAGAAGTGGCCTTATGTCATCGCTCTTCGCGAGAAGTTGATCGCCAATGGCACCCTTGTCCGGAAAGACGGGTTCTATCGGTTCAAAAAAGGATGTAGAGTTTTCCAGCCCTAGCGCGGCAGCGGCGGTGATTGAGGGGGCAGCGCTAATGGACATAGCGGCCGAAAAACAAGTGTTCGCATGAGTGCGAACACGGCACGCCGAGAGCGTGCGCCACGAGGCCGCGGTAAAGTAGAAGCATGATGCTGCGCACTGCCCCATGGGTAGCGCTCCTCTCCGCGATGCCGTTGCTGGCATCCATCGCGCCGCCCTCTGCCTGGGTTCCCGCGCGGTGGACGAGCACTAACGCCAAAGCGCTCGACCTGCTCTCCGGCACGCCCATCAATTGCCTGCTGGTCACCACTTACACGCCTGAATTCGTGACCAGTGCCGCAGCCCGCGGCATCGCCACGCTGGCCGTCTTCAAGCCCGGCGCGGACCCCGCCGATCCGGCGCGCCAGGCCATTCGCGCGGGCTTGCAGGGCATCGTGCTCGAAGGCGATTTCCCCGCCGGCACCGCCTCCCGCGTGCGCGACACGCTGGCCGACGCGCACGCCATCGTGGTGGAACTGACTTCCCGCGCACGCATGCCGCTCGGCGGTGCGGACCCGATTATCGGTACGTATCAAGGCGTCTGGCCCGGCATCCAAGTGCTCGACAACGGCGCGGCCAAAGCGGCTCCGTCGGGCTCGCCCTGGATCGACACCAACACGGGATTCATCCGCTCCGTGCGCGCCTGGGGTCCGGCCGCGGTGTGGCTCGGATATCTGCCGCCGGCGCACAGCGTGATCACCGGCCAGCGCTATCAGGCAGCCATCGCCGACGCGGAGATGGCCGGCGCACGCTGGATCGTGGCGCTCGACGACGATTTATCCGCGCGCCTGGAACGGGGCGACGCGGCCGCAATCAAAATCTGGCGCGGCATGACGCAGGTGCTCCGGTTTTTCGAGAACCATCCCGAATGGCGGGCGCTGCACCCCTACAGCAAACTGGCCGTGGTGCAGGATCATGACGACGCGCTGCTGTCGGGCGGCATTCTGGACATGCTCGCGGCCAAGCACACGCCCATGCGCGCCATCCCCGGCCAGCGTCTCACGCCGGATGCGCTCACGGGCGCGTCCATGGCGGTCGATGTGGACGTCAACGCGCTTACGCCCGAGCAGCGCGAGATGCTGAAGAATTTCGCGCGGGCGGGCGGCACCGTGCTTACCGCGCCGCCCGGATGGAAGGGGCAATCCGCGCTGCAACCCGGACAGATCACGCTGGATACCGCCGAGCTCGACCGGCTGAACGACATCTGGCACGACGTGCAGACCATGACCGGCCGCAAGAATATGGGCGCGCGCCTGTTCAATGTTTCCTCGATGCTGTCGAACGTGCTCGCCACGGACGACGGCAAGCAGGTGGTGGTGGAACTGGTGAACTATTCCGCTTACCCTATCGAAAACGTAGCCGTACAGGTGCTGGGGACGTTCAAGCACGCGCAACTAATCGCGCCCGAAGGCGTCCAAAAAGATCTGGAGGTTTACGTGACGGACGAAGGCGGCACGGGCGTGGATATTGAACGCATTTCCGCCTGTGCCACGGTGCGTTTAGACTAGAAGAATGACCCGCAGAGAATGGATTGCGCTCATTAGCGCGGCGCCGTTGCTCAAAGCCGCCACGCAGGCTCCGGCCGCGCCGGTGGCCATTGCCAGGTGCGCTTCGTACGACGAAGATGTGACCGCGCGCCTGGCCGCCATGTTCGACCAGCTTGGCGGCCTCGACCGCATTGTGCGCGGCAAGACCGTAACCGTGAAGCTGAACATGACCGGCAGCCCCAGCCTGCGCGTGGACGGCCGCTCGCCGGGAGTCACGCACTACGTGCATCCGAAGCTGGTGGGCGCGACGGCGCACCTGATGGGACGGGCCGGCGCGCGGCGCATCCGCTTCGTGGAGAGCGCCTGGGCCACCAGCGGCCCGCTCGAAGACTACCTGCTCGATTCCGGCTGGAACGTGCGCCAGTTGCTGGCCGCCGCGCCGGGCGTGGAATTCGAAAACACCAACGCGCTGGGAAAGGGCAAGAAGTACACGCGATTCACAGTGCCGGGCGGCGGCTATCTGTTCCCGGCTTACGATCTGAATCGCGCATTCGAAGATACGGACGTTTTCGTCAGCATGGCGAAGCTGAAGAATCACGACACGTGCGGCGTGACGCTTTCGATGAAGAACTGCTTCGGCAATCTGCCCGCGTCCATTTACGGCGACGATGCCGGTGTGGACGAGCCTAACGAAAATCCCACGTCCGGCCGCGCTAAGACGATGCACGAGGGGCGGCGGCAGCCTTCCAAATCCGCGCCCGCGGAGCTGAACCCGGCGTCCAGCCGCGAGCCCGGATATCGCGTGCCGCACATTGTCGCCGACCTGGTGAAGTCGCGGCCCATCGACCTGGAGATTATCGATGGCATCGAGTCGATCGCGGGCGGCGAAGGGCCTTGGATCAAGGGTATCCGCCGGGTGCAGCCGGGAGTGCTGTTGGCGGGGTTGAACCCGGTTTCGACCGACGCGGTGGCCACGGCGGTGATGGGTTACGATCCACGGGCCGCGCGCGGCACTGCGCCGTTCCGCACGTGTGAGAATACGCTGCTCCTCGCCGAGCGGCATGGCGTAGGCTCGGCGGACCTCCGCGGAATCGATGTGCGCGGCGTGCCGATCGCGGGGGCGATGTACCGCTATGAGGGGTGACTCTCTCCTCCTACAATCCATCAGTCTGTTCGCGCGCCTTGGAGGGCGGGCAATCCTGCCCGCAGCCGCCTTTCAGGCGGCTCTTTTAATTCCACTCGCCGCACAATCGAAGCTGACCATGTTTCCCCCCGTGCGCGGCCTGCACGAAATGGTGGGATCCTGCAATAACTTCGAAGTGGATGCGGGCATGCGCATCCTGGCCGAAGGCGGCAACGCGGTGGATGCGGGCGTGGCCACCACGCTCGCCGCCGGCGTCACGGAACTGGATCACTTCGGATTGGGCGGCGAAATTCCGATCATGATCAAACTGGCCGGCAAGCCCCCGGTCGCCATCAGCGGCATCGGCACGGCTCCCAAACGCGCCACGGTCGCTTATTATGAAGCGCGCAAACGGGAGCTTTGGGAACAGCCGGGGCACATGCCGCCCATGCCCGCGGAAGGTATTCTGGCCTCTCCCGTGCCCGGCGTGATGGACGGCCTGATCCTGGCGCTGGAACGCTACGGAACGATGTCGTTCGCGCAAGTGGCCGCGCCCGCCATCGAATACACCGACGGATTTCCGGTCACCGAAGTCATGTCCGATTGGATCCACGGCTCGCAGCCGCTGTTGCAACTCTGGCCCACTTCGCGCGAGTTCTTCCTTCCCAACGGCATGGCGCCCCGGCGCGGCGAAGTCTTCCGCGAGCCGGCCTTAGGCAAGACCTTGCGCGCGCTGGCGGCAGCCGAAGCCAAAGCCAAGGGCGACCGCGTCCGGCGATTGCGAGCGGTCCGCGATTATTTCTACACGGGTCCGATCGCGCACGAGTACGACAAGTTTTGCGCCCGCAATGGTGGCCTGATCTCTTACGACGACATGGCCGGCTTCCACGCCGAGACCGATACCCCGCGCACCGGCAACTATCGCGGATATGAAATCTTCAAGCCCGGCTTCTGGTCGCAAGGTCCCGTGATGATCGAGACCCTGAACCTGCTGGAAGGCTACGATCTGCGCGCCATGGGCCACAACAGCCCGGCATATATTCATACGCTGGTGGAAGCCATCAAGCTGGCCTTTGCCGATCGCGACCGCTATTATGGCGACCCCAAGTTTTCCAAGATTCCCGAGGAGACGCTGCTTTCGAAAGACTATGCGGCCGAGCGGCGCAAGCTGATCAACGCCGACCGTGCATCGCTGGAGCACCGCCCCGGCGCGTTCGGCGGGCCGCTGCCGATGCCGGCGTCGAGCGAATCCACCGTCGCCGCGCGCGATACCACGTGCGTGAACGTGGTGGACCGCGACCGCAACATGTTCTCGGCTACGCCCTCGGGCGGCTGGCTGCCCTCGGTGATCGCGGGCGACACGGGCCTGGCGATGAGCGAGCGCATGCAGACGTTCGTGCTGACGCCCGGCCATCCGAACCAGTTGGCGCCCGGCAAGCGGCCGCGCGTGACGCTCAGCCCCTTGCTGGTGCTGAAGGATGGCAGTCCGTTCCTGGCGATGTCCACGCCGGGCGGAGATTTGCAGGATCAGACGCTGTTGCAGGTGTTCCTGAACATCGTGGAATTTAATATGTCGCCGCAGGAGGCTATTGAAGCGCCGCGCTTCGATAGCGCGCATCTGTACACGTCGTTCGATTTCCACGAATTCCTTCCCGGCAAGCTGAATGTGGAAAAGCGCATTCCGCAGGCGACCATCGATAAGCTCATGGCCATGGGGCATCTGGTGACGGTGGTGGGCGATTGGGCCAATCTTTCCGCGCCTACGGCGATCCGCATCTCGATGTCGGACGGCGTGCTGACGGGCGGGGCGGATCCGAGGCGTAGCCGCTTCATTTATGGCCGATGAGGGGAAGGACCGGATCGTCGCAAATGACCATCACGATTAAACTCGCGCCAGAGCTTCAGGCGGAACTCGCTCGCCAAGCCGCAACGCAGGGAGTAAAGATTGACGTGTATGCCGCCAGTCTGCTTGCGGATGCCGCCCATCGTCCCGCTGCACCTGACAAATCCCAGGCATCTCAGCCCGCCGTCGAGGTCATCGAGGCCATCGACCGGCTTAGGGGCTTCGGAAAGACTCATGGATTCTCGCTCGGCGGCATGACGATCCGAGAATTGCGCCGCGAGGCGCGTCCGTGACGTCACGTTGTCGTCGACGCTTCGGTAACCTTGTCGTCTGTGCAATGCTCTCGGGAGTCGACTATCACGCGGTTTCAACCACGCGCAGGCGGCCTCGGCCGCGCATTCGCGGGCGTGATTTGACGATGATCTCCACATCCCGTCCAAGGGCGTTGAGCCAACTCGCAAGCCGGTCGATGGTAACGCTCTCCATGCGGCCCCCGAACACTTTGGAAAGCGTCGGCTGATCCGTGCCGCAGAGCCGCGCCGGCTGCCGCTGCGTCAGTTTGCGCTGCTCGATGGTGTCCTTGATGGCGATAATCAAGCTGCTCTTAGCGGTGAGTTCCGCCGCCTCGGCCGGCGTAAATCCGATGTCGGCAAATACGTTACCGTTGCTTTTCGCACAGGGAATCTTGGTCATGTGCAGTCCTCGTTGCCTAACTCCCGTGCGCGCCGTAACGCTCCCTTAAGGTTCACAACGTACATCATCCAATCGGCATTCCTTCGAAGCTCTCTCCATAAAGGCCCCTCGCACACGAATACGGTGTGACGCCAGACCCGCTTTCAGCCTCCGGCCAACGTGCCAGGTTCCAGCAGCGCCGCGCGTTGACGGGCTTTCTGGCATGCGGATGCCAGACCCCGGTCAAACGTCACGAGCGTAGCATCGGTAACCTGACTGCCCGCAAGCAGATAGCAATCGCCAGGCGCTTTCGGCGACGACAGCCGGGAAAACGGACGCGTTGCAGCACGGAAGGCCACGTCAAGCTCAATCGCCTCCTGCCGGATTCCGACTCGCGAATCCTCAAGCCACCGGTCGTACAGCTTCCGGGCTTCGCCGACGGTCCGCACATCCTTGCCCATCACCGCGGACGTTGCCAGCAGTCGCAACAGCCCGATTTGCGTGAACCGGCAAAAGAAGAAACGATTGTCCTCCTGCCGGGAAAACCAGGTCCACGCGGCATCGGAGTGCATGTGGTTGGCCCAGCTCAAGGCAAGCCACACGTTCGGATCAGGCAAATAAGACGTCGTATGGATTCTCCCTGTCGGGACTGCCAGCGGCGGACTTACCTTTTTTCCCTACCAGTGGTCCTGTCACGCGCCGCGATGGCTGGGGCCGGAATGTGCTCTCGATGGCGCCGGTTATCAGCGAACGAATCGAGGTGCGCTCCGCGGCCGCACGTTGCCGGAGCGCGGCATGCAGATCGTCTGGAATGTCGATTGTGGTGCGGACGCTGATGCCATAATTATGTCACTTCCCGTTTTCCGGCGCTCGGCGTGGCAACCGGTCTCGCGATAGCGTGCCTGATGCCAATGATAGGAAAATGATGGGAAAATGATGGGACGACGATGCCCACCGCCCCCACCATCTATAAGCAACACCGCCTCGAGTCGTGGGACGAGTTTCTGAAGATCATCACCGGCTCGCCGTATTCCAACTGGGCCTTTCGCGGGCATCGCAAGGAAGAGTGGCCGCTGGCCAGCGCGCTTTCTCGTTACTTCCGCAATTTTCACATCGACCCGCGCGCGTGGCCGCAGCAGGAGGGGCGCATCCTGCGCGTCTTCAAGCGCAAGGCGCACCAGTTTCTGGCTCAGCCGCCGGACCCGGACGACGACTTTCAATGGCTGGCCCTGATGCAGCATCACGGCGCGCCCACGCGCTTGCTGGATTTCACTTGGTCGCCTTACGTGGCGGCCTTCTTTGCGCTGCAGCGGGCCACCAGCGACGCGGCGGTGTGGGCGCTGAACCCCGCCGATATCAGCGCGGGCGGCATCCGGCGTTCGGCAAAGTCGCGGAAGCCCGCCGCCACCTCGCGCGGGATGGACCCGCGGCGCAAGGGCAACTTCGCGCGCTATTTTCTGAAGGGCGACCGCGAATTCCTCTGGCTGGGCGAGCCGGACACCATGAACCGCCGCCTGATCGCACAGTCCGGCACGTTTGCGCTGCCGGGCGTGCTGGACAAGCCCATGGAAGAAATCGTGCACCAATACCGCGATCCGAAAAACATGATGGCGAAGTTCATCCTGCCGGCCGGCAAGGTGCGCGAAACCGGTTTGCGCGAGTTGTACCGCATGAACATCACGCACGCCACTCTGTTCCCCGACCTGGATGGGCTGGCGCGCTCGCTGGCCTACGAGCTGGAATTCCACTGGGCCTACAATCCGCGCACCATGGAATCCTTCCGGACGGAGGATTGAGGCGTGCCGCGGCTGCTGCTGTTCGCGGCGACTACGGGGTATCAGATCCGCGTGTTCGCCGACGCCGCGCGGCGGCTGGACGTGGATCTGACGCTAGCCACGGATCGCTGCCACGTGCTCGAAGATCCGTGGGGCGACCATGCCATTCCGGTGCGGTTCGGCGATGTGCCCGCGTCGCTTGAAGCTATCGGCGGGCGGCGCTTCGATGCGGTCGCGGCCGTAGGCGACGGACCTGCCGTGCTGGCGGCCGAAGTGGCCAGCGCCCTCGGAATTCCATTTCATCCGCCGGCCGCCGCGCGCGCTTGCCACGATAAATATCTGACGCGCCAGTTATTCGAGGCGGCCGGGTTGCCCGTGCCGGAGTTCTTCCGCGTGGCGTTGGCCGAGCCGCCGGATGCGGCCGCGCGCCGTGCGCCGTACCCCTGCGTGCTGAAGCCGCTGGGCCTTTCCGCCAGCCGGGGTGTGATCCGCGCCAACGATCCCGGCGAATTCCGCGCGGCATTTGCGCGCATTAAGCTGTTGCTGGCGCGCGAGGAGCAAAACCAATACCTGCAGGTGGAATCCTATATTCCAGGACGCGAGTTCGCCGTGGAAGGTATCGTGACACACGGCGCGGCGCGCATACTCGCGATATTCGACAAGCCCGATCCGCTGGAAGGCCCATTCTTCGAAGAGACCATCTATGTGACGCCATCGCGGGAAAGCGCCACGGCGCAACAAAGCATGCGCGGCTCCGTGGAGCGGGCAGTGCGCGCGCTGGGCCTGTATCACGGGCCGTTTCACGCCGAGTTGCGCTTCAACGAAACCGGTGTCCGGATCCTGGAGGTGGCGGCGCGGCCCATTGGCGGGCTCTGCTCGAAAGCGCTCCGGTTCGGCGACGGCATGCCGCTGGAGGAACTGGCGCTGCGGCATGCAATCGGCGAAGACATCTCCGCGCTGCGGCCGGCGGATGCGGCGTCGGGGGTGATGATGATTCCGATTCCGCGCGGCGGGGTGTATGAAGATGTCGTGGGAGTGGACGCTGCACGAGCCGTGGAGGGCGTCGACGAAGTGATCGTGACGGCGAAGGTGGGGCAAGCGCTGGCGCCGCTGCCGGAAGGAGCTTCGTATCTGGGATTCATCTTCGCGCGCGGCGGCGATCCGGCGGAGGTGGAGCGGGCGCTGCGGCGCGCGCACACGCAGTTGAGCTTCCGGATAGCGACGGCGCTGCCCACGTTCGGTGGCGGCTGACGGTTTTGGTATACACTGGTTCAAAGGCCCGCCACATACGTCCACTTCTTCAAAATCGAGGAGGATGAACTCTATGGCGAACACCCCAAACGAATCCGCCCGCATCGGAAAAGCCGTAACAATCAAGGGCGAGGTATTTAGCAACGAAGACCTGTACGTGGATGGCGCTTTGGAAGGCAGGATCGAGCTGCCCGCGCACCAACTCACGGTGGGCCCTCACGGTACCATCAAGACCGGTGTAATCCAAGCCAGCGCCGTGGTGATTCTAGGAACTGTGCAAGGCGATGTGAACGCCCAGGATCGCGTCGAGATCCGCAAAGACGCCACGCTCACCGGCAATATCAGAACCGCGCGCATCGTTATCGAAGAAGGCGCTTATTTCAAAGGCGGCGTGGACATCGCCAAAGCTTCGCCATCGGGTTAGTGGCCAGAGTCGCCAGGTCGATTACATCCGCGATCGGCAGAGTCGTGGGATTCGAATCACGGCCGCGGGAACGGGCCGGATGCGCGCGCGCCAGCCATCGGGCAGCCTCCCACCCACGACAATAGCCGTGCGGTGCGCCACGTCCACGCGCTCGATTTTCTTGTAGCGCTCGCGCAGCGCCGGGGTGGAAATCCACACGTCGTTTGCATTTTCCGCGGCGGGTATCTATCCTGCGATTATGACCACTACCGCGAAACGGGCGTTCCTGCCGATAGCCCTGGTTGCGGTATTGGCGGCCGTGCTGCTGCTGCTGGCCGTGCTGCAGTACCGCTGGAGCCTGGAGATCAGCCGTGCCGAGCGCACGCGTATCGAAGCCAGCCTGAATACTTCGGTGAACCAGTTCCGCCAGGAGTTCTATCGGGAACTGACGCTGGTCTCGACCGCGTTTCACAGCGATCCCACGGCCGAACCGGACGACTTTTGGTCGAGCTACGCGGACCGGTATCAGGAGTGGGCGCGCACCACCGCCCGTCCCGATCTGGTGGCCAACGTGTTCGTGTGGCAAGCGGGCACGAGCACGCCTCGCCACGCGGCGCGGCTATTACAGCTTCGTCCAGCGGATGGCGCGTTCGATCCGGTCGAGTGGCCGGCATCGCTGGCGGATCTGCGCGCGCGCGTGGAACGTATGGAAGCGGGTGGCGGCCCGGAAGGCGCGCCGCCGGAATTGCGATCGTTCGCCTGGACCCTGGAAGAACGCATCCCCGCGCTGGTGCGCCCGATTGTCAACTTCGCCGGCCCCCGTTGGCGGCGCGAGCCTGGTCCGCCGCGGCAGGCGGAACCGCCCGCCCCATCCGCTCCACCGCGCATCGTTTTGGGGTTTGCGATCGTGGAACTGAATCGCGCCGCGATCGATCGCATGCTCGGGGAATTGGCGCAACGCTATTTCGCCGGGCCGGACGGGTTCATTTACAACGTCGTGGTGGTGAGCGGCGCGCCGGACGCAAAAGTAATCTATCGATCCGATCCGCAACTCACGGCTGCGTCTCTGAATCCGCCGGATGCCCACGCCGCGTTGGTGCCCTCCACACCGGCGGAGAACCGGGCTATCGAGGGCACGCCGCCGCGGGATCCCGCCGCCGGGCAAAGAAGAACGCGGCGCGGTGGCGGCGGCAGGAACGGCGGCCCCAACCGGGGACCATTCCTGGCGCGCGCGCGCAGCGCCCTGATTCTACCGTCGCCGGCCGAGGCGCCTTGGCAGCTATTGGCACGGCACAAGGGAGGCTCGCTCGAATCCGTGGTGGCCGCGGACCGCCGCCGCAATCTGCTGCTCAGCTTCGGCGTGCTGTTGCTGCTGGCGGTCAGCATGGGGCTGATTATCGTCTCCACGCAGCGCGCGCGGCGCTTGGCGCGGCTGCAAATGGAGTTCGTGGCGGGCGTCTCGCATGAGCTGCGCACGCCGGTGGCGGTGATCTGTTCGGCGGCCGATAACCTGGCGGAGGGCTTTGTGGCCGGTAAGGACCAAGTCAAGGAATACGGCGCCTTGATCCGCAATGAAGGGCGCAGGCTGGCCGGCATGATCGAACAGATCCTGCGCTTCGCGGCCGGCCAATCGCGGCAGGCGAGCTACGATCTGGGGCCGGTGCCGGTGTCAGAAGCGGTGGCCCGCGTGCTGGCCAACATTGCGGCGCTGCCGGAAGCGGAAGGCTTCACCGTGGAGCGCGAGATCGACCCGGATCTGCCCCCCGTGCATGCGGATGGCGCGGCGCTCACGCATTGCCTGGAGAACCTGATCCTGAACGCCTTGAAATACGGAGGCGAGGCACGCTGGGTGCGGGTGCGCGCCGGGAGCACGGGCGACGGATCGCGCGTGCGCATCAGCGTGGAAGATCGCGGGGCCGGCATCGATGCGGCGGACTTGCCGCACATCTTCGAGCCGTTTTATCGTGGCAAGGCGGCGCAGGCGGCGCAGATTCATGGAGCCGGCTTGGGGCTGAGCCTGGCGCGCGATATCGCCGAAGGGATGGGCGGGCGGCTGGAGGCGTCCAGTGAGCCGGGGCGCGGCAGCACGTTCACGCTGGAACTGCGCGCGGCGGCCGCCGAACTTTTGCGGAGCGCCTCGCTACCCGCGGCACAACCCACGGCATAAGTATGGAACGCCGCATCCTATTAGTGGAAGACGAGCCGGGCCTGGTGCTGACGCTGGGCGACCGGCTGCGCAGCGAAGGGCACCGCGTGGAGTCGGCGGCGGACGGCCAGGCCGGCTTCGATATGGCGTGCGGCGCGGCGTTCGATCTGATCGTCCTGGACGTGATGCTGCCGCGCAAGAACGGCATGGACGTCTGCCGCGAACTGCGGCAGCGGGGTGTCTCGACGCCCATCCTGATGCTGACCGCACGCGGGCAGACGGCCGATAAAGTGGTGGGGCTGAAAATCGGGGCGGACGACTACCTGGCCAAGCCGTTCGAAATGATGGAACTGCTGGCACGCGTAGAGGCTCTAATGCGGCGCGCGCCGGCCCTCAGCGTATCCGGCGAGGTGTACCAGTTCGGCGCCATCCGGCTGGACTTGCGGCGCACGGAAGTGACGCGGCACGGCAAACCGGTGACGCTGTCCGCCAAGGAGTTTCAGTTGCTGCGCTACCTGGTGGAGCATCGCGGGACCACGGTGTCGCGCGAGACGTTGCTGAGCGAGGTATGGGGATACGGGGGCGTGACGTCGAGCCGGACGGTGGATGTGCATGTGGCGTGGCTGCGGCAGAAGCTGGAGGAAGATTCGCGACAGCCGCAGTGGATACTGACTGTGCACGGGTTGGGGTATCGGCTGGCGGGGTGAGGAAGCTGTCAGCGGTCAGCTTTCGACGGTCCGTTCGCGGCGCCCCTGTGTTTGTTTTCAGCGTTCTCGGGGGATGCGTCGGGGCGTGACCGGTCAGTATTGAAGCTCCAAAGGCTGCCTCGTGTTCGGGTGGACGGAAAGCTTCTAAGTTGATAACTGAGCGAGATGACCACTTATTTCGCGCACAGCGAGAACGACCTGGGCGCGCGGAATCCCCTGAAGGTCCATTTAGAGGGAGTCGCGGGCCGCGCTCGTCGCTTCGCGGAGGTGTTTGGATCTGGAGAGGGAGCCTACTTGGCCGGCCTGCTACACGATCTAGGCAAATACGGTGAGCTATTTCAGAGGCGGCTTGAGGGTAAGGAGAACGGGCTTGACGCGGGCGGCGTGGATTGAAACGAGAGCACGGCGAGCACGTCAGTATCAATCCGGGCGTCGCCGCCCGCGCGGGCGGCCTGAGAGGCCGCCGGCAGGCCACGGGCCTGCGCCACGGCCAGTGACGGTTTGGGAGGGTTATCATGGATATGGCCGGCACAACAAGATGCCGGTCAAAAAACCGCATCAGGGCCAGAGGAGACGTGGTGACGACCTATACCCCACAAACAATCGACACGTCGCACATCAAGCTGAGTTCCGATCTCGAGAAACTGGTTGAGAGACTGGCTCAGAACAACCACGATCACTGGGCCCGGAAACGGATCGACGAGGGCTGGCGTTACGGCGCGCAGCGGGACGACGGCAGGAAGGAACATCCGGATCTTGTGCCGTACGGGCAACTCCCGGAATCGGAGAGAGATTACGATCGGAAAACGGTGGTGGAAGCGCTGAAGGCCATCGTCGCGTTGGGTTATGAGGTGAGGAACGCCGGGCGATAAGCGCGGCATTCTTGCGCCGCGCATAACCTCGGCACCCCTTGCAAACGTCCTTACAGATTGGAGTTGCTCCGCAATGAAAACGATTAGCTTAGGCTGTGTGGCGGCGGCCTGCCTGGCCATGGGAATCGCCGCGGCGCAGCAACCCGCCCGCACGAACCTGGTTGGGGCCGTCGAGGCCATCGACTCGGCGAACGGCCAGATCACCCTGCATACCGACGATGGCAAGAAGGTGACGATCACTCCGCACGCCGGAGCGAAGTTTCTGCGTCTTCCCGCGGGTGAGAAGAGCATGGCAAAGGCCACGCCGATCGCGGCCAACGACATCGCCCCGGGCGACCGGGTCTTGGCGCGCGGCGAGCTTTCCGACGACAAGACCGCCCTGGCGGCCAGCACCCTGGTGGTCATGACCAAGGCGGATATCGCCCAGAAGCAGCAGGCCGATCAGGCCGAATGGCGGAAGCGCGGCGTGGGCGGCCTGGTTACGGCGGTGGATGCCCAGGCGGGCACCGTGACCATCAACACGCGCACCGCGGAAGGGCTCAAGCCGCTGACTATCGTGGCGGGCGCGAAGACGGCGGTCAGCCGGTATGCACCGGATTCCGTCAAGTTCGCGGACGCCAAACTAGGTACGCTCGCGGACATCAAGCCGGGCGACCAGGTGCGGGCACTGGGCACTAAGAGCGATGACGGGACGCGCTACGAGGCCGAGGAACTGGTATCCGGATCGTTCCGCAACGTGGCGGCGACGGTGACCGTCGTCGATCCGGCGGCGAACACCATCAAGGTGATGGATCTGACTACCAAGAAGCCGTTGCTGGTGCACGTGAACGCGGATGCCAGCTTGCGCAAACTGCCGGAATGGATGGCGAGAATGATCGCCATGCGGGCGTCGGGCGGCACGGGCGGGAACGGGCCCGGCGGCGGCGGTGGACAGACTCCGGCTGGCGCCGCAGCCGCCGGCGCTCCGGGTCAAAATGCCGGCAGCGCTCAGGCGGGCACACCGGGTGGTGGCCAGGGCGGGCCTGGCGGCCCCGGCGGCGCGGGCGGTATGCGAGGCGGCCGTGGCGGCGATATGCAGCAAATGCTGGAGCGCCTACCCGCGATTAAATTGGAAGACTTGAAGCCGGGCGATGCCATCATCGTTTCGAGCACCGAAGGCTCCGATCCCGGCCAAGTGACGGCTATCACCCTGGTTGCCGGCGTGGAGCCGATTCTAACGGCGGCGCCTGCGGGCAGCCAACGCGCCAGGATGCTGGGCTCCTGGAATCTGGATATGGACATGGGCGGGGGCGGCGGCATGCAGTAACCGCGGGCTGGCGGCCGCCGCCCGGTAACAGTCGTATACGGCAACGATGCGATGGGTCTAAAATGAATATACCGCGTCGCAATGCCGCTTCAAGACCCGTCGATGATTGGCGTCACCGTCACCCACTACCGGATCGTGTCCAAACTGGGCGAAGGCGGCATGGGTGTTGTCTATGAAGCCGAAGACCTGACCCTGGGGCGCCGCGCGGCGCTGAAGTTCTGCTCCAGCGGCCGCGACGACGAGAAACTCCGCGCTAACCTGCTGAAGGAAGCGCGCGCGGCTTCCTCGCTCGCGCACCCGAACATCGCGACGGTCTACGAGTTTGTCGAGAACCCCGGCGGCGACCCTTTCATCGCCATGGAACTGGTGTCCGGCGCGAGCCTGCGGCACATCCTCAACAAGCGGCGGCTGAGCGTCGAGGAGACCTTGAAAGTGGGCACGGGCGCGGCTGCGGCGCTGGCGGAAGCGCACCGCCACGGCGTCGTCCACCGGGACATCAAGCCCGGCAATATCCAGATCACGTCCACCGGCGAGGTGAAGGTGTTGGACTTCGGCATCGCGCGCACGCACGCGGCCGGCGAGCCTGCCGCAGCCGCGGCCACGCAAACGCTGGAAGGCTTTTCCGGAACGCCACTGTACATGTCACCCGAGCAGGCGTCCGGCGAGATGCTGGACGCACGGTCGGACCTGTTCTCGCTCGGCGTGGTGCTGTATGAGTGCCTGGCTGGCAAGTCGCCATTCGCGGCGGAGAGCCTCACAGCGACTCTGGCGCGGCTGCTGACGTGGGAGCCGCCACCGCCGTCGCGGCTGAATCCGCAATCGCCGCCGTACCTCGACCGCGTCGTTCTGAAGCTAATGGCGAAGGACCGGCGCGCACGCTACACATCGGCGGACGAGCTATTGGCCGACCTGGGGGCTCCAGGACGGGCGCCCTCGCGCCGCCGCGCCGTGGCAGCGCTGGCCGGCGGGGCCGTCGCGGTGGGAGGCGGCGCGTTTGCGTGGTTGCGGATATCGAAGCGCCACCACGACCCGGCCGCCGCCGCGATTCCCTGGTATCGCGATGGCATCGCCGCGTTGCACTACGGCAGTTATCACCGCGCGGGCAAGGCGCTGGCGCGCGCGGTGGAGATCGACCCCGCTTACGCCATGGCGCACGCGTATCTGGCCGAAGCCTGGTACGAACTAGATTACCTGGAACGCGCCAAGGACGAATTACTGAAAGCCATGGCGCCGCGCGGTTCACCGCCGGAGTCCGAGAGCCTGCATCTGGACGCGATTAGGCAAACCGTTACGGGTGAATTCCAGGCCGCGGAGGGCAAGTTCCAGCAAGTCTCCGCGCTGGCGGCGCCGGACGAGCGCGATGGGGCGTTGCTCGATCTGGGGCGCGCGCAGGAACGCAACCAGGATACGCGGAAGGCCATGGGCACGTATTCCGAAGCGGTCCGCCTGGATGCGCAGAATGCCGCCGCATGGCTGCGCCTGGGAGCGTTGCAGGCCCGCACCGGCGCGCGGGAGGACTCCGGCCGCTCGCTCGACCGCGCGGAGAATCTGTTCCAGGCCGCCTCCAACGTGGAAGGCGCGACCGAGTGCCTCTACGTGCGCGCCCGATTTGCCCGCACGCCCGCGGAAAGCCGCGATCTGATCGGCAAGGCGCTGTCGGCGGCGCGGGTGACGGGCAACGACCAACAGCAAATCAAACTTCTGCTTTTGTCGAGCAACGGCTACCTGGACGCCGGGCAGACGGCGGAAGCCCTGGACGAAGCCAACCGCGCCATCGCCATTGCGCGCGCCGGCGGCATCGAGAATCTGGTTTCGCGGGGGCTGATCGATTTGGGCAGCGCGCTATTTGTCAAAGGGCGCACCGCGGAGGCCTTGCGCACCATGCAGGAAGCGCTGGACATCGCCCGGCGGAACCGCGAAAAGCGGTCGGAAGCCCGCGCGCTGGTGAGTCTGGGAAGCATCCGCATCCAGAGCGGGGACGCGGCGCAGGGCTGGGGGGACGTGCAGGCCGGGCTGGTGTACTATAAGCAGGCCAGTTTCCGCAACGAGGCCGCCATGGCTCTCATCCTGCTGGGCCGCGCCGCGCGCAACAAGGGCGACTACGAAGGGGCGCGCCGCGCGTTTCAGGAGACGCTGGCCACCATGCAGCCGGCCGGTCCGTCGCAGCCACTGGCGCTGGCGCAGGAGGGGCTGGCCTCGCTCGAAGAGTTCCAGGACCGCTGGCCGCAGGCGCTGCGCATGTTCGACGAGGCACGGCGCATTTTCGAGGCCATTGGCAATTCCACTGGCAGGGCCACCAACGAGGTCAACGTGGCTCTGATGCACGCCCTACTCGGCCACAAAGACGGCCCGGCGGTGTCGCAACAGGGCGCGGACGCCAATCCAGTGAGCGCTCTCCGGATCGTTTTGATGCAGGAACGTTTCGCCGAGGCGCGCGCGAAAGCCGAGGCCTTGCTGCGCAGCGCGGACGCGGGCGACATGGCTACCCGGCGGGGCGCCAGCCTGGTGCTGGGCCTGGCGCTGGCCCGTTCGGGCGCTGGAGCGCGGGGACTGGAAGCCTGCCGCAAGTCGTTCGACATGGCGCATGCGTCGGGCAATCCCGCGGCGGAAGCGGAGGCGCTGCTCGGCTCGGCGGAAGCGGCCCTGGCTGCCGGCGATCGCGTGGCGGCAGCGGGATACGCGAGCCGCGCGCGCCCTTTTTTCGAATCGGCCAAAAAGCCGGAGTCGCTCTGGCGCGCCGGCGTACTGCTGCTGAAAAGCGGCCCCCCGGACCGCGCCGCCGCGGCCCAGGCCGCCGCCGCGCTGGCCGAACTGCAGGCCTCGTGGCCCGCGGAAGATTTTCGCTCGTACCTGGACCGCCCGGTCATTCGGCGTTTGCATGCGGATTTGCCGCGCACCGCCCCGGGGGTGCCTGTAGGCCACTGATCAAAGGAACAATCAAGCTCATGTGCAAACTCACACTCACGACGTCTCTCCCCCTCGGGATTCTGCTGCTGTGCGGCGGTCCGGCGCGAATGGAAGCCTCCGGCGACACCCCCATCACCATCAAAGACGGAGGGTCCATCCTGCTTTACGCCGGTGGACTCGACGACGGCAAGACCTGGAAGGCGATCCGGGGGGAGCTGCGGCACTTGAACGCTACGGGCGTGTTAAGCGGGGTGAAGGTCGTCGAAGCGGGCGCCGACCGCTGTGCGGGCGACGCGAAATGTGGAGTCGACCTGTACCAGCACTGGACAATCCAGGTGAACTACGGCGCCGCATCGCTAACCATCGCATCCGTTTCCGCCAACAAGGGCGTGCACGTCAGGTTTTCGCGCTACATTCCCTTTGCCAAGTGGCGGAAAACCGCGAATGCCGACGAACGCGCGTTCGGCCACGGCGACGGGCTCCACATCACGGGCATCGCGGTGAATAACGGCCCCAACCTGTGCGCGGGCAAGGACGGCTGCGAGGTTACCGTGATCTACACGACGCCTTAGGAAAAACCCAGGTAGGGCGACGCCATGCGCCGCCGCGGGCTTTTAGTTAGCCACGCCTACACAGGCTTGGGCCTGTGCGAGGCGGGCTTCGCTCACCGAAGAGCGGGCCTACGAGGCCCGCGCAGGCTGCGAGCCTGGCTGCGAGCCTGCCCCACTACGCCGGCGAGCAAGGCTAGCCGATCCCTACTGCGTTGCGAGCGACGGCCCGCCCACCACATTGGAAGGGCTCGAGAGGTTGCCAAGCGCATCCTCGGCGACTATGAAATAAAGCGATTGCAAGGTGTTCGGCGCGGTTTCCCCGTACGCCATCGCCGTCACCCGGCCCAAGAATTCCGGCGCGCTCGGATAGCCATAAAGCGCGGTCGTGGATGCAACCGCGTGAGGCAACATCGTGCAGATCGACGGCGCCCCCGGCGCGTTGCAAGCGGCGGCGGCATTGGCGGCCGCGGCTGGAGCCGGCGTGGATACGCTAGGCGAGCAAGTAATTCGGTAAACCAGGTAATCGCTAGCCCCCGATACGACGTTCCAAACAATGGATACTGCGCCGCCCAGCGGGCCTGGCGCGGAATGCGCCACCGGCGGCGTCAGCGTTGAGGATCGCGGCCCGATCGCCGGCACTGCGCAATTGGGATACGTGCATTGGCTCGTCAGCAATTGGACATCCGCCTCCGTGATCTTGCCGTCGCGGTCAAGATCCATCGCAGCGTTCCGCGCGGCCTTCGTATTCAGTCTGGCCCGCATCAGGTCCACATCTTGCCGGTCGATTACGCCATCCTTGTTGAAATCGAGGTTGCCATTGTCCAGATTGAACACTTGCGTACCGCCCACCGAGCGCGCCGTGCCCATGTAGAGACCGAACGGAGTGGCTGCAAAGCTGCGGCTGCCCGTATTATTGCCGTCGCCCAGACCGGTTTTGCTGACAAACGTCCAGTTGACGCCATCCGGGCTGCGCCAGACATCCGTGCCATATTCCTGCGACCAGAGCGGGCCGAGCGTCGGATTCGGGACGTCGTTGCTGCTCTGATCCCAAGTGCCCATGTACAGTCCTTGCGATCCCACGCCCATTCTCCAGAAGTGTCCGGTAAACCCATTATCGAAATACTGCCCAATGCCGCTCAGCGGCGCGATATATTGGCCTGCGCCCGGTTGTCCGGCCGGAATCGTCCGGGGGTTGCCGACGATCAGGTCCCAACTATTTAGCGCGTCCACCTGGACCTGACCCGTCCTATCCGGATGGATGCGGACCATTTCGTTCGGCCGGTCGGTGCCTACGTACAAACATCCAGCCCCGGGGCAATAAGCGGGATCGGAGAAGATCTCCATGCTCATGGCGAAATCGGCGATCAGATTCCGCGCGTAGCCGCCATTGGCGACGACCGGGCTCCAGGTGTAGGGCGGCGTCCCGGTGCCATTCGCCGACCACACACCATACTGCTGCTGCGTACCGGTGATGGCCGGGCTGCCGGTTCCCGCGTACACAAAGTTATTGAAATTGCTTAAAATCCAAATGGGCAGCGTGGCCGTCGGCGGACCGGCCCACGAAAAGCAGATCGGCTGGCCGCAGTTGTCGCCCAGCGCCGGATTGGTTCCGGGCGCGGACGCAAACGTCCGGCCCACTCCCGGAAAATCTCCCACCTGGAAAAAGAGAATACCGTCCTGCACGCAGGTGGACGACGGACCCGGCTGGCTGCAGAGCTGCGCCGCCGAACGGATGCTGTATTGCGGATAAGCCGGAGCGGCGTAGGCGCCGGTCGCGGTAAGGGAACCCAGGAAGCACGGCGTGCCGCCACACTGTTCCGGGGTCCACACACTGCTGCCGCTTACCGTGTTCAAAGTGCCGTTCTGCGGAACCGGGTTCCAGGTCACGCCATCCGTGCTACGGAGAATGCGCGGCGGAGGCCACGATCCCGGTGGACTGCAGCCGGTTACGATGTTGGGCGGATGGCACTCGAATAATTCGCCGGAGGTTACACCGCCCGCGTACAAAGCGGTCACGCCGCCCGGTTCGTTGACCACCGTCAGGCCCCGGAAACCGATGTCTCTGGCTGTAGCTACGCTCGTACCCGAGGTTTCCACGGTCGCCAGCGAACTCGGGGATTGGAAGACCATCGTCCATATACTGGTCGCGGGATTGTATTGCCAGATCTCCGCCTGCAACGGCAAATCGTGGTAGTCCGGCGTGCAATCGCCGACCGCCGGCGGGTAAAGGCCGGGCATCGCAAGCTGTATGGCGCTGGCGGCCGCGGTTATACAAGCGGGCTCCCGCCCGGTGCCCACGTAAAGCATGTTCCGGAACCATGCCATCGACCAGGACCAGGTATTGTGCGGATCGCCAAACCCGCCGGTGGCCACCTGCGTGACGCCCGGCTGCTGGTTTTGCAACTCCTGCACGCGGCCATTGACGTAAGACCATGCGTTATCGCCCATGCGCAGCAGATAGTGGTTGAAAGGCATCACGCCCAACTCCATGGCATAGGTGGTGGGCAGCAGCGATTCCGGATGCGTCACCAATCCGTCGTTGCACGGGGCGTTGCCGGCCGCGCCACACGGAGTAGCCTTGCCTCCCGCCGGCGTGGTGATCTGGGTCAGCACAGGCCCGGTGAATCCGGTTGGGCACGTGCCGCTGCCGCCCGTACACGCATAGGTGTTGCCGGACAAGGTGTAAAAAGGAATCTCGGCAGCTTGGAAAACCGGATCCCACTGGGCGCGCAATGACAAGACGTTCGCGACTTCCAGCGACTGTACTCCCGGCGTCAGCAGCCCTAAAAGCTGTCCCAGGGAATTGCCCGCCGGGCTGAAGATCCAATCCGCCAGCGCGTCTCCCTGATTTGGCGTGCCGAGCTGAATCACGGCGCTGGCTATTCCCGTCCACGCCGAATTTTCGATGGCATCTTCCAAGTCCAGCCCGCCTTTGGAGTGGCAGACGAAATAGACCTTGGCCGCGCCATAGTGGCTGAGGATCGCCGGAAACAAAGTCTGCAGCATCGCCCCATTGTTCTGAATACTCAAGCTGTTGTTCGAATTATCGGCGCTCATGCTCAGCAAGACCGTGCGATAACCCGCCTGGTATGCGTAGTCGTACATGTCGTTGCCGGACCCCTTGCACCCGGCCACCGAAGTCGGGCAGTTGTTGACCTCGATCCAGTCCACGTAGCTGCCGCCCAGCCCGTGCACGAACACTAGAACCGGCAAATTGTCGCCCTGAACCGGGACCGCGCCGTAGAACAAATTAGGAAAAGAGGCATCCGTAGTCAGACGCGGAGCCGACGGCGGTGCGGTTTTCGCCTGAGTAGCGCGCGCTGTCAAACCGTATACCAGGGCTGAGGCGAACGCAACGGACATAAAATTGCGAATCACTGCGGGTCGTAACATGGAAGTCCTCTCTTTGGCGTCTCTGGCGCACAGGTCTCAAGAGTATCTTTCGGACAATTCCCGCAATAGCTTTAGGCCTTCTCTCTCCCTTCCCTGACGGTCGCGCTCCGCAACCGTGCGAAATCAACGCGAGTTTACCGAGCCGCGACCGTTACCGAGCCGCGACCGTCAGAGCGGTTCCCCCCAACGGGCAAGCACCCGTGCAGACGGTGTCGCCGGCCACGTTTAGCCGCGAGCTGAAAGCCGGCCGCTTGCGGCACAGCCGCACTGTGTTAGCTTGTGATTGGAATGCGATTTCCCCGTGCATGGAGTACCTGTATCCCGATCGCCGCACTGTGTGTGTGCGCGCACGGGCAGGACCCGCCCGCCGCCGTACCCGCCGCCGTGAAGGATGCGCCGCCAGTCGCCGAGACGAAGGGCATCCCGCCCAGAGCCGCGCCCGGCGATTATCAGGCCCACGCTCCCGCGGGCACGGTGACGGTGGCGGCCGAATTCGTGGGACACGCCGTCCCGATTCCGGAAGGTCCGACCTACACTACGGAAGACTACGTGGCGGTGGAGACTGCGCTGTACGGTCCGTCCGGGGCGCGTCTCAAGATATCCTCCGGCGATTTTTCGCTCCGCATTTACGCCAAGAAGACCAAGCCCGTGCCCAACGAGCCTTTCGGCATGGTGTTCCGGTCGCTCAAGGATCCCGAATGGGAGGATGCCAACGCGCTCGACGCGAAAGCGAAATCGCAATCCACCAGCATCAACACGGGCGGAAAGGCCCAGTCCGAACCCCCCGCCCCGGTGCATATGCCGATCCCGCTGCGGCACGCCATGGAACAGCGCGTGGAAAAGGCCGCCCTGCCCGAAGGCGACCGCGCCCTTCCCCAGGCCGGCCTGATCTTTTTCCCATTCCACGGCAAGACCGATAAAATCCGTTCGATGGAGCTGATTTACGCCGGTCCCGCCGGAACCGCCACCCTGTCGCTGCAGCCATAGGCGCGCCGTGGGGGCACGCGGGTGCGGGATTCCGCACGGTAATGCCCCCAAACATGACCACAAGATAGCGTTGCAACCCGCCAGCCCAACCGGCCACATATAGTATTCTGAAACTGAGCCGACTGTGTTCCAGCTCAAAGACTCATCCCTGCACAGCAGCGTCTTCGCGCTGGCGCTCACCACGCTCGCGGTGCTGGTCGCCCTGCTGTTGCGCCCGCTGCTGGAGCCCAACCTCTTCCTTCCCTTCCTGGTCGCCGTATTCGCCAGCGTCTGGTATTACGGACACGTCGCCGGATTCGTGGCCACCGCGCTTTGCACCGTGGCGCTTGGCGCGTTGCTGGTCGAGTTGCGCGAGCCTTGGTTTGTGGGTGGTCCCAATCTGGTTGCCTGCCTGCTCTCATTTGTGGCCATCTCGGTGGCCGCCACCGGATTAGTTTCCGGATTCCACAGCAGCCGAAGCATGCTGGCCGCCACGCTGTCCAGCATCGCCGACGGCGTCGTCGCCACCGACCGTGAAGAGCGCATCACATTCCTCAATCCCGTGGCCGAAGCCTTGACCGGATGGCGCCGCTCCGACGCCCTCGGCCGCCCTTTGAGCCAGATCCTGCAAGTGATCGAAGAAGGCAGCCGCCAGCCCGCCGGCAGCGCCGCCCGGGATGCCATCCGCACGCGCGCCACCGCCCACAACGTGGGACAGGTGCTGCTGATTGCGCGCGACAAGACCGAGATCGCCATCGAGCAGAGCGCCGCGCCGCTCTGCGACGAGCTGGGCCGGTTGCGCGGCGCCATTCTGGTGCTGCGCGATATTACCGGCCGCCGCCAGCTTGAAGAGCAGCTCAGCCACGCACGCAAAATGGACGCCGTGGGGCGCCTGGCGGGCGGCGTCGCGGGCGACTTCAACAACGTCCTTACCGTCATCACCGGCTACAGCGACCTGCTGCGCGCCCAGATCCCCGCCGCCAGCCCCCTGCGCCGCTTTGCCGACGAGATCCTCTACGCCGGCGAGCGCGCCGCCTCCCTTACGCGCCAGCTTCTTACCTTCTCCAGCGGCCAGCAGACGCAACCCAAAATGACCGACCTGAACGGCGCCATCGCCGCCATGGAACCCATGCTGCGCCGCTTGTTGGGCGATGCCGTGGAGTTGATCGTGCTGCCCGGCCCGGCCCTCGGCCCCGTCCAGATCGACGGCGGCCAGATGCAGCAAGCTATCGTGAACCTGGCCACCAACGCGCGCGAGGCCATGCCCAACGGCGGCAAGCTGGTGCTCGAAACTTCCAACCTGGAGCTGGATGCCCTGGCCGCCAAGAAGGCCGGCGTCAAGCCCGGCGCATACGTCATGCTGGCCGTCAGCGATACCGGCTCCGGCATGGACGCCGAAACCCGCTCGCGATTGTTTGAGCCTTTCTTCACCACCAAGGAACACGGCAAAGGCAGCGGACTCGGTCTCTCCATGGTTTACGGCACCGTGAAGCAGAGCGACGGGTACATCACGGTCTATAGCCAGGTGAATTGCGGGACCATTTTCGAGATTTATCTGCCGCGCGTGGAGCCGGCCACCGCGTTTGTCCCGGCGCGCCGGCCGGCGGCGTCCAAAGGCTCCGAGACCATCCTCCTGGTGGAGGACGAAGAAGGCGTTCGCAAACTGGTATCCGCGGTGCTCAACAGTGGGGGCTACACCGTCATCGAAGCCGCCAACGGTCTCGCCGCGCTCTCGGTCTACGAAAAGAATGCGCACAAAATCGACCTGGTGCTGACCGACGTGGTCATGCCGCAGATGAACGGCTTCGAACTCGGTCTGAAGATTGCCGAAAAGAACCCGGACCTGCAGATCCTGTACATGTCCGGCTACCGCGACAGTCCTATCAACAGCGCGCCCGGCGAACCGCCCAAAACGTTCCTGAACAAGCCGTTCACGCCCGATATCCTGCTGGCCAAGGTCCGCGAGGTGCTCGACGAACGCGTCTGACCGTGTTCAAAACCTGGTGGGGCAGCGCCATGCACCGCCGCCGGCCTTTCAGACCCGCCTTTCCCCCACCGTGCAAAATAGTGTTACAGTGCGCCATATGGGATCCGTCAACAAAGTCATCTTGGTCGGCAACCTCGGCAAAGACGCCGAAACGAAATTCATTCCCTCCGGAACGTCCGTCACGAACTTCAACCTGGCCACCACCAGCAAGTGGAAGGACAAGACCTCCGGAGAGTGGAAAGAACAAACTCAATGGCACCGCATTGTATACTGGCGAGCGGAAAACGTCGCCAACTACCTGCTGAAGGGTAAGCAGGTCTATGTGGAAGGCCGCCTCGAAACCAGAACCTACGACGATAAGGACGGCAAGAAAGTTTACATCACCGAAGTCATCTGCGACCACCTCGTGCTTCTCGGCGGCCGTCAGGACGGCGGCGGATCGGCCCCCGACGAGTATAGCCAGCAGCCCATATCCATGCCGCGCAGCGCGGGCCGCCCAGTCGCCGTGCCCAGCCAGTCCGCGCCGCCCGCGCCATCCGAAGATCCCGCCTTCAACCAAGGCATCACCGACGACGACGTGCCGTTCTAGAGGTATGCGAGCGGTTACGGATCGACCCCACCGAACTCCGGAAGGCACTCGCCACGCCAGACCGCTCGGTCTCTCGCGCCAGCCGCCGTTCCAGGCGTCGATCGAATGCGCACGTCGACTACATATGTTCCAATCGAATTGAGTGAATGATGAATGAATGAGAGAGAGGCAGTTCACACGCTCGCGCGGCGATACTGTCAGGAACAATTCCGCGAATGGAGTCGTCGCTACGCAGAGATCCAACGCAGCCAGTCTCGCCGTGCGGGAGATTATTCGCCGGAGGCCTACGACGCCTTTCCGCGATACTTGATTCTTCAGGCCATCCTGCGATCCATCGAAGCTTTGAGACCGGAAAGCGCGGACACCGTTAATTCACTGGTGGATGCCATGACCGTTGCTGCTCGAGATGCTCAAAACAACCTCACCGCTGAGCCGCGGAACGCGATCGCTGGAAAGGCAATCGCTGACGAGCGGGCCAAGTTCTTTGCGTATGTCCGGTCTCTTACTGCGGAGCCGATTAGCTGGCCGGCTCCGTTACCGTTTCGCCGCACGCTGACCAAAGCCGAGTCGGATCGCTTCTGGATCGAATTACAGGGCAAATGGGGAATTGACGGCGAATACTGGTATCCGTTGAGGAGCACGGATCTACCCCGAGGCATGTTGTCTTTCCACACCGACTACTTTGACACCGCGAAAGAAGCCCTTCTTCGAGAATTGTTAACTCGAAGAGGGATCGCGCGCATCTGGGAGTTACGGGAAGGGCATGCCGACGAATGCGAGTTAGAAATCGTTCTGTTCGAGCCCCACTACAATGGCGCTGAAGGTTACTGGACTTCTGGCGGGTCGGATTGGCTTGTTTACGCTTCCCACGAGTCGTCGATCACTCTCGCGGGCGATTGGCTCGTACCTGGATTCAAGGAGATGGTCCCAGACTGCGAGAGGTATCGGTACGGCGGCCCCTTCAGCACGTCCGATTTGCGGGGAACCTGGAAGTGGAGCGACGCCGATTGAAGCCCTGCAATTTAGATACTGAAATGGAGTTTTCGGACATTTCGATCCGCTAAGATCCCCCGCCGCCTTGTTCACTCCATCGCCCGCAACTGAATCCGCGACGCGTCCGCGCCGCCGAAATACACACGCTCGAACGCCTTCTGAAAATCGTTCGACGGCGCCTTGGGAATCTCCATGAACTTCTGCGGATTCCGGTCTGTCAGCGGGAACCAGGAACTCTGCACCTGCACCATGATCCGATGTCCCTGCCGCCACGTGTGCGCGATGTCCGGCAGATAGAATGTAACCCGGTCCGGCTTATTAGGCTCAAACGGTACGGGCCTCTCGAAACTCTTGCGGAACTTGCCGCGGAATGGCTCGCCGCGAATCAATTCCTGGTATCCGCCCATGGGCGCAGTGCTCGCCGCCACCGGCGCCGGCGCCGCCGTTCCCGCACCGGCCGCCGGCGCGGCATTATTATAGTCCGGATAATCGTGCGGAAACACATCGATTACCTTCACGTCAAAATCGGAATCGGTTCCGGACGTGGACACCTTCAGATCCACCTGAATCGGCCCGAACACCTGCACATCGCGATCCAGCGGGTCTGTCCGGAACACCACCACATCGGGACGGGTGGCGGCGAACCGCTGGTCCTCGGTCATATACGAACCGAGTATCCGAAGCATGATGCGGTCCACGTAGGGCACCGGCTTGTTGGGGTCCGATAGGTACTCTTCGAACCCCGCCTCCGCCGGCCGGCTCCATGCCAGCTTGCCATGCGCGGCCAGGAACAGGTCCGTGGGCCGGGCTTCGCGCGGCGGCCACGCGTCGAACCGGCGCCACTGGTTCATGCCCGTTTGAAACACCCAGGCCTTGGGAAACTTGCCATCCCCGCGGCCCTTCAGGTAGTAGAGGAAGAACGGCAGCTCGATGTGTTCCCGATAGTACGGTCCCGTCTTCGCGCCGAAGTTGATGTTGCCCAGCCGGTCGCCGTCGCCGAATGCGAAGCCGCCGTGATTCCAAGGACCCATCACCAGCATGTCCGCCGGCGGCGCGTTCTTCTCCATGAAATCGAACTGCCGCAGCAACCCCTGCGGATCTTCGGTGTCGTACCAGCCGCCCACCAGCATCACCGCCGGCTTGATGCCCTTCAGGTATTTCCAAATCGCCCGCGATTGCCACTCTTCGTCATAGGCGGTGTGGTCGATGTTCATGTTCCACATGGGCTGCTTGTGTTTGAAATACTTCTCGTCGGCGTTGGCCAGCGATCCCATGCTCAGGTAGAAGTCATACCCGTCCGGCGTCTCGAAGTCGAAGGGCAGCGTGCGCGGAGGCGGCGCGGGATCGCCCTCGCGATTGCGGAATCCCATGTAGAAACTGAAACGGTGCGCCAGCATGAAGGCGCCGTTGTGGTACACATCGTCGCCCATGTAGTAGTCCGTCACGGGAGCCTGCGGCGCGACCGCCACCAGCGCGGCATGTGCGTCGATCATCCCAGCCGTCGCGTAGAACCCCGGCTGCGACACGCCCCACATTCCGAGCTTGCCGGTATTGCCGGGAACGTGCTTCACCAGCCAATCGACGGTGTCGTAAGTATCGGTGCTCTCGTCGATGTCTTTCGGTCCGTTCTTCACCGGCCGGTGCGGGCGGATGGTGACGTATTCGCCCTCGCTCATGAACCGGCCGCGGACGTCCTGATACGCGAAGATGAACTTCTCGCGTTCAAACAGATCGGAAGGCCCCAGGTTTGTCCGGTACAGGTCTACGCCATAAGGCGCGACGCTGTACCCCGTGCGCTCCATCATGATCGGATACGTCCGGCCATCGCTGAATACGTCCTTGGGCAGGTAGACCGACGTGAACAACTTCGCGCCGTCGCGCATGGGAATCCGGTATTCGAACTTGGTGTAGTTCTCGCGGATGAAGGCGGCACGCTCGGCCGGTGTCGCGGCGACTCTCCCCTGAGCGGAAAGTTGTGCCGGCAAGACGAGCAATACGAATGCGAGCGGGATGCGCATGCAGGAGATTCTATCGCAGGTGGGGCGGCGCCATGCGCCGCCTCCGGAGATTGGCCTTTTAGTGGGGTTTGATGGGTGGGCCGGGCAGGGCATCGCTGAATTCTTTCACCGGCTTGCCATTTTCGGCGCGATAGAGGACTTCGGTCTGGCCATCGCCTTTGAGCCAGGTGACCTGGTACTTGGCGGGCGGGGTTTCCTGCTGGCCCTTCTTTCCCTTGGGGGGATCGGTTTGGGGTGGTTCGGGCTG